>CAZFGA010000004.1:89291-165830 GCA_964518395.1 uncultured Flavobacterium sp.
CTGGATTCCCGACGATTCCGGTAACACAGTGTCTTCCAATCCCAACAGTAAAATGTATTCCTACTGTAACCTCATGCATCACCGGAGTATCTCCAATTTGTGCTGCTCAGGAAGCAAACCAAGGAGCTGGATTCCCGACGATTCCGGTAACACAGTGTCTTCCAATCCCAACAGTAAAATGTATTCCTACTGTAACCTCATGTGTTACAGGAATATCTCCTATCTGTAGAGCTCAGGAAGGACTTCTTGGTGCAACGAATGCCGGAGTTGTTCCGACTGTTGTTACTTCACAGTGTTTGCCTACATTGCCACAATCTTGTTTTCCGACAAATCCAAATGGATGTTTCCCTTACCCTACAATGCCTATCATCTGTCCTCCGACACGATTAGGCGCTTGTAACACAAGTCCTGTGATATGTCATTTTACCAACCAAGGTGGTAATGACGGATTAAATGCAGCAGCAGTTCCTACATTGCCGGTAGACCAATGTGTACCTAGCGTTGGTTGTATTCCAACAATATCTTGTATCCCTACAATTTCTTGTACCGGAATACCATTTATCTGTTAAGAATATTGCATTTCTTCATAAGCCGCAAGAATAAATCTTGCGGCTTATTCTACTAAATTTCTTAAAAAAACTCCTATGCAGCTAATTCCTGAAAACGTATACCACTACCTGTACAAAAGGCAGCTTATTGATGAAGAAAGCGTTGTCAAGGGACATTTTATGGTACATCCTGTAAAAACCCGAAATACGATACTAAAAATAGTCATGGAGCCGCATAATTCCCTTTTCGTAAAACAAACAGCGAGCGACACGGTGTCTAAAAGTCTTTTTTTACGTGAAATAAACACTTATAATTTATTCAACAATAGCCCTACATTTTCTGCTGTTGCTCCTATTACTTCACGCCTATTAGACCATGATGATGAAAACAACGTGATGGTTTTTGAATTGTTGCACAATGCAAAAAATCTGACTGAGTATTATATGCTCACTAAAAATTTTGACTTACATCTTGCCCGAGAGCAAGCCTCTATATTGGCCTTAAGCCATATCCGACCTGATGCTGAAACTAATACATCTATGTTTCCCAAATTATTACCATGGGTGTTGCAACTGGACCGCCATAATGCCGATGCCTTTTTTGCGAATAACGAAGCCAGTGCCTCAGCCATCCAACTAATTAAAGATAATCCGCTTTTACTAAATGCTTTGTCCCAATTGGGCGCTTCATGGCAGTATACCCATCTTATTCATGGCGATATTAAATGGATTAATTTTTTGGCTATTGAAGATGAAAACGGAATCAGTCAAAGGCTTATCGATTGGGAACTGGCCGATATCGGTGACCCTATGTGGGATGTAGCCGGACTCCTGCAATCATATGTAGCAACATGGCTATTGGGATTTGATAACAATAATCCTTTCAGCAACACACTGCCGGAACATATGAGATTTTACGATCTTAAAAATATGCAGCCTTCTGCACAAGCCTTTATCTATCAATATTTAGAAGAAAAAGCAATTCGGGAGTCTGACCACCAAGCCTTTTTTATACGGTTGATGCAATTTACTGCAGCCAGAATCATACAGACCAGTGTGGAAGGCATTACTTTCAATACTAAAATAGAAGCCAACAATATGCGTTGCATCCAACTAGCCTTCAACATCATGAAAAATCCTCTTGCTGCTTTAGAGGAATTGTTCGATATCAAACTTTATCAGTATGTTTAAAGATTCCGTCATTATAAAAGAGCTTACCCGGCTCATCAGTCAATTACAAATTACCTCATCGCATATTGTGTTCAGAGGCAAACAATATGCTGTTACACCAGATAGTTTACAGGAATCGCTTACCCGAGTTCTGTATTCAGAATGTTATGCCCTCAAAGAGTCCTATCAATCTGCATTGCAGCATAAACCAGATTATTCAATAGAGAATGACACTAATTTTATGAGATTACTTTCTCAAAATAATCATAGCAAAGACAGGATTGAGCAAGGCTGGCAAATTAAAACCAATTATCCTGGCGGTTATGTTGAAGTCGTCAGACAGACAGAAAGCCATATTGTTCCGTTAAGTGCAGTAAAAGAAAGTAATGGTCAAAATGTAGCCGTGTTTTTTCCGAAAGAAGACCAACATCGTCAACCTACATTTTATTATGTTTTTGGAAACCAGAATCTCAATACTTCTAAAAACCTGCTTCGGGTGTATTGGAACATTACAAGCGAAGGTGCTCCGGTACTGATTGACAGTATTACTAAAAAACTCAATCGCTATAACATTCCATTCCTTTTCAAATGTCTTAACCATCCACAGCTCTATTTCAGGCGTGATGCTGCTGTCTTGTATATTGAAGATACGCTGCAACATATACTCGACCAATTACTTCCGGAACTGTATGAGGATATAAAAGAATATGTGGAAGATGATGTACCTCTTTTTAGCTATCGTTATCAAAAAGGAATGGGTATGGCAGAAAACCCATCTTCTCAGGAAAGTTTTGGAATGAACAGAATGGCTACCGTTGCCGCCGTACTTGCGAACTCAGCATCTAAAAATTCAAATACCGACCTGTTACTTCAGGAAATAGCAACGGCTTTTCAGCAAAAAGGGATCCATCCCGAAACTACTTTTTTAAATAAAGGAACAAAAAAAGCATTCAATAAAAAGAACAATCATGGAAGCTATATCTAAAAACACCTTCTTGGAAACAGCATGGGACATTGGCTGCCAATTGATAAAAAACAGCATCTGGCATGGCAATTCCTGCAATTGGCAGGGTTATTCTGTTGAATTCGTCGATGGCGCCTACCAACCTATTATGAGAACTTTTGGAGCCGATTTGTATTCCGGAACTTCAGGAATTGCACTTTTTTTGACGGCATTATATGCTGAGAGAAAAGACCCGGTTCTACTCAAAACCATAGAAGGAAGCATAGCACAAATACAAAACACTATTGACACTATACCTGATCTTGGCTTTTATGCAGGAAAACCTGGCATAGCCACTGCCCTAATTCATATTGGAAAAGAACTGGATCGGGAGGATTGGGTTGAATATGGAATTAGCTTGCTCGACAGCATTGTTCCTTCATCATTGCAATCTCATGAAGTTGATGTGATAAGTGGCGCTGCAGGAACAATTCCGGTTCTAATTGACGCATATAAAGCTTTCCAAAAACAAGATCTTCTGGATAAAGCCATTACACTAGGGCATCTGCTATGTGATATGGCGGTAAAAAATGAAACTGTATGGTCTTGGGCAACGGTTCCCTCTTCTAAAAACTTAACCGGATTTTCGCATGGATCATCCGGTGTTGCCCTGGCCTTACTGCAATTGCATGAAATTACCGGGGAAGAAATTTTTCTAAAAGGTGCCGAAGGTGGTTTTAATTACGAAAGACAATCTTTTGATATTTCACAGCAAAACTGGCCTGATTTCAGGGACGGGGTTTCTACTACTACCGCAAAAGTGTGTGGACTGGCATGGTGTCACGGAGCTCCCGGTATTGCCTTATCACGTCTAAAAGCGAATCAGACAAAGGCTGATGCTGTTTTTGTACAGGAAATGAATGTTGCTTTAAAAACTACAACTTCAAGTATTTATCATGCTCTTACAGACAACCTAAATACAACAAATTATTCCTTATGTCATGGTATCGCAGGCAATGCAGAAATATTGCTGGATTGCGGCGGAATTGAATACCATCAATTAGCAGAAGCTGTAGGAACTGCCGGCATACAAAAATACCAAGAGAACCGAGTTTCATGGCCTACTGGCATAAACACCGGACAGTATACGCCCGGACTGATGATGGGAATTGCCGGAACGGGTTATTTTTATCTCAGGTTGTTTAATAAAAATAAGCACAAGACTTTCCTGGTTCCTGGTTTGCAAGATTAACAGCGGTAGCTCTTTTTTCCCCTAACCTTCAAATAAAAATGCCTCTCAAATGAGAGGCATTTTTTTATAATTTTCGGATGTAACTTCCGTAAAGATCATTAAACTGATAACCTTTGACAATCCTGTCTTTGCTGAGCTTATTATACTCAACCAGTCCCCAAAGCACAAATTCTTTCATGAAGTACATATCTTCGGGTGCTACATCAGGCTGGTATTTGGCTATCAATGCCCTTAGCGGAATAATTGAATCAAGCTGCTGCTTGTATTCGGCATCTGTTGCATCATCTAAAAGTTCAAAGCCGCTTTCGTTGAAAAACCAATCTATAGTGTCTTTATAAGGGCTTTTTTCTTCTTGTTTTTCGAGCTTTTCTATTTTTGGAAAATATAACGAAAAGAAAGTCTTGATAGCATCGCCAATCAGATGTTGGGCTACGACTCCTGCTCCTTCCTGCTCGCCTTCATAAACCAATTCTACTTTTCCGGTAATGGCAGGAATAATTCCCATAAAATCAGAAAGTCTTAAGACCGTTTTTTCAGCTCCGCTTTTTAAAGCTCTGCGTTCTGCCGTACTCAACAGGTTTTCAAAAGCCGTAATGCTCAATCGGGCACTTACGCCACTCTTGGCATCGACATATTCACTTTCACGGGCTTCAAAACTAATCTGCTCCAGCAAATCTTTTGCCAGTGAAGGCACATGTACCAAATTGCTTTGGCGGCTGTCAAGATTGGATTCCTGTTCTGTAATCGCTCTTGCAATTTCGATACTTTCCGGATAATGCGTAAGTATCTGAGAACCTATCCTGTCTTTTAACGGTGTAACAATACTACCTCTGTTCGTATAATCTTCAGGATTGGCCGTAAATATAAATTGCATATCCAAAGCCAGACGCACTTTAAATCCACGTATCTGTATGTCACCTTCCTGCAATATATTGAAAAGTGCTACCTGGATTCTTGCCTGAAGATCCGGCAATTCGTTGATGACAAAAATACAACGGTTGGCTCTTGGTATCATCCCAAAATGGATAACCCTGTCGTCTGCATAAGACAGTTTCAGGTTGGCAGCTTTAATCGGGTCTACATCTCCTATCAGGTCAGCTACCGTAACATCTGGTGTAGCCAGCTTTTCAAAAAAGCGTTCGTTCCTATGAATCCATTCTATAGGAGTATTGTCACCTTGTTCTTCAATACGATTTTTGGCATATCTTGAAATAGGCTGTAATGGATCGTCATTGATTTCGGAGCCTGCCACAATCGGCATCCATTCATCCAGTAAGTTGATCATCAATCTCGCCAGTCGGGTTTTGGCCTGACCTCGAAGTCCTAGCAAATTAATATTATGGCGTGAAAGTATGGCTCTTTCCAATTCCGGAATAACAGAGTCTTCATAACCATGTACGCCTTGAAAAACGGTTTCTCCTTTGCTAATTTTCTCCCGAAGGTTGTTACGTAATTCGTCTTTTATGCTTTTGGATTGGTATCCTGATTTTTTTAATTCTCCCAGGGTTTTTATAGTTTCTGCTTTCATTTTTATTCTTGCTCTTTTATTAGGGATTCTTTTACTTTGTCTGTTATTTTATTCTTTTTTTCCTGTTGGTTTCATAATCTTCAAAAATCATTTCACCCAAGCCTTTCAGTCCGGTATAGAACGCTTTTCCTTGATTGGCTTCTGTAAAATAATTGACAAATTGCTGTAAATACGGGTCATTGGCGATCATAAAAGTTGTGATTGGAATATGCAGTTTTCTGGCTTGTTGCGCCATTGCATAACATTTATCAACGATATAATCATCCAGACCGTAGCTGTTCATATAATATGAACCGTCACGTTCGCGTATACAGCTTGGCTTACCGTCTGTTATCATAAAAATCTGCTTGTTGGTGTTCCTTTTCCTGCGCAACAAATCCATTGCCAATTCTAATCCTGCCACCGTGTTGGTATGGTAAGGGCCAACTTTGAGATAAGGCAAATCCTTTATGGCAATTGGCCAGGCATCATTTCCAAAAACCAATATATCGAGCGTGTCTTTTGGATATCTGGTGGTAATTAGTTCGGCCAAAGCCATGGCTACTTTTTTTGCCGGCGTAATACGGTCTTCTCCATACAAAATCATACTGTGGCTGATATCAATCATCAAAACAGTACTCATTTGCGCCTTGAATTGGGCATCTTCTACCACAAGGTCGTCTTCGGTCAGTTTAAAACTGTCGATACCATTATTGATCTGGGCATTTTTCAAGCTTTCCGTTAAAGAAATCCGTTCCAAACTATCGCCAAAATGGAACTCCCTGAATTCTCCCGTATGTTCGTCTCCGCTCCCTGAATGCTTTGTTTTGTGGTTTCCTGAGCCGCTGCGTTTCAGATCTCCAAAAATCTGATCGAGTGCCTGCTGGCGTATGGCTCTTTCTGTTTTTGAGGTAATGGCCAGTCCGCCAGAACCATCATCTTTTATTTCGTCCCGTATGTATCCTTTTTTCTTAAGATCTTCGATAAAATCATCAATAGTATAGCTTGAATCTGTCAGTTTATATTCCTTATCCAATTCCCGAAGCCAGTCAATAGCTTCGTCAAAATCGCCTGAAGTGTGCGTTATTAGTTCTTTGAAAATTTCGAAGAGTTTATCAAAAGGAGACAAATTAGGAGCTTCGTATTTTTTAAATAAGAAGCCTTTTCTTTTATTAGTTTCCATAGATGATAAAATTACTGTTTAATCAGATGTGTTGGTTTGGGTTGGGTATTAATTTTTAGTTAAAATGAAAGCACACCACTATCGAATTGTTGACAAGTATTAATTATAATTTTTTGTGGCATTTGAAATTGAAATAGCTTTGCAATTCATCTAAAAATTTATGACCGATTATATTCACGACCAGAATTACTCCAATCAAGTTTACACGGAAGATGCTTTCAATCTGAAAGAATTTGAGGTATGCCATTTTTCAGGCTGCGATTTCACCCGTTGTAATTTTATCGGGGTTACTTTTACGGATTGTACTTTTACCAACTGTGATTTCAGTGGCGTCCGAATCAATCATGTTGCTTTCAGAGGAGTGAATTTTATCGATTGTCAGGTACTGGACGTTAATTTTTCGATGTGTGACAGGCTTATTTTTGAAATCCATTTCAAAGATTGTATTCTGGATTTTTGCAAATTCTACGATCTGATAATGAAAGGCACTACGTTTAGTAATTGCAGCATGATTGCGCTCGATTTCATGAACACAGACCTGACAAATGTATTGTTTGACCATTGCAACCTGCACAAGACTGTTTTTTCAAATACAACGGCTATCAAAGCCGATTTTACGACCAGCTATAATTTCTCCATCGATCCGGAGAGGAACAAAATCAAAAAAGCCAGCTTTTCATTAGCCGGCCTTAAAGGTTTATTGCAAAAACACGAGTTGATAATCAAAGAGTGATTAGCCGTGTATGGTTTCTTTTTTACCATATTTAGCGATAACTGTAGCTTCAAATTCAAGCCATTCTTTCCAACGCTTTTCCACATCAATTCCCTGACCATATTTTCGGGCATAGGAAATAAATGTAGTATAATGTCCGGCTTCGCTTTCCATCAGGTCGCGGTAAAATTTTGAAAGTTCCTCGTCTTTTATATTTTCTGACAGCACTTTAAAACGCTCACAGCTTCGAGCCTCAATCATGGCTGAAAAAAGCATTCTTTCTACAAATCCGGATACCCGGCTTCCTGTATTGCTGCGTTTCATATATTGTGCCAGCTCTCCAACATATTCATCCTTGCGCTCACGTCCTAACTTTAATCCACGCTTCTTGATAATTTCGTGTACCATTTCAAAATGTTCGATTTCTTCTTTTGCCAAAGAAAGCATATCCGTTACCAAATCCGGATATTCCGAATTGATTGTGATGATAGTAATAGCATTCGACGCAGCCTTTTGTTCACACCAGGCATGGTCTGTAAGTATTTCTTCAATATTGGTTTCTACAATGTTTACCCATCTCGGGTCGGTTGGCAATTTTAGGCGCAGCATTGACATAGCAAATAATTTAAGTTGCAAATTTAGGGATTTGTTTTTGAAATAAGTTGCTAAGCTGCTAAGTTACTAAGCAGCTTAGAGGCTCAGTAGCTCAGTAGCTTAAAAAAACACCAAAAGGAACCTCGGTATAGCGGTTCCTTCTGGTTACTAAGCTCAATAACAAATTTAATTTTGACATTGCCCGGTTTGTTTTCCGGTCAGGTCTTTTTTCTGAAGCTTTTGATTGATTTGATGATGATTGAAACTCTGCTGATTAGGCAGCCTTAAGATTTTCTAGACTTAATGCCATTCTTAAGGTCTTGATTTGTTATGTCATAATTATAATAAATGGCGCTGATATTTGGATTCAGGTATTTTGTCAGTTTATGATGTACGACTCCAGTCATTTCTTTTCCATTAATGACCATGTTGTCATAGGAAAGCTTGTAGGATAGATTGTCTGAACTGCCAATGATTTTTTCGTTTGTCAAAACCTGTATAATCTGATTGTTTATGTCGACTGGAATATCAATACTACCTGTTTTTTTGTCACCCTTTATTTTATAAATCTTATAGAGGCTATCTTTATTAAACTTCATTTTCTGTAGTTCTTCCTGCTTTATTTTCTTGATTTCAAACATTTCTGCTTTTTTCAAAACAAACTTAGCTTTCTGGTCAGCAAGCCACAAATCTCTTTTTTCTTTCAGTGCATCAGCCTGTACCATTTTTTCAACCAGAAGCTTATCTTTTTCTTTCATTTTAATTACAAGAAGCTCGTCATTCTCTTTTAATTTTTTAACAAGAGCATTATCGGCTTTTATCTTATCGGTAATAACACAAATTCCTGATTTTTGTGCTTCTTCAAATGTCATTGGCCTAACAATCTGATAGGTAGTACCAACAGATTTTCTGTCTTTTTCTGCCTGAATCATTGCTTTTTCATGCTCTTCCATAGCCTTTTTGTGCTTTTTCATAGCTTTTTCGTGTTCCTTCCAGACTTTTTTATCTTCTTTTCGGACTTTTTCATGCTCTTTCATAGCTATTCCATGCTTCTTCATTGCCTTATCATGCTCCTCCATGGCAATTCCATGTTCTTTCATTGCAATTTCATGTTCCTTTTTAGCCTTTTCAAATTCAACTTGTGCCTGTGAAGTTTCAGCCTCATATTGTTTGGCTTCATCATCAGACATTGTACCTTGTTGTTGGGCTTTTTGGGCTTCAGCTTTTGCTGTTTCAGCCTTTACCTTTGCCGCTTCCGCCTCAACTTTTGCTATTTCGGCTGCTTTATGTGCCTCTTGTGCTGCAATTTCTGCCTGTCGGATTTCCTCTCCTTCAGACAGCTTAGCTCTTGTAAGGCCTTTCAGATATGCAATTTTAACCTTATTTTCCTTTTCGGCTGTTTTAGCTGTCGTTGCCTTCGTATTGGAACAAGCCAAAGAAAAGGTTAGCATGACAATGATACAAAGTGATAAAAAAGTCTTTTCGATAGTATTGAGTGGCTTATTATTGTCTTGTATGATACGCTTTGCTCTTGCTAAAAGTTGGTTTTTATTTTTCCCAAAACCAAGTGCCAATTCGTTCTGTTTCATATTGTACTCCTGAAAAGAAACCAAAGCATGGACAAATTTGGATTTGCTCTGCGTAATAGTAACAGCAATGTCATCACAGCAGTTTTCTCTCTCATCTTTGATTAATGAAGATATCCAAAGGAAACCCGGATTAAAAAAGAACAGGATTTCAGCAAAACTTTGCAATAAATTGATGAAATAATCCCTGCGTTTGATATGTGCAAGCTCATGCAGCAATATTGCTTCGATCTGGTCTTGCGGAAGATTAGAAAGCAATCCAACCGGAATCAGTATAATTGGTTTGAAAAAACCGGTAACGGAAGGAACTTTAACCAATTGAGATTCCAATAGTTCAATCTGTTTTTTAATGTTCAGTTTTTTGCTGAGATCTGATACTCTATTGTTCCAGTATTCAGAAGGATTGTGAACTTTATAGTTTCGGATTCTGTAAACATTTGTCAGATTTCTAAACACTCCAAAACATTTTATAGCAAAAATCAGGAACCAAATTGTTGCAATTGTCGTTGCGTGCTCATTAAGATAAATCCTGGTTTCTCGCAAATAATCGGGGGTGATTTCTGCCGGAGTTGCGGTGACACCTTTTAATTCTAAAATCGTTGCGCCTGTTATTACTCCTTCTGAAACCAGTACCGTTTCTTGCTGGTATTCGTAATTAAATGTAAAACCGACTGCTATCATAAACATCAAGAACAATCCGGAAAGGATATTATAACGAACTATCGCTTTGGATTTTCTTGTAAACACTATAACCAATCCGGCAAAAATTGCCAGAATCAATCCTTGCCACACTGAATGTATCAGTGTCCAGGAGATTGCCTTCAATATGTTTTCATTGGGCATAATCATAGTCTAATTTTTTAAGTTGTTACTTTTTGTTGTCTAACTGATCCAAAAGATTTCGAATTTCTTCGATTTCTTCCTGGGTTGTTTTTTTATTTCCTAACAGTTGCATTACCAGACTGCTGCTGGAACCATTATAAAGCGCATCAACAAATTTTTCCAAAAGAAATCCTTTTGTTTTCTTTTCTTCTATTGCCGGACTGTAGACGTGCTTCATTTGAGTCTTATCGCTAACAAGCATTCCTTTCTCGGTCATGATCTGCATCAATTTTAAGGTTGATGTATACTGAACGGCTCTTTTTTGCTCGTTAAGCTGGTCGTTTACAAATCGTACAGTCGAAGGACCAAACTGCCATAAGACTTGTAAAATTTCTAATTCTGATTTTGTGGGTTCTGCCTGCATATCCTGTCTATTTAATTTTTACGGCCTCAGAACGGACTGAGAGCTCTGGTTGTGTAACAATATATTTCGAAATTTTATTATTCTCTGCTACAAATTCATAGAAAACTTCGGGTTGGTAACCATCAGCCAAAAATTTATTTTCTGAAATTGGAATCAGTTCCAGCTTTTGTTCTGCATTGAGCTTTGTGTAAAGCTTTCCTTTTTCAAAAAACAATTCCCTTTCATTTCCTTTCTCCGTTTTATAAATTCCTACTATTTCTTCCATTTTTTTCTTATCTGCCTTATAAATTGGCTCAAAGAGGATGTTCCTGATTTCGGCTTGAGGAATTTTCGTGTTTTGGTTCATTGCATTTTGAAGTATAATTATAGTGCAATTGCGGTCGAGATAGCGGGCAATATAAGTTACATAGCCTGACCAACCGCCACTATGGGATGCTATTTTTCCATACAGGCTGCTTGTCGAAACTTTCCATCCAAAACCATAATTGGTTGCTTTGCCGCTTTGGGTAGGATACGAACTAAAAATCAATTCTTTGTCCTGCTTATTGACCAACTTATCTGTATATAATGCCTGGTCCCATAACAGCAGGTCGGTTGTAGTCGAATTAACCATACCATCGCCAACGATTCCGTCAAGATAAATCGTAAAATAATCCTTGCTGATTTCATCTGGTGTGACTAGTCTTTTAAGACTATCCGAATAAATATATCCTTTGGTGACATCTTTGACTTTTTCAGGCTTAAACCATCTTCTGTAAACTCTTGTATCGTTCATTTTTAATGGTTTGAAAATGTTTTCATGCAAATAATCCCCAAAGCTTTTCCCGGATGCCTTTTCTATGATACTGGCCAATAAGGCATAACCTGTATTGCTATATTCGTGCTTTTCGCCCGGCCTAAATAAAACTGCCGGTTTCTTTTTTATAAACAGGTCAATAATGGTCCGGTTTGTTGCAAAACCATCATGATTTTCTTCCTGTCCCATTAGCTCCATATAATCCGGAAGTCCTCCGGTGTGTACCAAGAGATTTTTAATCGTGATATCATTATACATCGACAATTCCGGTAAAAATTTGCTGATTGGGTCGTCATACGAAAGCTTTCCTTGCTTTTGTAACAGAACAATTCCCATTGCGGTAAATTGCTTGGAAACAGAAGCCAGTTCAAAAACCGACTTGCTGGTTAGTTTCTCCTTTGCCTTTATATTGGCATAACCGAATGATTTTTGATAAATGACTTTGCCTTTCTCTGCAATAAGGACATTGCCATTGAACGAGCCATCATTTGCTGCAGACAGAAACAGGCTATCCAATTTTTCGGTTCTGGTTTGCGCCAAAGCAGCTTGTAGAAAAAAGATAGCTGAAATTGTGATTAGTTTTACCATTTGATTGATGATGATAGTTATTAAATAAACAATTATTTATTTTGATTAAACCAAAGGTAGGAAATTTTTCGTACGAAAATATTATTAGCCTGTTTTTTTTTCAAAAAAAATTTTATGCAATAAAAAAGCCCATACATTTTGTATGGGCTTAACTCTATTTTTTTATGTATGATTAGTAGACAAAAATTGGTCTTTCGCTCATCATTTCGTTTACTTCATCAGCAATTTGCTCCAAAAGTTCTTCGTTAGTATGATCTTGAATAACTCTGTCCATCAAATCAACAATAGTTTCCATATCTGCCTCTACCAGACCTCTGGTTGTGATTGCAGCGGTTCCAACACGAATACCTGAAGTTACAAACGGAGATTTATCATCAAACGGAACCATATTTTTGTTTACAGTGATTTCAGCTTTTACCAATGCGTTTTCTGCTTCCTTACCTGAAATATTCTTATTTCTAAGGTCAATTAGCATCATATGGTTGTCTGTACCTCCTGAAATAATATTATAACCTCTTTTTACAAAAGCTGCTGCCATTGCTTTGGCATTTTTCTGCAGTTGTCTTGCATAAGCAAAAAACTCGTCAGATAAAGCTTCTCCAAAAGCCACAGCTTTAGCTGCAATGATATGCTCTAACGGACCACCTTGGTTTCCAGGGAAAACAGCAGCATCTAATAATGAAGACATCATTCTGATTTCACCTTTTGGTGTTTTGATACCAAATGGGTTTTCAAAATCTTTGCCCATCATGATCATACCACCACGCGGTCCTCTTAATGTTTTGTGCGTAGTTGTTGTTACAATATGGCAATGTGGGATTGGGTCGTTCATCAATCCTTTGGCAATCAAACCGGCAGGATGCGAAATATCAGCCAACAATATAGCACCAACGCTGTCTGCAATTTCTCTAAAACGAGCAAAATCCATATCACGAGAATAAGCCGAAGCACCTGCAATAATCAATTTTGGTTGTTCTTTGGTAGCAGCTTCCTGGATTTTATCATAGTTCAGCAATCCTGTCTCCTGGTCTACTCCGTAAAACACAGGGTGGTATAATCTTCCTGAAAAGTTTACCGGAGAACCATGTGTTAAGTGTCCACCATGAGAAAGGTCAAAACCGAGAATCTTGTCTCCAGGTTTTAAACAGGCATGATAAACCGATGCGTTTGCCTGTGAGCCTGAATGTGGCTGTACGTTAGCATATTCTGCACCAAACAAAGCTTTTGCCCTGTCAATAGCAATCTGTTCGATTACATCTACTACTTCACAGCCACCATAGTATCTTTTACCAGGATAGCCTTCAGCATATTTATTAGTCAGTATTGAACCTGCCGCTTCAAGCACTTGGTCACTCACAAAGTTCTCTGAAGCAATCAGTTCCAATCCGTGTATTTGTCTGTCTTGTTCTTCTAATATTAAGTCAAAAATTTGTTCGTCGCGTAGCATTTGATAATTTTTTGTTAATTTGAGGACAAAAATACAAAAAGCGTTTGTTAAAATGCCATATAACAATATATTTGATAATTGATTTATAAACAAATAAACTAACAATAATAATGCCTATAACAGCAAACGACCCTAATAGGAAATCATGGCTGGATGTGCCACACGACAGCGATTTTCCTATACAGAATATACCTTTTGGAGTTTTCCTTACCAAAGATGATGTAGTTACAATCGGAACAAGGATTGGAGACTATGCCATTGACCTTGGTGCCTTGCAACAACTGAACTATTTTGAAGGAATAGAACTGACAGATGATATGTTCATGCAAGACACTCTAAACGACTTTATCTCAGATGGCAAAAAAACATGGAGATTGGTCCGAAACAGAATCGCTGATATTTTTGACGCTACTAATTCTGAGCTCAGAGATAACGAAAAACACAGGGAAACTGTCATTTTTAAGATTGAAGATGTTGAAATGCAACTGCCTGTATTAATTGGTGATTATACTGATTTCTATTCAAGCAAAGAGCACGCAACCAACGTTGGAAAAATGTTCCGCGATCCTGAAAATGCGTTGCTTCTGCATTTTCAGGCTGTATGGAAACTTCCAGGTTGATATCAAAAGTTTTCTTGCCTTTTTCCTGTACACAGACCAATGGGACAGACGTTACCTAATGGCGAAACGACTCCTGTATTTGGACCGTCAAGATTGGTTGATTTTGAGCTGGAAACCGCTTTTATTACAACTGATGCCAATATTATGGGAGAAAATATTCCGGTACATGAAGCAGAAGATTACATTTTCGGTATGGTCCTTTTGAACGACTGGAGCGCCAGAGACATCCAGAAATGGGAATATGTGCCTCTAGGGCCATTTTTAGCAAAGAACTTTGCTTCGTCTATTTCGCCTTGGATTGTAACTATGGATGCTTTGGAACCTTTCAGAACAAAAGGTCCAAATCAAGAGCCAATGCCCTTACCTTATCTTCAGGAAAAAGGCAAGAAAACTTTTGATATCAACCTGGAAGTTTCCATACAGCCTGAAAATGCAGAAGCAACGATTATTTCAAGATCAAACTTCAAATATATGTATTGGAGCATGAGCCAGCAATTGGCACATCACACTTCTAACGGCTGTCGTGTCAATTCAGGTGATATGATGGGCTCGGGAACCATTTCCGGTCCTACTCCTGACAGCTTCGGATCGATGTTGGAATTGACTTGGGGTGGTAAAAATCCACTAATCATGAGCGACGGTACAGAACGTAAGTTCATTAATGATGGCGATACGGTCATCATGAAAGGCTATTGCGAAAAAGAAAGCGTACGAATTGGATTTGGAGAAGTTTCAAGCAAATTACTGCCTCCTTTTTTCAGAAAATAATAGAACTCTATATTTACAAAAAGCTCCAGGATTCTGGGGCTTTTTTGTTTTGGCACCCAAAGCAGAAAACACTTTGAAAAAAGATATATATTTGCTTAAAATTTTAACATTTATGAAGAAGATTACTATCCTGTTACTAGTTTTTGCTTTGGCATCGTGTGGTGTAAAACAAACTACCAATATGTTAACCAGCGGTGATTATGACGGAGCTATTGATAATGCCGTAAACAGCCTTCGTTCTAACAAAGACAAAAAAGGAAAACAGGATTATATCTACCTGCTTGAAGAAGCCTTTGCAAAAGCAAAAGAACGCGACTTGCGCGATATCCAGTTTTTAGCAAAAGACGCTAATCCAAGAAACCTGGAACGCATCTATACCACTTATGTCCAATTAAACAACAGACAGGAAAAAATACGTCCACTTTTGCCGTTACGCCTGATGAAAGAAAACAGAAATGCGATCTTTCCGTTTGACGATTACACAGACCAAATTGTGAATAGCAAAAATGCGCTTTCAAAATATCTTTACGATAATGCTAAGGCTTTATTAATGACGAAAGACAAGATGACTATTCGTCGTGCCTATGACGACCTTCTTTATCTTGACCAAATCAATCCGGGTTTTAAAGATGTACGCAAGCTTATGGATGACGCTCAATTGAAAGGAACAGATTTCGTAAATGTCTATATGAGAAATGAAACCAATATGGTCATCCCGATACGCCTTCAAAACGACCTGCTGGATTTCAGTACCAACGGATTGAACGACAAATGGACAGTATATCACAGCAGCAAACAAAAAAATGTCAATTATGATTTTGAGATTGTGGTAAACTTCCGTCAAATCAACATATCTCCGGAACAGGTAAAAGAAAAACAGTTTATTAAGGAAAAACAGATAAAGGACGGTGTGAAAAACCTAACGGATTCACGCGGTAATGTGGTCAAGGACAGTTTGGGCAATGTGATTAAGGTGGACAAATTCAAAACGATTAAGGTTGACATTTATGAATTTACGCAATTCAAAGCCGCACAAGTAACTGCCAAAGTTGATTATATCGATTACAAATCCGGTCAATTATTACAAACTTTCCCGTTGACCAGCGAATTTATTTTTGAAAACATCTACTCAACTTATCGAGGCGACAAAAGAGCTGCAGAAGAAGCATATT
This sequence comes from uncultured Flavobacterium sp., assembly GCA_964518395.1. Classification (GTDB taxonomy): domain Bacteria; phylum Bacteroidota; class Bacteroidia; order Flavobacteriales; family Flavobacteriaceae; genus Flavobacterium. Next base: position 105,424 of record CAZFGA010000004.1, read on the forward strand.
ACACTTATTTCAACCAAAAAGCAGTTCCTTTCCCATCCAACGAGCAGATGATTTATGACACTGGTGAAGACTTAAAAGTAAAACTGAAAAATATTATTTCTCGAAACAGCATCAGAAGATAATTCTTAAAAAACAGCTACAAACACAAGGCTTGACATCTTTCAATAGATTAAATTACAATAAATTAACATAATTAGTATTTATTTATAATATTTTATAGGTTAAATTTATCACAACCTAAATTTATCAATTATGAATAAAACTACTATGTTATGCACATTCTTAATGGGCTTATCGGTGTATGCGCAAAAAATCGAAGATTTTGAGCGCATTGAGGTAGACGGTTTTTACACCAATCCTCTTTTTTCTCCAACAGGAGAATATGTCCTTTTAACCGGAGAACATCTCAAAGGTGTCTATCTTCTGGAAATGAAAACCAATACGGTAAAACCTATTTCAGACAAACCGGGTAGCGGTTATGCTTATGTTTGGGACAAGTCGGGTGATTCTTTCTATTTTAAAGAAAAAACCGATAAGGAATATTTCTCAAATTCTAAGGTCATTAACTATAATGTCCGCGACAACTATTCCAAAAAGGTAGAAAACATTGACCCTAATTATCTGCCTTCTTACAGAGGCGTTTCAAAAAAGGGAGACAAACAAATCGTTGTGTATACCAATCTGGCTAATTTAAAAATAGAAGCCAAAGACTTATCTACTTCAAGACAATGGGTCGTAACCAACGATGAAGGTCAATTCTACAATGCAATGCTTTCCAACGATGGCAAAAAAGTAGCCGTACATAACGGAGCCGATATCTATATTTATGATATTGACGGAAAAACCAAAGGCCGAAAAATCGCAACAGGAATCGCAACAGCCTGGTCGGCGGACGACACCTATCTTATCGGATTTTTAGACGAAAGCGAAAACGGACACACCGTTAGCAATTCAGAACTATATCTTTTTGATGTCAGGAATGCCAAGACCAAAAAGATTACGAACACTGAAGTGATTTTTGAAATGTTTCCGACCATCCACAAGGACAAAGTCATTTTCTCAGATGACAAGACCGGAAGACTCTTTATCGCAACTCTAAAAATGAATTAAGATGAAAAAAATAGCCTTTATATTTGGTTTATTGCTATGCTCATTAGGAATAAACGCACAGATAGTTGTACTTGATGCGGGTCATGGTTATGGAACCAGCACAAGTGACAATCCAGATGGAAGAACGGCCACAGAAATAGAAACAGCCCTTGCTGTTGCCCAAAAAACAAAAGCCTTGATTGACAACAGCTGTACATGGACCGTACATCTTACGAGAACAACCAATGTAAACGGATGGATTTCTGTCAACCAGAGAGCTACAATGTCAAATAACTGGAATGCAGATCGTCTTTTAAGCATCCACTGTAATGCAGGCGGAGGAACCGGAACTGAAACTTTCTACTGTACAGCAGACGATACCAATACGGCACCTGATATTGCTTTTGCTCAAAAAATTCAGGCGGATATGGTAACACACGGTTCCTGGACTAACAGACGTTGTGTTGAAGATAACAGCTTTTTAGCTTATCACTTGGGAGTTCTAAGATATTCTTCAGCTACGGCATGCTTGAATGAAATTGGCTTTGTAGATACCACATCCGATGCAGCAAAATTAAACAGCAACACCTGGAGAGACAGCTTTGCTCTTGCTTATTTTAATGCTTTCAAATCCAACCTAAACCTTACTTGTACTGCTGTTGCCGCTCCGGGAACTTTTTCGCTGACTCTTACTCCGGAATGTAGCGGAACTGCTACCCAAAATCGTTTAAACTGGACAGCATCAAGCAATGCAACCGGATATGATATTTACAGAAACGGTGCGTTATATGCGAGCAATATCACCGGAACACAATACATCAATACTCTTGTAACCGGTGGTACAACTTACACTTATTATGTTATTGCTAAAAATGCTTCAGGAACAAGAACAAACTCTAACGGAACACTTTCGGCTTCAACGTTAGTGTGTAACGCAACGCCGGGAAGCTTTACGATGTCAGCAACAGCAACTTGCAGCGGAACTCAAAGTGCCATCAATGTTACCTGGACAACTTCAAGCAATGCTACTTCTTATGATATTTACAGAAATGGAAACCTATATGCTCCAGACGTAACAGGAAATGCATTCCTAAACACCTATCTGATTACGGCCGGAACAAGCTATTCATACTATATCAAGGCGAAAAATGCCAACGGTTCAATCAATAATTCTAACGGAACGTTGAGCCGAACTGCTATAAGCTGTTCTGCCAGAGCCGCGGCAGGTCCAATTGGAAAGTCAGAATTGGATGTGAAAATTTATCCAAATCCAAACAACGGACAGTTTACAATTACCGTTGATAAAGCTTCAGCAAGCGATGTTCATTATTCGATATATGATATTACAGGTAAAGTAATAGAATCGAAAAGCTTGGAGAGTGATGGCCGTTTGGAGACTGCTGTCGATATTTCAAGACTTCCATCCGGAACTTACATTATCAACGTAACAACAGACAATCAAGAGTTTACTAAAAAGATTATCAAAAACTAATAATCCTTTTTAATCTAAAATAGAAATCTGGGGTCCAAAAGGCTCCAGATTTTTTTGTGACATTTATACAACATTTTGTTAAAAACAATTAGTGCCGAAAATTATTATATTTTTTGTGTACATTTGCACCGATGAATAATTACAAGTTACATACAACTTCTATCCTACGGACACTTCCTGCACAAACTTCGCGGGTTGTGCGGTCATAATCTGTACCGCCAAAGTTTTAAGAGTCCAAACCTTTATTCATTTTTTATTTTTCAGTTTTGAAATTTCCAATTATTTTACAGGGATATTACTATCCTGACTTTAGTACAGCATCATTATTTTTTTCAGCTTTGGCTAACTTCCGGCCATAGGTCTGCTATATTTCTATGAAATAGGTCCGTCCCGTTTCTTCCCTCCGTATTCGTTATAATCATCTTATTTTTTTAACCCAATCTTACATTTGAAAATGAATGTAACCATCTGTATTGCTCAAAAAGAGCATTATAAGTTCGCACAAGAAATTTGCGATACCATGGAAGCTTCGGCGCTTTTGAGAGGCACCGGAATTGCCAAAAGATCACCTGAGTACATCCAGAAAAAGATGCAAAACAACGATGCCATAATCGCTTTGGAAAATGGAAAATTCGCAGGTTTCTGTTACATCGAAAGCTGGGAACATGGCCAGTTTGTAGCAAATTCCGGACTCATCGTGCATCCTGATTTTCGTCATCTCGGACTTGCAAAAAAAATCAAGACAAAAGTCTTTGAATACTCTCAGGAAAAATATCCGGGAGCAAAAATTTTCGGGATTACTACAGGTCTGGCGGTAATGAAAATCAATTCCGACCTGGGGTATAAACCCGTTCCTTTTTCTGAATTGACTGCCGATCCTACCTTTTGGGCAGGATGCAAAGGCTGCACCAATTATGACATTCTGGAACGAAAAGAATTCAAAATGTGCCTTTGCACAGGAATGCTTTATGATCCCGAAAACAAGAAGCCGGAAGAAGTGAAATTCAATAAAAAAGTGCTGACAAGATTGAAACAAATCAAGCAGACATTTCTAAAAAAATAATCGTATGAAAAAAGTAGTTTTAGCCTATAGCGGTGGATTGGATACCTCATTCTGCCTGAAATACCTGAAAAATGAAAAGCAACTGGAAGTCCATACCATCCTGATAAATACAGGAGGTTTTGATAGCGATGAATTAAATGCTATTGAAAAAAGAGCTTATGAATTGGGAAGTGCCCAGCATATCAATCTGGATATCATTGACCATTACTATGAAAAAGCCATCAAGTTTTTAGTTTTTGGAAATGTACTAAAAAACAATACCTATCCCCTATCCGTAAGCGCAGAAAGAGTTTTTCAGGCTATAGAAACCGTAAAATATGCAAAAAAAATAGGCGCTTCGGCTATTGCCCATGGCAGTACCGGTGCCGGAAACGACCAGATTCGTTTTGACCTGATTTTTCAAACAATTGCACCAGAACTCGAAATCATTACACCCATCAGGGATTTGAAGTTATCACGTCAGGAAGAAGTGGATTATCTTCAGAAAAATGGTGTGGACTATTCCTGGGAAAAAGCGCAATATTCAATCAATAAAGGCATTTGGGGAACAAGTGTTGGCGGCAAAGAAACATTGACATCTAACTTGTCGTTGCCTGAAAGCGCTTATCCGTCACAGCTTCAGAAAACAGAAAAGGAAAAAATTATACTTCATTTCAAAAAAGGAGAAATCATTGGTCTTAATGATGAATTTGACAAGCCAACTGCCGTTATTACTCAATTGGAAAAATTAGCCAGTGCCTTTGCTATTGGAAGAGACATTCATGTTGGCGATACGATTATCGGCATCAAAGGAAGAGTTGGTTTTGAAGCAGCAGCACCATTGATTATCCTAAAAGCACACCATTTGTTGGAAAAACACACCCTTGGAAAATGGCAGCAATATTGGAAAGAACAGCTGGGCAATTGGTATGGTATGCTTTTTCATGAAGGGCAATTTTTAGATCCTATAATGAGAAACATTGAAACTTTTTTAGAAGATACTCAAAAAAATGTAACGGGAACCGTGACAGCAACCCTAAAGCCTTATCATTTTTCTTTGGACGGAATTGAATCTGAACACGACCTGATGAACAGCAAATTTGGCCAATATGGTGAAATAAACAATGCCTGGACGGCTGACGATGCCAAAGGTTTTATCAAGATTCTTGGCAATGCCCAATCTATTTATTCACAAGTAAACTCCATCGATTATGATTAAAGCAGGAATTATAGGTGGTGCCGGTTATACTTCGGGTGAATTGCTTCGAATTCTGGTAAACCATCCCAAAGTAGAAATTGATTTTGTTTTCAGCACCTCACAGGCCGGAAAACCCTTGACTGCTGCACATGCTGATTTGATTGGAGAAACCGATTTGGTATTCACAGACAAAATCAATTCTGATGTAAATGTCGTATTTCTATGCTTGGGGCATGGCAAATCCAAAGCATTTTTGGAGAATAACAAATTTGCGGCGCATACCAGAATTATTGATTTGAGTAATGATTTCCGTCTTGATAATGATGCTGATTTTGATTCGGAAGCTTTTATATACGGCCTGCCGGAGCTGAATAAAAACAAAATAGCTGCCGCAAAATACATTGCCAATCCGGGATGTTTTGCAACGGCTATCCAGCTTGGGCTTTTGCCTCTGGCTTCAGTTAGCTTACTAGAAAACGATATTCATGTCAATGCCGTTACCGGGAGCACCGGTGCCGGAGTACAACTTTCGGGAACTACGCACCATAGCTGGAGAAATTCAAATATTTCCCATTATAAAGCTTTTGAGCACCAGCATTTGGCAGAAATACAACAAAGCCTGAACAGCCTGCAAAAAGACTTTGAAAAAGAAATACTCTTCATTCCGAATCGTGGCGAATTTACGCGAGGCATTTTTGCCACGCTGTATACCAAAACAAACAAGAATAAAGAGGAATTGGTCGATTTGTATCAGACTTTTTACAAAAACCATCCTTTTGTATGGGTTACAACAGAAGACATCAGCCTAAAAATGGCAGTCCAAACCAACAAATGCATTCTTAGTCTGGAGAAAAAAGGAGATTATCTTTTGGTCACTTCAATTATCGACAACCTATTAAAAGGAGCATCAGGTCAGGCCGTACAGAACATGAACCTGATGTTTGGACTTGAAGAAACGACAGGATTAAAATTAAAACCCAGCAGTTTTTAGTAATAAAAAGTAAAAGAAAAATGAGCTTATTTAACGTATATCCAATATATAACATTACACCAACAAAAGCCTTAGGATCCAAAGTATGGGACGACAAAAATCAGGAATATCTTGACTTTTACGGCGGGCATGGTGTAATTTCGGTAGGACATTCACATCCAAAATATGTGAAAGCCCTACAATCACAAATTGAAAAAATTGGGTTTTATTCCAATTCCATCCAAAATCCGTTACAGGAAGCTTTCGCTAAGAAATTGGTTGAACTATCAGGTTATCTAAATTACAGTCTATTTTTATGCAATTCGGGTGCAGAAGCTAATGAAAATGCTTTAAAACTGGCCTCTTTCCATAATAAAAAATCAAAAGTGATTGCTTTTCACAAAAGCTTTCATGGACGAACCTCTGCAGCTGTTGCCGTAACCGATAATCCATCCATCATAGCGCCAATTAATGCCAATCATGAAGTTCTTTTTTTACCACTTAATGATATTGAATCAGTAAAAAAAACAGTTTCAGAAAATGAAATCTCAGCAATTATTATTGAAGGAATCCAGGGTGTTGGAGGATTAGACGAAGGAACTTCTGAGTTCTTTCAGGGATTAAAAGCAATCTGCAATGCCAATGACATTATCCTAATTGTAGATGAAATCCAAAGTGGCTACGGTCGTTCCGGAAAATTCTTTGCGCACCAACATCACAACATCAAGCCTGATATTATTACGATGGCAAAAGGAATGGGCAATGGATTTCCTATTGGCGGTTTGCTCATCAGTCCTAAGTTCACAGCCTCATTTGGTTTGCTTGGAACCACTTTTGGTGGCAATCATCTTGCTTGTGCATCCGCATTAGCTGTTTTAGAAATAATTGAAGAGGAAACTGTTTTAGAAAATGTAAAAAAACAATCCGATTACTTTATCGAGACAATTTCAAAAATTCCTCAGGTAAAAAAGATAAAAGGAAAAGGCCTCATGCTAGGTTTAGAGTTTGATTTTGACGTGACAGAACTGCGCAAGAAATTGGTCTATGAGCAATTTATCTTTACGGGAAATGCTTCCCAAAAGAACCTGCTTAGGATACTTCCGCCGCTTCTTATCACTGAAACTGAAATCGACCGATTTGTTATCGGACTAAAAAATGCATTGCAATCCTTAAATTAAAACAAATGAAAAAGTTCACTACTGTAGACGATATAAATGATCTGGACGAACTGATTTTAACTGCCAAAAAAATCAAGTCTGATCCTTTTGGAAATCCCGATTTGGGTAAAAACAAAACGCTTGGGCTGTTGTTTTTCAATCCGAGCCTTAGAACAAGATTAAGTACACAAAAAGCCGCCTTAAACCTTGGGATGGACTGTATTGTAATGAATCTCAACACAGAAGGCTGGTCGCTTGAATTTGAAGACGGTACAATTATGGACGGCAATACCGCAGAACATATCAAAGAAGCCGCACAGGTTATTTCCCAATACTGTGATATTGTGGGCGTAAGAAGCTTCCCTACCCTAACCGATAAAGAAAAAGACGAAGAAGAGCAAGTCATCAATGCTTTCACAAAATATGCTTCGGTTCCGGTTATCAGTCTGGAAGGCGCTACCGAACATCCACTTCAGGCCGTTGCAGATGCGTTGACCATACAGGAATACAAGACTAAAAGAAAGCCGAAAGTTATCCTGACATGGGCTCCGCATCCTAAAGCTTTGCCTCATGCCGTGCCGAATTCATTTGTCAAGATTATGAAACTTTCCGGTTATGAGCTTATAATTGCACATCCCGAAGGTTACGAACTGAATCCTGAAATCACACAAGGAGCAATAATCACAAACAATCAGGATGAGGCTTTTAAAAATGCCGATTTTATCTACGCTAAAAATTGGAGTTCCTATACCGATTATGGAAAAATCCTTTCGAAAGACATGGATTGGACAGTCACGCAAGAAAAAATGGAACTGACAAACAACGCCAAGTTCTTACATTGTCTTCCGGTTAGAAGAAATATGATTGTATCCGATGAAGTTTTAGACGGCGATGCTTCTATTGTCATTCCGCAGGCCAATAACAGGACTTTTGCCGCACAGGCAGTATTGACAAAAATTCTGGAAGATGGAAAATAAACCAAGCCTTAGTATTGTAAAAATTGGCGGTAATATTATTGACAATGAACAGCTTTTGTCTGAATTCCTTATCGATTTTTCTGAACTCGAAGGACATAAAATCCTGGTACACGGCGGAGGCAAAAAAGCCAGCGAAATAGCCGAGAAGCTAGGATTAAAACCTTCCTTTTCAAACGGAAGAAGAATTACAGACAAAGCCATGCTCGATGTTGCCGTTATGACTTTCTCAGGCTTATTAAACAAGCAAATAGTAGCCAAACTGCAACAATTAGGCACGAACAGTATCGGGTTTTCTGGTGCGGATGGCAACCTCATCCAGTCAGAAAAAAGAAAAAATACTGAAATCGATTTTGGATTTGTAGGCGATGTAATTCAGGTAAACAACAAGCTGATTTCAGTATTGTTATTACAAAGCTGTATTCCTGTTTTTTCTGCCATCACGCATGACGGAAAAGGTCAGTTATTAAACACAAATGCCGACACAATTGCAGCAGAAATTGCAATTTCCTTATCCGAAGAGTATAATGTGGATCTACTCTATTGTTTTGAGAAAAAAGGTGTTTTGCTTGATTCGGAAAATGAAGACTCGGTTATTGAAGTTCTTGATTATGAAAAATATCAAATCCTGAAAAATGACCAGACAATCCATTCGGGAATGTTGCCCAAACTCGAAAACTGCTTCAAGTCGTTAAACAATGGCGTGCATACTATTGTGATTGGAAATCAAAAAGTACTGAAAAACAAGACAACAGCTACCCAAATAAAATTATAAAGAGAAAAATCATGACGCATAAGAGCATCGAAATACTGACCAAAGAAGCCATTAGTTTATTAAAACAGCTCATAGAGACCCCGTCTTTTTCTTCGGAAGAAGCCCAAACAGCACTTTTGCTTGAAAACTGGTTTCAAGGCAATTCCATTCCGTTTCAGAGAGAAAACAACAATGTCTGGGCTGTAAATCTTTATTATGACGCATCAAAACCAACCCTGCTTCTAAATTCTCATCATGATACGGTAAAACCAAACGAGGGCTATACTTTAAATCCATTTGAGGCAATTGAAGAAGATGGAAAATTATTTGGTCTTGGAAGCAATGATGCCGGTGGTTGTCTGGTGTCTTTACTGGCTGCGTTCACTTATTTTTATGCTCATGAAAATCTTCCTTATAACATTTTATTCGCCGGAACTGCCGAAGAAGAAAGCAGCGGCCCAAACGGGCTGAATGGCTTATTGAAGCAGCTTCCTGAAATTGAATGCGCGATTGTAGGCGAGCCAACGCAAATGCAATTGGCAATTGCAGAAAAAGGGCTTCTTGTTCTTGATATAGTTATTCCTGGAACGGCAAGCCACGCCGCACACCAAAATGCAGACAACCCTATTTATAATGCAATTGCTGCTATCGAATGGTTCCGAACCTATGAATTTGAAAAAATATCTGAAGTATTAGGCCCCGTAAAAATGACCGTTACACAAATAAATGCCGGAAAACAGCACAATGTAGTACCATCTGAATGCAATTTGGTTGTAGATATTCGCGTAAACGATTGCTATACCAATGAAGAAATCCTGAAAGTCGTACAGCAACATATCAAAGGAAAAATAAGTCCGAGGTCGATGCATTTGAATGCATCTTCAATCGATAAAAATCATGCTTTGGTAGAGGCAGGAATTTCTTTGGGAAGAAAAACATACGGCTCGCCTACGCTGTCTGACCAATCCGTTTTGAATTGTCAATCTATGAAACTGGGACCTGGCGACTCATTGCGTTCGCATACCGCCAATGAATTTATTTATCTGGAAGAAATAAGGGACGGTATTCACTTATATACCAAAATTTTATCCGGTTTTTTTGACCTAAACAACACAATAACCTAAACAACACAACACTATGAAACTTTGGGAAAAAGGAATACCTACCGACCAGAAAATAGATCTTTTTACGGTTGGAAACGACAGGGAACTGGATTTGGTTCTGGCAAAATATGATGTCTTGGGATCCATCTCACATGCCAAAATGTTGGGTAAAATAAACATCCTTACCGAAAAGGAAACAACCGATTTGGTACTGGCTTTACAAGATATTCTGGTACAGATAAGAAAAGGCAACTTTACAATTGATGATACTTTTGAAGACGTGCATTCTAAAATAGAATATCTCCTGACTGAAAAATTGGGCGAAGCCGGAAAAAAAATCCATACGGCCCGTTCCAGAAACGATCAGGTTCTTGTAGATATCCATCTTTATCTAAAAGAGGAAATCACTTCTGTAAAAAAGCTGGTAAAAGAACTTTTCGATTTGCTGATTGTACTAAGCAAAAGACACGAAGATATCATTCTTCCAGGTTATACGCATCTGCAGATCGCTATGCCGTCTTCTTTTGGAATGTGGTTTTCTGCCTATGCTGAATTGCTTATTGACGATATGGTTATGCTCAATGCGGCACAAAAAGTTGTGGATCAAAATCCGCTGGGTTCTGCTGCCGGATATGGAAGTTCTTTTCCAATCGACAGGACATTTACCACTCAGGAATTAGGGTTTTCTATATTGAAATACAATTCAGTAGCTGCCCAAATGAGTCGTGGAAAAGCGGAGAAAACAGTCTCATTTGCCTTTTCCGGACTGGCCGCAACCTTATCCAAGCTCGCTATGGACGTTTGCCTGTATATGAGCCAGAATTTCAACTTTGTAAGCCTTCCGAGCCACCTCACTACAGGTTCCAGTATTATGCCACACAAGAAAAATCCGGATGTTTTTGAATTAATCAGAGCCAAATGTAATAAGATTCAGGCCTTGCCGTATGAAATCACTTTGCTGACCAACAATCTGCCTAGCGGTTACCACAGGGATTTCCAATTATTAAAAGAAGGACTTTTTCCTGCTATCCAAAACTTAAAATCATGCCTGGAAATTGCCTGTTTTTCTTTAAAAGACATTCAGGTCAATCCTACCATCCTTGATGATAAAAAATATGATTATCTATTTACAGTTGATAATTTGAATGAATTGGTCCAGCAAGGAATTCCGTTCAGAGATGCCTATAAAATCATTGCTGCACAAATTGAAAATGGCAAATACGAACCTTCTCAAAAAACAGTTCATACGCACGAAGGCAGTATCAATAATTTATGTCTGGAGGAGATTGTTTTAAAGATGGAGAAGGAAAGCTTTTAGGGAAGGTGTGTGTTGAGGTGCTAAGGTTTTAAGCTCCTAAGATGCTGAGTTGCTGAGCTGCTGAGATATCAGTCATGATATAATTTTTTCATTATAAAATTAGAGAATTGTCGCTCATACAAAACAAAACTTAGGACCTCAGCACCTTAGAACCTATTATTTTCTATATCCAAAACACAAAACTTAGCGTCTTAGGAGCTCAAAACTTATCTAACAAACTTTCCGCATCAATTGCGCTATGCGAAACATCATAAACCGATTTCCCATTCTTAATCAGTAATAATTGAGGAGATTGATGAATCACATGGAACCGCTGTGCAATTTCATTTGAAATATCACGGTAATTCAAAAGGTCTAAAAAGTAAAGCGATGCATCGTTATTGTCTGCTTTATATTCTCTTTCAAAATTCTTCAGTGCCATCCTGCTTATGCTGCAGCGTGTGCTGTGCTTAAAGATAACCACCGGTTTTTCTTCCGACTCTTCTATGATGGAATCCAATTGTTTTAATTCTGTTAAATCATTCCAATTGAAGCCATTTTGATTCGTATCTTTATTATCCGATTTATCTGCATTGCCAAAAAATTTATCAAAAAAACTCATATCGTCAGGTTTTAAGACTTTTTGTCTTGTTAAATTAATAAAAAATACTCTTTTTTAAGCCATTTTGTCAGATTTACCCTATTGGAATATAAATTGAGATGACTTTATCAAATTTAAAAATTTAATCTATGAACTTTAATAATTTTACCATAAAATCTCAAGAAGCCATCCAAAGGGCACAGCAAATTGCTCAAAGCTTTGGACACCAACAGATTGAAAACGAACATATCGTAAAAGCAATCTTTGAGGTGGATGAGAACGTTACTCCGTTCCTGCTTAAAAAACTCAATGTAAACCTGGGGCTTTTACAGCAGATTTTGGATAGTACATTACAATCCTTCCCAAAAGTTTCGGGAGGCGATATTATGCTCTCCAGAGAAGCATCAAACACATTGAACAATGCGGCAACTATTGCCAAAAAGATGAATGATGAATTTGTATCTATCGAACATCTTCTATTGGCTATTTTCAATTCAAAAAGTAAAATTGCCCAAATATTAAAAGATCAGGGAGTTACTGAAAAAGGACTAAAAGCTGCAATTGATGAACTCCGTAAAGGAGATAGAGTTACTTCAGCTTCAGCCGAAGAAACTTATAATTCTTTAAACAAATACGCTAAAAACCTAAATGAACTGGCAAGCAGCGGAAAACTCGATCCCGTTATTGGTAGAGATGAAGAAATTCGCAGGGTTTTGCAGATTTTAACGAGAAGAACCAAAAACAATCCAATGCTTGTAGGAGAACCTGGTGTTGGTAAAACAGCCATTGCAGAAGGTCTTGCCCACAGAATTGTTGATGGTGACGTGCCTGAAAACCTAAAAGACAAGATTGTCTTCTCTTTAGATATGGGAGCCTTGATTGCCGGTGCCAAATACAAAGGAGAATTTGAGGAAAGGCTGAAATCAGTTGTAAAAGAAGTAACCTCTGCTGACGGCGATATTGTCCTTTTTATTGATGAAATCCATACTCTGGTAGGTGCCGGAGGTGGTGAAGGTGCTATGGATGCGGCTAACATCTTGAAACCGGCCTTGGCTCGTGGTGAACTAAGAGCTATTGGTGCGACAACTTTAGACGAATACCAAAAATATTTTGAAAAAGATAAGGCTCTGGAAAGGCGTTTCCAAAAAGTTATGGTGGATGAGCCGGATACGGAAAGTGCTATTTCTATATTGCGAGGTATCAAAGAGAAGTATGAAACACACCATCAGGTTCGCATCAAAGACGAAGCTATTATTGCAGCGGTAGAACTCTCACAACGCTATATTACAAATCGTTTCCTTCCGGACAAGGCTATTGACCTAATGGACGAAGCAGCCTCAAAACTTCGAATGGAAATTAATTCAAAGCCTGAAGAACTGGATGTACTGGACAGGAAAATCATGCAGCTTGAAATCGAAATGGAAGCCATCAAACGTGAAAATGACGAAAATAAGCTGAAAAGTCTGGGCTTGGAATTGGCAAATCTGAAAGAAGAACGCAACGAGATTTTTGCCAAATGGAAAAGCGAAAAAGACATTGTAGACAATGTTCAGGCTACCAAAACGGAAATCGAGAATTTCAAATTAGAAGCAGAAAGAGCCGAACGTGAAGGTGATTATGGAAAAGTAGCCGAATTACGTTATGGAAAAATCAAAGAAGCCCAAGAACGATTGGATGTATTCCAAAAACAGTTACAGGAAAACGAAGGACATTCTCTAATCAAAGAAGAAGTGACCCGTGAAGACATTGCTGAGGTTGTGGCCAAATGGACAGGTATTCCTGTAATGAAGATGTTACAGGGAGAAAGAGAAAAACTACTTCATCTTGAAGAAGAACTGCATAAGAGAGTTGTAGGCCAGGAAGAAGCTATTGAAGCAGTGAGCGATGCCGTAAGAAGAAGCCGTGCCGGATTACAAGACGTTAAAAAGCCTATCGGTTCGTTCTTATTTCTGGGAACAACCGGTGTAGGAAAAACGGAATTGGCAAAAGCATTGGCATCTTACTTATTTGATGATGAAAATGCCATGACAAGAATCGACATGAGCGAATATCAGGAAAGACACAGTGTTAGCCGTTTGGTTGGTGCGCCTCCGGGATATGTAGGTTATGATGAAGGTGGACAATTGACAGAAGCTGTTAGAAGAAAACCCTATTCCGTTGTTTTACTTGATGAAATTGAAAAAGCGCATCCGGATACCTTCAATATCTTATTGCAAGTATTGGATGAAGGACGTCTGACAGATAATAAAGGCCGTTTAGCCGATTTCAAGAATACAATTATCATTATGACTTCCAATATGGGAAGCTCAATCATACAAGAGAAATTCGAAAACCTGAAAGGGAATGTAGAAAGTGCTATTGAAGCTGCCAAAGTAGAAGTACTCTCCTTATTGAAGCAAACCGTACGTCCTGAATTTATCAACAGGATAGATGATATAGTGATGTTTACACCACTGAACGAAAACAACATTAGAGAGATTGTGGGACTTCAACTGAAATCTATCACCAAGATGCTGGCATTGCAGAACATTACTCTCGACGCTACTCCGGAAGCAATCGATTACCTTTCCAAAAAAGGTTATGATCCGCAATTTGGTGCCCGACCTGTAAAAAGAGTTGTCCAGAAAGAAGTTTTGAATGAACTTTCAAAAGAAATACTATCCGGAAAAGTCACAACAGACAGCATCATCCTTTTGGATAGTTTTGACGGAAAGCTGGTCTTCAGAAACCAGACAGAACTGACAAATGAATAAATTAAGTTATTTCAATAAAAAAAGCCTAACCAACTTAGTTGGTTAGGCTTTTTTGCTGAGAAGAATTTTCGCTATTAACGTGTACTTCTCTGCGGATAATATTGCCTTACGGTACGGATTCCATAATGCTTCCTTCTTCCGAAACTTCGTTTTTTTCTGAAAAAGTTTATAATGCAATATCCATTTACAATAAAAGAGCAAATAAAAAGCAATATGAAGCCTCCCTTAAGCAATAAGCTGGCCATTTCTGAAGAAGTATCAGCAAATCTTCCAGGAAGTGCATAACCCGAAATTAACAAGCCAACTGTAGAAATGGCAAAGGTTAAACGGTTCATATTAAGTTAAGTTTAGATTGGTGGCAATTTATCAAACAGCAGCCCTCAAGTATTCGTATTCAAACTCCTCATGGTGGTCATAAGCAATTTCCAGAATATCGATCTCGTTATAGGCTACTTCACCGTCAGTGTCCTCTATGACACATATACCCAAAACCTCAAAAGGTCTTTCAATTTGCATATTATTGCTGACGATGTATTCCATTGCCAGTTCATCAAAATTTTTAGGATGCAATACAAGCATTACACTATCCGTTAACTCGTTTTCAATGATAAATTCTTTGATGCTTAATAATGTAATTAGATTTTTCATAATACTAAGATTTGGTTAGATTAGTAATTATTTTAGGTTGGTATGTTTACAAATTTGGCTTTTTAAATTTACAAATACCATTATGAAGTATTAAATTTTATGCAAAAAACCATTAAAATAATGTTAAAAAAGTAGAAAAAACCTTAAGTTTTATACTATAAAAATTAAGTTTATATAATTACCATTTTTAACAATTCTGAAACAGTCATTTGCCTGTAAAAAAATGATCTGAAATACTTCTCTTATTGAACCGAAATCTTTAAATATCGCCTTTGCACAAATAATTCTAAATTGATATTTTTTCGTTCCTCTAAAACCTTGATTTTTAATAGGGAAGAAAAATAATACAAAAAAAAGATGTTAAAATCTACGGCCAAAAAGCAACCTTTTCATTTTAATCCATCTTTAAGAAAAAACAATTTAAAAAGTTTTAACTATGAAAAAGTTTGCATTAAAAACAATGGCGTTAGTTTTGTTCGTTTCAACGGCTCTTACTTCTTGCAGTAACGATGACGATTCTAAAAACTCACAAACTACACAAAAAGAATTTACAACGGCAGTGACTGGCCCTACTACAGGGGCTAAGAATCAGGAAATCACTTTGACTGTAACCCATGTTGTTGATAATAATTGTGGTGTGTTTAACCGATTTGTACAGTCTACAAACGGAAACACCAAAACTGTTGAGGTGGAAGTAAAATACACTGGAACAAACTGCGGAACAACACCATCAACCAAAACTCAACCGTTTAAGTTTACTGTTAGCCAAAATGGTACTTATGTGTTTAAGTTCAAAAAAAGCGCAACAGAATTTATTACACATAGTGTTGTAATTCAATAATTCTGTCCAAAAAAAAATTGTAAAACACCAGCCTGCACGCTGGTGTTTTTTTTGTCCTTATTTTTGCCAAGCATCATCAAAATCAAATCTGCATGAATATTGTTCTTCAAAATAAAGAGTTAACAGCTATTATCAATACAAAGGGAGCCGAATTGGTTTCTTTAAAGAAAAACACCAAAGAATATATTTGGCAAGGAGATCCTAAATTTTGGGACAAGCACTCTCCTATTTTATTTCCAATTGTCGGGACGTTAAAAAATGGGAAATATAGTTATGCAAATAAACAGTATGAATTGTCAAGGCACGGATTTGCCAGAGATAATGATTTTCATGTTGATGAAACTTCTCAGGATAAGGCCATATTCTCTTTTTCATCTTCCAAAGAAACAGCAAAACAATACCCATTTGATTTCGAATTAAAAATAATCTACAAGCTTGGAGAAGATAATCTTATCCTACAATACGAAGTAACCAATAATGGCTCATCAGAAATGCCTTTCTCAATTGGTGGTCATCCAGCGTTTGCTCTTACCAACAACTTTGAGAACTATTCGTTGTTTTTTGAAAATGATGAATTTCTTACCAGTTATTCTTTAGAAGACAATTTGCTTTCTGACCGCACTACTATACTAAAATTATCTGATGGGAAATTACCGCTGAATTATTCTCTATTTGAAAATGATGCCCTGATAATTAAAAAACTGAAATCGAAAAAAATCCAAATCCTTGAAAACAGCAAACCTATAATCGAAGTTATGGTACATGATTTTCCAAATCTTGGAATCTGGACAAAAAGCAACGCTCCTTTTATCTGCATTGAACCTTGGCATGGTTATTCTGATACGCTACAAAGCAATGGTAATCTATTCGAAAAAGAAGGCATTGTCATTCTCTCACCCGGAAAAACATTCCAAACATCTTTTGATATAAAGACCTATTAATTACTTAACCTAAAAAAAGCAATTCTGGCGAACATTCGAAACATTATCTCGCTACATTTGCAAAAAATGATTTCATAAGAATGAAAAAATATTTGTCACTGCTGTTCCTTGTGAGCAGTTTCTTTTCCTACAGCCAGACCTATGTGAAATTTAACGGAGCTTCAGCTTTGGCACTCATCACTAATGTAGGAATCGAAACCAGTATCGGAAAAAAAATGACATTTCAGTTTGATGCAACAGGTTCATTTTGGGAATCTGTAAATGGTGCTCCATTCAAAGCGGTAATCTTAACACCAGAAGTACGCTACCATTTCAAGGAAAAAAACAATGGGTTTTATGTTGGAGCTAATATCAGCGGCGGCACATTTGAACTTCAAAAATACGGTTATAAAAATACAGATTACTACCAAAAAGGCTATAACTACATGCTAGGTATAACTCTTGGTTATCAATGGAAGTTGAGTGATAAATGGGCATTGGATCTTTTTGTTGGTGGCGGACACCAGGAAGCATTTTACAAAGGATATTTATTATCAACCGGAGAACGTTATGACACATGGATTCACGATTATAACAAAAGCGGCGAATGGATTCCATATCGAGGCGGTTTGATGATTGCATACAAAATCAAATAAGAAATACTATTTGGAAGATTTTTCTGTTATATTTGATATATAGATTTATATCATGACAGAATTTGAGAAACAGTTTCAGGAAATCAAAAACTTCTTGAATTTTGAAGATTATTCGCTGCTTACTAAAAGAATAATCGATCTGACGCTCGACACGGAAGACATTTCTTTTTACCAAAAGACCAACGAGTTATTGGACTGGCTCGACCAGAATGAAAATAACATCGATCTAAAAAAGCAACGTTTCGCATTGCTGCTTGAGGAACTTTACCAACAGCTAAAAAATAAACCTGTTCCTGAAAAACAAATTCTTGTCACTGCTGAAAACCTCAAAAAAACATACGGAAATGCGAGTTTTTCGCTTGGACCTATACATTTGGAACTTAGCCAGGGAGAAATCCTAGGTCTTGTAGGCGAAAACGGCAACGGAAAAACGACCCTTCTCCGACTTCTTTGTGGAGAATTATTTGCAACTTCAGGAAAACTGGGGTATAATTTTGATTTTAACGATGCCTATGATTTAAGGACTCAGTTGGTTTATATTCCGCAAAGAACGGCAACCTGGCATGGGTCTATGTTCGAAAATCTTCAGTTTACAGCTTCCAGTTATGGTTACAAACCGGAAGAAAACAAATTAATTGTAGAATTGATTATTGCCAGGCTAAACCTAAGAAAATTTAGAAATCATAGTTGGAAAAACCTGTCTTCCGGATACAAGATGCGTTTTGAGCTGGCAAGAATGCTTTTAAGAAAGCCAAAAATATTGCTGATTGACGAGCCTCTTGCCAATCTGGATATACTTGCCCAGCAAACCGTACTGGAAGATTTTAGGGCTATTGCAAAATCGCCTTTCCGCCCGATTGGAATTGTATTGAGCTCACAACAATTGTATGAAGTCGAAAAAACTTCAGATCAGGTAATTTTTCTAAAAAATGGGGAACAGAAAAATCTCCACTCAAAAGTTTCTGCACAAGAAACGGAAAAAACAGAAAAAGAGTTTTTGATTATTGAATTTGAAAGCGAATGGTCGCAAAACCAGCTTAACGAGGCTTTATCAGGTAACTTAATCTCTCTTAAATTTAACGGCGGCACTTATATTGCAACGTTTTCTGATATTATGGACACTTACGATTTCTTGAGAATCATTACAGAAAAGCAAATTCCGCTTCAATATTTCAGAAATATTTCAAAATCTACCCGAAGATTCTTCGTTTCCTAAAAACTTATCGTTATGCTCAATAATATTCAAAAAAAACTTCTGCTTGCACATCCGTTGCTTTGGAATACTAAAATTGTCCTGTTTTCGGCACTAGCGCTAGTTTTTCATCTTATTTTTTTTCTTTTGGGATATTCAAAAGGAGAAATTGATTTTACAGATTCAAATGACTTTTATGATTATGGATTTGACGATACGATTATCGTGTTTGTCAGCGTATTGATAAGTATACTTCTATTTATTGTTTGGCTTGTTTATTATTCCCGAAATAACGCTTTTAAGTCTTTTTATCCCAAAGGAAAATTTTCATTATACAAAGAATGGCTGTTGATTTTGTTATTCTGCATTTTGAACTCCACCTTTTCAGCTTCCTTTTTCTATGCACAGGATCTCAAAGCGAGAAATTATTTTTCGGAAGAGGAACTTAGCAAACGACTTGAAATCATCAGTCTTTCTTCGTTATTTGTGGAAGGTCCTTATAGGGAAAGTAATTTTATTACCGAATATAGAGATGGGAAGTATGTTCAGATAGAAAGAGATTCTTTTAAATATGATTCCCGAAATTACTCCCTCAAATCATTGATCAATAAAAAAGTACAAGGCTTTACTTATTTCAATGATAAAAAAGATTCTTTATTAGAACTCAAGGCTAAACGATGGCTTATTGAAAATAAAAAAGATTCTGTTCAGTCACTGTTTAGAGAGTTTTTCAAAATATCAAAAGAACATAAACTGTCTTCAAACATTACACCCGAAAAATGGTTTGATCTGATTTATGATTATCCTGAATTCACAAAATACATTAATGTAGGAAAGACAAGCAAGGAAAGTAACCAAAATTACTATTATTATGAAGGGGTAAACGTTGATTACACAGACCCTGCAATCGAACCTGCCGATGCAGTTCTTGACACACTATCAAAGACTATCAAAGTTGTTGGCGGACAGGAATATGTTTATTCAAAATATTATGTCCCGTTTAATGCATTGACAAAATCATATGGTAAAATTTCCAGAGCCTATGAAAATCCTGTCGTCAATCTGGAATTTATATTGAGTCTTTTTTATCTTTCAATAGGTATATCTCTTAGTGTTTTTTCATTTAAAATCACATCCGGCAGAAACTGGCTGATTGCATTTGTTTCTTTGGGATTATTTGCAGTAATTAGTGGAATTATTTCTGTCATAATAAGCCATAGCCTGGCTTTCCCAATCATTTATATACTATTATTTTTAGGATTGGTGTTCTATTTTGCTCTTATTCTCAAAGCAAAAGAAAGTAAAGGAATTACCGGAATTACAATCAATCAGATTTTATGGCTTTTGCCAGCGTTCATTCCTATAGCATATTCCATACTGTTAGATATCCTTAAACGCACTTCAGGCTACTATGAATCTCATGCCTATGGAGCAGAGAGAAAGCAATTTCCACAAATAGATTGGCTTGAAGAGCACTATTTACATATGTTTGCCTTAAACATAGTATTCATCTTTTTATCACTACTCCTCTTTTCGATGTATCTAAAAAAATGGAAGGGTATTGCCGAATCTTAAAAAATAAACGGGTCGGAAATCCGACCCGTCATTTAATTATTTTGGAAATTTAGGAAGCGTTTTTATATAGAGTTGTTCGACCTTAGTCCTGGCCCAATCGGTCTTTCTTAAAAAAGCAAGGCTTGATTTGATACTCGGGTCAACAGTAAAGCATTTGATTTTTATCAATTCGCCTAAAGTATCGAATCCATAAAAATCGACCAGCTGTTCCAGCATTTTTTGTAACGTGATTCCGTGAAGCGGATTATTGGGTTGTTTGTTTTCCATCAGGCAAAAATACGGATTTCAAAAATTAGTTTAATTTTATAGAAAGTAAAACGCAATGAAAAATTTTTGTCTTATTCTATTCGTACTGATTATGCAAACCGTTTCAGCCCAAAATACAGTCACAACTACACTTTATCTGATTCGCCACGCAGAAAAAGCCGATCTTTCAAGCAATCCGGAACTTTCAGAAGCAGGAATAAAAAGAGCCAAAAACTGGGCTGCTTATTTTGAAAAAACACCAATTGACCTATTTTATACGACAATGTATAAAAGAACACAGCAAACCTGTTCCACTATTTCTGTGACCAAGCAAAAAGACATTCTCTTTTATAAACCCGAAGCTATGGATTTAAAGAAGATAATTGCAGAAAACCAAGGAAAAACAGTACTGATTGTTGGCCATAGCAATACAATTCCCAACTATATCAACAAACTTCTCGGTACAGCAAAATATGAGGATATACCTGAATCGGAATTTGGTAATTTATATCGTATAACTGTTACTGATGATAAAATTTCCGACGAACTCATCCATCAATAAAAAAAGACTGCTCCAAAGAACAGTCTTCCTCATCTAAAAAACTAAAAAAGAGGTTACTAAAATTTCATTCCTATACCAAAACCAAGCAATAATGGATTGATTTCAACATCTGCAGGAATGCTTAACCCTGTAGCCAAATTTGACGCATCGACCGTAACGTCTGTTTTCAAAAATATTTTCTTTATATCAACATTGATAAAAAACTTATCATCTAGCATTAAGTCAAAACCTACCTGAAAGGCATAACCGAAAGCATTATCATATTCTATTCCTTTTACAGTATTACCCGATTTTTCATTATAAAAAATTGTATAATTCACGCCGGCACCTACATATGGATTAAAAATGTGGTCCGGAAGGAAATGATACTGTACTGTTAGTGTTGGCGGCAAGAGATTTACACTCCCTAAATTTACATCGGCAGAAGTTGGTCCTCCTACAGCTGAAATATCAGAACCTACCGTGCTTACATCGTGTTTCGATGTTCCTAAAATCAGCTCAGCCGAAATGTTTTTCGTAAAGAAATATGTGAAATCAAGTTCGGGAATAAACGTATTGGAAATCTTTACATCACCGCCAATTATTCCGATTTTGGCACTTTCATCAGGAATAACGCCAACACCTCTCACACGGACCTGCCACTTTTTAAAATCTACCTTATTTTCTTCTTGAGCGTTTGCTAAATTGGTTCCAAACACTGTTAGTGCCATTACAGCTAAAACTATTTTTTTCATTATTATCAGTTTTAAATTATAATCCAAAAGTAATCGGGAAATAAAACGTAAAGGCTGACAAAAATCATAGTCTGAAAAATATTATCTAACAATTTCTTAACCCTAATTGGGATTTACTTAAATGTTCCTACATTTGCACTCCTATGTTGAAAACAATTAATATATTAAACAAAAGAGCTCGTTTCGATTATGAAATAATCGAGAAGTACACGGCTGGAATAGTATTGACCGGGACAGAAATCAAATCTATCCGATTGGGAAAAGCCAACATCGCTGAAAGTTTTTGCGAATTCAACAATAATGAACTCTTTGCCATCAATATGTATATAGAAGAATATGCATTTGGTAACCAATTCAATCATAAAGCTAGAAGCGAAAGAAAACTTCTCCTAAATAAGCGAGAACTTAAAACGCTTTCGAGAAGTGTACAGACAAAAGGATTGACCATTGTTCCCTTACGACTGTTCACCAATGAAAAAGGATTGGCAAAACTAGATATCGCATTAGCACGAGGAAAAAAGACCTATGACAAAAGAGAATCTCTGAAAGAACAAGATACTAAAAGAGATTTGGACAGAATAAAAAAGTCGTTTCGCTAGGAAACGATTTTTTTTTAATAAAAAAATGACTAAATTTGTCTTGACAAAATAATTCATAAAATGAAAACACTTCTTAAAAATGCTAGAGAACTAAAAAACATGAAAGTGCGAGAAGTGTCGCAACAAACAGGCATTGATCAGGCACTCGTTAGCAAATTTGAAACAGGTACCCGAAAACCAACACGAGACCAACTGATTAAATTAGCAGCTGTTCTGGAAATTGATTTGGAAACATTGATGGTGGCCTGGCTTAAGGAAAAAATTCTATATGAAATTGGGGATGAAGAATTCGCCCTAAAGGCGATGAAAGTTGCAGAAGAAGAAATTCGTTATCAGGTTAAATCTGCTAAAAAAGTTTCTAGTTCGCTTCAAAAAATCCTTGCTGAAATCGATGCTCTTAAAACAAAGTTAGATACATTTCGTGAGTTTGACAGCTATAGAATTACACAGGCACTCGAACTTGAATATACTTTTGAGAGCAACAGAATAGAAGGAAATACACTCACATTAAGAGAAACCGATCTTGTGATTAATGAAGGCCTTACTGTTTCCGGAAAAAGCATGCGTGAACATCTTGAGGCCATTAATCACCAAGAAGCTATAGGCTACATTAAACATTTGATGGAAAAAAATTCTCTTTTAAATGAAAGAGAAGTCCTCAGTATACACAATTTGATTTTGAGGGGAATACATCCGGAAGATGCAGGACGTTATAGAAAAGTACAGGTCATGATAAAAGGCAGCACTTATATGCCTCCACAACCTTTTATGGTATCCAAACAGATGGAAGACTATTTTATTTGGTATGAGGCTAATAAAAATTCTCTGCATCCTGTCCTCTTAGCTGGAGAAATGCACGAGAGATTGGTAACTATACATCCTTTTATAGATGGAAATGGCAGAACCTCACGTTTGGTAATGAATCTTGTTCTCCTATCACATGGCTATATTATCGCTAATATCAAAGGAGATTATGAAAACAGAATGCAATATTATCAAACCCTTGAAAAAGCGCAGATCACTTCTGACAAGGAAGACTTTCTTCTTTTTATAGCCCAAATAGAAAAAGAGAGCCTTGAAAGGTATTTGGATATTATAAGTCAATAAAAAAGCCCATAAATGGGCTTTTTAGTTTTTATTTTCCAGTAAAGGTACGAAACGAAATTCTCCGAATTCATGCTTTTCAAATTGGGTTTCATTTTTACGTATCAGCATTGTCATAATCTGATGCTCTTCTCCTAAAGGAATAACGAGCCTTCCTCCTACTTTTAGTTGAGCCATTAGCGGTTTTGGAATAATTGGTGCTCCGGCCGTGACAATAATGCTGTCAAACGGAGCATAATTTGGCAAACCTTTATAACCATCTCCAAATGACAAATGTTTTGGTCGGATTCCTAGTTTTGGCAATAATAAAGAAGTTGTCTTAAACAGCTCATTCTGTCTTTCAACACTATACACTTTTGCTCCCATTGTACACAAAACAGCCGTCTGGTAACCTGAACCCGTTCCGATTTCTAAAATTTTGTGGTCTTTCTCAACTTCCAGCAACTGACTCTGAAAAGCAACCGTATACGGCTGAGAAATGGTTTGTCCAGCACCTATCGGAAAGGCCTTGTCCTGATACGCATAGTCTTCAAAACTTGAATTCAAGAAGAGATGTCTTGGAATTTTCTTAATCGCTTCCAAAACATTTTTATCTGTTATGCCTTTTTGTTGTAAGACAGTTACTAATTGATTTCGAAGTCCTTGATGTTTGGCTGTATCTTTCAAAATTTGGAGGTTTATTTGAGGGGTAAAAATAAGAAAAGAAAACTCGATTTTAAAACGTTTTGGTTAATGTTTTATCTATTGTCTACCATTCAAATGCTTTATTGACCGCTCGTCATTTTTTTGGATTTTTTATCTGAATGTCCCCCTACTTTTGACTCATCAATCAAAAAACGTTCGTATAACCATAACCAAAAAAAACATCAATTATGGAAATGACTACATTAACAAAAATCACGATGCTAGCAATCGGCATTACTTTCTCCGCCAATTCTTTTGGACAGACGAAACCTTCTAAAGCTCCTTCTATTCCTGTGACAGATGAGTATTTTGGAATCAAAATCGAAGACAAATATCAAAATCTTGAGGATTTAAAAAATGAGCAGACACTTAACTGGATGAAAAGCCAGGCAGATTATACTAATTCAATATTGGGCTCTATTCCCGGAAGGCAACATATTATTGACGAGTTGACCTCAATAAACAATCGGGTTACAGAAGGCATCGGAGCTGTAACAATTTTGGATGATGGCACATATATTTATCTTAAGACCACACCAAATGATCAGATATCCAAGTTATACAAGAGAAATGGCCTGAAAGGAAAGGAAAGCCTAATTTTTGATCCTGAAAATTATCAAAAGAATGGGAAAGATGTTTATAGTATCAGCACTTATTCACCAAACAAAAGCGGAAAGCTTATCGCGATTAACATTTCAAAAAATGGCGGTGAAATGAGTGAAATGTTTCTCATGGACTTGACTAATAATAAGATTCTACCTGAAAAAATTGACAGGCTACGCTTTGGAGGAGCAAACTGGCTGAAAGATAACAATTCATTTATTTATATTCAATCGCCAACAGAAGATGTTCATGACATGAATGCGCAAATGGATATTGTAACTAAAATTCACGTTGTAGGAAACGACGTCTCACAAGACAAAATTTTATTTACAAAAGCAATGTATTCTGAATTAAATATATCTAACGAAGAAATTCCTTTTGTTAGTTATGATATTGACAGCAACTTATTATTTTTTATGCCTTATACTGTAGATCAAAATCAAAAAGTCTATATCGCATCAGGCGAAAATATTTATGATAAAAAAATAAACTGGAAATTGTTAACTGACAGGAAAGATGAAGTAAAAAATTTCATTTTAAGTGACAAAGATATTTATATGTACACTACTTTAAATGCACCAAAATTTAAAGTGATAAAAACCAGTATTGCTAATCCAAATGTGGCTACAGCTACTTTGGTCATTCCAGAAGATAGCAATTCAAATCTGAATTCGCCTATTATAACAAAGGATGGTATATTTTATACCAGAACAAAAAACGGTGTGGAAAGTAAGCTTTATTTTACTGATTTCGAAGGAAAAAAACACAAGGAAATTGCGACTCCTAAAAAAGCAGCTACCATATCCGTAACTGCCAGAGCTCCTAAATTCTCTGATGTATGGATAAGCACAACAGGCTGGACTACCAAAGGAGAAAGATACAGATACGACCTAAAAAAGAATACTTTTACAAGAGAACAGCTTTCAACAATTATCGAATATCCTGAATTTAAAGACTTTGAAGTTGAAGAACTAATGGTCAAATCCTATGATGGCGTTGATGTTCCTTTATCTCTCATCTATAAAAAAGGAATTAAAAAAGACAGGAACAATCCGGTATTATTCTATGGTTATGGTGCTTACGGAGCCTCAATGACACCCTCTTTTAACACACAATTACTTTTATGGGTAGAACGTGGCGGAATCCTGGCAGTATCCCATGTCAGAGGTGGAGGTGAATTGGGTGAAAAATGGCATCAGGAAGGCCAAAAGACAACAAAACAAAATACATGGAAAGATGTGATTGCCTGTACAGAGTATATGATTAACGAAGGTTATACAAATCCTAAAAAAACAGCGATATATAGCCGAAGTGCCGGAGGAATTTTTGTTGGAAGAGCAATTACAGAAAGACCAGACCTTTATGCCGCAGCAATTCCAGGTGTTGGAATGATGAATACCGTCCGATCAGAAAACTCTCCAAACGGTCCTGCCAATATCGCTGAATTTGGTACTATGAAAATAGAATCTGAAGCAAAAGCCTTGATTGAAATGGATTCCTACCTTCATATAAAAGATGGCGTGAAATATCCGGCTACGTTAACAACCGCTGGATTTAACGACCCAAGAATTATTGTGTGGATGCCTGCTAAATTTGCAGCCCGATTGTTAGAAGCCAATGCTTCCGATAAACCTACCTTGTTAAAAGTAGATTATGAAGCCGGACACTTTGGTGGAGTTTCCAAACAAAAATCATACGAAGAAATTGCCGATGTATTGAGTTTTGCCTTATGGCAGGTAGGGCATCCGGATTTCCAACCTAAAAACTAATTTAATCCATTACCTTTGGCAGATATAGTCTGCCAAAGGTATAAAACACCTAAGAAAAGATGATCTCAATACTTTTACAAATAGCAAGTGCGGCATTGGAATGCCTAATATAATAACAATGAAACTTTTAAAGAGCGGTAAATATCACTTATTGAATTTTCTGGGCTGGCAGGCCTATACTTTCAGCACCTTAACTTTTAGTAAAATTTCTTATGCTAAATTTTCGGAAGGTCTGACAATCATACAACTTAACGCCTTTTATTATACACTGTGGGAAGGATTTCTCTGTGCCTTATTAGGATTTGTTTTGTCGTATATAATACTGTTATTCCTTGAAACGAGGTTTAATCTTTCAAACCTAAAAAGAAAAGACTGGTGGAATCTGTTTTTCGTATTTTCATTGGCACAAATTATTTACCACTTTACTTTATGGCCTTTACTTGACATTCCTGTTATGTATTATTTTGGCAGCAGTAATTCTCAACATTTGACGCTATTGATGAAAATAACAAATGTACCAGGATTTGTAATAGAGTTTCTTGTTTGGCTTTTTATTATACTGGCAATAAAAATCTATGAATACATCAATGAGGTAAAATTCAACAGGCTTGAACTGGAATCTTCATTAAAGGAATCGCAACTCAATTCTTTAAAAGGGCAAATCAATCCGCATTTCATGTTCAATAGCTTGAACAATATTCGAGGACTGATTCTTGAAAATCCTTTAAAATCAAGAGAAATGATTACGCGATTGTCTGAAATGCTTCGGTATTCGCTAACCAAAAACGACATCAATACGATTGCACTAGAAGAAGAAATTGAAATGGTCGAAAATTTTATCGAGATTTCGAGAATACAGCTGGAAGACCGACTAAAGTATACGCCAAGAATAAACACCAGTCTTTTAAAACAAGAAATCCCACCAATGATTATCCAAATGCTGGTTGAAAATGCTGTAAAACATGGCATATCAAAACTCAAAGATGGTGGCGAAATTACACTGGACATCCAAAATAATAATGAAACCCTGACTATTGTAGTATCTAATACGGGAACCCTAAGTATTGAAAAAGATTCTACCCAACTGGGTATCAAAAATATTGAAAAAAGACTGCAACTCATTTATGGAGAAAATGCTACTTTTAAACTACAGGAAATAGAAAATCAAGTCGTTGCAGAAATAACTATCCTATTTAAATCATGAAAAAGATAAAAGCTGTAATAGTTGAAGATTCACGCTTGGCCAGAAATGAGTTAAAAGAGCTCATCAAGAATCATCCTGAAATCGAAATTATAGGGGAAGCAGAAAATGTAGATTCCGGCTTCCAGCTTATCAATTCTACCAATCCTGATTTACTTTTTCTGGACATCAACATGCCGGAAAAAGACGGTTTCCAATTGCTAGAGATGCTTGACAAAGTGCCTATTACCATATTCACTACAGCCTTTGATGAATATGCTATCAAATCATTTGAATACAATGCTTTGGATTATCTCTTAAAACCTATTAATCCTAAGAGATTTGCAAAAGCCATTGAAAAAGTTGGCCAAAACCTTCAGGAAAAGGAAGAGAGAAACAGCAAAAAACTTACCCTAAGCAATCAGATTTTCTTACGTGATGGCGAAAAATGCTGGCTGGTAAAGATTTCTGACATCTATCTGTTTGAAGTTGATGGAAACTATACCAAAATATTTTTCCAGGATGAAAAAGCCATAATCAATAAATCTTTAAACCAGATTGAAGAAAAATTACCCGAAGATTGTTTTTTCCGCGCCAATAGGAATCAGATTATAAACATGGAATATATCGGCAAAATTGACCCGTGGTTTAGCGGTAACCTGCTGGTACACCTTCCTAAAGACACAAAAGTGGAAATCTCCAGAAGGCAAACCAACAATTTTAAAGAAAAATTGAGCCTTTAATTTTTACAAAAAAACTTCAAATATTTTTGTGTTTGCAAGCACTTAAACTTTAAACAATTAATGTTATTTTTGTGGAAAATACATTTATATGCTAAAAGTTGGAGTATTAGGTGCAGGGCATCTAGGAAAAATTCATTTGCGTTTATTACAACAATCTGAAAAATATGAATTAGTAGGCTTTTACGATCCAAATCAGGAAAATGCTGAAAAAGTAGCCAAGGAATTTGGATATAAAAAGTTTGACACTATCGCAAAACTCATCCATGCTGTAGATGTTGTCGATATTGTAACTCCTACTCTTTCCCATTATAAATGTGCCAAGGTAGCCATCAAATCAGGCAAACATGTTTTCCTTGAAAAACCCATATCAAATACGGTCGAAGAAGCTGAAGAGATCATAGCTCTGGCTAAAGAATTCAATATAAAAGGCCAGGTTGGTCATGTAGAACGATTTAATCCCGCTTTCAAAGCTACGAAAGCGATGATTGAAAATCCGATGTTTATTGAAACACACCGTTTGGCTGAATTCAATCCTCGTGGTACTGATGTTCCTGTTGTTTTAGATTTAATGATACATGATATCGATGCTATTTTGAGTGTCGTAAAATCAAAAGTGAAAAATATAAATGCCAGTGGCGTTTCTGTAATTTCCGATACTCCGGATATTGCCAATGCCCGTATCGAATTCGAAAACGGATGCGTGGCAAACCTTACTTCAAGTCGAATTTCTTTAAAAAATATGCGTAAGTCACGTTTTTTTCAGAAGGACGCCTATATTTCTGTTGATTTCCTTGAGAAAAAATGTGAAGTCGTAAAAATGAAAGATGCTCCAGAAGTACCCGGAGATTTTGACATGATTCTACAAAATGCTGAAGGTGTGAAAAAACAAATATACTTTGACAATCCAGAAGTAGAAACCAATAATGCTATCTTGGATGAGCTGGAAACTTTTGCAGATGCCATCAATAACAACACTACGCCAATCGTAACATTGGAAGATGGTACTGAAGCCTTGAGAGTTGCTTACCAAATCATCGATTGCTTCAAGAAATAATTTCAACCACTAAATTTCAAATCTTAAATAAATGAAAAACATAGCCGTAATCGGAGCCGGAACCATGGGTAACGGAATCGCTCACACTTTTGCACAAAGCGGATTTACAGTAAAACTAATCGACGTTTCTGAAAAGTCATTAGACAAAGGAATGGCAACAATTGCTGCAAACCTTGACCGTATGGTAGCAAAAGGAACTATTACTGAAGACGACAAATCAAAAACCATTGGTAATATCATCACGTATACTGATATTAAAGATGGTGTAGTTGGTGTTGATCTAGTGGTTGAAGCGGCAACCGAAAACGTAGAATTAAAACTGAATATCTTCAGGCAACTGAATGATGCTTGTTCTCATAACACTATTTTGGCAACCAATACTTCCTCTATTTCAATAACTCAAATAGGTGCTGTAGTGGCGCATCCGGAAAGAGTAATTGGTATGCACTTTATGAATCCGGTGCCAATTATGAAATTGGTTGAAATCATCAGAGGTTACAACACCTCTGACGAAGTCACTAAAATCATCATGGATTTATCTGTAAAACTAGGAAAAGTTCCTGTTGAGGTAAACGATTATCCTGGATTTGTTGCTAACAGAATCCTGATGCCAATGATTAACGAATCTATCGAAACGCTATACAACGGAGTAGCCGGAGTTTATGAAATCGACACAGTAATGAAGTTGGGAATGGCACATCCGATGGGACCATTACAATTAGCAGATTTTATCGGTCTTGATGTATGCCTTGCGATCCTGAACGTAATGTACGAAGGTTTTAAAAATCCTAAATATGCGCCTTGCCCGCTTTTAGTAAATATGGTTAGAGCCGGAAAATTAGGAGTAAAATCAGGCGAAGGTTTCTATGACTATTCAGAATCCAAAAAAGCTGAAAAAGTAGCAAAGCAATTTATATAATGTTTTAAAGCTGAAAGTTGAAAAGTCTAAAATGAGAGGTTTCTTATTTTAGACTTTTGGTTTTGATTTAAAACTTTTGATTTGTGATTTAGGATTTTAGATTTTTGAATATCATTTTTCGTCAATAACACCCAACTATCCTCTATCCACTATAAACTATCACTTATTATTCTATGGCAAAAATTATTCCCTTTAAAGCAGTACGTCCTACACGCGACAAAGTGAGCCTGGTGACTTCACGTTCCTATGACGAGTATTCGCCAGCCGAACTGGCATCGCAGTTGGATTTTAATCCGTTTTCGTTTTTGCATGTCTTAAATCCGGCGTATGTAAACCAACAGAAAATCGGGCTTGAAAAGAGATTTAAGCTTGTTGCACAAAAATACCACGACTTTAAAGAGGAAGATGTACTTATTAAGGAAGAAGAACCCGTTTTTTTTCTATACGAGATACAAACCAAAACTCAGATTTTTACCGGAATAATTGCAGGTACAAGCATTGAAGACTATCAGAACAATATCATAAAAAAGCATGAAGATACGTTACAGTACCGTGTAGAATTATTTAAGGATTACCTACACAGTACAGGATTTAATACGGAGCCGGTTCTGATTACGTATCCTGATGATGCCGAATTGACTAATTGGATACTTGAAAAAAAACAGGCCGATTCGCTTTATGAGTTCTCTACAACCAAAAGAGAAAAACATATTCTTTGGAAGATTGAAACTCCTGAAGAAATTTCCTGGCTACAACAAAAATTTGCTGCAATCGGTAGCGTATATATTGCTGATGGTCACCACAGATCAGCTTCAGCAGAATTACTATATGAAGAAGATAAAGCCTCCGGAAACGAAAATCTCAATTATTTCATGAGTTTTTTGATTGCCGAAAGCAATGTAAAAATATACGAATACAATAGGATCATACGTGATTTGAACGGACATTCTAAAGAAGATTTTTTAGCGAAATTATCCAATGAATTCTGGATCAAAAATAAGGAACAGGAATTATGGAAACCAACCAAAAAATTTGAGTTCGGAATGTATCTCGACAACGAGTTTTATTCCCTGATCTTAAAAGACGGCCATAGTTTTTCTTCTGTTTTAGAAAGCCTTGATGCACAGATTTTGTATACAAAAGTGCTACATCCTATTTTAGGGATTACCGATTTGAGAAATGATGAACGCATTGATTATATCCCAGGAAAACAATCAATCGTAACGATAAAAGAAGTGATTGATGAAGGCGAATTTGAATTAGGCTTTATGCTGTTTCCAACCGATATTGCAGAGATTAAAGAACTGGCAGACAACAACCTGATCATGCCTCCAAAAAGTACGTATATCGATCCGAAATTTAGAAGCGGATTGGTCGTTTATGAATTATAATCATTCTTAAAATGTCAATAAAAAACAACCTTCTTGAAATAAAATCCACATTACCAGACAATGTTACTCTTGTAGCTGTTTCCAAAACAAAACCGGTGTCTGACCTGATGGAAGCCTATGAAGCCGGACAGCGTATTTTTGGGGAAAACAAGATTCAGGAAATGGCTGAAAAGTTTGAGCAGATGCCAAAAGATATCGAATGGCATATGATTGGTCATGTTCAGACCAACAAGGTCAAATTTATGGCATCATTTGTGAGTTTGATTCACGGTGTTGACAGTAGCCGATTATTGGAAGAAATTAACAAACAGGCCCTAAAAAACAACCGAGTTATAGATTGTCTTTTACAGGTTCATATTGCCGAAGAAGAAACAAAATTCGGGTTAAACGAATCTGAGCTGAACGAATTATTACAATCGGATGCTTTTGCCCAATTAAAAAATATAAAGATCAAAGGACTGATGGGAATGGCGACATTCACAGACGACCAAAACCAAATCCAAAAAGAATTCAACCATCTGAAATCTATTTTTGAACACCTGGCACAATCTCAAAAAGCCGATAATTGCGAAATGGAAATACTTTCTATGGGAATGTCTGGCGATTATCAGCTGGCAATTGATTGCGGAAGTACAATGGTTCGGATTGGAAGTAGTATCTTTGGGACTAGATAATTAAAATAACCCTGCAATAACATTGCAGATTAACAGAAACGTAAAAAAGAATTTGTACGCAATATTAGACATAGAAACAACCGGCGGCCAATATAATGAAGAAGGAATTACCGAAATTGCTATCTATAAATTTGACGGACACGAGGTCGTTGACCAATTCATAAGTCTTGTCAATCCCGAAAAGCCAATACAGCCTTTTGTAGTTAAATTAACCGGCATCAACAATGCCATGTTGAACAGTGCGCCAAAGTTTTATGAAATTGCAAAACGCATTATTGAAATCACAGAGGATTGTATTATTGTGGCTCACAATGCACAATTCGATTACAGGATTCTGCGTACAGAATTCACACGCCTTGGTTATGATTTCCAACGCAAAAACCTTTGTACGGTAGAATTATCTAAAAAATTAATTCCTGACCAGCCTTCTTACAGTCTGGGAAAATTAGTCCGGGCATTGGGCATTCCAATGGCTGACAGGCATAGAGCTACCGGCGATGCTTTGGCAACCGTAAAGCTTTTTAAAATGCTATTAGCCAAAGATCTTGAAAAAGAAATCGTTAAAAGTTTTATCAAAACCGAAATCGAAAAAGGGCTTGCCCCAAAACTTCTTGATATTGTATCAAAACTGCCTTCTACAACAGGAATCTATTACATTCATAAAGAAAATGGCGACCTGATCTATATTGGGAAAAGCCGAAATATAAAAAAACGTGTCAACCAGCATTTTACGGGTGCATCATCCAAATCTAAAAAAATACAGCTGGAAGTTTTTGATGTGACCTATGAAGAAAGCGGAAGTGAACTAATTGCGCTTTTAAAAGAATCTGAGGAAATCAAAATCAACAAGCCAAAATACAACCGCTCTCTAAAAAAGAGCATTTTTCCGTGGTCACTTTATTCCGAAAAAGACCGTAACGGATATATAGCATTGAAAATCCAAAAAACAGATGCCCGTAAAAAAGAACTGGCATCGTTTTCCAGCCCTATAGAAGCACAGAGCGCCTTGTTCAAGATAACGGACAGTTATCAGCTCTGTCAGAAAATAAATGGCCTTGAAACTGTAAAAAGTCATTGTTTTCCATTTGAGCTCAACCAATGCAATGGTGCCTGTATTCAAAAAGAACCATCAGAAGAATACAATATCCGGGTTGAAAGCTTTTTTGAGAATAATGAGTATCAGAAGCAGAATATGATTGTCATTGATCGCGGAAGAAATATACAGGAAAGAAGCGCAATACTCATTGAAGATGGAATTTTCAAAGGTTATGCTTTCTTTGACCTTAATTATCAGGTAAATAATATCGAAATTCTAAAAAACATCATCATTCCGATGAAAAATAACCGGGATTCAAAAAATATAATCCTGAACTATCTCAGAAAAAAGAAAGTACTTAAAATCTTATCTTTTTAAGACTTTTAGTAAATTTGATATAATCCGATAACGACTGATTTGGAAATCACAAAAACAGAAAAGCTAAGAAAGAAGCTTCATGAAATTATTTATGAGGCCGATACTCCGTTTGGTAAACTTTTTGACCTCTTTCTGCTCTTACTGATTATTGTAAGTATTGTTGCGGTAATGCTCGAAAGCGTTGTCACAATACGATTGATATATGGTCAGGAACTTGCGGTTATTGAATGGATTGTCACTATTTTTTTTACGCTTGAATATATCGGACGAGTAATCGCAGTCAAAAAACCTTTAAAGTATATTTTTAGCTTTTACGGAATTATCGACTTGCTGGCTACGTTACCTAGTTATATTGACCTGCTTTTTCCGGGACTACACTTCCTAGTGTCCTTACGTGCTATTAGGCTACTTCGTGTTTTCCGGATATTAAAACTCGTACATTTTGTAGGGGCATCCAATCAGCTGGTTTATGCCTTAAAAAGAAGCCGCCTGAAAATTGCCGTTTTTCTGTTTAGCGTAATCGTACTCTGTATCATATTGGGAACCATCATGTATATGATCGAAGGACCTGAAAGTGGTTTTACAAGTATTCCAATGAGTATTTATTGGACCATTGTTACCTTAACTACCGTTGGTTTTGGCGATATTACACCGGTTACTCCATTCGGGCAATTTGTTTCTATGATTATTATGATTTTAGGATATGGAATCATTGCTGTTCCAACCGGATTAGTTACGGCAGAATTCATGTCAAAAGACAAAAAGGTACATGAAAATACTCAAGTCTGCCCTAATTGCAGTGCCGATCATCATAGAGATGATGCAAAATTTTGTTATCATTGCGGACATACCTTATGAAATATTTGATTATCGTTATAGGGCCGACAGCCATCGGCAAAACAGCATTGAGCATTAAACTTGCCCAAAGTTTTGGTTGCGAGATTATTTCATGTGATTCACGCCAGTTTTTTAAGGAAATGACAATTGGAACAGCTGTTCCTTCCAAAGAAGAACTCGATGCTGCCGTACATCATTTCATCCAGAATAAATCTATTTTTGAGAATTATACTGTTGGTGATTTTGAACGGGAAGCTATCAGTATGCTGGATAAATTATACCAAACAAATAATTGTGCCGTATTAGTTGGTGGCTCTGGATTGTATGTTGATGCCATACTCAAAGGGTTTGATAGTTTTCCTGAGATTGATCCATTAATACGGGAAGAAATTATCTCAAATTATGAAAAATTAGGTATTGGCTATCTCCAGCAGGAATTGGAGAAACTGGATAAAACCTATTTTGATACGATTTCAAAAGAGAATCCGCAGACATTACAAAATCCCCAAAGACTAATGCGTTTTGTAGAAGTATGTATAGGAAGCGGAAAGCCCTATTCTTCCTTCTTAAATCAGAAAAAAAATTCACGGAATTTTACTCCAATCCTAATTGGTCTGGAAGCTGAACGGTCTGAAATGTACGAACGGATCAATTTGCGTGTGGATATAATGATGCAGGCCGGATTATTAAAAGAAGCCAAAAGCCTTTATCCCAACAAAGACCTGAATGCATTGCAAACTGTTGGCTACCGCGAATTATTTAGTTATTTTGATGGCGATAGTACTTTGG
This sequence comes from uncultured Flavobacterium sp., assembly GCA_964518395.1. Lineage (GTDB taxonomy): Bacteria > Bacteroidota > Bacteroidia > Flavobacteriales > Flavobacteriaceae > Flavobacterium. Next base: position 140,988 of record CAZFGA010000004.1, read on the forward strand.
ATTTTGCCGTTGAGGAAATCAAGAAAAATACACGTCGTTTTGCCAAACGCCAAATGACCTGGTTCAAAAGAACAGAAAACGTTAAATGGTTTGACTATAAAACAGATTTTGATGTAATTTTAGAATACGTCGAAAAAACCATTAAAACAACCTAAAACCCATCTATTTATGCCAATAGCTTCAAATTTCACGTCAGTTTATAGTCGGGATTGGGAACTGAATTTTACTCACTGTACTCCTAACGGTTATCTTAAATACACAGACCTGTGTAACCTTCTTCAACTTACTGCGGGCGATCATGCCGATATTGGAGGTATCAGTTTTACCGATATGCAACTGCACAATCAGGCTTGGGTATTAAGCAGAATGAAGTTGGAAATTGAATCGCTTCCAAAATGGAGAGATATAGTAACCGTAAAGACGTGGATTGTTTCTTTAGAAAATTCACGTTCCGTAAGGGCTTTGGAAATGCACGTTAACGGTAAAAAGGTGGTTGGTTGTGAAACGTATTGGGCGGTTTTTAATACCAAATTACGCCGACCGGAAACTTTGGCACTTCCTCATGAACATTTTGAAAAATATCCTGAGCGATTCTCTACAGAAGAACGCGTAAAAAAAATAGAATTACCGGATACTTTGAAAAAAATAAGTTCCAGAAAGGTTGTGCTTTCAGATCTGGATATTGTCAATCATGTGAATAATGTAAAATATCTGGAGTGGTGTCTTGATCTTGTCAATCCGAAGTCAATCCTGAAACAGGAACTGAAAAGCTTTGACATGAATTTTATGAAGGAACTTGTGCTTGGCGATGAAGTGGCAATTGACGAAGCAGCAGATACCAATAAATCAACATATTCCATTACTAAAAATGGAAAGCCTTGTTTTGCCTTAGAATTAGATTGGAAATAAGCTAAAATAAAAAAGCTCCAATTTCTTGAAGCTTTTCTCGTATTATTCTGAAACTTTGTTTTTGACTACAAGTCTAAAACCTTCACCGTGAATGTTTAGTATTTCTACATCCTCGTCTGATTTCAAGTATTTTCTTAGTTTTGCGATATAAACATCCATACTTCTTGAAGTGAAGTAGTTGTCATCACGCCAGATTTTTGTAAGCGCTAATTCTCTTGGCATCAAGTCGTTTTCGTGAACCGCAAGCATTTTAAGTAACTCGTTTTCTTTAGGGGAAAGTTTAATCGGCTCTTCTTCTTTATACGTCAAGAAACGCAATTTTGAATTCAGGTGGAAATTTCCAATTTGGAATTCAAATTTAGTATTGTCTGCTTTGCTATCTGAAGCCTTTCTCTGGATAATAGCTTTGATTTTCATCAATAATACTTCAGAGTCAAATGGCTTGTTCAGATAATCGTCGGCTCCTACTTTGTAGCCTTTCAGCACATCTTCTTTCATAGATTTTGCTGTTAAGAAAATCAAAGGAATGTCTTTGTTTTTCTCTCTTATCTCTTTAGCTAAAGTATATCCGTCTTTGTAAGGCATCATTACGTCAAGTATACACAAATCGAAAGTATCTTTTTTAAATTTTTCGAAACCTTCCATTCCGTTTTTAGCCAAGGTAACCTCGAAATCGTTGAGACTCAAATAATCTTTCAAAATTGAACCAAAGTTAGGATCATCTTCGACTAGGAGGATTTTCTTGTTTACATTTTCCATAGCTTAATTAATTAGTGGTAATTTTATAATGAAGGTGCTACCCTTCCCTTTTTCGCTTTCAACAAATATTTGACCGTTATGGTCGTCTACTATTCTTTTAACGTAAGCCAAGCCTAGACCATGGCCTTTTACGTTATGCAAATCTCCTGTATGTTCTCTATAGAACTTCTCGAAAATTCTTTTTTGTGCCACCTTACTCATTCCTTGTCCTTGGTCTTTTACTTTAATAAGGATAAAGTCTTTGACATTTTCTGTGTATATGTCAATTATAGGCGCTTCTGGCGAATATTTTATAGCATTATCTAAAATGTTGACCATTACGTTTGTAAAGTGAACATCGTTGACAAGAGTTGTTGTTCTTGTTGCATTAAAATGCGTTCTTATCGTTCCTTGCCTATCTTCCACAATCAAATTCACATGTTCGACAGCATCTTCAATGATTGTCTGTACATCAATAGGATCCTTATTAATTTCAAGCTCTTTCTTTTCGAGCTTGGAAATCCTAAGAACATTCTCCACCTGGGCATGCATACGCTTGTTTTCGTCCCTTATCATTTGGAGATAACGATGTACTTTTTCCTTATCTTCAATAATCTTTGGATTCTTAATAGCATCCAAAGCCAGGTTTATTGTTGCAATTGGTGTTTTAAATTCATGTGTCATATTATTGATAAAGTCAGTCTTGATTTCTGAAATCTGACGCTGTTTTATCAATTGATTCAAAGCACTGGCATAGGCAATAATAATAATCAGGGTAAATGTTATTGACAAAATGGTAATTCCAATCAAATCTGTAAAAAGGAATTTCTTTTTTTCCGGGAAGCTTACCAGAAGCTGGTATTTGCTTTTTCCGTCACTATCTGTCAGGATAGGCGTTTGAAAAGTTGAATTCTTATCAAACTTAAAATTGTCCGATCTGATTTTTGTTGCCAGTCCATCGCTGTAAATACCAAATTCGAAAGGTGTCTTTACTTCATATTGCTTCAATTCCTGCTGCAACATCTTTTGCAACTTTTCTTTTGAAACCCTATCTTTCAAGGGTTTAGTTTCTGCAATATCTTTATAGAACATATCGAATTGCGCTCTTTCGAGCATTTCGATGTTTCCAGATTTTTCAATTGTTATATCTGGAGTGGTATTTTTCTGGATACCTGAATTGTCAATAGGTTTACCTGAATATATTTCAGTCCGGCGTTTTGAAATAAAATTTTGCGCCTTAACCGAATCTTTTTTCTTATCAAAGAACGTCAGATTGATATTATAATCCTCTGCAATAATGTTGTTTGAATAAATAATAGTTTCGTTCGTAACCTTATTCTTCTGCACAAGAACAAAGTCCAGCAATTGGCTTGGATTTGGGTCTTTTCCAATGCTGTCACGCAAAATGTTATACTGGTTTACAATTGTATAAGTTTCCTGCTGCTTTAATTTTTCTGAAACATTCCCTATGACTTGCTGTACGTGATATTTAAACTGTTCTTCGTTATTATTGAAAGATGTATTAATCAAATATAACTGAACCAAAATAATTCCTATCAAAGATAGGCTCATCAACACAACCAGTAAGCGAAACAATGTCTTATTCATCAAAAACAAAATTAACATTTTAACATTTAATCAATGAATACATTAACCAAACATTAACATCTAATTCATAAATTATTGATTTCTTAATAGTGTAATTATGTATTCAGCAGATTGCTTTGCTTTTTCCAAATCAATATTTTCAATGACATAGTCGCTGAGGGCCTTTTTTCTTTCATCGTCCCATTGGTGCGCCATACGCTGCTCTACAGCTTCTTTGGTAACGGCGTCTCGGTTCATGACTCTTTCTATGCGATATTCTTTTGGAGCAGTGACCAAAATAATCTTATCGCAATCTTTGTAGCTTCCGCTTTCGAAGAGAATTGCGGCTTCTTTAACCACTAAAGGAAAATCACTATGCTGTTTTACCCAATTTTTAAAATGCAGGTATACTTCGGGATGGATGATGTTATTGTACTTTTTGAGTTTTTCCGGGTCCTGAAAAACCAACGCCGCTATTTTCTTTCTGTCTATTTTTCCATTTTCTAATATATCATTTCCAAAAAGAGCTATGACCTGAGCAATCACTGCATCCGTATCCAGTATTTTTTTTGCTTCGGCATCAGCAATATAAACAGGAACCCCAAGTGATTCTATATGTTTGGCAATAGAACTTTTTCCACTCCCGATTCCTCCTGTCAGCCCAATAATTTTTGTCATGATGATTGCATTTATTTTTTAAAAAACAGTTCCGGAAAAACATCCTGAGGTTTCTTCTTTAGCAATTTGATATTCCAAAATGATTTCAGGAAGCCAGTTCCATATCCGTAGAATTGTGTTGCTACGGCAACAAGGGAAAAAAATCCTATTTTCAGGCTTTTGTTCTGCAGGGTTGAAACAATAAAGATAGCTAAAAAGTAAAGGCCGTATAAAGCCAAAAAGATACTTATTCCTAATACCCAAAATACAATGGAAGCAATGAATCCCAAAAGAAAGAGTGTTGGAAAGAAAAAAGTAAGTTTGCTAAATTCCGGATACCAGCTATCCAATATCGGTCTTGCTTTGCCAAACTTATTGACCTGTTTGTAGAATTTTGACCAATCAATCCTTCTTTTATGGTAGACGTATGCTTTTGGAAACAACCTTGTTTCAAAATTCATTTTCCAAAGCCTTATAGAGAGATCCGGATCTTCACCCGGATGGATATTCCCAAATCCCTGACTTGCCTCAAATGCCTTTTTGGATAATCCCATATTAAAACTCCTGGGCTGGAATTTGTCGATTTTTTCAGAGCCACCTCTAATTCCTCCTGTTGTCAAAAAAGAAGTCATCGAAAAATTTATGGCTTTTTGTATGTCTGAAAAGCTATCCAATGCCTTATCAGGACCTCCGAAACAATCCACATAATTCAACTCCAAGGCATTTTCTGCTTCTAAGAGATAGTCAGGCGGAAGAATACAGTCTGAATCCAAAATCAAAAAATAATCGCCTTGGGCTTTTCTCATCCCATAATTCCTGGAATCGCCCGGACCTGAATTTTCTTTAAAATAATACGAAATAGCCAGCTTCTCCTGGTAGCTATCTGTAATATGCCGACATGGAATAGTTGAACCATCTTCTACTACAACTACTTCAAAAGCCTGATCGTATTTTTGCAAAACCAGGCTTTGTAAAAGCTCATCTATTTCGTCCGGCCTGTTGTAAACCGGTATTATAAAAGAAAATTTCATACGGAATTTTAAACTTTAACAAAGATAACTTTTATAAATAAAAAACCATCCTGTTCGAGGATGGCTTTATTACTATTTAAAATGTGTTAGTTTTTGACAATTTTTACGTTTTTAATCACGTTACCTATAGTGGCTTTCAAAATGTAAGTTCCTTTTGGCAGCTGAGAAAAATCGAGTTGTTCCTGCATTGCATCCATCTTTTTAGAAAAAACTCTTTGTCCTAAAAGATTGAAAATCTCTACTGAATTGATGGTTTCTGATGCAACCAGATTCAGCATATTCGATACCGGATTTGGATAATATTTAAAAACAATAGTCTCAAAATCATCAATACCTAAATTAATTCCCGCTGTTACAGCTAGTCTTGTATTGCTTTCACAACCATTTACAGTCTGCGATGCATAATAAGTTGTGCCGCTTACCAATAATGTTGACAACGGTAATATGCTACCTCCTGTTTCAGCATCATACCAAATAATATCGTTTCCATTGACAATAAAATTGGCTACCGTCTGTCCTGTTACGAAATCTTGAACCGCATTACCTGTTGGAGCTACAACAGTCCCCGTACAGATTATTTGTCCATGAGAAAAATAGCCTGTAAAGTCAGAAGCCATGATTGGTGAATAGGTTGTCAGGTTATTTGCCGAAACTATTGAAACCGGAGAAAACACAGTATATTCGCCATTTGCCGTTGTTGATTTTAGCATTTTACTATTGGAAACTATACTCGCATCCGTTATCCTAACATTTGCATTCAAGAAATTTGTATTTCCAGCGACAAGTGCAGTTTCCCAACGATTGCTTGAAAGCGAGGACACATTGGATGGAAAGGTTCCTGAATTTACAGTAAATGCTTCTCCTTTTATTTGCAAGGCACCCGAAGTTGATGGGTCAATATAAAATGGCAGGTAGCTACCGTCTTTACCAACCGGATAGATTGTGACATTGGAATACATATCTGTTGCGGTTCTCCCAGAACCGAATGTCCTTGTCAAAGGTCCGTTGATGTATGCCGTAGCTGAACCACCTGCAATATCGCCTGCGGCAGTTGCTGTTCCAACGGTCAATAAGTTAACACTTGATGTATTTACTTTTCCTTCAGTAAGTGTGAGTGTTCCACTTAATGAAACCGGTGAATTTAAAGTTACACCTGCTACACTTCCGTTATTGAACACCATATTTGCAAAATTAGCTGTAGGCGAAGCAGCAAGATTTCTCATAATTCCATTATTGGTAAGCTGCTGCAAGTTCAGACTTGGACCAAAAGCCACGGTAGACTCGTTTATAAATCTTGCATTGGCAAAGAAAAACCCTGTCGTTGACGTAAGCGTTCCTCCTGAATTGATTGCCACGTTACCATTCAAATAAACTGTAGCGATACGGCACTCTGCATCATTATTGATTGTGAGGTTTCCATTAACAGGCAAAGGATAAGTACTCGTCAAATAGCGGTTGGTTCCTTCCGGACCTTCTACGATAACATTCCCAAAAGGCAAACCGGTTACTGTTGCCCAGCAATTTACTCTAAAACCATTTGCGGCGTTCCCACCAGCTTGCGCCGATACACCATCTCCGAATCTGATTGTATGCCCGGAAGTTACATTTACGGAACCTTCAAAAGCCCCGTCTATTCTTAAAACGTCATTTGCTGTTGTTGAAGCATGCGGATCAACTATGGTCAAAGTTCCTCCGATCCAATTCAGGCTTTCAGAATCTTCCGGGATTATATTAATGATTCGTGTTCCGTTAGGTACGCTGGTTGCAGCACTTCCTGAGTTTCCATCTACATTGATATTTCCTCCGCTTTGTGAAAATACAGAACCAAAAGATGTAGAAATATTGCCATTAACATTCAAGGTTCCTGCCGTGACATCTAAAACCCCTAAAACATTTAGCGAATTATTATTGTCTGTACATCCTACAACCAAATCTCCTCCCGAAACGGAAAGTTTTCCGCCAAGCGAAATCGTAAGGCTTTTGCAAACATTTCCAGGAGTGTTTACATTTATAGTATGGTTAGGTGCAATACTGACTGTTTCTGTGCAATTTGGTACATTTCCTTTACTCCAAATAGCCGCATTGTTCCAGTTACCGCTTGCTATTGAAGCATTAGGCGTATCGGCAAAAGCAATTCCAATATAAAGTGGGGCTTGTATTAACTGTGCTAGCGTCAATCCGGTTCTTTGTCCCATTGGAAGATTAGTTCCATTGAGATGCGTTCCTTCAATTGGTACTGTTTCTCTAACAATTCTGCTATTTCCGTTGGAAGCCAAATAAGCATTCTGTCCAATAAGCGCAATATTGTAAGTTGCTGAAGTCGGGACAGTTCCAGGTGTTGAGAATGCCCAATTGCCATCATATCTTGAATCGAGCACATAACCAGCATCAGAAATTGACGCTACCGAAGTTGTCGAAGCATCAACATATTTGCATGCTATCTGTCCTCCTACTGTTGGCGTGACACGCTGTACATAGGCTGCCCTATTGATTCCGGCACTGTTGATAAAAGGATATCTTCCCAAAGCAGCCGTTGGCAAATTTCCTGAAGTCAGCGCGGTTCCAGTAGCCGTATTAGCCCACCATCTTGAGAAAGTACCTGATATAAATCCTCCAGAAGTATAAACAAGTGCTCCAATGGCATTATTGCCCGTTCCGGCAGCTACTCCTGTACCTAATGTAAGCGTATTGCTTCCAAGGGCTACTTTTCCTTTAGTAAACGTAAGATTACCTCCTACTCTAAGATCGTTAAAATTCCATGTTATCACTCCCAAAGAAGAGTTATTAAAGGTAAGATTCCTGATAAGATTGTTTGTAAACGTACCAGTTCCTCCTATGGTTTGAGGAATAGTCCCATCAAATGTCAAAATATTATTAACTGCTGTTCCTTTGGAAAGGTCAACATTTCCATTATTTGTAAAGTTTCTGGAAACTATCAGGCTTTTTCCTGTCGTACCTGCAAAAACATCCAAATTACCTCCTGCATTTACTAATAGATTTCCTTTTACGGCAAAAGTAGCCGCCGCAGTAGCATAATTCAGATTTCCATTTACTGTCAGGTCGTTGATTGCTAAATTATTTACGTTTAATGTTACTGCCGTTCCTGTCGAAATTATTGCATTGTCAGCACTTGTAGGAACCGCATTTATATCCCATGTAGCTGGTAAATTCCAGTTTCCTGATGCTACAGATGTAAAATTTCTGGGCGGATTGGAAATCATTGAAACCTGATCTAATGCCGCAGGTGGATTTACAACATCCAGGATATCCGATTTCCAACTAAAGACAAGCCTGTAAGACATTCCCGGAACAACTGCCAGAGAAATATTGGCGGTACTCCAATTTGTAGAGCTTAATTTATATAGCGTACCTATTTGATAGTTTGGCGGTATAGGAACTCCAGATACGGGGTTATAGGATGATGGCACCAGAAAGGCTTTCATATTGTCCCAGTCGTTGGTCGCGGTTCCTTCACCTCCTACTTTCCATCTAAACGAGATGGCAATTTTGGGTTCGTTAGCAGGAATGTCTATATCTTTATACAAATGGATGACTGAACTTGTCTGGGAATATTGCCAGGTTGTACCTCCCGTAGAAGAAACAAAGGCACAATTCGTTCCTGCCCCTACAACAGGAACATTTCCAACATTCCAACTATCAACAGTAGCATTAACAGCGGTCCATCCATTGGAAGCCGGCGTATTTCCATTTTCAAATCCTCCGTCACCAGTTGGATTTATTAAAGTTGTTTGTGAAAAAGTGCTTGTGGAGATTAAAAGCAGTAAAAATTTAAAAAATAGCCTTGTTTTTACTCTTTGAGTGATGGAGCCAAAGTAGTTTTTTTCCATAAGTTAATTATTTGGGGTAAAATACTCTGCGAAAGTATAAAAAAAGCCACCAATAAAGGTGGCTTTTCATAATATTTTGAAGAATTGGTTATTCTTTAACGATTTTCAATGTCTTCACTTGGTTACCTACATTTACTTTCACCAAATAAGTTCCGCCAGCCAAAGCTGACATATCGATCTGGCTTTCTGTCGCGTTGATTTTTTTTGAAAGAACCTGCTGTCCTAACAAATTAAATACAGCGATATCAGTCATGTTTTCAGTATACGATAAAGTAAGTCTGTCCTTAACCGGGTTTGGATATACTTTGAAGCTCATATTATCAAAAGATGTAGTTTTCAAAGAAGAATCATAGGCCGATATACCAAAACTTCCTGTATTGTCATTTGAATATTCATAAACTCTCAAATATAATGTCGAACCTGGAGTCTGTCCTGTCAACGAAACTAAAGAATAAGCACCTGTAGCTGCACCATCATCATCACAACCAACCTGAACTAAGGAACCACAAGCTCCGGAATATGCCGTAACTACAGTATCTAATCCGGTAGCACCTGTTGTAGAATCTCCTGTCTCAATAGTCAGGTTACCGCTAGGTGGTACAATTACTGAGAACCATACATCGCCTCCAGAGTAGCCATTACAATTAACCGGTACTGTTTCATTAGAACTTGCCGTAGCTCCAACATTGGTTCCGTCAGTTGGAACAAAAGTTGCTGTAGGCGTTATGGCTACTGCATTAGCACAATTATCATTTACCGGAGGACAAGCTGTCTGATTTTGTGCTGTGCTTGTCACGACACAATTCGCATCCTGATTGTTTGCTACTGTAAGAACTACTGATGTATTGTTAGGGTATGGTCCGAACTGAACCGTTCCTGTAGCCGTTACTTGTTGTGCCGGACTTGATTGATTGTCTGTAACAGTCAAAGAAGTTGCCGTACCCAAACTTGTTATGTTTGCACTGACAAAAAAGCCTGGTGAAACAGCACAGTTTGACGTTCTACTGAATGTTACTGTTGGAGGTGTACAAGTATTTTCCGTAATATTTAATGTATAGGCAAAACTTTGTGGTGATGGGAAAGTTGAAAGTATAATATAATAGGTCGTTCCAGCCGTAACATTAAACTGATTAATTTCCCTGTTTCCGCTACTGCTTCCAGAAGCACAGGCAACAGCCGCTGTTCCAATATCACTACAGTTTGTATAAACCAGTATTCCTGACCAAGCCGGTGCTCCAGGTATTCTTATGTTGATTGATGTATTTGTTGTTGGCGTATAAGCATATACAACATCATCACCGTTTAAATAGTAGTTTGAAGTTCCTGAACAACCTGATTCCCCTCCATTTGGAAAATCATAATCATCTCCATACAGGTTCGTATTGTCAGTTGTAGTATATGGCAAGCTTGTTACGACAATTGGATTTCCGCATACAGAACCTACCGGCGGCACACCTATACAAACATTAAAAGTTGATGTAGCACCTGCATCAGACGAATTGCTAAATACCCTTACATAATAAGTAGTACCTACGGTTAATCCTGAGGCAGTACTCACATCAGGGTCACTTACATATCTGCTGATTAAACCTCCTCCACAAGTTCCTTCCAATAATTCATGTACAAGATCTGTTGGTGATCCTGCCACGTTCAGAAGCGAAATTTTATGTATGGCTTGTGTAGCCACAAATTTATACCAAACGTCATCGTTTGGAGTACCTACTCCGTTATCTCCTTCCCCTGAATCTGTTGCAGAAGTTAAGTTTCCTGGTGAAACCGCAGCACAGCTTGCATTTGGATTTACTGTAAGCGTTACAGCACCGGAACAGTTATCATTTGCCGGTGGCGGTGGAAATGTTCCTACACAAAGATCAAAAGTAGTATTAGGGTTGTTATTCGAACCGTAAGTAAATACCCTTACATAATAAGTAGTTCCTGGAATAAGGCCATTGACGGTGCTTGTGTTCGGGTCACTTATGCTTAAGCTGATAAGTCCTCCGCCACAAGTTCCTTCCAAAACTTCGTGTACCAGGTCTGTTTCATTTCCTGTTACGTTTGAAAGCTGAACTCTATGCGTAGTAGCGGTAGCTACAAAAGTGTACCATACATCATCATCAGGAACACCTACACCACCATTTGGCTCGCCTGAATCCGTTGCGGATTTAAGTGATCCTGAAGTTTTTACACCACACAACAAATTTGCATTTACTGTTAATGCTATTGCTCCCGCACAACTGTCATTAGCAGGACTAGTCGTAAACGAAATTGTTCTCCACTGACTTTGGCTTGCAGTACAAATTGTTCTTAAATGGAAATAATGTACCGTCCCAGCAGGCAACCCCGAAGGCGAATAGGTGTTTGCGGTTATTGGAGTGCCAGCAGTGGATGGATCCGCGTTTGTTGTATTCAAAACATATTCGAAACCTGTAACTCCAGCAGTAGCATCCCAGTTAATTGTAGCGCCACCAGAACTCACAGAGGCAATAGCCAATCCGGTTGGCGCACCACAAGCGATGGAACGAATTGTTGGTGAACTAAAGCAAAAACCATAATTCCAGTCAGGGCCGGCAGGATCATCATCATAAAAAATGCGATATTTAAATCCCGTTAGTTGTGCCGGAGTAAAAGTGGAAATATTAAGCCCCTCCGTTACATAAGTCGTTTTAGGAATGGTACAAAAATTGTCAGTTACTGTAGTATTATTCCCCGGAATTGAACTCGACCCCCATGGAACCCACGTTGAAGTAGCAGCATTCCAGTATTCAAATCTCAGGACATCATTATCCAAATAATAGTAGCCATATTGTACTGTTATTTCCAATGTGGTTTCTCCAGCTGTAAAAGCCGGTGTCAGGTTAATTACAGGTGACTCAGCCGCAATGTTATCCTCATGTGAGCTATTTCCTGCATCGTCATCGTCATAAGCAAAAAAGGCAGTTGTTCTTGGATCAGATTCGAAAGCAACTGCAGCCGAATTGTAGGTACCCGTTATCGTCCAAGCGGGATTTGGCCAGCCCGCCGATTGATTCAGCGTCTGGGAATTGACTTGCCAGCATAGCAGAACAAGCAATAAGTAGATTTTCTTCATATTGTTTAAAAGTTTAGTTAATACACTGCAATATAAATAATTATTTTAATATAATTTTAAGATTTAAAGAATAAATCCAACCTCTCACAAAGGCTTATTATTGCTATATTTTTACTAAAAAAATAACCTGAAAAATCACTTTTACCTTCATTGACTCTGTTTTTAAAAATACAAAAGCGACCCTGGAGGTCGCTTTAAAAAACAAAAATCCCGGTTACAATTATAACCGGGATTTTCTTATTTAAATGTTATATCAAATTATTGCTTGATTACTTTAATTGTCTTAACCTGATTGTCTACAGCAACTTTTACTAAATAAGTTCCTCCAGCCAGATTTGACATATCAACAGAAGCATCAGTAGCTCCAATTGTTTTTGAAATTACTTGTTGTCCAAGCAAATTAAAGACAGACACATTAGAGATTTCCTGTGTGTATGATAAATTCAATACATCAACAACAGGGTTTGGATATGCTCTGAAGTTAGCATCGTTGAATGAAGGCGCGCTTAATGAAGCATCGTAAGCTGCAATTCCAAACGATCCAACTGAATCATTGCTATATTCATATACTCTAATATATAATGTAGAACCTGGAGTTCTTCCAGTCACAACTACTTTAGAATACGATCCTGTATCAGCACCGTCATCATCACAACCTACTTGAACCAAAGCTCCACAAGCTCCAGAATACACAGTTATAACACTGTCAAATCCAGTTGCTCCAGTACTTGAATTTCCTGTTTCGATAGTTATGTTTCCACTTGCCGGAACTACAACAGAATACCATACGTCTCCTCCAGAGTATCCATTACATGTTGTTGGTGCAGTTTCTGTTGAACTTGCAGTCGCACCCGCATTTGTTCCGTCAGTAACATTACCAAAGGCACCTGTTGGAGTCAATGCAATAGCTCCAGAACAGTTATCATTAGCTGGTGGTGCTGGTGGTGTTCCAACGCAAACTGTAAATGTTGTAGACAATGTAGAAGAGTACGAATAAATTCTAAAGAAATAGGTGCTTCCAACGGTCAGGCCTGTTAAGTTCACAGGTGAGTTTGGAGAATCCTGACAAACTATTGAAGTACCTCCACAAGAATCAAATACTTGTGTAACAATATCAGCAGTACCACTTCCTGTTACATTCGCAGTTATGATGCTATGTGCAGTTCCTGTAGCAACAAATTTATACCAAACATCATCGTCAGCTGTTCCTAGACAGCCTGGTAAACTTTGTGTCGCACCAACTGTTGTACCGGTAACTGGTGATGAGCAAGTTAAAGAAGCGCCAGGAGTCAATAAAACTGCATTCGCACAATCATCATTAGCTGGTGGTGCAGGTGGTGTTGCAACACATAAGGTAAATGCAGTCGATACTGTAGGCAGTGCTGAGTTTGTGAAAACTCTAGCATAATATACTGTTCCAACTGTCAAGTTTGCAAAACTCAAAGTATTTCCTTCACTACAGGTTCCTGTAACTTCTACAAGAGATCCTGGAGTACCTGTATATAATACTGTAGCCATAACAGCACCTGTAGCCGTTCCTGTGAATGTAAATCTAGCACGATCAGATGTTGCTGTAAATGTATACCATACATCATCATTAAATCCGGCAGCACTACATGCTGGCGCCGGCACTGCAGATGAAGTAGCACCAATAGTTGTTCCAGCAGTTGTAGCCGTACAAGTTAAAGCCGGGTTAACTGTCAAATTAACAGCGCCGCTAGGCTCATTATTAGCTGGTGCTGCAGGAGCTGCCGAACTACCAATACAAACATCAAAAGTAGTTGAAGCGTCAGTTGCTGTACCAAAACTGAAAATTCTAACATAATAAGTTGCTCCAGGAGTTAAACCTGTATATGTAGAAGTATTAGGGTCGCTAACATTCAGACTTACTAAACCGTCACAAGTTCCCGTCATAAGTTCATGAACCATATCAGTCGGAGTTCCTGCAACATTTGAAAGGGCGATTGTATGCGAACCTGTAGTCGCTACGAAAGAATACCATACGTCATCATTTGGAGTTCCTGCTCCGTTATCTGGCACACCAGAATCTGTAGCAGACTGCAAAGTCCCTGAAGTTTTTACACCACAAGCCAAATCAGCATTTACTGTCAGAGCAATAGCTCCACTACAGTTATCATTAGCCGGAGGCGGTGGGAAAGTACCTACACATAGGTCAAATGTTGTATTATTTGTAATTGCAGCTGCTGCAAGACTGAATACTCTAACATAATATGTAGCTCCTGGAACCAAACCTGTCACGGTACTTGTATTAGGATCGCTAACTATCAAAGAAATCAGACCTCCTCCACAAGTTCCATCTAATACTTCATGTACTAAATCTGTTGGAGTTCCTGCAACATTAGAAATAGCAATTCTATGAGAAGTAGCTGTTGCTACAAATGTATACCAAACATCGTCATCAGGAACACCTGCTCCATTATCGCCTTCACCAGAGTTTGTGGCTGATTGTAAAGTACCTGAAGTTTTTACACCACAAGCCAAATCAGGATTCACAGTTAAAGCTATAGCATTAGGACAATCATCATTTGCAGGAGGCGGAGGGAAAGTACCTACACAAACATCAAATGATGTAGTAGCTCCTGTAGCAGCAGCATAACTAAAAATTCTTACATAATATGTATTTCCTGGTGTCAGGTTAGTCAAATTACTTGTATCAGGGTCACTGATATTTAAGCTAATCAAACCACCTCCACAGTTTCCTTCCAACACTTCGTGTACTAAATCTGTTGGGGTTCCGGTAACACCCGTAAGTGTAATTCTATGAGAAGTAGCCGTGGCTACGAATTTATACCAAACGTCATCGTTTGGAGTTCCTGCTCCATTATCTGGCTCACCAGAATCTGTAGCACCCAATAATGTACCAGTTGTTTTTACTGCACATAAGAAATTTGGATTTACTGTCAAAGTAACGGCATTAATACAGTCATCATTTGCAGGAGGATTAGGAAGCGTCTTGAAGCTTCTTGTAGTCCATGTACTGAATTCTGAACCACAATTATTTCTAACGTGGAAATAATAAGTCGTATTTCCTGCTAAAGAAGTAGAAGGAGTGTATGTTGTAGCACTAATTTGTGTTCCAGCTCCAGTAGGGTTTGTAGCTACTTCATCCAATACATATTCATATCCTGCAGAACCAGTAACAGCATCCCAGGAGATAGTTGCGCCAGTATTTGTTATTCCTGCAAAGGATACAGTTGTAGGTGCTTCACAAGTAGGAATAGCCTCAACTAAGAAATTGTCAACATAAAAATTGTAATCCGGGGTATCGTCAACAGGTCCATCAGTCGCGTAGAATGCAAATTTGGTATTTGCACTTACGTAAGAAGGAAGATTTACAGAGTATAAAGCTCTTTCATTGGTTGGAGAGTTTGTAGAATCCCAAGTATGTAGTATCGTCCATGTAGCACCATTATCCTGTGATGCCAGGAAAACAACCTTATCATCATTCACAATCTGAGCAGCACCTGAACCCGTAAAAGCTGTTACTCCAACATCAAATCTAACTCTGTAATTACCAGCACTCATATCAATATTAGGTGATATCAACCACCCTTTTCTATTAAGGCTGTATAAGTTAACTCGAGCAGCACCAATAGTTCCGTCATTCAGGAAACCATCTGCAACCCAGATACCGGCACCTGTACCAGACGGTCCGGTAGTTTCATCTCCTGCACCAGCTGTTGTCCAGCATTGTGGAGGGAATAGTGTACCATTAAAGTCCTGAAGGAAAGTAGGGACGTATGTAGCACAAGCCGTTGTAAATGATACCTGAACCCAAATACTTTTGTCTGTAGGTCCGCAGTTTGATCTTACCCAAACATAGTGTGCTGTAGCCGAAGGCAATCCTGCAAAACTTTTTGTTGTAACACCAGCACCAACAGAACCTGTTGGAGTTGCTGAAGGAAGCGGTGCCGTAGCAGAAGTACTTAAATAGTATTCATAACCTTCTGAAGGCACAATTGCAGGTGCTGTCCAGTTGATTGTAGCACTAGTTGATGTAACGCTTGCAGATGCTATGCCAGTTGGGGCATTACACGAAACGTTAAAATCAAAAGCGATCAAAGGTCTTCTGTAGTCAGAAGAGCCTAAAGACGTTGGCATTGTACCAGAAGTATTATTAGAATACTTCGTAGTATTAGAATCATTTGTGTTAGCACATGGACTGGTATATTCGTAATTCCATGTAATTGCAGTACTTGCAGTTGAATTAGTGTATTCAAAGAAAACAGCTAAATTTTGCGTTCCTGAATACGTAAACGTATTTGAGAATGCAAAACTTTTCCATCCGGCAGATGATCCAACTGCAGTTGCAGGATTAGAATCATAAACCAACGTGGCACCAGTCGTAGCCGTAGCCCAATCTAAACCTCCACTTCCCCAAGTCGTACTTGTGGTTTCTTTCAAATAAATTTTCATGTTTGGGGTTCCTGCCATTGTTCCAGTTGCAGTAGCTCTCTTGAAATAAGCCGCATTAAGAACCTGACCCGCAATCCCGGTTAGTTGTGAAGAAGGATAGATTACCGCAGTACGGTTCGTGGCATTCGCACCAGCCACGCTGTACATGGGTCCGTATGTACTGGACCCAAGATCAGAACAAGATGCTATTGTCCATATTTGCCCATAGGACAAACAACTGACAAACAACATCAGTAATAACGTAATTTTTTTCATAAAAAAGTATAAATTGATTAACAGACTGCTAAAATAACAATTTTAAAAGATTAAAAAGTTAAAATTGAAAGTGTAGGCAAAAAAAACAGAAACTAAATACAGTAAGATTAACCTTATAATACGTAAAAAGCCTGCAATAACGCAGGCTTTAAATTTTTATTTCACCACTATAATGTCTTTTTCTATTATAGTGTTAAAGTTTTGATGTAATTATTCTTTTATACTTTCAATAGCGACCATTTCATTAGCATCTGCCTTATAATCTACTCCTTGAATGTCAAATCCGAACAGATTATAGAAGTCTTTTCTGTAACCTTCCAAATCTCCAATTTCTGAAAGATTCTCAGTAGTGGCTTTTTCCCAAAGTGAAGCTACTTTTTCCTGAATATCATCACGCATTTCCCAATCGTCGATTCTGATTCTTCCCTTCTCATCCGTTGGGACTTCACCTCCTGCATACAAACGTTCCTGATATAATCTTTGGATCTGCTCGATGGTTCCTTCATGGATACCTTCTTCTTTCATTACTTTATAAAGCAGGGAAATATACAAAGGAATAACCGGAATGGCAGAACTAGCCTGGGTTACCAATGCTTTATTTACGGAAACATAAGCTTTCCCGTCAATATCCTTTAAGCTATCTGTAATTGAAAATGCCGTTGCTTCCAAATGATCTTTTGCACGGCCAATGGTTCCTTTACGATATACCGGCTCCGTCAATGATGGCCCTATATACGAATAGGCAACCGTTACAGCTCCAGGCGCCAAAACACCAGCTTTTTTCATGGCGTCCATCCACATGGCCCAATCTTCACCGCCCATTACGGCAACCGTATTTTCAATGTCATCTTCTTTACTAGGCTCAATTGAAATTTCTGAAACTTTCCCTGTATGGAAATCTACCGTTTTATTAGAAAAAGTACTTCCTATCGGCTTCAAGACAGATCGGTGTGTAATTCCTGTAACCGGATTAGTTCTCACCGGGGAAGCCAAGCTATAGATTACCAAATCAACCTGTCCTAAATCTTTTTTGATAAGTTCAATTGTCTGGTCTTTGATTTCATTAGAAAAAGCATCTCCATTTATGCTTTTTGCATAAAGTCCTGCCTTGTGCGCTTCTGCTTCAAAAGCAGCTGAATTGTACCATCCTGGCGAAGCTGTTTTTCCTTCCATTGGTGGTTTTTCAAAAAACACTCCAATAGTAGCAGCATCAGAACCAAAAGCACTTGTAATTCTGGAAGCCAAACCAAAGCCTGTAGAAGCACCGATTACCAATACTTTTTTAGCTCCGTCGATTTTACCTTTCGATTTTACATATTCAATTTGATTTTTAACGCTTTGCTCCGCTCCTTTCGGATGTGCAGTCAAGCAAATAAATCCTCTCATTCTTGGTTCTATAATCATAAAACAGTATTTATATTATATAAATTATGTGTTAGTGTTCAGCTTAGCAAATATACCTTGTTTTTTTAGTTCAGCAAGGCCTTGGCGTGATTTATGGCCGAATCAGAGATATCTTTTCCGGATAACATCTGCGCAATTTCAATGACTCTTTCATCTGCAGAAAGCAGTTTAAGCTCTGATTGCGTCTGGTCACCTACAACCGATTTGAATACTTTAAAGTGCGTATTTCCTTTGGCGGCAATTTGTGGTAAATGCGTGATGGCAAACACCTGCATGGTCTTG
Source organism: uncultured Flavobacterium sp. (assembly GCA_964518395.1). GTDB lineage: Bacteria > Bacteroidota > Bacteroidia > Flavobacteriales > Flavobacteriaceae > Flavobacterium. The sequence continues at coordinate 159,224 of CAZFGA010000004.1, forward strand.
CTCATTTCCTTCATGATCTCACCCATTTTATGGGCTATTTCACCGGAAACACCCGTATCAATTTCATCAAAAATAATAGTAGGCAGTTTTTGGTATTGCGCCAGGATTGATTTTACGGCAAGCATGATTCTCGACATTTCTCCGCCGGAGGCCGTTTTCTTCAACAATCCAAAATCTGAGCCTTTATTAGCTGCAAACAAAAATTGTAAATCGTCCTTTCCGTTGGCATGATAATTTTCTGAAAGGCTGACTTCAATTTTGAATCTGACATTTGGCATTCCCAACAGTTCTAAAATAGCAATTAATTTTTCCGTCAATACCGGAATTGCCTTTTGTCTTTTCTTGCTGATTGTTTCAGCAATTACGTCTAATTTGGATGCACTTTCAACTATTTCCTTTTCTGCTTCTTCGATTTCCTGTTGTAGACTATCAACCGAAATAACTTTTTTATCAAGATCATCCTGTATCAGCAATAGTTCATCAACGGTTTTCACCTGATGTTTTTGCTGTAAATTATAAATTGCCTGTAATTTTTGGTTGACTAGTTCCAACTGCTCCGGGTCACTCAACAACGATTCTGCTTTTTGGTTCAGTTCCGAAACAATATCATCCAGTTCAATAGATACGCTTGTTATCCTTTCAAATAAAGAATTATAATTCTGAGAAAAAGGAGCTATTTTTTGAAGTGATGCTCTAATTTCTTTAAGATTGTTGTGCACTCCAAACTGTTCTTCTTCAGCAATTGAAATAGCACGATCTAAATTTTCTTTGATCAATTCAACGTTATTCAATTGTTCAAAAGCGCTTTCTAATTCTTCCTGTTCGCCAGATTTTAGCTTGGCCGCAAGCAGTTCTTCTAAAAGAAATGAATTATAGTCCTGTTCTTTGGAAGCTTCCTGAAGTTTGGATTGCAATGCCGCAAGATTGCTCTTCAGATTGCGGTATTTTTTTAATAGGGATTTGTATTCTGAAATTTCCTGAGCGTTTCCAGCCATCGAATCTATAATATCAAACTGAAAGGTTTCCTCAGAAAGTTCCTGAGTCTGGTGTTGCGAATGGATGTCAATCAAAAACTCTCCCAACTCTTGAAGTTCCTGTAGATTTACGGGGCTGTCATTGACAAAAGCTCTTGATTTTCCGGAAGGAAGAATTTCTCTCCTGATAATGGTTTCTTTTTCAAAGTCTAAATCATTGGCTTCAAAAAAAGATTCCAGATTGTAGCGTGCTATATTAAATTGTGCCTCTATGACACATTTTTCTTCTTTATTTTTTAGTGAGCTTAAGTCGGCTCTCTTTCCCAAAACCAATCCTAAAGCACCCAAAAGGATTGACTTTCCGGCTCCTGTTTCTCCTGTAATTATTGAGAAATTCTCTGAAAAATCAATATCGAGTTTTTCAATCAGTGCAAAGTTCTTTATGGATAATGACGTCAGCAATGCCTTTACGTTTAAAGATAGTGATTATTTATGAGCGGCTTGGATGCAAAAGCTGTGTGTAAACGAGTCCGATTTTAGAATTAAAATCTGATTTTTCCCCATTTGCTGGAATTCAGCGGAGAAATTCTATTCAGGTTTTCAACCAAATCCGCAATTGCAATAGATGGGCCGCCTGTGTAAATCGAAACGATTTCATCCGACTTGGCATCAAAAAACACACGTGTCAGCAATGCATTTGGACGGATGTCATATATTTGAGCCAGCGTTTTTACAGAATTTTTGATGTTTTCCTTTCCTCTTTTCAAATCTTCGCTCATTAAATCAATTCCTGTCGAATGGTATTGATATAAAGCCTCTCTGTAAGGAGCAAAGGTATTCGACATGATGTCTGTAATTAAGAAATATCTCGAAACATTTCCGTCAGCCTGATTCCATCCTTTCGAACCTCCTTGTTGCGCTAAGATTGCCACATTTTGAGCCAGTTCGTAATACTGCGTTCCTCCTTTTGGCGAAAACGTATCAGCATCCATTCCCATGATAATATAGCTATAGAATGCCAAAACAGCCACCAAATTTGAATCGTAACTGTTAGGGTTAAAAATCAGGTTTTCAAATTCAACATATCTGAAATTGAAATCTTTATCATTAAAGTTAAAAACCGGTGAAGAATACGTAGAATTATAGCCAGGACGTGAAGACTGTACCTGGATAGATGCTGAAAACTGGTCAGAACTGTATCCTGATACGTTAATAAACATAGCCGATTCAATTCTTTCATTCTCTGCAAACGTCTGATTTGTCCAGTGGGTTTTATTCACAAATTCATTTAGTGAACGTTCCAGTGTTTTAAAAATCTGCGTGTTGGCATTCGTAATTCGGTCGTAGTTTATTTTTACGGTACATCTCAATTCCTGAGCTTGGACAGATCCGGCAGCGAACAACAAAAACAATAATATCTTACGCATAAAAATGTTGTATTACTTTATTTAAAATATCTTCGGCCACAGCTTCTTTTGTTTTCAAAGGCATAGGCTCAATTTCAAAATTCTTGTCGATAAAGGTAATTTTATTTGTCGATTTTCCAAAACCGGCACCTTCATCCTGCAATGAATTGAGAACAATCAAATCTAGGTTTTTTTTCTGGATTTTCAATTTTGCGTTTTCAATTTCATTCTCCGTTTCTAATGCAAACCCAATCAAGAATTGTTTCTGTTTTACTTTTCCTAAAGAAGCCAGGATATCCTGCGTTTTTTCCAATTCGATGGTAAAAGCATCTTCTGTCTTCTTTATTTTTTGCGTAGCCGGAAACTTCGGCTTATAATCTGCAACGGCAGCTGCTGATATGGCCACATCAACATCTCCAAAATAACGATGTGATGCATCATACATTTCTTGAGCCGATATCACATTTACCAGATTGATACCCGAATTTTTAGGCTTTAGATGTGTTGGTCCGGAAACCAGAATCACTTCAGCCCCTAATCCGGCAGCATATTCAGCAATATCAAACCCCATTTTTCCTGAGGAATGATTTCCTATAAAACGTACAGGATCTATCGCTTCGTATGTTGGTCCGGCCGTAACCAGTATTTTTTTTCCTTTTAGTGGCAGTTTGCTTTCTAAATCGGCCTCAAGAAAGGCTATAATATTTTCAGGCTCCGCCATTCTTCCTTCTCCTGAAAGTCCACTTGCCAATTCTCCAGATTCAGCAGGAATCATGGTATTGCCAAATTGTTGTAATAATTTAAAACTTGCTAAGGTTGAAGGATGCTTGTACATATCCAAATCCATTGCAGGAGCAAAATAAACCGGACATTTAGCAGAAAGGTAGGTTGCTATTAAAAGATTGTCGCAAGTGCCATTTGCCATCTTAGACAATGTATTTGCAGTAGCCGGAGCGACTAACATCAAATCAGCCCAAAGACCTAATTCGACATGGTTGTTCCAAACCGCATCTTCATCATCATTATAAAAAGTGGAATGTACCGGATTCTTTGAAAGCGTAGAAAGTGTGAGCGGTGTCACAAAATCCTTAGAAGCAGGTGTCATGACCACTTGGACATCGGCACCTGCTTTTATGAATAATCTTACTAGTGAGGCTGTTTTATATGCGGCAATCCCACCGGAAACTCCCAGCACTATTTTTTTACCACTTAAAACAGACATAGTAATTATTTAGTAGTATCTCTGTGATAGATTTTACCATCAAGCCATTCCTGTACAGCTAATGCGTGCGGTTTTGGCAATTTTTCGTAGAATTTTGAAACTTCGATCTGTTCTTTGTTTTCAAAAATTTCTTCCAAGCTGTCATTATAAGTAGCAAACTCTTCCAATTTCTCAGTCAATTCTTTTTTAATTTCAGAATTGATCTGGTTTGCTCTTTTAGCCATAATCGTAATCGCTTCGTACACATTACCTGTCGGTTCCTCAATCATCGTCTTATTGTAAGTAACTGTGTTTACAGGAGCATTAGTCTTTTTTAAATCCATGACTTTTATTTAATTAGAAATTTGTTGTAATTCTTTTTCGATTCGTGCCAATTTATCATCGACATCTTTTTTATAGTGTGTCGATGCATTGAATTTCATAAGCATTGCATAAGATGCTTTAGCCAAATTCAATCTTTCAACCTTTTTGTTTTCGACACTATTAATTGCCAAAATATAGGCAGAATCAAATCTGTAATATAAGGCGTCTTCTTTGAACGGAGTACCCGGATAATCAGCAATAAAGTTATCCAAAGCTTTTATGGCTGCAGAATAATCTCTTGTATAACCACCTATCGTATGGTACTGTTTTGCATTTTCAAATGCTTTTTTCTCCAGCTTTTCACGCAACGATTTTACAATTTCGTTTGCTTTTGGCAGAAGTTCTGAATTAGGGTAGTTATTGATAAATGCCTGCAATTTGTCAATAGCCTTATCTGTATCTCCCTGATCCAATGAATATCTTGGCGACAGTTTAGAATAGCTTTCAGCACTCAAATAGGCTGCTTCTTCTGCTTTTTCACTCTTAGGATAGCTGGAAGTAAAACTTTCAAACTGATAGGCTGCAAGATAATGCTGTTTTGTCTTATAATAGGATTGCCCAAACATATAGAACATTTTTTCTGCAGCCGGCTTTCCTCTGTAAGATGGCGCTATCTGCTCAAAAAGGCGTATTGCTTTTGTATATTTTCCAGCGTCATACATTTTTGAAGCGATGTCATATTTTACAGCGATATCCTCTGATTTCAAAGCTTTTTGGTAAGGACTACAGGAAGCAAAAGCAACCGCAATTATAAGTAAGCAAAATATTCTATTCATTTTCAAGATTGTATTTACTGATTTCAAGCTGTTTGAGGTCTCCTAAAAATCAACCGCAAATTTAGTTATTAATTATAGATTAAAAAAACATTTTTTCAAGCCTACTGAAAGTCTTCAAATAAAAAAGATGTCAAATAAATTATGACATCTTTTTAACGATTAAATTCTGTATTTATTTTGCAGTTGTTACCGGACTTGTAAAGTTCTTCATTTCATTATCAAACAAATACAATCCTCCTTTATCATCGCCAATCAGGTTGATTTTATCCAGGATATAACGTGCATTTGCTTCTTCTTCGATTTGCTCCGCTACATACCATTGCAAAAAGTTATGAGTAGCATAATCTCTTTCATCCAAAGCAATACCCACAAGGTCGTTGATGCTTTCCGAAACTTTGATTTCGTGTTCCAACAATTGTTTGAAAAGAACCTTATAGCTTGACAAATCAAGCACAGGCTCGACAATTGAAGATATTTTAGCCTGCCCGCCTCTTTGGTTGATGTATTTTACCAATTTCAGCATATGCATTCTCTCCTCTTCGGATTGTGCAAACATAAAAGTTGATATTCCTTCAAATCCCTGGACTTCTGCCCAAGATGCCATAGCCAGATAAACTTGTGACGAATCACCTTCTATCTTAATCTGACGGTTTAACGCTTCTTCTATTGATTTTGATAACATAATCTTAGGTTTTAAAGTAACTAAAGTACTGTTTTCTTAACAAATTGCTCTATTCTGCCTGCTAAATCTTCGTTAACATTCACTAATGGCAAACGTACTGTATTTTCTGACAATCCCAAAGTTTTAAAGATTTCTTTAACACCGGCAGGGTTTCCTTGTTCAAAAATCATATCGATTGAATCGGCAATTTGGTAGTGCAGTTCGTAGGCCTCGTCTACTTTTCGCTCTAATCCTAAACGTACCATTTTAGAAAACTCTTTTGGGAATCCTTCAGCAATTACCGAGATTACTCCTGCTCCACCCGCCAAAACCATTGGAAGTGTTACCATATCGTCTCCAGAAATAACCAGGAAGTCTTTTGGCGCGCCCTGAATTATCTTCATAGCCTGCACAATATCTCCGGCCGCTTCTTTTATCGCTACAACATTCTTAAAATCATTGGCCAAACGGATTACTGTTGACGGCAATACATTGCTTGCAGTTCTTCCCGGAACATTATACAAAATTACAGGAAGTGGCGAAGCTTCTGCAATTGCCTTGAAGTGCTGATAAATACCTTCCTGCGTTGGTTTGTTATAATATGGCGAAACCGAAAGTATAGCTGTAAACCCTGTAAAATCTCTGGTTTTTAATTCTTCAACAACTTCTGCAGTATTATTGCCTCCAACACCCAAAACCAACGGCAATCTGCCATTATTAGTCTCCATTATGGTTTTGATTACCAATTCCTTTTCTTCTTTTTTTAATGTTGCCGGCTCTCCGGTTGTTCCCAAAACCACCATATAATCAATTCCATTATCGATCTGGTAGTTTACGATTCTTTTTAAAGCCTCGACATCAACAGAAAAATCTTTTTTGAAAGGTGTGACAAGCGCTACGCCTGTCCCTATAAGTGACTGCATATTATATTTTGTTTAGTATTTTTAAATATTTAAATAGTTCGAAAACAAAAACCTTATAGTTTTCGGCGTTCGTATTGATCATAAAATGATTCAGCCTTTTATCGATTGTAGAAAATCCTACCTTAAAATTAGCTTTCGATTTGAAAGTCGTAATCATCAAAGGCGCTTTTTCCGTGTCATAATAGCTGATCAGCATATCAAACTCCTTATCGGCAAACTCTTTTACATTTTTATTGTCCAGCGTTCCTTTCCAGCTCAAATCTTTATGGCTAAAACTTGGAT
>CAZFGA010000005.1:0-17418 GCA_964518395.1 uncultured Flavobacterium sp.
ACGCGGATATGCTATGGATTATGGCTGTCCTTATGGAGTTTTAACTAATGGCATACAACTAATAGTATGTAAATTATTAAATATTGATGGCACAAATTGGAAAGAAAATCAATGCTTAATCTTTGATGGATTAGAAAGCATTGAAAATAATTTTGTTGATTTTTTTAATAACTTATCGAAGCATTCAATAACCAACAATGGTGGATTTAAATTTGATTTCCCTAAGAAATCATTAGAGTATAATACAATTATATCTACAATTACTGTTAGAGAAAAAGAGTTAGTTCGCAATACACTTAGTTTAGCACTTGCTCCTGTAATTGAAAATATTTTCGGAGAAATCTTTTCTGGGGATTCGATTAACGATTCTGAATTAATAAAAGAATGCTTTGTAGAAAACCAAGAAACAAAAAAGAATAGAGAAGAAATTGACAAACTATTTACTGATAAAGCGCCAGAGGTATCAAATATTGTAAAAGCAGTAAACACCAAAAATATTAGATCACAAATTAATAATGAAGTTAGTGAAGACAATGTTACCATTCAAAACCTTACCCCCCCTAAACCAATAGTTATTGTTGGATCAAAAGGAGCTGGAAAGACAACTTTCATTAATCACTTATTGATTTCAGATGAATATAATAGTAAAAGTCATTTAACCGTGTATCTAGACCTTGAAAGTTTTTTTAACACAGGCAATCAATTAAAACCTGACAATCTTGCAAAACAACTCCTAAATTTAGTTAACGAAAAATATGAAAGTTTAGAACTTCATTCTTTAAAAGTATTAAAAAGAATTTATCATAAAGAAATTAAAGAAAATGATGAGGGCATTTGGCATTATTATAAAAGTTCTGATGAAGCAGAATATCAAAAAAAAATATCCGATTTTTTCGTTACAGCTAAATCACAAAGTTTAGATCATCTTACGGCCTTAAATACATATTTAATTAGAGAAAGAAGAAAAAGAATTATAGCGATTATAGATAATGCCGACCAATTTAGTGACGATGTACAAAAAGATATATTTCTATTCGCACATACGCTAAGCAAAAAATCTCTATGCGGTTCTATTATTTCACTTCGAGAGGGTTATTACTATAAATGGAGAAATTCTCCACCCTTCGATATAAACAGAAGTAATGTCTATCATATATCGGCTCCTAAATATACAGACGTCTTACAGAAAAGAATAAATTTCGCATTAAAAACTTTCCCTTCGGAAGGAGAAACAAAAGGATATAATAATGACGGTAAACAAATAGTTTTACCGAATGCGGCCGTAGTCGAATATTTGACTACTTTAAGAGATTCATTATTTTCAGAAAGCAATTCTGACCTAATAGATTATTTGAACTATACAACTTATCCAAATATTCGTGAGGGTCTAAATGTATTTAAGCAATTTTTAATTTCAGGACATGTAAATTCATATGAATATTTGATAAGGCAGGTTCACAAAGGGAGAAAGGAACGTACTAAGGTTATACCTATTTTTGAATTTATTAAGGCCATAGGCCTTAATAATAAGTTATATTATAATTCTGAAATAAGTCTCATTTCAAATATTTTTATTCCCCCAGCTGATAGCAATGATCACTTTTTAAAATTGTATATTCTTAAGGATTTGCTTACACGTCTTGAAATTGAAGGAGTTTCTAACAAATATTGTACTTTTTCAGATATCATAAAGAGGTTTGTGTCCTATGGATATAAATTTAATACTGTTTTCGATGTGGTTACTAGCTTAATAAAACAAAACTTTATCGATACAGATGAACATATTAATGATACGGACATAAAGGACATTTTAGACACTTATAATATTGCCATATCATCTAAAGGTTATTACTATTTTAAAAGCATTTGTTTTAGATTTCATTATTTAGATCTAGTACTTCAGGATACCCCAATATATGATAAAGACTCTTTTTATACAATGAAAAATTCATTTCCTCTTTCAGGAAATGATGGTAAGCGTAATCTAAATCTACGATTACAATCCGTAAAACACTTTTTAGATTATCTCAAAGAATGTGATAAAAACCAATCAAATCAGCTTAAAACAATTTTTGGTTCAATGTCAGATTATTTAACGGATAATGTTCAACAAGACATAAAAAACATTGAAAAGGTTCTCCAAATAAATAACATTACTGTAAATATTGAAGATATAAAGGCCGCTGATTAGTTATAAGAAATCATTCAAAAGTGTAGAAAAGTTTAGGATTGAATTTCACGAGTTCTTTTTAACAAGACCTATATATTTACATACTATAAAACCACACATGTCAAACATTAAATATAAATTTATCTCTCAAATGTACATTAAAAGATTTTATTTCTAAATTTCAATAATTTTAGGCTTTAATTCTCTAACAATAGAAAACTAAAAAACAAATATCTTGAAATATAAATATGGTATTCCTATTATTATATTATTGGTACTAAACTCAGTTATTCAGAACAAGAAGAGGGAAAAAGAAAAAAAGATTTACGATTTAATATCAAATGACGTTAAATTTTCGGGTGTGGTTACGGACTTAAAAGTTTCAGGAAACCATGATTTCGGAGTTATTAGTATTTATTCCCGTATGCTATTAAAGATTCTGTGGCAGAAATTTACATTACTGCATCAAGTAATCCAAAAAAGGTGATTTTGTAAAAGTCGACTCAACAATGAAGAAGCTGTTTTTAGCAATGAAAGGGTATTCTCTGTAGGGACAAATTCTTATAAGTTCTGAAAAAACCAACATTGATTTTGTTAAAAAAATCTGCTCTGACCAAACAAACACCCGATTTCTATTTTCGATAAACTTATAAGCCAGTAAGCTAAATGTAACCGACACACTCTTTACATTACTTCTTTATAATACAGCTTATTTCGTAGCTTTGTATATTCCACTCCAAAAAGAAAAAATGGCAATTTTAGTAATAGAAGACGATCAAAGGGTAGCCGAACTCATTCAAAGAGGACTTGAAGAACAGGGTTTTACTGCTGCTTTGGCCTATGACGGACTTTCAGGAAAGAAGTTAGCTTTGCAAAACGATTACGACCTGATTATTACAGATATTATTTTGCCAAAAATGGATGGAATCGATGTATGCAGGCATATACGTGAAACCAAACCCGACATTCCTATTATTATGTTGACGGCCTTAGGCACGACAGACGATAAAGTAGAAGGATTTGATGCCGGAGCAGACGATTATCTGGTTAAGCCTTTTGAAATGCGAGAACTGCTGGTACGTATCCGAGCCTTGTTAAAGCGCAACTCTAAAACTTCAAACAGTATGGGCTTTATTGTACGTTTTGCAGACCTTGAAATGAACCTGCACACCAAAATTGTGAAACGTGACGGACAAGAGATAAGCCTTACACCAAAAGAATTTAAACTTTTAGAGTATCTGATGAACAATCCGGAACGGGTATTGTCACGAGTTGAAATTGCTGAAAAAGTATGGGATACGCATTTTGATACAGGTACCAATTTTATTGATGTTTATATCAATTATCTGAGAAAAAAAATCGACAAGGATTTTGACAGGAAATTGATACATACCAAATCTGGGATGGGATTTATCTTGAAAGCAGAATAATGAAAATCAGGACACGGCTCACTTTACTATTCACCCTTATTACAGCGACAATCTTATTAATCTTCGCTGCAGTTATCTATTTTACGGCTAAAGAAAACAGAGAAAAGGAGTTTTATTTACTGCTAAAAAAAGAAGCCATTACTAAAGCCAATCTGTTTTTAAATGCCCAAGTCGACAAAAAGAACTTACAGGAAATCTACCATAACAACCGGAAAATACTAAATGAAGTGGAAGTCGCTATTTATGACCCATCCTTTCATTTGCTTTATCATGATGCCGTTGATATCGATTATGTAAAGGAAACTAAACAGATGATAAACGAGATTAACCAAAAAGGAGAAATCAGTTTTTATCAGCAGGATTGGCAGGTTATCGGGCTTAGGTATGAATTTCAGGGCAGCTATTTTATTGTGACTGCCACAGCTTATGACCAATATGGCTACACCAAACTCGACAGCCTCTTCAAGACCATTATTATCGTTTTTATTATTTCAATTTTGTTTATCTACATCGCCGGACGTTTCTTTTCAAAAAAAGCATTCGGCCCGGTAAAGGAAATGACAGAAAAGGCAGCCAATATTTCTGCTACCAATCTTGACTTGCGCCTAATGAGTAACGGTAGCAAAGACGAACTTTCTGAGCTGGCCAACACATTCAACGAAATGTTGGATCGGTTGGAGAATTCTTTTGAAGCACAAAAACACTTTGTTTCTAATATTTCACATGAATTAAGAACACCTCTTGCGGCCATTATTGCCGAGTTGGAATTGTCTACCCATAAAGACCGCACAGTTCTCGAATACAAAAACGTGGTCACTAACGCATTAGCCGATGCTAAAAAACTAGCCCGTCTTTCCAATAGCCTGCTCGATCTGGCAAAAGCAAGCTATGATCCGTCTGAAATTTCTTTTAAGCCCGTCCGCATAGATGAAATATTATTGGATGCGCGATCACAAGTACAACAGGCAAATCCTGATTACAAGATTGACATCCACTTTGAAAGCGATTTTGAGAATGATGATCAGATATCTGTAAACGGTAATGAGTATCTTCTAAAAGTAGCCTTTGTAAACCTGTTTGAAAACGGCTGTAAATTTTCAGACAACAAGCAGAGTAGTGTTTCTTTTTCTTATGGTGATGGAAAAATCCTATTACGGTTTGCTGACAAAGGTATTGGCATCTTAGAAGATGACATCAAAAATATCTTTACCCCGTTTTATCGAGGTGAAAACAAAAAGTATGCGGATGGAAATGGCATTGGCCTTTCGCTTACGAAAAAAATCATAACACTTCACAAAGGAGAAATCAACGTTGTTTCTTCTGCTGAAAAAGGGACGGTGTTTACTATAGAACTGGCCCACATCTAACTTTCTCTAATAAAATTCTAATTTTTTTCTATTGATTCTCTAACGGTCTTTTCCGTTGGCAATAAGGATTTTTGTGCCTATAAAAAAGGCATAATGATTTTTCGTTTAAAACTCACAGTATCGATTGCACTTCTTTTCGTGTTTAGTCACGTCATAAAGGCGCAGGAAAAGTATACCCTGCAACGAGCTCTGCAAACAGCAAAAGCCAGCAATCCCTTTTTAAAAACCGAACAATTTGCTATAGGTATCGCCCAAGCGGAAGCCATCACTTCAAAACAGTGGTATAACCCTAAACTAGGATTGAACTATATCAATATTGCTTCTCAAAAAAACGCAGCGCCCAATTCTGATTTATACAGCGCCATAAACAACCAATATGCTTTCCAATTAGGAAAAACTTTTCAGGTTGCAGGACAGCGCAAACATAAAATAGATATGGCGGACAAGAATATTGCCTTTGCAGAAAAAAGCTATGCAGAAACAGAACGCAACTTATTTCTTAAAGTAGCCCAAAAATGGCTAGAGGTATGGGTAACCCAAAAACAGCTGGATATTCTGACTTCTGCCAAAAACAATATTGATAGCCTTGTTATTACCAATCAAAACCGATATAAAAATCAGGTTATCACGCAAACCGACTTGTATCGTACGCAATTATTATCCAAGCAATATGCCATCCAATATGAAACAATGCTGCAGGAATATTCCAATAAGCAAACCGAACTACGCTTTTTGTTAGGTAGTAAAGATTCGTTGAGTATTGATATGAAAGATCCATTTGTTTTTACTGGTTATGAAAATACAGAAAGTTTGCTTGCTCAATCTCTTGAGAATCGCAGTGACATCACAACTGCCAAAACATTGATTGAAGTTTCAGACAGCAACATCAGGCTTCAGAAATCGCTTGCTTTTCCACAGCCTGAAGTTGGAGTTATCTATAACCCTCAAAATACTATTCCATATTGGGGTATTTATGTCACTTTCGACCTGCCTTTTTTCAATCGTAATCAGGGTGAGATAAAAAAATCAGTTGTACTGAAAAGACAGGCGGAGCAACATCTTTTTACGATACAAGAACAATTGCAAACCGAAATCAAAACCGCTTATGCAAGCTATCGACAACAGCAACAAAACGTGCAGAATTTTGAAACAGTCTTACAACAGTCTCAGTCTATTTTAGACAATGTAAAATATGCCTATTTGAAAAGCGGCACAACCATCATCGACTTTTTGGAAGCACAACGTAGCTGGCTGGAAACACAGCAGCAATATTATGAGGCTTTGCAACACTACCGCCAAAGCTATTTTCAACTGCTTTATGCAACAGGTTTAATCAATCAACTAGCAAAATGAAGAATATAAGATACCTATTGTCCATGTCCATGCTCCTACTTCTTGCTTCTTGCAGAAATGAGGAAAAAAAGAAAGAGGAAAAAAATACGACCCCTACAGTTCATAACAGTGGTCAGGAAATATCCTTTCAGGATACAGCAGCTCTTACATTTTTCAAAACCGAAAAAGTAAGCGACAATAGTATTAATGCTGACTTGGCTGCCATCGGGAATGTCGGGGCAATAATTGTTTCCTCAAACACTGGAGCATCACAAAACATCATATTATTTGAAAATCCAGAATTGGCAAGCAATTACACACAATTGATCCAGCATCAGGCTAATATCCGCCAAATCCAGAACATCAACATTCGCCAAAAACAGATCGAACTTGAGCGTACAAAAGACCTGCAGCAGCACGGATCGGCCACAGGACAGGATTTATTAAATGCCCAGGCAGCGTTAAGCATGGAACAAACGAGTCTTGCCAATGAAAAAGCAGCGTTGATTGAGCACGAAGCCAAATTAAAATCCGGTGGCTTTAACCCAGAACTCTTGCGTAATGCTAAAGCCGGATCAGCCTATATCATCTGCGACATTCCTGAAAACCAAATCAGCAAGATTAAGGAAGGAAGTTCTTGTTCAATCTCTTTTTCATCATTCCCAAACGAAGCGTATACCGGAAGAGTTGAAAATATTGCCGATGTGGTGGACAATGCGACACGGATGATAAAAATTCGAATAAGGGTAAACAACAGCACGAGCAAAATAAAAGCAGGAATGTTCGCCAATATTTCATTTGGATTAAACGAAGGCAATTTCGTCACCATAAGCAAAACATCTTTAGCCACCGTACAAGGAAAAAATTATGTGTTCGCCAAAAAGTCGGCTCAGGAATTTGAACGAAGAGAAATACAAATCGGACAACAGATTGGCAACAGGATAGTCGTATTTAAAGGATTAAATAATGGCGACGAAATTGCCATTGAAGGCGTAATGCAATTAAAAGGATTAAGCTTTGGGTATTGATTTTATCCCATAGTAAGTAATTATAAAATCAGGACCATGACTATTTTAAGTTTTTCTATCCGCCTTTTGTTTGCGCTTGTTTTTGGCGCTTCTATTGGCATTGAACGACAGTGGCGGCAAAAAAGCGCCGGGTTACGTACCAATACTTTGGTGTCGTTAGGTTCTGCAGCTTTTATATTGCTTTCGGTTTCTCTGACGGATAATGCAGGCGATCCAAGCCGTATTGCAGCACAAATCGTAACCGGCATTGGCTTTTTAGGTGCAGGCGTGATCATGAAAGACGGGTTGAGCGTTCAGGGCTTAAACACAGCTGCCACTATTTGGTGTTCGGCTGCCGTGGGTTCGCTTTGCGGTTTAGGTTTATTTGCACAGGCAGGCATTGTTACAGCCGCAATTATGCTTACACATATGCTTCTGCGTCCGCTAGGCCAAAAACTGAGCTCACTTACATTTATTAAATCCGCTACTACACAAATTGACTATCTCTTCACAATAAAATGCAAAACCGAAGTCGAAAATCACATTCGGGTATTGCTGATGCAGATGCTCGGAAATGAAGAAAAACTATTACTAAATTCATTGACCAGTGACGATACGGATGATATAAACCATGTAACAATAACAGCCGTTATCAAATCTGTTTCGCCACAGGACAGCATGATAGAAAGGGCAGCAAGTCGTCTGACCATAGAAGAAAAAGTTATTAAAGTAAGTTGGGAAATTATAGGAACACAATCCGATTTATAAGCATGATTTCAGCCATACAGCTATTCCTTCTCCCAACTTTTTCTTTTCCCACAGCCTAAAATATGCACTCTAGTTACTTGCCCCAATATTCATCCATCAATAAAATGAGGATTATGATGATACACTTAAAAACGAAATTAAAAAACCCGCTCCACTCCGTAATCAATTCCAGCGGAATGAATATGGGAACCGTTACCAAACTGCAGAACGCATCCAGCCAGGATGATAAGTTTGTTTATGCCATGCTGGAAACCTGCGAGCAAGGAATAACCAATGCCTCTGCGGAAGAACGCAGGCTAAAATTTGGAGTCAATGAATTGCAGCACCAGAAAGCACCAAAGCGATTTATCCAACTATTGAAAGCATTTGCCAACCCTTTTATTTACATACTATTGGTCATTGCTGCCGTTTCATTTATTATTGATGTATGGCTACCCACTGCCGAAGACCGTGATTTCAAAACTGTAATTGTAGTTTCTATTATGATTTTGGTAAGTGCACTTTTGCGTTTTGTGCAGGAATACCGAAGTAATTCAGCTGCCGAGAAGCTAAAGAGTATGGTAAAAACTACAGCTACAGTGTTAAGAAAGTTTAACGGTAAAAAAGAAATTCCTATCAGCGAACTTGTTCCTGGCGATATCTTATATCTGTCTGCCGGAGATATGATTCCCGCAGACTGCCGTATTATGCAGAGCAAAGATCTTTTTGTGAGCGAAAGCATGCTCACAGGCGAAGCCTTGCCAGTTGAAAAAAATCATTTTCCGATACGCTATGCCGAAAAAAAGCAGCCTACAGAGCTCAACAATATCTGTTTTATGGGTACGAATGTGGTAAGCGGTTCTGCTATGGCAATTGTTGTTGCCACAGGAAGCTATACTTTTTTTGGCAGCATTAGCAAGTCTATTATAGGAGAACGTCCCGAAACCAGCTTTGATAAAGGGATTAACAAGGTCAGTTTTTTGCTTATCCGTTTTATGCTGGTAATGGTTCCGCTTATCTTTCTAATCAACGGTTTGCTAAAAAACGATTGGGCAGAAGCGCTGCTCTTTGCCATTGCTATTGCAGTAGGCCTAACGCCTGAGATGCTGCCTATGATAGTTACTGCTAATCTGGCAAAAGGCGCTGTAACCATGAGCAAGCATAAAGTAATCGTAAAACGGCTGAACTCTATCCAAAATATTGGAGCTATGGATATTCTTTGTACGGATAAGACCGGAACTTTGACATTGGATAAAATTGTACTGGAAAAGCATCTGAATGTTTACGGAATAGAAGATGATGAAGTCCTAAAATGGGCCTATCTCAACAGCTACCACCAAACAGGACTTAAAAATCTGATGGACGAAGCCGTACTGGAACACGCCGATTTACACGACTATCTGAAAGTAGAAGAGCAATACATTAAAGTAGATGAAATCCCTTTTGATTTTCAACGCAGGCGGATGTCTGTCGTGCTAAAAACGCATAACGGCAAACATCTTCTTATTACCAAAGGAGCCGTTGAAGAAATGCTGGAGCTATGCACCAGTGCTTTTGATCCCGGTGACGACCGTAGTCTTCATATCGAGAATGACACCATCGTTTTAATGGACGACACGATGCGAAACACCGTATTGAATACTTCTAAAAAAATGAATGAAGAAGGACTGCGGGTTTTACTGGTTGCCATTCGTGAATTCGACGGTTCTCACCCACTCACCTATTCCATTCAAGATGAAAACCAACTTACTTTAACCGGTTTTATTGGTTTTCTCGACCCTGCAAAACCATCTGCAAAGCCTGCTATCGAAGCCTTACAAAAATTAGGCGTAGGTATAAAAGTCCTTACAGGCGATAATGAAATCGTTACAAAGAAAATTTGCAATGATGTGGGTATTCCTGTGCAACATGTGGTCAATGGCAGCGATTTGGAAAAAATGACCGATAATGAACTATTACAGCAAATCGATACTGTTTCCGTTTTTGCAAAGCTAAATCCCTTACAAAAAGTACGGGTAGTAAAAGCATTACGAGGCAAAGGTCATTCTGTTGGTTTTATGGGCGATGGTATTAATGATGCCGCCGCATTAAAAGAATCAGATGTAGGCATCAGCGTAGATACAGCCGTAGATATTACAAAAGAAAGTGCCGATATCATTTTGCTGGAAAAAGACCTTATGGTACTGCGTAAAGGCGTGATATATGGCAGACGGACTTTTGGTAATATCATTAAATACATCAAAATGACAGCCAGCAGCAATTTCGGAAATATGTTCAGTATGCTTGGGGCAAGTGCGTTTTTACCTTTTCTGCCCATGTTGCCTGTACATCTGCTGGTACAAAACCTGCTTTATGATGTTTCGCAGATTTCTATTCCGTGGGATAAGATGGATGAAGAATTTATCCAAAAACCAAAAAAATGGGATGCTGGAAGCGTATCCCGATTTATGCTTTTCATTGGCCCGATAAGCTCCATCTTTGATTTTGCCACTTTTGCTGTCATGTTCTTTGTATTCAAGGCAAATACAGCTGAACATCAAACCCTTTTTCAAAGTGGCTGGTTTATAGAAGGTCTGCTTTCGCAAACGCTAATCATACACATGATCCGTACCCGAAAAATCCCTTTTATACAAAGTTGGGCAGCAACTCCGGTAGTCGCTTTAACTTCATTGATTATAGTTATAGGCATCTTGATTCCTTTTTCACCTTTTGCTGCAGCATTAAAAATGCAGCCTTTGCCATTAAGTTATTTCCCATGGCTTATAGGTATACTGACCTGCTATTGTCTGCTTACGCAATTAGTAAAAAACTGGTTCATTAAAAAATTCAATTCCTGGCTATAACACAGGTTCCTATTTACAGATAAAATATATTCGGATATAGTAAAATCCTAAAAAACAAGCAATGATTAATAAGCTATTGATATTCTCCCTAAAAAACCGCTGGCTTGTAATAGTGGTAAGTTTTGCACTAATGGCAATTGGCTATTATTGTTTTATGAATCTGAAAATTGAAGCCTATCCAGATATAGCCGATACCAACGTAATTATTGTAGCACAATACCAAGGCCGTGCAGCCGAAGAAGTAGAACAGCAGGTTACCGTTCCGATAGAAAGAGCACTGCAAAACACGCCCAATGTGCTAGACCGAAGAAGCAGGACTATTTTTGGTCTAAGTGTCGTACAGCTCACTTTTAAAGATGGTACGGATGACTATTTTGCAAGGCAGCAGGTCATGGAACGCCTTGCTACAGCCGAATTGCCCGAAGGTGTGTCACCTGAGCTTGCTCCGCTGTCAACGGCAGTTGGTGAGATTTTTCGGTATGTGGTGGAAGCACCTCCAACCTTTTCGCCGATTCAATTAAGGGATTTGCAGGATTGGGTAATCAAGCCTTATTTATTACAGACTGCAGGAATAGCAGATATTACCACTTTTGGTGGTCCTTTAAAGCAATTCCATATCCTTACTTATCCGGACAAATTACGCAAGTATGGCCTTACTATTCCAGAAGTAGAAAATGCCGTAATCGCAAACAACCAAAACACCGGCGGAAACATTTTGGAACGTGGCGGCCAGGGCTTTGCCGTTCGCGGATTGGGAGCCATCAAAAATGAAAGCGACATTGAAAATATCGTACTCAAATCGGAAAACGGAGTTCCTGTTTTTGTACGGGATGTGGCAAGCGTGGAAATTGCTCCGCCACCGCCAAGTGGAGTATTGGGTTATACCGTTGCCGGCGGGAATGTAGATGTAAATAATGGAGTCGAAGGAATCATTTTGCTCCGCAGGTATGAAAATCCAAGTGAAGTATTGGCAGAACTTAAACAACGAATTGCCGATCTGCAGAAAAGCGAATTGCCGGAAGGCGTAAAAATCAGAACTCTTTATGACCGAAGCTTTTTAATTGATCATTCGCTGCACACTGTTGGAAAAACCTTATTTGAAGGTGTTAGTATCGTTATCATCATCCTGATTTTCTTTTTGGGAAGTATGCGAAGTGCTTTAGTTGTGGCACTTACTATTCCTTTTTCATTGCTTTTTGCTTTTATCATTATGCGGCTTACGGGTATTCCTGCCAACCTGCTTTCATTGGGTGCGATTGATTTTGGAATAATTGTAGACGGTGCGGTAGTAATGGCAGAGCATCTTATTAGGAAATACCGAAACGCAACGCCAGAAGAAAAAGAAAACGGAATTGTACAGATGACGCTACTTTCCGCAAAAGAAGTTGGCCGTGAAATTTTCTTCTCTGTAACAATTATCATATTGGCCTATATGCCTATCCTCTTAATGACCCGAGTAGAAGGCAAACTTTTTTCACCAATGGCCCTGACTCTGGCATTTGCAGTTATCGGTTCTATGATTGCCGCATTAACCTTTATTCCGGTACTGATTTCTTTCGTATACAACAAGACCATTTCAAATCCTGACAAGCCATTCAAAGAACATAAAAACAGGCTACTTATTTTTTTAGAAAACAGCTATGGAAAAGTGCTTTCCAAACTTTTGAAGCATTACAAAAAAACGGTACTTATCGGCTTTGGAGTTGTGTTATTCCTGATTTCGTTCGGAATGAAATTAGGGACAGAATTTCTGCCGGAACTGGATGAAGGTTCTATTTTTCTGCGGGGCAATTTTCCAGCCGGAATTACCATACAGGAAAATGCCAAATATGCTCCAAAGATTCGCAAAATCATTTCAAAATATCCGCAAATCTCTTATGTAATTACCCAAACAGGCCGAAATGATGATGGTACCGATCCGTTTCCTACCAATCGAAACGAAATTTTGGTAGGCTTAAAAGAATACCATCTATGGAATGATACGATTTCCAAAAAAGAATTAGTGAAACAGATTAGTACCGAACTGGAAAACGAACTGCCAAGTGTAAAATTTTCATCCGGACAGCCTATTATCGATCAGGTAATGGAAATTGTGACTGGAAGTGCCGCCGATCTTGCTATTTCAATTGTAGGCGATGATTTGACTCTGATGCGAAACAAGGCAGACAGTATAGCCAATATCGTAAAATCAATGCATGGAAGCGTAGGCGTAAATATCGAACAGGAAGGAACACAGGAACAATTGGCTGTCAATATCAATCGGGAACAGGCAGCACGATATGGCATTACCGTAGCCGACATTCAAAATATGATAGAGGCGGCTATTGGCGGTAAAAACATTTCCGTTCTTTATGACGGAGCAAAACGCTATGACATTGTTATCCGCTATTTGCCGCAATTCCGAAACAATATTGACGAAATCCAAAAATTGCTTGTTCCATCTTCAAGCGGTTCCCTTATTCCGTTGGAACAGCTCGCCAAAATCAGTTTTGTAGAGGGTCAGACCAATATTTACAGATACAACAGCAAACGGATGATAACTGTACGTGCGAATATCAGAGGCAGAGATCAGGGTGGTTTCGTAAAGGAACTGCAAAAGAAAATAGAAAATGATATAACAATTCCAAAAGGCTACGAATTGGTATATGGCGGTCAATATGAAAATTTGGAACGTGCCGGAAAACAGCTGGCAATGACAATTCCCTTGACATTGGCAATGGTTTTTATATTCCTTTTTATGCTATACAAAAACTTTAGGCACACCCTGGTTACAACAAGCTGCATTCTATTTGCATTGGCGGGCGGAATTATGGCATTGTTCCTGCGCGGATATTATTTTAATGTTTCAGCAGGTGTGGGTTTTGTGTCTATTTTTGGAATATCAGTAATGGCAGGAGTGTTGCTTGTTTCAGCATTAAACAGGGCAATATCTGGCAATATTCTATCGAAAAAACTGATTGGACAAACCTCTAAAGAACAATTAAGAGCGTTATTATCTATCTTGATTCTGGCTATTTTCGGGCTTATCCCCGCTTCTGTTTCCAGCGGTATTGGTTCCGATATTCAACGACCATTGGCAACCGTAATTATTGGAGGTCTGGCAAGCACCTTGCTTTTTGCTCCTTTGCTTATTCCTCCTTTGTATTGGTGGGTAAATAATAAAAAATCGAGAAATTAAGCAATAGTCAAAAAGCTTACAGTAAAACAACAAAAATCGTTTCAATGACTTTTGTTGTTTTTTCTATTTATTTTACCGGTTCCCTTAAAATAGTCCTGAGTTTACCTTCTTCCGTCTTGTTGAAATCTGAAAGATATATTTCGTGGTGCAGTCCATTTTTTTGGAATCCGTTTTCATCGATAACTTTTTTCATTTCATGCAATGTTTCACTTTCTTTTGAAAATGGGCCAACATGCAGCATCTGTACAGATTTCCCTTCGTTCATTCGAAAAAACTCGATCTCTTTTACAAGTTCTAGTTTCTTTTTTGCAAAAGCGGCCTGAATTGCCTCGTCTACCTCATTTTCAGTTACATATTCAGGCATGCGTAGTAACAAACGGTATTCCCATTCGCTTCTGGCGATTGCATTGGGAGCCTCATCCATAGTAATTCCTTCAAATTTGTTTTCGTCATACCACCATAACGCTTCCAGTTTTGAAACCGTAAAATCTTTGTCTTGCTGTTTAAACTTAAACTTGATTGTGTATGCGGTTGTATAAAGTGCCTGTATCTTTTCTGAAAAATATTTTTCCGAAGGATCGCCCTTGCCCTTTAATGAGAGAAAATGTGCCGGTTCTATCTCAACAATTTCCGGTTTCGTTTTAGAAGTAAAATAGGTTTTATACTTCTTTGTTAAATCTAATTTTTCCATTATGGCTGTTGTTTTTTGATTAGTGTTCCACAAAATAAAACCACACCAGTGACAACCCTATGGCAACATGTTTTTAGTTTAACACATTTATTTTTCAATAACCCTAAAAATAAAAGCCCCTAATCTTTCGAAAAGGAGCTTTTTAAAACCAATTAAAAAACCATTTATTTCTTCACAAACTTTGCAGTTGCTCCAGATACTGATCGTATAAAATACATTCCTGAAGCCAGTGAACTTACATCAATACTATTATTCCCTGATTTTAAAGTCTCATGTTGTATTGTTTTTCCGGTCATATCAACAATCGTGACATCTGTTGCTTCATTCAATTGGATAAACAATTGGTCTGAAGCCGGATTCGGATAAATTTTCAATCCATTCTTTACAAATGTGTCTACTCCCAAATTTGTTATCTGAACGCAGTTTGACGTTGCAGAACATCCGTTTTGCGTCACGATTACTGCATAGGAACCATTTGCGCTGGCAGTGTATGAAGCATTCGTTGCTCCATTTATTGGCTGGTTATTGGCACAATTAATCCATTGATAGGTAGCTCCTGTAGCTGATGCCGTAATGGTACTTCCTTGTAAAATTGTAGCCTTATTTACCAAATTAACTACAACTGTCATGGTTGTCGTTGTAACACATTGTCCGGTTGAAGGCGTAAAAGTGTAGGTTGTTGTTGCCGTATTGTTGATTGCCGGGCTCCAAACACCTCCAATTCCATTGTTGGAAACAGTAGGCAGTGTAAATGTTTCGCCTGAACAAACCGGAGCAACCTGTGTAAAACTTGGAACGGTTGGAGCTGTAACATTAATTGTAATAGCATTGCTCGTAACACTGGTTGGCGAAGCGCATGCCGCATTGCTGAGCATCACGCAAGTAACAATACTTCCATTCGACAATGTAGTAGTTGTATATGAAGCACTATTTATTCCGACATTATTACCGTTGACTTTCCATTGGTAAGAAGGTGCTGTTCCTCCATTAACTGGCGTTGCTGTAAAAGTAACACTTGTTCCCTGGCAAATCGAAGTCTCTGAAGCTCCAATTGTTACCATTGGAGTACAAGCTACCGGAGGCGGCCCTACCAAACAGATAGTAAAAGGAAGCGCAGTTATAGCTGTATTAGGATTTAATACGCGAACATAATAAGTCCTACCAATAACAAGACTGTTGCTTGTAAAAATTGCGGAATTCGTACTAGATGGAACACACTGAAGCCTATTTCCTGTACAGCTTTCCTCATAAATTTCCATAGCGAAATACATAGTCGAATTTGTTGTTGCCCTTGACGTAGTAATAGACATCGTCTGACCTGTAGCTGTAAATTTATACCATACATCCTGGATGCTGTTGTTAGCGCAGGACGGAACTGTTCCATCCAACAAGGCTCCCCTGAATGTACCGGAAACGTTTATGCAGCTATTATTTGGTGTGAGTTCTGTGGCTGTGGCACAACTGTCATTTACAGGTTTTGGGAAAGACTGGACACAGATATTGAAGGCCAAAATAGTCAGCTGAACACCCGGATTAAGCACCCGGACATAATACGTCCTGCCAACCACGAAGTCATTATTGAAATAGCCGACACCATTCGTACTCGGTTCGATACACTTGAAACGGTTTCCGGTGCAGCCGTCCTCATAGATTTCCATCGCAAAATACATAGTAGCGTTTACCGTTGCCCTATTAACGGAAACGGACATGGTCTGTTCCGTTGCCGTAAAACGGTACCAAACATCCTGGCTGCTGTTGTTGGCGCAGGAAGAAACCGGTCCGTCAAACATAGAACCGCTAAAAGTGCCAAAGGTGTCTACACAATTAGCATTGGGTGTAAGCTGCGTAGCCGTTGCGCAGCTGTCGTTTGCAGGTTTTGGGAAAGAACGGATACAGATATTGAAGGCCAAAGTAGTCAGCTGAACACCCGGATTCAGTACACGCACATAATAGGTCCTGCCAACCACGAAGTCATTATTGAAATAGCCGACACCATTCGTACTCGGTTCGATACACTTGAAACGGTTTCCGGTGCAGCCGTCCTCATAGATTTCCATCGCAAAATACATAGTAGCGTTTACCGTTGCCCTATTAACGGAAACGGACATGGTCTGTTCCGTTGCCGTAAAACGGTACCAAACATCCTGGCTGCTGTTGTTGGCGCAGGAAGAAACCGCACCGTCAAACATAGATCCGCTAAAAGTGCCCACGGTATCCACACAATTAGTATTTGGCGTAAGCTGCGTAGCCGTTGCACAGCTGTCGTTTGCCGGTTTTGGGAAAGACTGGATACAGATAGTGAAGCCTAGCGTGGTCAGCTGGGTACCCGGATTAAGCACCCGGACATAATACGTCCTGCCTATCACGAAATCCGCATTGAAATAGTTCGCACCGTTTGTACTGGGCGCGATGCACTTGAATACGTTGCCCGTGCAGCCGTCCTCGTAGATTTCCATCGCAAAGTACATCGTCGAGTTTGCCGTCAGCCTGTATACGGAAACGGCCATCGTCTGTTCCGTTGCCGTGAACTTGTACCAAACGTCCTGGCTGCTGCTGTTGGCGCAGGAAGAAACCGCACCGTCAAGCAGCGATCCGCTGAAAGTGCCCACGGTATCCACACAATTAGTATTTGGCGTAAGCTGCGTAGCCGTTG
>CAZFGA010000005.1:17518-159356 GCA_964518395.1 uncultured Flavobacterium sp.
ACCGCACCGTCAAGCAGCGATCCGCTGAAAGTGCCCACGGTATCCACACAATTAGCGTTAGGCGTAAGCAGCGTAGCCGTTGTACAGCTGTCATTTGCAGGTTTTGGGAAAGACTGGATACAGATATTGAAGCCGAGCGTGGTCAGCTGGGTACCCGGATTAAGCACCCGGACATAATACGTCCTGCCTATCACGAAATCCGCATTGAAATAGTTCGCACCGTTTGTACTGGGCGCGATGCACTTGAATACGTTGCCCGTGCAGCCGTCCTCGTAGATTTCCATCGCAAAGTACATCGTCGAGTTTGTTGTTGCCCTGGATAAGTTAATAGCCATCGTCTGTTCTGTTGCCGTGAATTTATACCAAACGTCCTGGCTGCTGCTGTTGGCACAGGAAGAAACCGGACCGTCAAGCAGCGATCCGCTGAAACTGCCGAAAGTATTCGTGCAGTTATTATTCGGTATAAGCTGTGCAGCCGTTGCGCAGCTGTCGTTTGCAGGTTTTGGGAAAGACTGGATACAGATATTGAAGCCGAGCGTGGTCAGCTGGGTACCCGGATTAAGCACCCGGACATAATACGTCCTGCCTATCACGAAATCCGCATTGAAATAGTTCGCACCGTTTGTACTGGGCGCGATGCACTTGAATACGTTGCCCGTGCAGCCGTCCTCGTAGATTTCCATCGCAAAGTACATCGTCGAGTTTGTTGTTGCCCTGGATAAGTTAATAGCCATCGTCTGTTCCGTTGCCGTGAACTTATACCAAACGTCCTGGCTGCTGCTGTTGGCACAGGAAGGAATTGTTCCGCTAATAGTTGTACCACTAAATGTTCCGCTTACACTGGTACAGTTAGTACCCGGAGTTAATTGAATTGCATTAACGCATTCATCATTGGCTTTGGAGGAAATATGCCAAAATAGAATAAAACATAGTAAAAGGTGTTTCATAAAATATATTTGATTTTGATTGTGATTCACATCGGTAAATTTAAATTTCCGGCCACAAACAGCTATGCAACCATGTTGCCAGATTGTGTACTATTGTTGCACTTGCAAAAAAATTATTGATTTTTAAGCACTTGGCTCGGGCTTTTCCCAAAGTATTCCGTAAAGGATTTTGTGAAATACGATTGGCTGTTGAAACCGCATTTATAAGCAATTTCGGTGATGTTGCCTTCGTTATTAAGCAAAAGATCTTTTGCTTTTTCAAGTCGGATCATACTGATAAAATTGGTAGTAGAAAATCCTGTCAAGGCAACTAATTTTCGATGGAGTTGGCTTCTGCTGACTGACATATTATCAGAAAGCTCATTAACGGAGTAGTCTTGATTGTCGATATTATCGACAATATATCCAATGACTTTATTAACATAGGCATTTTGACTTTTAATGCGTTCTTCAAATATTTTTTCAGAATGGATCCCTTCTTTGTAAGCCTCTTTATTTCTTTGAACCGTAGTAAACAGGTTCTTTATTGTCAGCTTTAATTCATCAGGTGAAAAAGGTTTGGAAATATAGGCATCAGCACCGTGCTGCAATCCTTCCAAACGGCTTTCCAATGATGCTTTTGCAGAAAATAATACAACCGGCAAATGATTTATCAGTTCTTCAGATCGGATTTCTTTCAGTAATTCGATACCATCTTTTTCAGGCATCATAACATCGGAAAGAACAATATCCGGCAAATTCTCACGCATTAAATCAAGAGCTTGTTGTCCGTTTTCAGCATGTATAATCTGGAAGTTTTCTTTTAAAACAGCTATACTGAAAGCAGCCGTATCTGCATCATCTTCAGCCAATAGAAGTATCGGCTTGTCATCATTCTGAACTTCAGAATCCATAACATTCGTAGCTTCTTGTACCGGAAGGGAAACCACAAATGTTGTTCCCGAAGAATTACTTTCAAGATGGATCGTACCCTGGGCTAAATCTACCAATTCTTTAACAAGAGACAGGCCTATTCCTGTACCATTGACATCTGAAGTCTGATTCCCTCTAAAAAAACGACGGAATACTTTCTTCTGTTCTTTTTTCGGAATCCCCGGGCCAGTATCGCTTACACGAATGTTTAATCTGCCTTGTTCTATTTGAGAAGCCACCTGAATTTTAGCCTTTGGAGGGCAATATTTCACGGCATTCCCGATAAGGTTGGAAAGGATTTTTTCCAAAGCGTTGGACGGAAACGAATAATGTTTTTCCACATTATTCTTAGTATGCGTAATTTGTATGTCTTTGGATCTGGCTTCACTGGCAAAAGTATCAATCGTATTTTCAATAAAATCGTCAATCGATCCGTTGGTATAGTGAAGTTGAAAACTGCCTCTACCCAATTTTGACGCATCAAGCAATTCGGCAACCAGACTCATTAATTTTTTCGAATTTCGTTCCATCAGACCAAGCTCTTCTTCGTTTGAACTATCAGAACGTTGTTTCATAACCTGTATTGGCCCATCGATAAGCGTAAGCGGTGTTTTGATTTCATGCAGGATATTTTCAAACATCCTGAGTTTTTCCTGTTCAAATTTTCGGGTGATCTTTCTTCTTTGAAAAATCAGATAGATTATAAATCCGGCCACCAAAAACAACAAAATCGAACCAAACAAAAGAGCTGTACGCTCGCTCTTAGCTTTTTCAGCTTCATGCTTATGTACCTGGATTTCTTTTTCTTTTTTCTCGCTTTGGTATTTGATTTCGAGTTCTTCGATTTCTTTTTGTTTTGCAGCCGTAAAGAGACGTTGGCGTGTTTCGTTTTCCAGTTTTTTATAGTGATAGGCATTTTTAAAATCTCCCATCGACTCATACAAAACACTTATTCTTTCAAATAATGCAGGTTTATATTGATCTTCCGGACGCAATTCATTCACTGCAATCGCTTTCTTCATGTAATCGATTGCCTTGTCATAATTTTTCTTCTCCAAATAATAATCGCCCAAATTCTGGAGCGTAGTCATCATGGTGAGATTGTCCTTATTTTTTTCGGAAAGCTCAAGCCCTTTTTCGTAATAATAAACACAGGAATCCGATTTTGTTCCTTGATAGGCCGCTCCAAGCGAATTGTAAACCGTAGCCAGATAACTGTCCTGCTTGTTTTTCAGAAGTGTTTTTTCAGCATCTTTAAGCGTATGTATTGCTTCGTCAAACGATTGGTTCATAATCTGCAAAGCCGCTAGATTTGCTGCGATGAAGGAATAATATTGGTAATCGTTAGCTTCTTTCTTGGCTTGTGCCGCTTCCTTAAGATAGTGTTCTGCTTTTTTAGGATCGTTCAGATAGAAGTAACAGGTTCCTATTCCGTTGTAAATAGT
Source organism: uncultured Flavobacterium sp. (assembly GCA_964518395.1). Lineage (GTDB taxonomy): Bacteria > Bacteroidota > Bacteroidia > Flavobacteriales > Flavobacteriaceae > Flavobacterium. The sequence continues at coordinate 20,823 of CAZFGA010000005.1, forward strand.
TCCGGCCAAAGACTTTTCGTTATGTTTCTCAGCCAGTTTAAGCCCTTCCTGATAAGAAGCGATTGCTTCCTTCATTTTGTTTTGCTTTTGATAGGCTTCTCCTATAAGGGCATAAGAACGAATCACTACGGAGTGATTTTTTATATTTTTCCCAATTTTTTGGGCTATCTGGCTATAGTAAAGACAAGAATCCTGATTGCCTGGTAAAAAATGTCTTGCGAGCTCGAGGTTGAGTTCCCCTTTTTTCAGCCCGTCTGCTTTTTTTATTAATGTATGCAGAGAATCTGCGGTATTCTGACTTCTCATTTGTTGAGGAAAAACAATAGAAAAGACAATGATAAAGTAAAAAGCAAACTTTGCCATAGTATTTGGGGCTTGATTGAGTTCTTGAATTGTCTACAAAAATATAGAAATTCATCACATTTCCTATTTTTCAAGCGTTAAAGCAGAAGTATTGTTAGAAATTTTAGCAAAATAGCTTTGACTGACTATTTGTAAAAGCTTCGCTTATCTTATGTTTTTAAGCCTTGCCAATTATTTCTTTGCCCTTAAGGACAGGTAATAATGCCATAACAGCATAGTGGCTACTGTGCGGAAAGGTTGCCAATAGGCAGTCTTTTCCATTAAGACTTCACGGGGAGTTTCTTTGGGTATGTTTTTCAATTGCTTAAGGGCATTTACTGCGGCGAGGTCTCCTATCGGGAAAATATCGGAACGCTTTAGCACAAAAATCAGGTAGATATCGATTGTCCAATTACCAATACCTTTCAACTGACTCAACGTTGTACGAATTGCGTCGTCAGATTGCGTTTCCAACTTTTCCAAATCAATTTGTTTGTCAAGAAGTGCCTGAGCCAGATGTTTTACATAGGCTGTTTTTTGTCGGCTGAAATAACAAGTCCTGAGTTCTTCGTCAGACAAATTCAGTATGCATTCGGGTGTAATTTCCCCAACATAACCCTTCAATTTATTGAGAGTTGCCAGTGCAGAAGCGATAGACACCTGCTGTTCCAGTATGATATGCACCAACGTTTCAAAAGTATTGGGACGTGACCAAAATGGCGGATAATCATATCGATCCAAAATATTTTTGATGTCTTTATCTTTTGCGGCAAGACTGTCGCATATGTCCCGAAATTCGGATGGCGTAAACTGGCTGAACTCCATAACAATTGCTACTGTAAGAAAGTATAAAACTAATCACTTTTAGAATAGCTTGCTACTTAAAAACATCAAAAATGAATTATCATATTCGGTATTAGGCAACACCACTCGCAGCTAATGGTACGCCTTTAATGGCCGCCCCGATTTGTGCTATGACATTTAGTTCAATGATTTCGGAGGTATAAAAGTCAAAAAGGAATATTTTTTCAAAACCTGATGAAAAGGCAGCTGTTTTTATGGCTTCGTCAATCATAAACGACCTGCAGTTGTTATCGATAGCACTCAATATTATCACAAGCCATTGTTTTTGTCCCGGCTCTAATAAATAGTTTTGGTCTACGATGTTCTGTACGTCTTCATAAGTGCATTCTAACATCTTGAAATCATGATTTACAATTCGGAATTCTGATGATGGTAGCTTTCGGATACGTTCTACATATTTAAACAGTATGACTTCTCCTTTGATTCCAGAAATAATTTCGCTCTTGAGCTTTATAATTTCGGCAGTATCAAAATTGGATTCCGGATTTCGGAACTCCACATTATAAAGTCCTTTATAGCGAGCACCAAGCTCTGAAAATTCGGCTTCGATTTCTGAAAGGATTTTTGAAATGGCATTTTCTTTTGGTGTAAGGAATAAATCCGAAGTAACCACACTGATTTTTTCAGCCAGGCCATCAGCATCTTCCAATTGGATTTCTCCTTTTTGTGTAATGGCTGCCCCATTACCATACAAATCGGCAAATTTCCATAAATCAACAATTGCTTTAACTTCTTGCTCTTTGGCGCAAGCTTCCTGTTTTGAACTCTCGATGGCTGTAATCCAGCGCTCTATTGCTTGGATTGATTTCATAACTTTTTTATTTCAAAAGTAGAAGGAACATCAAAGCTGGCTATTTTTTTTATACCAACACAAACTTATTTTATACAAAAACCGTTATTTAATAGATTTAATACCAAAACAGACAAAAAACCTTTTCGTATAATTTAAACGGCAGTTGGTATAAATTAATTGGGGATTGATTTTTTTTAATCTTATTTCGCACCATTAATACATATAGCCTTGAAAGACAATTGTTTTCAAAATAATTTTATAAAATTCCTGATCGATCCAAAATACAGGGTATGGAGGCATTTGTCCATTATTTTATACATCATCGCATTTTCATATGATTCGGGAGAAATTAAAGAATATAGTGGAGATTTTCACTATTATATAAAATGGCTATGGATTGTCTATTTCCTCGCTATGGTTTATATCAATATGTATGTGTTAATCCCAAAGCTTTTGTTTAAGGGAGAGTATGTTACTTATCTGGTTTGTCTCGTTCTGCTAATTGTATGCAGTTTTATACTCGTAAAAAATGGCCTGAATTATTTTGAACAGTATCGGATTATGCCGCATAAAGTTTTCTCCAGCTTTTTTCGGGAAATCCTGGCCACTTCCAATCTGCTCACTATTCTCGTTTTTTCATCAACTTCAATAAAACTATTCCAGCAATGGGCACGCGATACGGAGCGTATCATTGAATTGGAAACAAATTCCCTGCAACTGGAACTCAAAGAATTAAAAAATCAGATCAATCCACATTTTCTTTTCAATATGCTGAACAATGTCAATGTATTGGTCAAAAAAAATCCGGAAAAAGCTTCGGCAATTATTATGAAATTGTCCGATTTCCTTCGTTACCAATTGTATGATAACAACCAACCTTCTGTATTACTCCTTTCTGAAATACAATTCCTGAACGATTTTATGGAGCTTGAGAAGATTCGCCGCGATGACTTTAATTTCAGGATTGCAATTGAAAATGAAGACAGCAACAGCAACATGATTTCACAACTGGTGCTTCCTCCCAACCTCTTTACTACATTTATAGAGAACGCCATAAAACACAGCGCTGACCTCGACCGTCCTTCTAAAATAGACATTTCTTTTACGATTTATAAAAAAGAGCTGGTTTTTATCTGTTCTAATACAAAACCTGCCGAACCCATTGATGACCAACAAAAAGGAGGTTTGGGACTGGCAAACATAAAGCGCAGATTAGATTTGCTATATGCTAAGGATTATAAATTAGATATTGATGACCTTGATGAAAAATATACCGTAACCGTAACCTTGCCAATATGAACTGCATAATCGTTGATGACGAACCTCTCGCCAGAGAGGGCATGCTCCTACTCCTACAGGATATCCCTGAATTGAGTGTAATTGGATGCTTCAATGGTCCCAAAAAAGCCAGGGAATTCATGCTTGAGAATACAGTTGACCTGATTTTTCTCGACATACAGATGCCGGGAATTAACGGATTGGAATTTGCAGAATCCATCCCGGAACAAACCCTCATTATCTTTACGACCGCTTATTCGCAATATGCCTTGAAAAGCTATGAAGTCGATGCTATTGACTATCTCGTAAAACCAATAATTAAAAACCGATTGGAAAAATCGATTAAAAAGGCATTTGCTTACCGCGAATTATTATCCGGCAAGGAAGAAAAAAGCACATTGGAAAGCCTGGAAACCGATTTTATGCTCATAAAATCAGAGCGTAAATTCCACAAAATTCTTTTCAGGGATGTACTTTATATCGAAGGATTAAAGGATTATGTCGTGATTTATGTCAATGACAGCAAAATTATCACGGCCATGAACCTCAAGACCATATCACAGCATCTTCCGGAAGTACAGTTTATCCGGGTTAGCAAATCGTATATGGTTAACGTGCAGCATATTGATTCTTTTGACAACCATACCATTTATATCAAAACTTCAGAGATTCCGATTGGAGAAGTATTCCGTAAAAAATTCCTCGAACACTATCTTGGAAAAAATATTTCGGACAGATTATAACAACAACCTTTTAAAAACATGCTATGAAATCAAAAATTTTGCCTTTTGCAATACTGCTATGTGTATTTGCCAAAGCACAAGAAAAAGAACAATTAAAAGAAAATGTCAAGGCTGCCGTAACTGAACGATTTCCTTCTACCCGCTTTTTGGATTTTCAATATCAACAATACCTGCCAACTGATTTTGATTCCGAATTATTCGACAAAGCCTATGAAAAGGGAGAAATCAAAAACCATTACCGATTCAATGCAAATTCGAATTTTGTTGTCTTTTCAAAACCGAGATGGACTATTACCACATCGCTCAATTATAAATATGAGGCTTTTGAACTGAACGATGTTGAAAATGTAGCCAACAATACTATTGCTCCTTATGACAAAAAACCAGATTTCCATTATTTATCCGCAACATTAAGTTTTACTTATTTCTCTAGCTTATTCAACAAACCTTTTATCTATAATGCCAGCTTTACTGCTGATGGTAGCGAGAAAGATGTTGAACGATTGAAAGGTTTTATTGGCGCAACAATTATTCTTAAAAAAACAGAAAGAACCATGATTGGTGTAGGAGCACTCGTTTTTATCGATCCGGCTTCTCCGGTTCCGGTGGCACCAACTTTTATGATGGAGCACCGATTTCAAAACTCACCATGGATATTCGACCTGATTTTACCGCAAAGGCTTTTATTCCACAGACCAGTATCTGAAAACGGAAAATTCTCTATAGGAACGGAACTTAATGGCGACGGTTTTTATGTCTATAACAACAATAGACCAGGCTTTGCAGATGTGTATGATTACCGAATTTTAGAACTCCGTTCGGGACTTACCTATGAGCACCATATCAACAAGACGATTATCGCCACTTTCAAAACCGGATTATCAACTGTTTTTAATTCAAGGCTGTCCGAAAGAGGAGAAAACACAAACGATTATATCTTCTCAACCAAACAAAACGGAACAGGCTATTTCAATGTAGGAATCTCTTTTATGCCTGATTTCAAAAAGAAGAAAAACTAGGTTTACTTCATCACTTTCATAAATATTTCTTTGATTAAGGCAATCTCGTCCGAGTAGATTGTCTTTTTTCTTGTGGCAAAATGAAGCGTGTTTGTCAAAGGTACTTTTCCTTGCCATATCATTTTGATTTGTCCGCTGTCAATATCTTTCTTACACAGAAAATCCGGGATTACTGCCAATCCCTTACCGCTGCTAAGACAGCGCACAATGGAATTTAAATTAGGCACGATATAGTTCGGACGGAAATCAGGATATTTATTGAAATTCAACTGCCAGAATCTTCTCAAATGCTCCATATCTCCGGTTGTCCCGTACCATTTCTGCTGTTTTAGCCATGATTCTATAGCTTCTATGTCTCCAGCTTCTTCCAATGTCTGAAACGTTTGCATATCTGTTTCATTTCCACCAACCAGCACTATAGTTTCTGAAGAAAAAGGCTGATAGTCGATTCCGCTTTTAGGAACCATCTGCGGCGTGATGATAATATCCAATATTCCTTTCTCGAGATTTTCAACCATTTCCGGATATTCTCCAAATTGGATAATTACATTAAATGGCAAGGTTGCGATATATTGTTCCAATGTGATCTGGAACGTCTCAAAACACATACCCACGCTAATTGTAGGCGTATGCTTCTCGGTGCTCCGCTGAAAATTTTTTTCGGCTTCTTCCAGTTTTGTCAGTGCTTCGATGATAAAATTATAAAGCACTTTTCCTCTTTCCGTAGGAACCATTTTTCGTCCCGTGCGATCAAACAGCTTATATCCGACATAATTTTCAAGCGAACTCAAATGCAAGCTTACTCCAGGTTGTGAAATAAACAGCACTTCCGCTGCTCCGGTAAGCGTTCCTGATTTATATACGGCCTTAAATGTCCTGTACCATTCCAGATTTACCATAATTCAACTATTATAATTATAATACAAAGGTATGAATTAAGTTATTTTAATAATAGATAATGTCGCCATAAATTTGCATCATCAAATGAATTATTACGATCATGAAAAAAATATTTATAATCAATGGCGGTCAAAAATTTGGCCATTCAGGCGGCAAGTTCAATGAAACTATTGCGCAGGAAACTTTTAACTTTTTTAAAAACAATCCCAACTTTGAAGTACAAATAACAGATGTCAACAACGAATACGATCCTGCTGAAGAAGTAGAAAAATTTGTTTGGGCTGATGTTGTTATCTACCACACTCCTATCTGGTGGTTCCAGATTCCTCACGCTTTTAAGCAATATATTGATGTTGTGTTTACTGAAGGTCATGAAACGGGAATTTACCACAGTGACGGTCGTTCTTCAAAAAATCCGACCATCAATTATGGAACCGGCGGAATGCTTCATGGCAGAAAATACATGCTTACCACTTCATGGAATGCTCCAAAAGAAGCCTTTACGCTTCCTGACGAATTCTTCCAGCAGAAAAGTGTAGATGAAGGTGTTATGTTTGGTTTCCATCGCATGAATGCTTTTACCGGAATGGCTCCGCTGCAAGGCATACACTTTCATGATATTGAAAAAAATGCCGATGTAGAAAGAGACCTCGTATTGTATAATGAACATTTAAACAATATCTTTTTAAATTAATGACATGATAAATCTAACGGCAATAGTAAAAAGCAAACCTGAGCATATTGACACCGTAAAATCATTATTGATGAATATGGCTACTCATTCCAAAAAAGAAACAGCCTGTCTTCAATATGACCTGCATCAAAATAGCTCAGAACCCAACATTTTTATTTTCCATGAAATCTGGAAGGATGAAAAAGGGCTCGAAACACATAACAGCCAGCCTTACATTCAGGAATTTGTAAAAGCATCTGAAACTCTTTTGGCAGACAATGTAATTATTTACAAAACACAAAAAATCTGATTTAGAATTTGAGTTCTAGAATTTAGGGTTTTTGCCCTATAAAGCTTGAAACATTCTGTTGTAATGGTATAATAGAAATAGGTCGAAGCAATAGTAAATTTACCCATCTTATCTCATTTTTAAGATGGGTAAATTTATTTTTATAAAACATGATTTTTATCATAAACCGCTGGTACAATGTATACTTACCTTTACAATATAAATTTTAAAGCATCTTATCATGAAAACATACAATGATTATTTGACAGGTTATAAAAGAGGTTTTATTGGCTTTACAACATTGAGCGTTCTTGCTCAAAGCTGCCTTGGTGCTATTGCCGCAATGTTTATTCTTATGGGTGGTACTTCAATCTGGCATATGATACAATTATTCTTCGTAACCATATTCTGTATGGGATTTAACGCAGCCGTATTGTCTCAGCAAAAACCAAAATTTGTATTTGCATTTCTTATTGTCAGCGTTTCTTTTAGTATTTTCTTTTCTCTTTTGAATATACATTATCTATTCGCATAAATAAGCTTTGCGACTCTTCATCTTTGTGAGTAACCATTTTCACGCAAAGACACAGGGTCGCAAAGTTCAATTCCATTTCGTACATTTGCCATCTCAAACAATAGAAAATAACGTGTAAAAAATAATTTCTTTCTGGTAATTAAAAATGGTGAACCTCATTAGGTATCGCCTTTTCATTAATCTTAAACGAAAGAATTTATGCTGATTTTACAGAATATTTCCTATACACACTCCAATAAAGACGTACTGTTTAGCAACATCAGCCTGACAGTTAACCATCATAACAAAATAGCATTAATAGGCAGCAACGGAACCGGAAAATCTACGTTGCTCAAAATTATTGCGGGCGAACTACAACCTGTAAACGGACAACGAATTGTTGATACCCAACCCTATTATGTTCCGCAAATTTTCGGGCAATACAATTATTTGACTATTGCACAGGCTTTGAAAATTGAAACCAAACTCAATGCACTGCAAGAAATACTAAGCGGAAACGTAACGGAAGAAAATTACACCTTGCTGAATGATGATTGGACGATAGAAGACCGATGCAACGAAGCTTTACGACATTGGCAACTCTCCGAACTTAACTTGTCGCAAAAAATGGAAACATTAAGTGGCGGACAAAAAACAAAAGTTTTTTTAGCTGGAATTGCCATCCATCAGCCTGAGCTGGTCTTGTTAGACGAGCCAAGCAATCATCTTGATGTTTCGGGAAGACAACTTTTATACGACTTTATACAATCTACAAAAAGTACCCTGGTTGTTGTAAGTCATGACAGAAAACTGCTAAACCTGTTGGACACGATTTGCGAACTGAGCAAACACGGAATTAAAGTCTATGGTGGTAATTATGATTTTTTCACCACCCAAAAAGAAATTGAAAACAATGCTTTAAATCAGGACATACAAAGCAAAGAAAAAGCATTGCGGAAAGCCAAAGAAAAAGAACGGGAAACATTAGAACGGCAACAAAAGCTAGACAGTCGCGGAAAAGGAAAACAGGAAAAAGCCGGTGTTGCCAAAATCATGATGAACACAATGCGGAACAATGCCGAAAACAGTACTTCAAAACTCAAAAGCGTGCATGCAGAAAAGATTGGCGGTATTTCAAAAGATCTGCAAGAACTCCGTTCTTCTTTGCCTGACATTGACAAAATGAAATTTGGTTTCGACAATTCTTCTCTACATCAGGGAAAAATTTTGGTTACAGCAACTGACATCAATTTTACTTACGACACACAACCACTTTGGAAAGAAAACCTGAGTTTCCCTATTACAAGTGGTGAACGCATTGCCCTGAAAGGAACAAACGGTTCAGGGAAAACCACTTTAATAAAACTGATTTTAGGGACTTTAGAACCGCAAACAGGAACGATTTACCGAGCTGACAATAAATCGGTTTATATCGACCAGGATTATTCTTTGCTTGACAATAAGCTCAAAGTGTATGAACAAGCGCAACATTTCAATTCTTCCTCCTTGCAGGAACACGATATAAAAATCAGGCTCAATCGCTTTTTGTTTACTAGAGAAGATTGGGACAAACCTTGCAGTGCGCTAAGTGGTGGCGAAAGGATGCGCTTGTTACTTTGTTGCCTGACCATTAGCAGTCAATCCCCGGATATTATCATAATGGACGAACCGACCAATAATTTGGACCTTAAAAATGTGGAAATACTAACCGCAGCGATTAATGAATACCAAGGTACTTTGATAGTGGTTTCTCACGATGAGTATTTTTTGGAGGAAGTTAGAGTGGGTCGGGTTATTGAGGTTTGAAGGTGTTAAGGTTCTAAGGTACTGAGGTGCTAAGTTACTATTTGAGGATGACTATGGTTATTCTTTGTAATTGGGGATGGTCCATTTTGCCATATGCCAATTCACTTTGTATGGATAAGGTTCATATAATGAGTCGTCTTCATTTATGGTAAAACCTCGTTCAAAATCTTTTTTTGCCTTCAGCATAATTGCTTCGGCCTTGTTTTTGTCTCCATTTTGGATCAGGCACAAACCTTTATAGTATTCTGCATCTGAAAATTCGGAATATTCTGCCAATGCCCTGTCAAAATAGGAAATGGCATTATCATAATTTCTCAATTCATACTGTATGATTCCCATATAAAATAAATCTAGGAAATGAATCCAGTTTTTTCCGCGCTCTTTTACTGTTCTATCAAAGTCTTTTTGCAAAACCTGCTCTGCTTTTTTAAATTGGTTAAGCTGTAAATAGCATAATGAAATATAAAACGGATAGGAATGGTCGTTTTGATAGCCATAGCCAAATTCTTTTTCTGCCGCCTCCATATCTGCAATAGCACCCTTATAGTCTCTTTGAAAAATACATTTTAGATAGCCCCTTCTTCCAAGATAGTTTTTTCTGTCATAAAGAACGGCCTTATCATAGCACGACACAGCTAAATCGTACTTTTTCATTTTCCAATAAGGAAGCGCTTTATTCTGCCATAATTCAGCAATGGTCGAATCCTTTTTTATTCCTTGGTTAATATTATCTTCCCAACCGTGGGTGGTATAATGGTGTTTGTAGGCACCGTTGGTTAGATAGGTGTCTATTATAATTTCACGGTTTGTCTGGCTAAAACCAAATGAAAAAGTCAATAATAATAGGGCAGTAATTATTCTCATTTTTGATACCTACTTATGTAATGCGACTCTGCGCCTTTGCGAGAAAAAATGCACGCAAAGACGCAGAGTCATATTATTTATAGAAATTAAATCCTTATGCTTTTGGCAATGGCTGACCAACCGCGATATCGCAACGGTGTCCTGGCTGTCCGTGTGGTGGGTTCATACCCGGAGCTGTAACAACATTGGCATTATTAACCGGGGTTATAGTTGATGGGGCTGTTGTTGGTTGAGGAGTTGGTTGCGTTGGCTGGGCCGCAGCAGTTGGTTTTTGACCCGGTGGCGAATTTAAAGGAGCTCCTACAGCAATATCGCAACGATGTCCTGGCTGTCCGTGTGGCGGATTCATTCCCGGAGCTGTGGTAGTTGGCTGCTGTTGTACGTTTACCTGTGGCTGCGCCTGTACTTGTTGTGGTTGTACTTGCTGCGGCTGCGGCTGCCCATTTACCTGCATTTGTCCTTCTGCTGGAGCTGCGGCTGGATCTGTAGCAACTGCCTCAGTTGGCTCTGAACTTTCTTGTGGCTGTAATTCTTTTTTGCATGAGGTCATGAATAATGAAACTGCCAAAAGTGAGCCTGCTATTATTTTTGTTTTCATTGTTATTTTTTTGGATTAAGATTCCAAATATAAAGGTTTCAACTGATTATCCATGTTAAAAATAAGCCCTAAGCTGTACACTTCCGGTATGGATTGCTTTACTTTCTTCACTTTTTCTTCCTTCATAATTCACATTGACATCCAAAAACTGCGTCAGGTTTTTTTGCAACAGCAAACGCCATGTCAAATTTTGCCCCGGTTGCAGTCCTTCCAGCATCTGATAAGCGACCGGAGACAGGGCATCACCACTGAAATCGTTTTTATATAAAGAGAATTCGCCATTCATCGTGAATTTCTTTTCTGATGAATAGGTAAAAGACGTTCCTACACGATGCTGCTGCAAGGCTTCCTTATCATTGATTTTATTGTCTTTATCCTGATATTCATAGAACAAATCCCAGCTTGCATTTCTTGAAAACAGATAGGAAATTTTAGGTGCCAGCTGGTAGCCTTTTAGTTCAAAATTCTTGCTGGTATAGTTCTCCGAATACAATTCCGATTCGATTGTTTTACCCATAAAGCCTAAAAGCCAGCTCTTTTTTACAAGATGGGCATACTGGAACTGATGCGAGCGGTTATTGCTTTCCTGAGAACCTACTGAAAGTAGCGTCTTTGCCCTATTTCTCAAATAAGTATACGTCAGGGAATGGTCTTGTTTTCCTCTATTATAAAACAAACTGTTCCTAAAACTGGAGTTTAGCCCTAAAAGATCTTTCTCTCCCGAAGAAAACGGATTCAGATCAAAGTTATCGCTGTCCCGAATAATCTTTCGGTCAACAAGAAAAGAGGTCTGGTTATAGAAGTAAGACAAAAACTTCCTGAATCCTTTTTCATTCTGCCATTGGTTGGCATTCAATATAACAGACTGTGAAAATTTATTCTGGTGTGTCTTGATAAAAATCTGGTTCGGAAGAAAAATCCGTACATATTCTGCCTGATCTGCAAATTTCGCAACTTCAAATTCTTCGAGTTCCTGGATTCCGTTATTGTTGTAATCAATCCAGGTGTAAACACCTCGTCCTGGCTCTACTTTCAGATAGGTAAATTCCTGTTGAGGAATGGTTCCTGATGTGGTTTCATAGGTTGTCGTAACCTGAATTAATTGGTCAAAATAACGGTCGTTGTATAACAATCTCGAATTTAAAGAAGGTTCCTTTTTGCGGGTCGGATCTTCAAATTTCAAATTCCTGTAGTTAACGAATAACGAAAGGTCACTTTTTTCGGTTTTCATCAATCTTGACTTCAGATAATAGGAATTGGATGTATTGACTTTTTTTACAAATCCATTGACCAAACTGTCGTTGGAACGTTGCAGGTATCCCAATTCTACATATACTTTTGTACTATCGCCTCGTCCGGTAAAAAACCCAAACTCATTAAATTTCTGGCTTAAAACTGAAAACTGTCCGGTTTCTTTAATCTTTTCTTCGTTGTCTTCCAATCTGAAAGTACCTCCAACCCAGTTTTTTCCAAAATGATAACGCGCCTGTGTCTGGTTCCTGATAAATTTTGATTCCGAGTAATTACTATCACTTTTCAGTATACTTCCATTATTTTGGAAAGTAAAATTTTTAAATCGGAAAGAACCGTCTACAACGTGTCTCGTACCTGAAAAACTTTCTGAAAAATCAAGTTTTTCTAACTGATATCTTGCATTTCCTTTGTTTGGAAGGATAAAGTTCAAACCGGTAATAAGCAGGCTTTGGTTTCCTAACGGATTGGTCAGGTTCCAGTCGCGATCAAACTCAATCGTGAATAAACGCTCAATAGTTCGGAACTGTTTCTGTACAAATTGATAGTTTGCAAAAGCATCCAACTGCCATGTTTTTGAAAACAGCCTCTGTTTGGCATTGATTTTTCCGGCAAGTCCCTGATTATCGCTGTCATCTTTTGAGGAAAAAAGGTTCTGGTCGTTGTTACTTATGCCTAATTCAAAATCAACCATTGTTTTTTCGCTTGGTTTATATTTTCCCAAAATGGTAGCAATCTGGATTTTGGTTGGAGCAACTAATCGGATAATAGGCTCATAATTTCCTTGAGGGATTCCGTTTACAGGTGGAACATATTCGTAAACTCTTCCTATTGTGGCTGTATTCGAAAGCCTGTAATTTCCCTGATTAGCACCTACAAGAGAAAACCGGACATTGTATAATTCATCTGTCGAGTTGTTTGAGAATTCAAAAACCTCAACACCGCCAATATTTGTTTTTTTGTACAATATCTTGTTTTCGGAATAGCTATCTACATAAGCCGATGGTGCTGTCATTGCAGCCGTATTATCGCCCGCTTCTTTTAATATTTCAACCTGTTCTGCAGAAAGATTTTGTTGCAATGGCTGATTCTTTACGTCATTTTCCGAATACAAATATCCACCCAAGCTCCATTTTTCCTGCTCGTGCATGGCTCCTGCATAGGTCACGAAACGGGTATAGTTCCTGTCTGAATATTGGTATTCGACATTAATCCTCATTTCGGAAGTAATCGGAAACAGGGAGGTAAAGATAATTTCACCTGCATTGTAATCAATCGTGTAATCGTTGTTTTCACCACGTGTCAATAAAATTCCGTTGACAAAAACACGTTCTGAACCGGAAATAACCAAAATATACAATTCGCCATTTGGCCCCTGCAGTTTATAAGGCCCTTGATTTCCTTCTTGTCCGGTAAATGAACTCCGGGCATATTGCCCTCTTACCAATGCTGCCGATGCAAAAACATTGGTTTTATTTTCTGGTGTTCCAAATGTGAAATTGGCCGAAAGTCCTTGTACCTTCTTGTTGAAATTCAAGAATCGGGATTGCCTGTTCTCTAAAAATAAATCCCCTGCCCTAATGTTCCATTTATCGCTGAAAAGCTCGATAAAAATCTGGTCAAATTCATCCAGTTTTTGCGAATAGCCACCTTCCTGCAAAGGAATATTACTGTCTTGAATGGAAGCTCTTAAACTTACTTTGTCTGAAATTTTACCCGTTATCTGTAAATCCAAATTGGAGTTGACTACCGCATTTTGGTTGTTACCAATCGTAATTCCTCTGGTAATACTTCCCGATGTGTTTAATCCATCAAAAGGTTTGAAAGTACTTATTGGATCTCTGGAAACTTTATAAAGATTGCCTTTTCCGGATTCATTGCTGACAACACGGCTGTCATCATAAATACTGTATTTTCGGGTAAGATATTCAGGATAGCTGAAATAACGAAGTGTCAGAGTATCTTCCGACTTAAAATCATTTTTAAAAACAAGTATACTTTTTTGGAAATCAACCTTATAATAGGTCGTGTCAATATCATTGCCCTGTTTGTCCTGTAGTTTGAAAAACGAACTGCTGATGCTTACACTGTCAATACGTATGGTATCTTTTGAAGCTGTAATCTTCCTGTTTTTATATGGCGTTTTGACTTCCTGGGCAGAAAGTCCAGAAACAAAGCCTATTAAAACCAGAAAAAGCAATTTTTTCAACATAAATACTATAACTCCGAAAGCTCAAAAGTAGTATTTATAAACCAATAAATTCAAGAGGCGGATTCTTCGAGGAAAAGCAAATAAAAATCGGGAGTACGATATTTCGCAACTCCCGATGGCACGTGGTTTATAAAAAATAATTAGTTGGTGGTTTCTTTGGTAACAATTTGCATGGTTTCTCTGCTGACTTGCTTGAGCAATACCTGCTTGCCTTTTTCAACCATTTCTGCTGCCTTTTCATTGAAATGGCGGATGGTATAAAGCGAAACATTTTCATTATACGACACCTTGAATTTCTTTGAAAGCACATTCTTCAGGTCGTTGAAATTACCGAATTTGTCTTCAATACAAACCGAGAAGCTGATTGCTGAGTTCTGAATCAGGCTCACTTTCATTTTATATTGATGCAGAAGTCCGAAGATTTCGCTGATATTTTCTTCCATGATAAAAGAGAAATCTATAGAAGAAAGCGAAATTAGCAATTGTTCTTTTTTTACGATAAAACAAGGCAGATGCGGTTCTAAATCGGCTCCTTTACTTACGCTGGTTCCCGGCAACGACGGATTCAGGAACGATTTTACAAACAGCGGAATTTCTTTTCGCTGCAATGGCTGCAATGTCTTAGGGTGAATGACTGTAGCTCCGTAAAAGGCAAGCTCTATGGCTTCACGATACGAAATTTGATTTAGTAGCGTCGCATTTTCAAAATACCTCGGATCCGCATTCATAACGCCGGGTACGTCTTTCCAGATGGTAACGCTTTCCGCATTCAGGCAATAGGCAAAAATGGCTGCCGTATAATCTGAACCTTCACGTCCTAAAGTCGTTGTAAAGTTATTTTCGTCTGATCCTAAAAATCCTTGTGTGATGTTAAGTACTTTTTTCTTTACGTTTTTAGAAATGAGCTTTTGCGTTTGTTCCCAATCTACAATAGCATCACGGTAGGTCGTGTCTGTTTTTATAAAATTACGAACATCAAGCCATTGGTTTTTTAATCCTCTGAAATTGAAATAGTGACTGATGATTGTAGTTGAAATCATTTCTCCAAAACTAACAATCTGGTCGTAGACAAAATTATAGTTAGGCGATTTATTGCTTTTCAGGAAACCTTCCAAATCAGAAAAAAGCTGATTGATTGCTCCAAAAACGGCATTTTTATCATCTTCAAACAAATCAAGCAAAATCTGGTTATGGTATTTCTTGACATCCTGTAAGGAAGACTGCAATTCAGCCGATTTTTCGAAATAGTTCTTGATTACGACTTCCAAAGCATTAGTCGTCTTTCCCATAGCCGAAACGACAAGCAGCACATCGTCAAAACCAACCTGCTGTAAAACATCATATACGTTTTTAATGCCATTGGCATCTTTTACTGAAGCACCTCCAAATTTAAATACTCTCATTGATTTTTGATTTCAGATTTTTGATTTTAGATTTTTGGATTATGACTTATTTTTTAAAAAATCATTAATTCCTTGTTCGTCCATGTGAACAACACGCCAGTCTGACAAAACTTTTGCTCCGGATTTTTCATAAAATTCGATAGCAGGCGTATTCCAATTCAGGACATTCCATTCAATACGGCGTACCTTTTCTTTTTCTCCTTCTTTTATAATTTCAGAATACAGTGCCATTCCGGCTCCCGTACCCCTACTTTTTTCAGTAACAATCAAATCTTCGAGATGAATGGTTTTTCCTTTCCATGTAGAAAAACGATAGTAGTATAATGCCATACCTATAATTTCACCCTCCAGTTCCGCTACAAAAGTATGGAAGAGCGGATTGCTTCCAAAACCATCACGGATTAAATCTTCTTTTGTAACTACTACTGCTTCAGGTTCTTTTTCAAAAACTGCTAATTCTTGAATCAGACCTAAAACAGCCTTCATATCGTTTTCAGTTCCTCTTCTGATTATCATTTCTGTATTCTTTTTCTCTGTTTCGATTTTTACAGCGAATATATTAAAAGCTTGTCCAACTGCACAATTCAAGACATTTCTTTTCTGAAAAATTACTTGAAAAATTCAATTTTCCTGTCTTTTTTAAAATCATGCAAAAATAACATTATTTTATATTTGTAACATTATTTTATAAATATTTTTTTACTACCTCCTCTAAAATTATAGAATTTATGAACGATATTTGCACCACAACTACAACGATATAGTAATGGAGGAACGCAATAAAACATTAGGGGAATTTATTATTGAAAAACAGGAAGATTTTCAATATTCTTCCGGAGAATTATCCAGATTAATCAACTCCATCCGATTGGCCGCAAAGGTCGTTAACTACAAGGTAAACAAAGCCGGATTAGTAGATATTGTGGGCGCTGCCGGCGAACAGAATATACAGGGAGAAGATCAGCAAAAATTAGATGTTTTTGCCAACGAAACTTTTATACAGACGCTTATCAACCGTGAAATCGTATGCGGTATCGCTTCGGAAGAAAGTGATGATTTTATCACTATTAAAGGTAAAGATGAGTGCCATAACAACAAATATGTTGTATTGATGGATCCGCTTGACGGTTCATCTAATATTGATGTCAATGTTTCTGTTGGAACCATTTTTTCCGTTTATAGAAGGATAACCCCAATAGGAACACCAGTTACTATTGAAGATTTTCTTCAGCCTGGCGTGAATCAGGTAGCAGCCGGATATGTAATTTATGGTACATCGACCATGCTGGTATACACCACAGGACGTGGCGTGAACGGATTTACATTGAATCCTGCTATTGGTACTTTCTACCTTTCGCATCCAAACATGAAGTTCCCAAAAGACGGCAAGATTTATTCCATTAATGAAGGAAACTATGTTCATTTTCCCCAAGGCGTAAAAGATTATATTAAATATTGCCAGCTGGAAGAAGGTGACAGACCTTATACTTCACGTTATATTGGAAGTTTGGTTTCTGATATTCATAGAAATATGATCAAAGGAGGAATTTATATTTATCCGACAAGCTCAAAAGCTCCTAGCGGAAAACTACGTCTTCTATACGAATGCAACCCGATGGCATTCCTTGCAGAACAGGCAGGCGGAAAGGCCTCTGACGGTTTTGGAAGAATAATGGAAATCCAACCGACAGAATTGCACCAACGTGTCCCATTCTTTTGCGGCAGCTACAACATGGTAGAAAAGGCAGAAGAATTTATGAAAATAGCAAGCGAGAAATAAAAAGTATTGCACATAAAAAAAGCTCCGATTGGAGCTTTTTTTTATTTATTCATGTGAGTCATTTCGAATAGGAAAGTATCCAAATCTACACCCAGGACAAGCAGCGAAAGCGCTTTGTCAACAATGTAATGTACGTTTCCTGGAGTGAATCCTAATGCCAATGCAAATCGGGTAAGGATTTCTTTTTGTTTTGGACCTAAAACGTGGTCTGCATATACCATCCTTGAAAGATCATACAAACGCTCTAATCTTTGCGTGTGCAAATAAGGAGGATTGATTGGGTATTTCATCGGATTAGCAAGAATTTCAGCATACTCTTCAGAAGAAATCTCCAATTGCATGGCCAGTTTGTCCAAGAAGTGTCTTTCTTCCTCGCTTAAGTGCCCGTTTTCCATTGCAACTCTCACGATAGAAGCGAAATGTCCTTTATTTCTGTTTTTAAATCCGCTATCAAATAAATCTGAAATTGACATAATTATATATTTTTTGCAAATATAATTCTATTTCTATTTTAACGGCATAAATTGCTGACTTTTCTTAACAGAAATAAACTCTTTCCAAAATATATCGTATGTTTGAAATCCCAATCAAAAATATCTATATATGTCTGAGTTTTGGATCTATTTCAACACAGGATTACGTCATGTTTTAGACATTAAAGCCTACGACCATGTCTTGTTTTTAATCGCGTTAACGATTCCCTATGCCTTTAAAGACTGGAAAAGAGTATTACTTTTGGTCACTCTTTTTACAGTGGGCCATACCATGTCATTGTTACTTTCCGTATACGGTTTTGTACAGATAAAGGTCAATCTTGTTGAGTTTTTAATTCCAATTACCATATTAATCACCGCAATTTTCCATCTTTTTACGGCCGGAAAAAATTCAAAAAAGGAAAGTATCAGTTTTATAGCTATCGTAACACTTTTCTTCGGAATCATTCACGGATTGGGCTTTTCGAATTATTTCAACACCATCCTTCCGGGAAATTCTTCTGATAAATTACTTCCGTTGCTGGAATTTGCATTGGGTATTGAAGCCGCACAGATTATTGTGGTTCTTATAGTATTGATTCTGTCTTATATCGTGCAGACTGTTTTCCGTTTTTCCAAACGCGATTGGACACTCGTCATGTCTTCTTTTGTTATAGGCGTGGTTATTCCAATGGTTATTGAAAGTGAAATCTGGGGAAGATAAAAGAAGAAAGCGCCATATCCTGTTAAGTGCGCAATCTTTCTTATCTTTGGATTTTAATTGAATAAACGTGGCAGACACTAAAATATATTTTGCTTCCGACCAGCATTTTGGAGCGCCAACGCCTGAATTGAGTTTCCCAAGAGAACAGAAATTTGTAGCCTGGCTTGATGAAATCAAAAAAGATGCAACCGCATTATTCCTATTAGGCGACTTGTTTGACTTTTGGTTCGAATACAAAACTGTAGTCCCAAAAGGATTTGTACGTGTTTTGGGCAAATTGGCTGAAATTCGCGACAGCGGCATTCCTGTTTATTTTTTTGTAGGCAATCACGATTTATGGATGTCTGATTATTTCGAGAAAGAACTTAATATTCCCGTTTACCACACAACAAAGGAATTCACATTCAACGACAAACATTTTTTGATTGGCCATGGAGACGGGTTAGGTCCCGGCGACAAAGGCTATAAAAGAATGAAAAAAGTGTTTACCAATCCTTTTTCAAAATGGCTTTTCAGATGGCTGCATCCTGATTTGGGCGTGAAACTGGCACAACATCTTTCTGTAAAAAACAAATTGATTTCCGGAGCAGAAGACGTTCGTTTTTTAGGCGAGGACAACGAATGGCTTGTACAATATTCCAAACGAAAACTGGAAACCAAACACTATGATTATTTCATATTTGGACACAGGCACCTTCCTATGACAATAGAAGTTGGTCGAAATTCCACCTATATAAATCTGGGCGATTGGATTGGTTATTTTACCTATGGTGTATTTGACGGAACTACCTTTGAATTAAAAGAATACAAGTCTTAATTCTGGCAGATTTCATCCAAATAATCTTTTAGTTGGATTTGAAAAATCGTGCCTTCTACCAAATCCTTGATTTGCAATAATTCATTTACAGAAACGGCCAAATCAATCTGCTGTACCGGTGTTTTCAGTAAAAATTTATGGCATTTTCTTTTGAACTCGCATCCGTCACAATTAGCATTGACCTCGTAGCAAGTCGCATCAATCGTATCTGCGAAAAAATTCAGTTCTTCTTTTGAAAGATAAAAGCCCGTTTCTTTAAACACTAGCTGTATTTTGTTTTTCAGCACTTTCTGTTCTTTTTTCCAATGGAAAGCGACACCAAAGTCATTAAAATAGATTTGCTCGATTTCTTTCATAACTGAATTGTTTCGAACAAATATAAGAATTATTTAAAACGATTCTAAATTAAATTTTCATAAAGTTTATGCCTTAGTGACTTTGTTTCTCGCAAAGACGCAGAGTCGCGAAGTTTGGAAACCTATTCTTTATTTTTAATATCCCGAAGCCGTAGCTGTAGACTTACGTTTCCGTTGAATTCGTTTTCTTCTAATGAATAAACCGCGTCGAAAGGTTGCTGATTTTGGGTAAATTCAAACTTATTCCCCAATCCAAACCCAATTGCGCCATACCCTTCAGAATCGTCTTGCTTTACAAAAAGCCTCAAATGACTTTCATCGCTGCCTATTCTTTTTCCATAACCCGTATCTTTTAGATTTTCGGTCATAAAAACCGGCATCATATTCATAGGCCCAAAAGGTTCGAACTGGTTTAAAATACGGACAAATTTTTCGGTAATGTCTTTCAGGTCGATTACGGCATCGATCAAAATCTCAGGAGTCCTCAACTCTTCTGTAATAGTTTCTGAAATAACTTTTTCAAACTGCGCTTTAAAATTCGCAAATTGGGCTTCTTCCAAAGTCAATCCGGCCGCATACATATGTCCGCCAAATTGCACTAAATATTGGGAACAGGCTTCCAGTGCGTTATATACATCAAAATCTTTGACAGAACGGGCGGAAGCTGCCAGCTTGTCGCCGCTTTTTGTAAACACTAAAGTCGGACGATAGTAGGTTTCTATAAGGCGTGAAGCCACAATACCAATAACTCCTTTATGCCAGTCTTCTTTATATACAACTGTCGAATATCTGTCTTCCTCTTGATTCTCTATAATTTGGTGTAGAGCTTCCGAAGTAATCTGTTTGTCTAATTCTTTCCGGTCTGCATTAAAAACTTCCAGTTCTTTTGCAAAAGCTTCTGATTCCTCGATTCCGAATTCGGTAAGTAATCGGACGGCATAATTACCGTGTTTTATCCTTCCGGCTGCATTTATCCGTGGTGCCAATATAAAAACCACATCAGTAATGGTAAGGTTTTTTTTCTTGAGGTTTTGGGTAATCGCTTTAAAACCCGGCCGTGGATTCGAATTAATAACTTCCAAACCGAATTTGGCCAAAACCCTATTTTCACCTGTAATCGGAACAATATCAGCACCAATGGCGGTAGCTACCAAATCCAGATACGGACGTAAATCTTCTATGGTCTGGTTTCTGTTTTTTGCCAACGCCTGTACTAGTTTGAAACCGATTCCGCAACCGCATAATTCGTCATACGGATAATGACAATCCGCACGCTTAGGATCTAAAATAGCAACCGCATCCGGCAAGGTCTCACCCGGCCTGTGGTGGTCGCATATAATAAAATCGATGTTTTTTTCATTGGCATACGCCACATGATCTAAGGACTTGATACCGCAGTCTAGTGCAATAATCAGCGTAATTCCATTATCATCTGCATAATCAATCCCTTTAAAAGAAACGCCATAACCTTCATCATAACGATCCGGAATATACGTATCGACATTAGGATAAAAGCTTTTTAGATAGGATGAGACTAATGACACGGCCGTAGTACCGTCAACATCATAATCTCCAAAAACCAGGATGTTTTCCTGCTCGTTTATGGCCTTCTCGATACGCACCACCGCTTTATCCATATCTTTCATGAGATAAGGATCGTGCAGGTCTTCTAACTGTGGACGGAAAAACTGCCGGGCTTGCTCAAAGGTTTCAATGCCACGCTGAAGAAGCAACGTTGCAATAAGTTCATCAATGTTTAAGGAATCCTGAAGGCTTTTAATTTTTTCTGAATCGGGTGTAGGTTTAAGGTTCCAGCGCATATTTATTTTTAAATTCTAAGAGACTAAGGTACTGAGGTACTGAGGCTCTTAGAACCTTAGTGCCTCAGCAGCTTAGCACCTTCATTAATGATATAAAATCCTAACTTCTACTTTTGCAAAATGACGGAACATTTCCATCACACCGCAATATTTTTCAACGGATAGGTCTACGATTTTTTGAAGTTTTGTTTGGTCAAGATCCATTCCGTAGAAATGATAATCTACACGAACCGTATGGTAAAACTTTGGGTGTTCTTCTGTCAGATCACCTTCCACTTCAATTGTGAAAGTATCAATGTCCACTTTCATCTTTTTTACCAAAGATGCGATATCGATTCCGGTGCAGCCTGCTAAAGAAGCCAGCATCATGGCTTTTGGACGGAGTCCGTCGTCATGTCCGCCATATTCCGGATCGGAATCCATTTTTATTGTTCCGCCAGGATTGGTAGCTTCAAAAGCCATGTCGCCCAGCCATTTTGTAGTTACGTGATGTGTTGCCATGAATTTTATTGTAAAATTTACAAACGGAAAAAATTATTTGCTGCTCTTACCTCCAACAATAACAACAATTTCGCCTTTTGGAGGTTTGGCTTCAAAATGTTTTAAAACTTCTGTAGCTGTGCCACGAACCGTTTCTTCATGCAATTTTGTCAATTCGCGTGAAACCGAAACTGGTCGGTCAGCTCCAAAATACTGGATAAATTCCGCCAAAGTCTTAACCAATTTATGTGGTGAAACATACAGAATCATTGTTCGTGTTTCTTCTGCCAAGGCTAGAAAACGCGTCTGTCTTCCCTTCTTATCCGGCAAAAAACCTTCAAATACAAACTTGTCATTTGGCAGGCCACTGTTGACCAAAGCCGGAACAAAAGCTGTCGCTCCGGGCAGGCATTCAACTTCAATATTATTTTCGACACAAGCTCTCGTCAACAAGAAGCCCGGATCTGAAATAGCGGGTGTTCCTGCATCCGAAATCAGCGCAATTGTTTCTCCTGATTTTAATCTTGCAATCAAATTTTCCACCGTTTTATGCTCGTTGTGCATGTGATGGCTCTGCATGTGTGTTCCAATCTCGAAATGTTTTAGCAGCTTGCCACTATTGCGGGTATCTTCAGCCAAAATCAAATCAACTTCTTTCAGAACTTTGATAGCCCTGAATGTCATATCTTCAAGATTTCCGATAGGCGTTGGAACTAAATATAATTTTGACATCCAGATTATTTAAACTTGTTTTCAACCACTTCAAGAAAACGCTCTGCGTAATCTTCCTTGCCATTCCATTCGTTATAGTCTGGCTTTACCAAATCTTCGATGAAATTCTTAGCATCCTGAAAAGTATCAAAAGTGTTCAACTGCGATAATACTCTGTTGAAATCTTCATTACTGCCGCCAAAAAGATGGTTCACAAAACCAACCCTGTCGTTTAACCCAATTGTAATTCCTTTGGTTACTTTTTCAACAGTCGATTTCGGAGTTTCAACAACAGGTTCTTCTACTGTTTCCGGCTCTTCCGCTTTAATTTCTTCTACGATTTCTTCTTTTACCTCTTCTTTTGTTTCTTCGACAACAGGCTCCTCATCATGGTCATGCTTGTGCTTTTCCTCGATTTCAGCCTTTACAAATTCAAGATCTTTATAATCCGAACCTAAGAAATCTTCAAAAATGATCTGGTGTCCTGATTCCTTGGCTACTTCTTCTACATCTTCTTTTTTATCAAAAGCCAATTCAAAGGCAGGTTCTATCAGTTCTTCTTTTGCTTCTTCAGCAACTTTTTCTTCTTCCTCTGCTTCTTCCGGTTCTTCTATGACAGTTTCTTCTTCGTCCTCTTGCTCTACAGGTTCCTCTTCTTCCAGTTCTTCATCAGAAAGTTCGATTTCACCTACAACCACTTTTTCCTGTTCTGATTCCGGCTCATTCGCTACTTCCTCTTCCGCTTCTTTGATTTCCTCTGCAGTAGTTTTTTCTTCTTCCGGTGTTTCTTCCTCCCTTGTTTCTTCTTCGTGTACTTCTTCTTTCGGTGTTTCTTCTATTGTTTTTTCAGCTTCCAAAGCAATTTCTTCCTGAACATCCATTTCAATTTTCCCAGGAACCTCATCATTATCAAAAGCAGTCTCCAGTATTTCATAAGCCTCAGACCTTCCGATTGTTGGCTGTGAACCTGTAAAATTCTCTTCTACAAATAGCAAAACAGACAATTTTTCATACAATTTTTGGCTTTCCTGATGGAGTTGAATCAATTCGGATTTATTTTTCAGCTTCAAGATCCTGTGTGCTATGCTGATTAACTCGGCCTCTAATTTTTTCTTCATAACTTTTGATATTATATTGAGTAAAGCAAGGGTTTTTTAATAAATTTGTTTTCAGCACAAAGTAAAAAAAACTAATCCTTTTTAAGGCTGAAAAATACAAAATGTTTCTCGAAAATACAGTAAATCATAAAGAACAATTTGGCTGGATTGAAGTAATCTGCGGTTCAATGTTTTCGGGAAAGACCGAAGAGCTTATCCGTCGTCTGAAAAGGGCGCAATTTGCCAAGCAGAAAGTAGAAATTTTCAAGCCTGCGATTGATACGCGCTATCATGACGAAATGGTCGTTTCTCACGATGCTAACGAAATACGGTCGACTCCTGTACCTGCTGCGGCAAACATCCGAATTCTGGCTCAGGGCTGCGAAGTTATAGGTATTGATGAAGCCCAGTTTTTTGACGACGAAATTGTTTCTGTTTGTAATGACCTGGCCAATTCCGGAATCCGTGTTATCGTTGCCGGGCTGGATATGGATTTCAAAGGCAATCCTTTTGGCCCGATGCCCGCTCTTATGGCTACGGCAGAATATGTTACGAAAGTCCACGCCGTTTGTACCCGTACCGGAAATCTTGCCAATTACAGCTTCCGAAAAGCCAACAACGACAATCTGGTCATGCTTGGTGAAACAGAAGAGTACGAACCTTTGAGCCGTGCTGCCTATTTTAATGCGATGAAAGAATTGCAGGAAAAAGAAGAAGGCTATTTTGCCAAAAAGAAAGAAAACAAATAATCGTTCCAGACACGATAATTACACCTTTTTTCTATGGCCATTCTTCCTGCGAATCGTCTAAAAAATCGCTACCTTTAACCTAGCTTTAAAAAAGAAATCAAATTGAGCCTAAAAATTCAACATATCGCTCCTGAGATACAAGCCCGTCTTTCAGGAAATCCAGACATTGAAATCAACAATGTTTCCATAGACAGCCGTTCGCTGCAAAACAATTCCGGAACTTTATTTTTTGCCCTTTCCGGACAAAATAATGACGCACATAGTTATATCCCGGATCTTATCGATAAAGGTGTACGCAATTTTGTTGTCAACCATATCCCGAAAGGACTGGAAGGCAAAGCCAATTTTCTGGAAGTAAAAAATACGCTGCAGGCATTGCAGGATTTTGCTTCCTACTACAGAAAAAGCTTCCATTTTCCAATCATCGGGATTACGGGAAGCAATGGAAAAACCATCGTAAAAGAATGGCTCAACTTCCTGTTGAGTCCGGATTACAATATCATCAGAAGTCCAAAAAGCTATAATTCGCAAGTTGGCGTGCCGCTTTCGGTAATTTCGATAAATGAAAAACACAATCTTGGAATTTTTGAAGCCGGTATTTCTACCGTTCACGAAATGGAAAAACTGGAAAAAATCATCCAGCCTACCATTGGAATCCTTACCAACATCGGTTCAGCCCATGATGAAGGTTTTCAAAACCAGCAAGAAAAAATCAAGGAGAAGCTACGTCTTTTTGAACACTCAGAAGTCTTGATTTACCAGAAAAACACCCTTGTCGATTCGCTTATCGGATCAGACATCAAGACTTTTTCGTGGAGTCTTGACGACAAGCAGGCATCGGTTTATATTACACAAAAATCAATTAGAGGAAAAACCCAATTGACCATAACTTATGATAAAATTTTTTTTGATGCTATGATTCCTTTTCAGGACAAAGCATCAATTGAAAATGCGATAAACTGCCTTATGGTTATGCTTTATCTGGGATACCTGCCTGAAATTATACAGGAAAGAATCCAACTTTTGTATTCTGTTGAAATGCGACTGAAAGTTAAAAACGGAGTTAACAATACTGAAATCATTGACGATAGTTATAGTTCCGATTATCAGTCGCTCAGAATTGCCCTGGATTTCCTGGAACAGCAAAAACAATACAAGAAAAAGACAATTATCCTTTCTGATATTTTTCAAAGCGGACTGCCTACTGATGATTTATATAAAAGAGTTTCTGAGCTCATCGCTTCCAATAAAATAGACCGCGTTATTGGCGTGGGAGAAGAAATAGGCACCTATTCCGGCAGTTTTAAAAACATCATTACGTATAAAAACACGGATGAACTGATTGCCGACTTCAAAAACCTGAATTTCGCCAATGAAACGATATTGATAAAAGGAGCCCGCATTTTCCAATTTGAAAAAATCGCCTCCTTACTGGAAGAAAAGACCCATGAAACGGTTTTGGAAATCAACCTGAATGCTATCAGCCACAATCTGAATTTTTTCAGGTCAAAGTTAAAACCTGAAACCAAACTTATGGTTATGGTCAAGGCATTTGGCTATGGTAGCGGCGGTTTTGAAATTGCAAAACTTCTGGAATATCACAAGGTAGATTATCTGGGCGTTGCATTTGCCGACGAAGGTATTGCTTTAAAAAGTGCCGGGATTACGTTACCGATTATGGTACTTAATCCTGAAAACACCAGTTTTGGCGCTATAATCGAACATCATTTAGAACCAGAAATTTATTCCATAAAAGGATTAAGAGCCTTTTTGAAAATTGCGGAGCAGAAAAATTTGCAGCATTTCCCAATCCATATCAAACTGGACACAGGAATGCACCGACTCGGTTTTCAGGAGAACGACCTTCCGGAACTGATTGATACGCTCAGAGGCACTTCCTACATACAGGTCAAAAGTATTCTTTCGCATATGGCAACGAGCGACGACCTGGAACACCATGATTTTGCGAAGTCACAGATTGCTCTTTTTGAAAAATTATCATCCCGATTGATGCAGGAACTTTCCATACAACCAATCCGCCATATCCTCAACACTTCCGGCATTAGTAATTATCCGGAAGCCCAATACGAAATGGTACGATTAGGAATAGGGCTTTATGGCATTTCAAATGATCCGTCGGAAACAAAATACTTAGAAAACGTAGGTACTCTAAAATCAATAATCTCACAAATCAGGACTATACAATCTGGCGAAAGCGTTGGTTATGGCAGGCGATTCATGGCTGAAAAAGAAACCCGAATTGCCACAATACCGATTGGTTATGCCGACGGGATTCGAAGAAGTTGGGGCAACCAAGTCGGTTATGTGCTTATCAAAAACCAAAAAGCACCTATTGTGGGTAGCATTTGTATGGACATGCTCATGGTTGATGTTTCGGCAATCGATTGTTTGGAAGGCGACCCAGTCGTAATTTTCGGAGAAAACCCGAATGTGACTTATATTGCTGAAAAACTGGGGACCATTCCCTATGAAATCCTTACCGGTATTTCGCATCGCGTCAAACGTGTTTTTTACAGAGAATAGTACATTTTTTAAAAAACCGGCGTTGAAATGTTAAAATATTTAACTACTTTAGCTAGTAACAAAAACCAATTTATTTAATAATCCTAAAATCAAATAATTATGGGAATGGTATCTGAATTTAAGGCCTTTGCACTAAAAGGCAATGTTGTAGACTTAGCTATCGGTGTCATCATTGGTGCCGCTTTTGGAAAAATTGTCAGTTCTTTTATAGAGGACGTGATAACCCCTTTATTGCTAAAACCGGCTCTTGAAGCTGCGAACCTTTCCAAAATTGAAGATCTTGTTATTTTCGGGTCGGTAAAATACGGTATGTTCCTTTCTGCCGTAATCAACTTCCTTATTGTAGCTTTCGTTCTTTTCTTAGTTGTTAAAGGTATCAATGCCGCTAGAAAAAAAGAAGCCGAAGCACCTGCAGCACCGCCTGCTCCAACCAATGAAGAAAAACTTTTGATGGAAATCCGCGATGCTTTAAAAAACAGACAATAATAGTCAATACCGCTATACTATATATTCTAATTAAACCGCCTGCTTTTCAGGCGGTATTTTTATAAAAAATAATTTTATATAACAATTTGTTATATTTTGATAATTCGTTTTTTCAATAACTTTATTAGCTACTTTTGCATTCATAAATCAGTTTTTAACCACTTTTAAAAAATAG
The DNA here is from genome assembly GCA_964518395.1 of uncultured Flavobacterium sp. Taxonomy (GTDB): domain Bacteria; phylum Bacteroidota; class Bacteroidia; order Flavobacteriales; family Flavobacteriaceae; genus Flavobacterium. Next base: position 48,584 of record CAZFGA010000005.1, read on the forward strand.
AATATGAGAGTTGCTGTTGTTGGCGCAACCGGAATGGTTGGCGAAGTAATGCTTCAAGTTTTGGCAGAAAGAAATTTCCCTGTAACCGAACTAATTCCTGTAGCTTCGGAAAAATCGGTAGGTAAGGAAATCGAATTTAAGGGGAAAAAGTATGCCGTTGTCGGATTGGAAACAGCCGTATCTATGAAGCCGGACATCGCCTTATTTTCTGCAGGTGGCGAAACTTCACTTGCCTGGGCTCCAAAATTTGCAGAAGCAGGAACTACCGTAATCGACAACTCTTCGGCATGGAGAATGCATGCTGACAAAAAACTGATTGTTCCTGAAATCAATGCTTCGGAACTTACAAAAGACGACAAGATTATCGCCAATCCAAACTGCTCGACTATACAAATGGTTTTGGCTTTGGCTCCTTTACATAAAAAATACAACATCAAGAGAATTATCGTTTCAACTTACCAGTCAATTACAGGAACTGGGGTAAAAGCTGTACAGCAACTTGAAAACGAATATGCCGGAACTAAAGGCGAAATGGCCTACAAATACCAAATCCATAGAAATGCTATTCCGCAATGTGATGTTTTTGAGGATAACGGATACACTAAAGAAGAAATGAAACTGGTTCGTGAAACTCAAAAAATATTAAGCGACAAGACGATTGCTGTGACTGCTACTGCTGTTAGAGTACCAATCGTAGGTGGACATAGCGAAGCTGTAAACGTAGAATTTTCAAATGATTTCGATGTAAACGATGTAAGACGAATTCTGCACGAAACTCCTGGAATTGTCGTTCAGGACAATACGGATACATTTACTTATCCTATGCCTCTTTATGCACAAGGAAAAGACGATGTTTTTGTGGGAAGAATCCGCCGTGACGAATCACAACCAAACACACTTAACATGTGGATTGTTGCTGACAACCTACGTAAAGGTGCTGCAACCAACACTATCCAGATTGCAGAATATTTGGTTGCTAACGACTTGGTATAAACTCATTTCCTACATACAAATTAGACACCGCCTATTTTGACAAACCTTAAAATTTGTTAAAACGGGCGGTATTTTTTTTCACTTTCATACATTTGCATTGGAATGAAGAAGAAGTTTGCCATAATAAATCTCTCTTTGATGATTGTAGTATTGTTTTCAATACTGTTTCAATCAGTCCATTCCTATGAGCATTTCTTAAGCGGAAAAGTGGCAACAGTATGCCAGTCAGATGACAATGGCCATACTAAAATCCAAACTTTAGACCACGACCATGAAAAGTGTTTTGTTTGCGAATTTACGCTAAGCAGCTTTATCGCAACAGAAACCTACACTTTTGATTTATTTGTCCCATTTAAGGCAGTTGCCTATAATTTTGCTTCTGTAGAATCATCTGAATTCTTTGCAGGAAGCCTATATTCACATCGCGGACCTCCATCTAACTGTTAATTAACGAAAAGAGCAATGCTCTTATTTCGGACGGCTTCATCCCGAAGTACGTCTTAATTATCATTTTAGATTTTTTCAAAATGCGCTATATCTTATTTTTTGTTTTCCTCCTGGTAGGAAACCAAACTCGTGTATATTCCCAGCATGTGTTGAGCGGGACAATAACCAACGAGAAAAAACAACCTTTGGTAGGAAGTCATATCCATGCCGGAACTTTTTTTGCAACCACTGCTGTTGACGGCCGTTACGTAATAAACGGCATTCCGCAGGGAAATATTCCTGTTACTATTGAATATCTGGGTTATAAAACCTTGGATACTATACTCGCCATACAAAATGACAAAGTGCTCGATATTTCCCTTAAACCGGAGGTATCGCAACTGTCTGAAGTGGTGCTCAAAAAAACGGTTTCCGAAAAGAATTCCGCAACCCAGGAACTCAAAGCCAATGTGCTCGAGAATTATAGCAGCGAGAGTCTGGGCGATGCATTGAAGGAAATCAGCGGTATATCGTCGCTTAAAACCGGAAGCACTATTGTCAAGCCTATCATTAACGGATTGCACAGCAGCCGTGTATTGATTATCAACAATAATGTGCGTCTCGAAGACCAGCAATGGGGAACCGAACACGCTCCGAATATGGATGTCAATACGGCCGGAAAGATTTCGGTAATTAAAGGCACTTCAGGACTTCAATATGGCGGCGATGCCATTGGCGGAACAGTAATTGTTGAACCTGCCCATATTCCTGTAAAGGACACCATTTTTGGAAAAACCATTATTAATGGCGCTACCAACGGCCGAGGCGGCAGTATATCTTCCTCGCTTTCCAAAGGTTACGAAAATGGCTGGAACTGGAATCTTCAAGGCACTTTTAAATATTTTGGAGACTTTGAGGCTCCAGATTATGTGCTTTCCAATACCGGAAACCGCGAGAAAAATTTTTCCGGAAATTTGGGATATAAGGGAGAAAATCACGGTTATAGCTTCTTTTACAGCTATTTCAATGCCGATATCGGGATATTGAGATCATCACACATCAGCGGAATGTCTGACCTGATTCGGGCTATCAACAGTGGCCAGCCTCAGGTGATTAGGGATTTTACTTATGATATCAATGCCCCAAGACAAGAATTGCAGCATCATTTGGGAAAAATAAATTACTATACCTTTTTCTCTGATGCTTCAAAATTGTCTTTACAGTATTCCTTTCAATTCAACAATCGTAAGGAATTCGATTTGAGAAGAGGCGACGATCGTAACAAAGCCGCAGTTGATTTGGATCTGATGACGCATTCTTTTACGGCCGATTTTGAAACCAATTCTTCTGAAAAGGTAAAATACAAAGCAGGAATCAGCGCAGCCTATCAGAACAATGCAGCGAACACGGGTAATACGCAGGTACGTGCTCTGATACCGAATTACAACAAATTTGATGCGGGTGTTTATGGTATTGCGAGTTACCAGGCCAATGATAATTTGGCATTGGAAGCAGGATTCCGTTACGATTTCAGTCATATCGATGCTAAGAAGTATTACTTAAAATCGCGATGGACGGAACGAGGCTATGATCGCGATTTCAGCGATATTATCATCGGAGAAGAAGGTCAGCAGTGGTACACGAATCCTGTCTTTACTTATCATAATTTTTCAGGAAGCCTTGGTGCTAAATACCAGCTGAACGACAAGTTGACGTGGTTTTCCAATATTGGGATAGCAAGCAGGAATCCGAATCCGGCAGAATTGTTCAGTGATGGACTCCATCATGCTACCGGACAGATTGAGCTTGGCGACCTGAGACTGAAACGAGAAGTAGCGCTCAAAATGTCAACAGCGCTTCATTATGCCAGCGAGGGCTTTGCTTTTGAAATCAATCCGTATTTCAACACTATTTCTGATTTCAAAATCCTGATTCCTACAACCATTATTTTGTCCAACCGAGGGCCTTTTCCTGTATGGGAATACCGACAGGTTGATGCAAGGATGTTTGGAATTGACCTTACCGCTGATTATGATTTTGCCAAAAACCTGAACTGGCATTCTACTGCCGCTTTTGTATATGGCGAAGATGCAACAAACGACAAGCCGCTGATTGACATGCCTCCGCTGAATCTTAACAACACAATCAGTTTTAAGAAGGAAAACTGGAACCATCTCGTACTGGGAATCAAAAATGAAACCGTATTTACCCAGCAACGTTATCCTAATAATGACTTTTATGTGGATGTAACCGATTCCGGCGAACCTGTCAGCACTTTAGTAAAAATCAGCAGACCGCCAAAAGGATATAGCCTATTGCATTTTAACTCCGAAATGAGTTTTGATGTTTTGAAAAAATCTAAAATGACCATCGGATTCAATATCCAAAACCTTTTGAACACGAATTACAGAGATTACCTCAACAGGACGCGCTATTATGCAGACGAATTGGGCAGGAATTTCAGGATTCAAGTGAAATTAAATTATTAATCTTTTAAACCATTATTCTTATGAACGTATTTAAATTTTTATCAATGGGTCTAGCTGCAATAACTCTTTGTTCTTCTTGCAGCAATGACGACAGCAATCCTGTAAATGAGGAAGAAGTAATCACTACGCTTACAGCTACATTAACAGGCGGCGGCCAAACCATTACACTAACTTCACGTGACCTTGACGGTGCCGAAGGACCAAATGCTCCGGTGGTGACGGTATCTGGTAATCTGGCAACAAATACAACCTATAATGGTTCGTTGACTTTGCTGAATGAAGCAGCAACGCCAGCCGAAAGTATCACAGAAGAAATCCTGGAAGAAGCAGACGAGCACCAATTCTTCTTTACCATTTCAAACGCATTAGGAACAACAGCCTACGCAGCTCCTAATGACGTGAATGGCAAGCCTGTTGGTTTGAACTTTACGTTTACTACAAACGCTACAGCAGGAAACGGTACATTTACTGTAACCCTTAGACACGAACCGAATAAAAATGCGGAAGGTGTGGCATCAGGAAATATTACCAACGCAGGAGGAGAAACAGACATACAAGTAAGTTTCCCAATAACCGTAGCCGCTCCATAATTAATTGATTTATCTATTATAAAAACCGCCATTTAAGGCGGTTTTTTTATTATTGATTCTTATAATTCAACTGGAAAAGCCTTTTTTATCCTTTTTATTTTACTGCATTTCTGTTAATTAACTTTTTATTTTTTTAACAATACTAATTTTACTTACCATTTTTTTATTAATTTAGGATTTTCAAGAAATAATTAGTAACCAAAAAATTGTAGATAGTATGAATTCGAAATTTACCTCTTTAGTTCGAGTGCTTCTCGGACTCGTTCTTTTAGTTTTTGGACTGAACAAGTTTTATCCGCTTCCTTTTCTTCCAACACCTCAACTACCTGAACAGGCTGCTGACTTTATGGGCTCTCTCGCTGCGACAGGCTATGTACTCCCTATCATCGGAATTCTTGAAATTTTCATCGCTCTGCTCCTTTTCACAAAAAACTGGATTGCATTTGCGCTGATCTTATTGGTTCCCATTTCCTTAAACATTCTTCTTTTCCATCTTTTCCTGGATATTCCAAGCATTGGCGGGGCCATATTGGTAGCCGTTCTCAATGGTATTTTAATCTACAAGCATTGGCCGCAATACAGACCACTTTTTAACTAATTACTAACTAAGGATTCCCTATTTTTGTAAGAATCAAAAAACATTTTAATGAAAAAAGTATTATTAACCATGATTGCAGCATCAGCTCTTTTGTCTTGTAAAGAAGAAACCAAAGAAGAGGCCCTAGTGCTCAAATATCCTGAAACAAAAAAGGTTGACACAACTGACACTTACTTCGGAACAGAAGTAAAAGATCCTTACCGATGGCTTGAAGATGACAAATCTGCCGAAACTGCAGCCTGGGTAAAAGCCGAAAACGAAGTAACTTTTGGCTATCTCGAAAAAATTCCTTTCCGCAAAGAGATGAAAGATCGTCTTGAAAAACTTTGGAATTACGAAAAGATTTCTGCTCCTACACAAGAAGGAGATTACACGTACTACTTTAAGAATAACGGATTACAAAACCAGTCCGTAATGTATCGAAAAGATAAGAATGGCAAGGAAGAACTATTCCTTGATCCGAATACTTTCTCTGCAGACGGAACTACATCATTATCATCTGTTGAATTCTCAAAAGACGGTTCTTTGGTAGCTTATTCTATTTCAGAAGCAGGTAGCGACTGGAACAAGATTATCATCATGGATGCTGTGAGCAAGAAAAAACTGGAAGCAGAATTGGTAGATGTAAAATTCAGCGGCATTGCCTGGATTGGCAACGAAGGTTTCTACTATTCCAGCTATGATAAGCCAAAAGGAAGCCAACTTTCTGCTAAAACAGATCAGCACAAATTGTATTTCCACAAATTAGGAACGGCTCAAAAAGACGACAAAGTTATTTTCGGACAGAATGAAAAAAGAAGATATGTTGGCGCCAACGTAACAGAAGACGACAAATATCTGGTAATTTCTGCATCTAATTCTACTTCTGGAAACGAGCTTTACTTCAAGGATCTTAGCGTTCCAAACAGCAAAATTATCAACATCGTTAATAATTTTGATAGTGATAGCTATATCATTGATAACGTAGGAACAAAACTTTATATCGTAACTAACTTAAATGCGCCAAATCAAAAAGTAGTTACCGCTGATGCTGCAAATCCGAAACCAGCCAACTGGAAAGACTTTATTGCAGAAACAGAAAACGTACTTTCAGTTTCTACCGGTTCAGGCTTTATTTTTGCCAATTACATGAAAGATGCCGTTTCGCAGGTAAAGCAATATGATTATGACGGAAAAATGGTTCGTGAAATCAAATTGCCAGGAATAGGTTCAGCAGGTGGTTTTGGAGGCAAGAAAGAAGACAAGGAATTATATTATTCATTCACAAACTACATTACTCCTGGAACTATCTATTCTTTTGAGCCTAAAGGTGGCGTATCTGCCGTATATGAAAAACCAAAAGTAGATTTCAACTCTGCCGATTACGAAAGCAAGCAGGTATTCTACAACTCAAAAGACGGTACAAAAGTGCCGATGATCATTACGTATAAAAAAGGTTTGAAATTAGACGGTAAAAACCCAACTATCCTTTACGCTTATGGCGGTTTTAACGTAAGTCTTACACCGGCATTCAGCATTACAAATGCAGTTTGGTTGGAACAAGGAGGCGTATATGCTGTTCCAAACCTTCGTGGTGGTGGTGAATATGGCAAGAAATGGCATGATGACGGAACACAGATGAAAAAACAAAATGTATTTGATGATTTCATCGCAGCGGCAGAATACCTGATTGCACAGAAATATACTTCATCTGACTATTTAGCAATTCGCGGTGGTTCTAACGGCGGACTTTTGGTAGGTGCTACCATGACACAAAGACCAGACCTGATGAAAGTGGCACTTCCAGCTGTAGGTGTTATGGATATGCTTCGTTATCACACATTTACTGCAGGTGCAGGATGGGCTTATGATTACGGAACAGCAGACGATTCTAAAGAAATGTTTGAATACCTGAAAAAATATTCTCCGGTACACAACGTAAAAGAAGGCACAAGCTATCCGGCTACCTTAGTTACAACTGGTGACCATGATGACAGGGTAGTTCCTGCACACAGCTTTAAGTTTGCAGCAGAATTGCAAGCCAAGCAGAAAGGCAATAATCCGGTACTGATCCGTATCGAAACCAATGCCGGACACGGTGCTGGAAAACCAGTTTCTAAGACTATTGAGGAAGCGGCAGACATCCTTTCGTTTACTCTATACAATATGGGAATCAGGGAATTGAAAAAATAACCGATTTACTCAAATAAAAAAAGCATCCTGTTAAGGATGCTTTTTTGTTTTTAATAAAGTCTCAGATGTTATTTCAATTTGACTTTAACAACCTCACCATCTTCTTTAATTTCTACAAATTCTTCGAGGCGTTCATCGTGATTCTCAGTGTAGTATTTCTTTTCATAATGATTGGCTTGCGTACCATAACTCCCGTAGCTGGTTCCCGTAAGTTGATCATACGAACCTGTAGAACTCCAGGTCATAAAACCTTGTAAAAAATATTTCCCCGGTTTCATATCCGGAAAAGTAAATTTTCCTGCACTGTTAGTGACAGCTTCCAGCCTGTATCTATATGCCGCATCAGACATATAAACATACCTCCGCTTCTTTAAGTTCTCCTTGCTTTTTCGAAGTTTGTACCATGCCTCAAAATAAGGCGTTACCGGAAATAACACAACTTTGATATTACTGGCATAAATCCTCGGCTGTGAAAACCTTGGCCTGGTAAAAGCAACACCTGTGATTTTCCCTTTTCCCAATGCCAGGGCTTTTTTTGCCTGTATGGAATCGAAAGCTACTTCTGGGTAGAGGTTTGTGACTTTTTCTTCTTCTTCTTTTTCTACATACTGCGCCCGTATGTTCTGGCTAAGACAAAGCACACAAACAACGGAGCATAAAAACTTTAAATTCATAGCAATTTTATTTTGAGTTTTTAGATCTAAGATAAAATTACTAACCTTATTGCAGAATAACACTAAAGAATTGGTTTTCATATATTAAAATACCTGATATCAGGTAGGTTTTATAGGCATTTTCAGTTTTATTACCACCGTTTTCTTCTTTTTTTGAAAATAAAAAAACCGCCCAAAGAGGCAGTTTTTAAAAATAGGTAAACGCTGTAAATATATTATTTAAGCGACAGTTTTTGCAATAGTTCTTCAGACATATCGTCAATATACATTCCGTAAGATGTCACCAGAATGCCCTTTACACCATCTTTTGACTCTATACCATAAACCGTCGATTCTTCATCCGGATTTGAATCGCCTTCATAACGGTATACTTCAACAATTTCAAAATCGTCAATATGGTATTTGCTGGAATTGGCACTCAGGAAATTCCCTTCAATATTAAAATCGACCATAAACCCGGCATCTCTTAATTGTTTTATAGCTTCTAATACGGTAGCGTATTTGTATTTAGCACTCATGGGAAAAAGTTTTGATTGTGTTCCTAAAGTTAAAAAAAATATCAATGCCTAAGATCTAATACAGCAAATATGTTGCGCCAATAGAGCCGTAAAAATAATTTTCCATCCTGTCATTACGCAATTCTTTGCTTCTAAAAACGAAAAGATAATGAAGGTTCCAATGGTCTTTTCGGTATCTGAAACCGGCTTCACCATTAAAACGCAATGGTACAAGATTATACGTTACCGGGCTGTTGTCGTTAAAAAGCCTACCTTGTATTGTGGCATCATATACCTGAACATTAAGATTGGGATTAATGTAGAAATAAAACTCAGACTGTTCTTTATATTTTGCCTTATCAGTATTTAGTGAAGCGCCGTACAGTCCTGAATCATAAATAGGCAACAATGTCTTTTTGAGACTAATTCGAGCCAGCGGACCTACAGTAATTCCTGTAAACACAGTCCCTAAATTTGCTTCTCCCTGAATATGGTAATCGATTTTATCTATTTGTTTTGGACCAAGTTTTTTAGAATAGAACAGACTGCCTTGCACAGCCACGCCGTTCTGGATTTGATAGTTCCACCCCTCCACATCTTTATAACCAAAAGCCTTATGAAATAATTTCTGAAATCCTTCTGCCTGTGAATTTGGGCCGATAACACCAAGCTGCGTACCTAGCTTTAAGACCGATTCGCTCTGATAGAATTTTGCAAATCCTGCTTCCGCGAAAAGATAACCTGCAAAAGGTCGGTCGTGTTTTGAAATCGATCTCGCTTCAACCGTATGGGGATTATAAATATATTGCCCTACTCTGAATTCGGTTGTCTTTTTGTTGATTTTTGGATCTTCGTTACGATTCAGGTATCTGTAGAAAATCTCGATACCGTTCGTATAATATTGGTCATTGACCGTAGAAGTAAACAGGTCATTATCTATAATCAGCCCTATTTCGGCATTTCTTTGCTGAGCCATAAGCGGCAGGGCAAAAACAAGTATCAAAAGCAAAGAAATTTTCCTGCACATAAATCAATAGTCTAATTTGACATAATTCATGTGCTTCATAATCCTGCTCTTTCTTCTTTCAATATATGCCGATGAATTAGTCGCTTTAAATTTTCTAGGATTAGGAAGAATTGAGGCAATCCCGGCAGCTTCTCTTTTTGAAACTTGCGAGGCATCTTTGCTATACCAATATTGCGATGCTGCCTGCACGCCATACACGCCATCACCCATTTCAATACTGTTGAGATATACTTCCATGATGCGTTCTTTGCCCCAGAAAACCTCAATCAATACTGTGAAATAGGCTTCAAGTCCTTTTCTAAGGTAGCTTCGCCCCTGCCATAGAAATACATTTTTTGCTGTTTGCTGTGAAATCGTACTTCCTCCTTTGAGTTTTTTTCCTCTGGAATTGTTTTTATAAGCTTTTTGCAAGGCTTTAAAGTCAAAACCGTTATGGCTTAAAAAGGTTCCGTCTTCACTGGCAATAACTGCCTTTTGTAAGTTTACGGAAATATCTTCGAGCGGTACCCAGTCGTGGCTGCAAGTCATTTCTTTTCCGGCTTGTTTTTGTTCCAGGGCACGAATACCCATCAAAGGCGTAAACGGTACCGGAACAAATTTGAAAAGAATGACAAAAAATACTGAGATCCCGAAGAACCAAAGCGCACACTTCCATAAAAAACTGAATATTTTTCTCAACATACAAATATAGAATCTTAACTTTTTCGCTAGCCTGTTACCAAATCTGCCAATTCCTGTCCAACCAGACTGCCAATTGCAACTCCCATGCCCCCGAGTCTTACGCCACAATAGACGTGTTCGGATAGCTTTTCAACAATAGGCTTTTTACTCGAACCCATTCCCATAATGCCGCTCCATCGGTGTTCGATTTTGAAATTGCGACCCGGCAAAATTACTTCTTTTAAAATTTCCTCGAGTTTATTTTGTATTAAATCTGTTTGTCCGAATTCGGATGTCGTTTCTCCTTCAAAATCAAGGTTTCTTCCTCCACCAAACAGTATACGGTCACCAAAGTTTCTGAAATAATAGTAACCTCTGTCAATATGAAAGGTTCCTTTTATATCCAGATTTGGGATGGATTCTGTGATTAGTACTTGCGCTCTTGCTGGTTTTACGGCTCCCTGAGTTAGTTTCTCGGCAAATCCATTGGTTGCAAAAAGCAGCTTTTTAGCACTGAAATCAAAATCATCGGTACTGACCTGGACACCTTCTGAAGTTTCGTGATAGGCGGTCACATTTTGCTTGTTAAGGATAAGAATATTGGCAGCAATCGCCTCTCTTAACAACGCTTCCATCATGTTCCCGGTATCAATCTGTCCTTCAAACGGATTAAAAACAAGATATTCATGAATCCCACCAAAATCAAAACGGTCGATTTCTTTGGCAAAGACATCTGTCTTGAACAATGGCTTCAGCACATCATTAATAAAAGGTATTTTTTGAAGACATTCGTTATAATGGCTTTCGGAATTTTTAAGAAAAAGTTCGTATCCGCCATATAATTTATAATCGATGGCCGTGTCGCCCAATCGTTTTCTAAGCAATTGCAATCCCTGCCAGCGTTTTTGGATTAACTGGACAACTTCTTCTTCAGTATGGTTCCTGAGATCGTCTATGATTTCGGAAATGCTACCAAAGCAAGCAAATCCCGCATTTTTAGTACTGGCTCCCTGAGGTAAAAATCCTCTTTCTAAAACGAGAATCTTACTATCTGGAAATTTTTCACGAAGTCTTAAGGCCGCATGTAATCCAACTATGCCGCTACCTACAATGGCGAAATCTATATTTGAAAACCAGTTTTTAAGTTCCCAGTAACTTACATTCGCTTTCATCACTTTAATTTTGGTTTGAAACAGATGTCTCCTGTCTAAAAGATTATGCTTCTTCCTGACCGTCTTTTGTTCCTGTTCTTTTTTTAAGGTAATTAAGAACCAACGGAACAGTAGTAATCGCAACAATCCCCAGAACAATAAATTCAATGTGCGCTTTCAGGTCGATATCAAATTTTGTCAGGAACAGGTCATATAGGTAATGTCCGGCAAAAATAAGAGTGAAGGCCCATAAAAACGAACTGACAATATTATAGAACATGAATTTCTTTTTCTCCATAGCAACAATGCCTGCCACAATAGGCGCAAAGGTTCTGATAATTGGGACAAAACGGGCGAAGATAATAGCCCTTCCACCATGTTTTTCAAAAAATATTCTGGACTCAATCAGGTATTTTTTCTTAAACCAGAATGTATCCTTTTTGTTATACAGATAGTAGCCACTCTTAGCACCAAACCAATATCCAAAAGTATTTCCAAGTATTCCGGCTGCGGCTATCATTGACGATAGAACAACAAGATTCAGAAAGTCACTGTTGATTGTAAAAAGTGTCGATGTCAGTTCCGTACTATAGATCCCCGACAAAAACAGCAAGCTGTCGCCCGGCAGAAAGAAACCGGCAAAAAGTCCAGTTTCAGCAAATACGATAAACAAGACAACATAAATTCCAATAGGAACTCCACTGACTTTTAAGTTGATATAAAATTCAGGATTCAATAATTGCGTCCATTCAAAGCTTCCCATCGTTATGCTATTTCTTGCGTTGTTGTTTCAGGTTCTGATTCCCATTTATCTACAGCCGTTGTCGCTAAAGCATTTCCTAATACATTGGTCATACTTCTTGCCATGTCACAGAAATGGTCGATTGGCAAAATCAATGCAATTCCTTCTGGCGGAATTCCAAACATGGCACAGGTTGCCACTACCACAATGAGCGAAGCACGAGGCACACCCGCAACTCCTTTGCTGGTTAGCATCAATACCAAAAGCATCGTAAGCTGTTCTCCCAATGACATGTGTACGCCGTAGACCTGTGCAATAAAAATACTGGCAAAGGTCATATACATCATACTTCCGTCCAAATTAAAAGAATAACCCAACGGCAACGTAAAGGAAACTATTTTACTCTTACAACCAAATCGCTCCAATTCTTCTACTAATTTTGGAAATACGGCTTCACTTGAAGTGGTGGAAAAGGCAATAAGTAGCGGACTTTTTATTCTCTTCAATAAGACCCAAAGTCGCTTACCTAAAATCATATAGCCTACTAAAAGCAACAATATCCATAACACCAAAATTCCAATTGCGAAATCAACTAAGTATCGGGCATACAAACTAAAAATTTCAAATCCATAATTTGCAACCGCCGCCGCAACCGCACCAAAAACACCCAGAGGAGCCGTCCACATGATATAGGTTACCATTTTCAGAATTACATGCGAAACAATATCCAAAGACTTCATGATTGGATTACCCGCTCTACCCATCGATGATAAAGCAATTCCAAAAAGTATGGCAAAAATGACGATCTGAAGAATTTCATTGGTTGCCATAGCTTCTATTACGCTTTTAGGCACCACGTGAGTAACAAATTGTTCTAAAGAAAATGATTTGGTATTTTTAAGCAAATCATCAGCAGATGATAAATCGTCCATTTTTATAGAAGTTCCTTCGCCTGGCTTCAGCCAGTTTACCAATACCAGTCCTACAGATAAGGACACTAATGATGCCGTGATAAACCAAGCCATCGCTTTGGCACCTACTCTTCCCACCATTTTCATGTCACCCATTTTAGCAATTCCAACTACCAATGTTGAGAATACCAGAGGGGCAATGATCATTTGAACAAGTCGGATAAAAATCGTTCCGAAAAGTTTTATATTTTTTGAAAATTCTGCTTTTCCATCCGGATATTGGTAATGCACAAAAGCTCCCAAGGCTACCCCAAGAACCAAAGCAATGATAATTGCTATAAATAGTTTATTGTTGTTCTTCAAACCGTAATTATTTTAGTTCGTGAAAATAGTTATATTTTTTGACACCCTCATTTGAATAGCCTTAAATTCTTAATTTTTTACTTAAAAAAAGCTTTTTCGGCAATAATACTACTCAGTTTTACAATTACAAATAATTCAACAATAACAACACCTATAAGTTATATTTATCATTTTTTAATATTTTATTTAGTTTTTTATAACAATATAAAGAAAATTGATATATATTTGATATAACCAAATTTAACCAACCTACTAATTTATGAAACACATTCTACTATCATTGGCCTTCTTGGCTTTCACTGGATTTTCGTTTGCGCAAAATGGAAAATCACCCTGGAAAAAAACAGACCTAAAAAGCAGCACCGCAATTTTTGAAAACCGGATGCCTCTTCCCACAAAAAACTTATTCGAGCTCGACATTGCTTCATTAAAAAATGAATTGACTAAGGCACCACTTCGAAACAAATCAAAATCAGACGCTATCGTTTCCATTCCAAATGCAGATGGAATTTCCGAACCATATCGAATCTTTACTGTAATGACGATGGATACTGAACTCGCTGCCCGATATCCGGAAATCAAATCCTACATCGGAATTGGAATCTCTGATCCCACTGCAACAATTTATTTCAGCGTTTCACCGCTAGGATTTCAAGGAATGAAATTAACTGCCGATAAACCTGCTGAATTCATCGAGCCCTATTCTAAAGATTTAAAAACCTATGCCGTTTATAAAAGGGCGGACAAAAGAATGGCGTTCTCAAAATTCGAATGTCAGGTAATCGATCATGTGAAAAACGAGATGGATTCTAATCTGGCACAGCGTCCCAATGCAGACGACAGTACGCTGAGAACGTATCGTTTGGCTATGTCGGTTACCGGTGAATATACCGCCTATCATGGTGGAACGAAAGCCTTGGCCTTAGCCGCAATCAACAACACGATGACTCGGGTTAACGGAGTATTTGAAAAAGATTTTGGTGTTCGAATGGTTCTGATCTCCAATACAGATGCTGTAATTTATACGAATGCCTCTACCGATCCGTATGGCAGTACCGATGCCAATTACAATTCACAACTGCAATCCACTCTGACCAGCGTAATAGGAAATGCCAATTACGACATTGGACATTTGATGTCGGCTATTGGAAACAATGGAAATGCAGGATGTATTGGGTGTGTCTGCGCTTCCGGAAAAGGCAGCGGATTCACGACAAGCACCGTCCCTGTAGGTGACAATTTCGACATTGACTTTGTGGCTCACGAAATGGGACACCAGTTTGGAGCCAACCATACGTTTACATTCAGCAATGAAGGAACCGGCGTACAGAATGAGCCGGGAAGCGGCACAACAATCATGGGATATGCCGGAATTACCGGAGCTACCGATGTGCAACCGCATAGTGATCCTTTCTTTCATGCCGTAAGTATCCAGCAGGTTACAAATTACGTAAAGACAACCACCTGTCAGACCAACACAGCAACAGGCAATGCCGTTCCGACTGCTAATGCAGGAGCCGATTATACAATTCCGAAAGGAACTCCTTTCCTACTGACAGGCTCTGGCACTGATGCCAATGGCGACATCCTGACTTATTGCTGGGAACAAATGAACTCAGGAACTTCAAGCACTACCTATCCTAACGCTACCGCTACTTCAGGGCCTGCTTTCCGTTCGTTTGTACCTTCAACCTCCGGGACTCGCTATTTTCCAAGACTCGAAACCATCAAGACCGGTGCAACAACATGGAAATGGGAAGCTGTTCCAAATGTGGCACGAACACTAAATTTCAGATTGACAGTTAGGGATAACAAGGCAGGCGGACCGGCAAACAATAGTGATGACATGGTCGTTACTGTAAACGGAACCGCAGGCCCTTTTCTCGTTACAGCACCAAATACAGCTGTTTCATGGGCAAGTGGAACTTCCCAAACCGTAACATGGAATGTAGCAGGAACAACTGCCAATGGAGTAAATACGGCAAACGTAGACATTTTATTATCTACCGATGGCGGAGACACCTACCCGATTACCTTATTAGCGGGAACTCCAAATGACGGCAGCCAGGTGATTACCGTTCCGAACAATCCCGGCACGCAAAACAGGATTATGGTCAAAGGATCGAACCATATTTTCTTTGACATTTCCAATACGAATTTTACAATCACGGCCGGTTCAAGCGATACGATAGCACCAACAGCACCTACAAGTTTAGCAGCTGCAGGAACAACACAAACAGCTACAAATTTATCATGGACAGCTTCTACAGACAATGTTGCCGTTACAGGATATGAAGTGTACCAAAATGGCGTATTAAAAACTACAGTAACCACCACGACCTATGCCGTTACGGGATTGACTCCATCCACAGCTTATTCTTTCTATGTAAAAGCTAAAGATGCAGCAGGCAATTTGTCAGCATCAAGCAATACGGTAAACATCACGACCTTAGCAGGAACCGCATCTTATTGTGCTTCTAAAGGAAATAGCGTGGCAGACGAATATATTGGAAGAGTCCAATTAGGAACCATAAACAATGCTTCAACAGGTGGAACCGGATATACTGACTTCACCTCTATTTCAACCAATCTGAATAAAGGAACGGCTTATACGATTACCGTAACACCAACATGGACAGGAACTGCTTATTCAGAAGGCATAGCCGTTTGGGTAGATTATAATGGCGACGGCGATTTTGATGATTCGGGAGAATTGGTTTGGAGCAGAGCAGCTTCGACAGCAACTCCGGCAAGCGGTTCATTTACGATTCCGGCTACGGCAGCAAACGGCTCAACCCGAATGAGAGTGTCTTTGAAATACAATGCTATCCCAACGGCCTGCGAGACTTTTTCTTATGGAGAAGTAGAAGACTATACCGTGAATATTCAGGCCGGAACAGCCGACACTACGGCTCCAACCGCACCGGCAAGCCTGGCTGCTTCCGGAACAACGCAGACAACAACCAACTTATCCTGGATAGCATCTACAGATAATGTTGCCGTTACCGGATATGAGGTTTATCAAGATGGTGTTTTAAAAACCACCGTAACGACAACTTCTTATGCCGTGACCGGATTGACAGCAGCCACAGCCTATACTTTTTCTGTAAAAGCAAAAGATGCAGCGGGCAATTTGTCTGCCGCAAGCAATAATGCCAGCGTAACTACCTTGTCTAATTCTGTTTCCTATTGCGCTTCGCAAGGAAATAGCGTAGCCGATGAAAAAATAGGTCGCGTACAATTCGGAACCATCGACAATACCTCAACTGGCGGAACCGGATACACCAACTTCACTTCCATTTCAACCAATGCAACAAGAGGAACATCCTATACCATAACCATAACACCTTCCTGGACAAGTACCGTTTATAGTGAAGGGTATTCGGTTTGGATTGACTTTAATCAGGATGGTGATTTTACCGATTCAGGAGAACAGGTATGGACAAGAGCAGCTTCAACAACAACTCCTGTGAGTGGCAGCTTCACGATTCCTGCTGGGGCGACTTTAGGGGCAACCCGTATGAGAGTTTCTATGAAATATGGCGGAATTCCTACTGCCTGCGAAGCTTTTTCGTATGGGCAAGTTGAAGATTATACCGTAAATATCGTAGCTACAGGAAGAGTCGAAAGCAGCCTGCAAAATGAAATCAAGCTGTATCCAAACCCCGCTTCTTCTGTGATCAACCTGACATCGGTTTCTGAAAAAGCCAGCTTCAGGATACTGAACATGCTCGGACAGGAGGTTATGAAAGGAAAAATTCAAGATGGTACCATTGCCGTTTCTTCATTGAATGACGGAAATTATATCGTTGAAATTAAAGACAACGAAAATGTGTCTGTCAAACGTTTCATAAAAAAATAATACATTCCCATTTTACAGAAGGCTGTCCGAAAAGGCAGCCTTTTTTTATTGGCTCTGCCACGGTATTTGAATAAATGATTACCTTTAAGCCTTTATTTAACAGCATTTGAAAATGAAAAAAATTCTTTTTTTAACCATTAGCATGATTGGATTAACGGCTACCGCACAAAACGTAATGACTCCGGAACTGCTTTGGCAGCTAGGACGTGTCAGTCCTCTAGGCATCTCGAAAGACGGGAAAAACATAATCTACAAAGTTTCAATTCCTTCTGTAGAAGAAAACAAGTCAAATTCTAAATTTTACAGCATTCCTATTTCAGGTGGGAACCCGACAGAAGTTGCTGATTATACTATTCTGGTTCAGGACAAAAACGTTTCTCCTGACGGAAAGCTTTTGTTGGCGAGCAAAGAAGTAAAGATTGAAAAAGTTTTGGGAAAAGACTATTATCCAAACCTGGAAAAATCTGACGCGCAAGTATATGACGGACTAAACTACCGCCATTGGGATACATGGAATGACGGAACACACAATCACGTGGTTTTTTCGGATGTGAACGATAAAGAAAACTTTACCGATATTATGAAAAGCGAACCGTTTGATTCGCCTCAAAAACCTTTTGGGGGTGACGAAGATTATATCTGGTCACGTGACGGAAAAAGCATTATTTATGTTTCTAAGAAATTAGAAGGTACTGCTTATGCCCTTTCTACCAATACGGATCTTTACCAATACGATCTCGATACAAAAACAACCAAAAACCTCACTGAAAAAAATCCGGGTTACGACACCGCTCCACAGTTTTCGCCAAACGGCGATCTGACTTGGTTACAGATGAAACGTGACGGATATGAGGCCGACAAAAATGACATCATTGTTCGTTTCAAAGGAATGGACATCAACCTGACTTCAGGTTGGGACGGAACCGTTGAAAGCTTTACCTGGAGTGCCGACGGAAAAAAAGTATATTTCTTAGCACCAATTAACGGAACAAAACAATTGTTTGAGGTTAATTTTCCGGGATTGACAAGAATTGCCATAACAGTAAGACAACTTACGGATGGTGATTTTGACGTAACTGATATTGTTGGTTTTTCAGGAGACAAGGCTATCGTCACCAGAACAGATTTTAACCATGCGGCAGAAATCTATTCGTATGACCTGAAGAAAAAAACATGGGCACAAATCACAAAAGTAAATGATGCCGCCTACTCAAAAATTGCGCTCAGCAAATTCGAAAGACGTTATGTAACCACTACAGACGGAAAGAAAATGCTGGTTTGGGTGGTACTTCCTCCGAATTTCGACAAGAACAAAAAATACCCTACATTATTATACTGTCAGGGTGGCCCGCAGTCTGCTTTGACACAATTCTATTCTTTCCGATGGAATTTCCAGGTTATGGCGGCCCAAGGTTATATTGTTGTAGCACCAAACCGCAGAGGAATGCAAGGACATGGCGTAGAATGGAACGAACAGATCAGTAAAGATTGGGGCGGCCAGGTAATGGATGACTATCTTTCTGCAATTGATGATGTTTCAAAAGAAAGCTATGTTGACAAAGCAAGATTAGGCGCCATTGGAGCAAGCTACGGAGGCTATTCTGTGTTTTACTTGGCGGGCATTCACCAAAAAAGATTTAAGACATTTATAGCTCACTGCGGTGTTTTTAACCTTCAGAGCATGTACGGAACAACCGAGGAAGTATTTTTTACCAATTGGGATTCCGGAGGTGCCTATTGGGAGGCGGGCAATGCAGCTGCACAAAAAACCTATACTCAATTCAACCCAATCAATAATGTGAGCAAATGGGATACTCCTATTCTAATCTTCCAGGGAGGAAAAGATTACCGAGTTCCTATCGGACAAGGACAAGAAGCTTTCCAAGCAGCTCAATTGCAAGGAATCAAGAGCAGATTCGTTCTGTTTCCGGATGAAAACCACTGGGTACTCAAACCACAAAATGCACAGGTTTGGCAGAAAGAATTCTTCAGATGGCTGAAAGAGACATTATAGAAATAAAAAATCCCTCAGGAAATTCCAGAGGGATTTTTTTGTTGCGCTGTATATTACTTTATTTCTTCACAATTTTAAAAATTTCTTTGCCATTTTCTGTGTTGGCATGAATTACATAATTGCCGCTGGTCAGAGACGAAACATCCAACTGTCCCTGATTCGAATTAATTGTCGATTCTAACACTTTTTGTCCTAGCAGATTGAATACTGTTACATCAGAAATTGTCCCGCCGCTTGACAGGTTCAACAATCCTCCTGTTGGGTTTGGATAGTAGGTTACTAATGATTTTGAGAATTCCTGAAGTCCAAGCGCACTGCCTTTTACTTCCAATGCATCAACTGTTGTAGAATATCCATAATCAGTTTCAACTTCCACCGCAATCTGGTAGGTTGCAGAAGGTGACGGAAGCGCAATATCGCCTGATGAAGTCCAGGCTCTGACATCAGAATGGAATTCCGCAATTTGTACCCATGCTGCAGATTCGGACGTACGATAAAAAATCCTTAGCCAATTCTGGTCCGGATTCCAATAAGGGTTTCTGAAATAAAAACTAACCGATGGATTACTTACTGCCGACAAATCCAATACCGGACTTACCAGTTTCGTCTTGTCAAAGTTATGGGAAGTCCCCGGATAATTAGCAAATTTAGTACCTTCATAGGCCGTTACTCCGGCTCCACCTGTAGACGGCGAAGAAGCAAATGTCCACGACATATTATTTACTTCATAAATTTGAGTCCAGCTACTTCGTGTGGGCGAATTATCCTCAAAAGTTTCCATCCACGGAAACGTTGAAATCTGGGCATTAGCTCCAAAAGCCAATACAAATAATACCACAGTCAAAAAAGACCGTCTTTTGATTGGGGCAAAAAACAATTTTTGATGGTAATTTTGTTTCATAATGATTAAATTTTGATTATCGCAACATTTCAAATGTATCAAAATTTAATCAAAAAAAATATGAAAAACTCTTATTTTTAATTAATTACATAAATTATAATTATCAAAAACAGATAAATAAAGAAATAAAAATAAAAATCCGGGCTAGTAAGCCGATTTCCCTCACTCTAATTGTTGCATTAATTTCCGTGCGTTTTCATAATCTTCCGATTCCTCAGGAATTTGCCGAAGCAATTCTTTACATCCTTCAAAATCATGTTGTTTCAATTTGGACAATGCTAAATACCAGGCTGCTTTGTTTTTATACACCGAAGTCCCTTGCTTGATTCCTTCTAAAAGTCCTTCTGCCTTTTTATATTGGTTTGTTTCTATCAGCGTAATTGCGTAAAAATATTGGTATTCCGGATTGTCAAGGCTTCCCATTTTTTCAAAAGAAGCCGCTGCTTTTGCATACTCTTTCTTATTGAAGAAATCTTGAGCATCCTTTAGACTTTCATTATCTGTACTTCTTTCAACAAAAGAAGCATTTTCATGTTGGCTATAATCACCATAGTCGGGCATTGAATTGTTATTAAAAATCCAGGTTCCAAGAAGCACCAATACCGATGCTGCAGCCGCATAATGCCATGGCCTTATTGAGAAGATTTTGGTCTTCTTTTTACCTTCGGCAAAATAACCATTGGAAATGGATTCTAAATTTTTCTTGAATGCTGCCGTTTCTGGAGAAAACTTCTGCTTTACAAAAGTCGTTGTCTCTTTATACAATTCAAAACTTTCCTTAAGCTGTGAATTATCACGAAGCTCCAATTCAAAATCAAGGCGTTCTTGCTCCAACATTTCATTATTCAGGTAGCTTTCAAAGCGTATGTATGCCTCTTCATTCATAATGCGTTATTTATTTAGCGATTTATATCTATTCGATTGCTGAATCATTTCTGTAAGCTGTCCTGTGCAAAGTGATTTTTTCTTTCTCACATAACCATAAGTCACATTAAGCTGCCGGGCGACTTCTTCCATCGTTTTCAAGACAAAACTAAGCTTGAGAACTTCCTGGCATTTTTCGCCTAACTTTTGGAACATCTCATCAAATAACGATTGTCTTTCGTCAAACGCTTCTGATTGCAGGATCAGTTCGTGAGCTGATTCGTCTATAGATACTGTATCATCACTGATTGTTACCTCTTTGTTGGAAGTTTTTTTTAATTCATTCAGCCATTTCCTTTTGCAGAGCAGAAAAAAATAAGCATCAAACGGGCAAGTCAGTTGTAGTCCTTTTGTTTTTGCCTGATGGTAAATGGTGGTTAGCACCTCCTGAACCACATCGGCCGCATTATCGTCGTCACCACTATTGGTTCGGACATAGTTTTTGACTTTAGGGACAAACTTTTTATAGATAGACTGAATAACTGCCGAATCGTTTTGTAGCAATCCTTCAATATAAAATTGGTCAGAATGAATATTCTTTTCGGTCATAACTGCCTTGTTTACTGCTAATGTAGAAAAAATAGGAATACAAGGGTAACAAATTTACTATAACCGGTATATAGGTATATAAAGTACATCGAAGCTATTACGAGTTAGGTAACAAATCAGGAAGCAAGTTGATGTAGTAGTAGAAACAAGACAATAACAATAACATTAAAAATTTAGAAATCATGAAAAAATCAATCTTAACATTAGCAATGATAGCATTATCGATAAGCGCAAATGCTACAGAAGTAAAAACTGCTGCAAATAAAGAAAACGCAACAGAAATTACAAAAGACAGAATCGTAGTCGTTTATGACTGGAGTGTAAAAACAGATCAGGGAAGCTATTCCGGCACTGCACAATCATTAGAAAAAGCAGAAAGCAGAATTGCCATGGTAGCTGCGGGCGAAATTATCATGGATAAAAAAATTGAAAGCTACTACCAATTAGCCGATGATGTTTCTGACCCGACATTGCGATTGTTTTTCTGGGAAGTGGAAACCGTAAATGGAACCGCAAAAGGATTTTCAAGTTCTGAAAACCACGCTTTGAAAATGATTCAGCTAATCAGCACAAATGATATTCTTACTTATAAGATCATACGAAGTGCCGAATTTGATAGATAGTCATCAACGCTGTCAAACAATTAATCCAATTAAAAACAGTAGAAATTATGAAATCATTTTTAAAAAAAATAGGACTCTTGTCTATCGCCTCTCTCTCATTACTGAGCTGTGACATGAATGACAACAACGATCAATATCTGAATCCGTTTCCAACAAATAATGAACTCAATGCATTATTCTCTGATGCTATTAACTCAAGAAAACAGATTTTTACAATCGATGCATCAACTGTCAATTATATCAATACGGCACAAGGCGCAGAAATTAATTTTAACAGCGGTGCATTCACGCTTAATAACACTCCGGTTACAGGCAATGTTACGGTAGAAGTCATAGAAATTTACAGACGAGGCGATATGCTGGTAACCAACAAACCAACAGTAGCCAAACTTCCGGGTAACAATTTTGAGATATTGACTTCGGGTGGTGAAATTTATGTCAATGCAAAGCAAAACGGACAGCAGTTAACAACATCCGGCTATGTAATACAAATTCCGGCAGCCTTAACTGGCGGACTTGATACCGATATGGATGTGTTTACAGGAGAATTTTTAGCTGACGGCAACTTGGTTTGGGTACAACAAAATCAATGGGACTTAGGATTTGGAAATAGTGCGGCACCTACTTATGTTACTTTTTCTTCCAACTTTGGATGGACAAATGTAGATAAGTTTTATACCAATCCCAATCCAAAAACCACTATCAATGTCATTCCGCCCGCAGGATATACCAATGCCAACAGTGAAGTTTTTCTTTCAATTGATGGAGATGACAATTCATTGGTAAATTTGTTTGGAGATCCTTTAACTCAGACATTCACATTCAACAGCTATCCGGCGTTTCCAATCGGGCTTGAATGCCATATCATATTTATTTCTGAAGAAGATGGTATGTGGAAATACGGAATAAAGCCGGTTACCATACAAGCCAATGGCAGCTATACTTTTTCTTCTGGCGAACTTAATACAACCAGCGAAGCAAATCTCGTGCAGATTATCAACAACCTCCCATAAATTTTTATAGATGGGTAACAATTTCAAGACACGATTGATATAACTATAGTTAACACAAAAACAGAAATCATGAAAACAAGTATTACAAAAATCGGATTACTATTTTTAGGCGTATTGACAGCCATAAGCTGCAATAATGACGACAATCAAAATCAGCCTGTACCAAGCGGCTGCAATACAGCTAATTCAGAATTCAGTCAGCTTTATGCCTCAACACTCGCTAGCAATTCTTCTTTTACTGATGTCACAACGATGGATTTGCTGACGCACGAATATACTTTTGAATTGAATGCAAATAAAACGGTATGCTCAATCGGATATCAGGGAAATGCGAATCTTTATGCTGCCAATATCCCTTACCTGATTGAAATCGTAGACAATAACACGAATACTATAGTCTATAGTGGAAACCATGTTTTTGATTCTGCTCTGACAGACTACGTGTCAATAACTCCTACAGCTCTAACAGCAGGAACATCTTATACCTTAAAAAGAACCGTCACAAATTATTTAGGAAACATTGGAAACACCGTTGGAAGACTTTTGAGATTTAACGGGCCGAGTCCATATCCTGTATCAAATGCACTAATGACAATTACTGCTTCCGACTTTTATGGAACAGGGGGACCAGTGCCGGATTTCGGAATTCCTTATATCGATATAGTTTTTCAATAATCGGGGGTAACATTTTACAATCAAAATTGATATAGATATAGTTAATCATAAAAAAACAGAAATCATGAAAACAACTTTTAAAAAAATTGGACAATTATTACTGTTAGGTGTCCTTGTAGCCAGTTGCAGTAAAAATGATGATGGCGATTCGCCAGATTATGTTCCATCGGCTTCAGCTTTCGCAGCTTTAAGACAAGATGCTTTAAATGTACAAACATTTACTTTTAATGCCGAAGATGGCGCAACGACTTTTACCAGTGCAAAAGGCGTTCAGTTTACAATAAACGGAAGCTGCCTGACACAAAACGGAAACCCTATAACCGGACAAGTCGTCATCAAATATTCTGAGGTATTTGATCCGGGCACCATGCTTGCCACAGACAAAACGACTATGGGAAGAATGCCAAACGGCGACATGGCGTTGCTGATTTCCGGAGGAGAGTTTTTTATCAATGCTACAAAAAATGGCCAACAGCTTGAAATTTCTTGTCCAATGCAGGTAATCATTCCTACTAACCTCACCGGTGGTCCAGACAGTGCAATGTCCTTATGGGACGGTACGTTTGACGAAGACGGTAATCTTGAATGGGATGAACAGGAACGTGCCAACGGTCAAAATGGTGTTTTTGTAGAAGGGCCAAATTACTACGCTTACTTTAGCAACTTTGGCTGGACAAACGTAGACCGTTTTTATAACGATCCAAGACCAAAAACTACCATATTGGCGGAAGCTCCTGAAGGATATGATTTTGAAAACAGCGCTATTTACCTTCACTATGACGGAGAAGGAAACTCTTTGGCAAAACTCGATACTTACAATCCGGCAACAAATCAGTTTTCAGAACACTATGGGCAAATCCCTATAGGACTGCAGTGCCATATCATCTTTGTCACAGAAGATAGTGGTCAGTGGCGTTATGCAATCAAACCTGTGACTATTGCCGCCAACGATGTGCACGTTTTTACACTCGCACAAACAAGCCTGGCAACAGAAACACAATTAATTGCTGCCATAAACGCCCTGCCTTAAATACAATTAATATAATTTTAACAAAAGTGATGTCAACTCATCACTTTTTTTTACATTTATAGTAACAAAACACCTTTGATTATGAAGAAATTAATCCTCATAGCTGCTTTATTCTTGGGAATTTCTTTTTGCTTTTCGCAAACCAAACCAAAGGACACTATAACCCGGAAAGCCGTAATTGGTTTTGACCAAAAGGGAAATAAGGTATCTTTCAAGCCTGAAACCCCACCATTAATACAGATTGCCGGAGCACCGCCCGCAAACTACACCTATTTTTGGGAATTTGGCGATGGACATTACAGTAGAGAAAAAGAACCAAAACACACCTATAAAAAGAAGGGAAATAAAACCGTACGACTTGCCGTGACCAACAACTATGATAATGGCAAACCACCTGCAACCCGTCCGAAAACAGTAGCTATTACGGAACTACCTGAAACAGATTATCAGGATATTGCCTCTATCGAACTACAGAACGGCTTTCTGTTACAGAAAAACCGGGAACCGATACCAGATGAGGAAATTGTTGTGATTATGAGCTACCAAAATCTGAAAGAATATTCTACCAACGGAAAACTTTATCTCTTTTATAACGACAAACAATTCAAAGATGATAATTTTGGCACACCGGAAGCACGGGCTTACGAAAACGAGAAAGAAAAACTAGAAGAAAACTTTGCCTTTGTCGATGATTACGACAACCATGAAACCTATCTGGCGAGCAATGCAAATACCTTTTTCAGAAACTCGAAAAACACAGAAGATCTGGAAAATCTGCAAGAGACACTGGAACAGTCAAAAGCACTCTATCGAAATTCAAAAGTTTTTGAATTTGACAGTCTTGCTCCAAAACAAACCCGAAATCTGTTTTTTACCTTTAGGACTACTCCTGAAATGATAAAAGATACGAGTGCAACACTTACAATCAGAGGTATTTTTGTTCCGGACCGAAATTACAAAAACCATAAGGTGAAAAATCTTGAAATGGAAATCGTGACTTCCCATGACCCTAACAAGATGTCTTCTAATGGTTTTTTCATGAACTACAGGCTCGTCCGTTTTAAAACCCTGAATTTCAAAACACGCTTTCAGAATGACGGTGAAGGTCCTGCCCGCAAGATAAAACTCGAAACAGATATCCCTGATATTTTTGACAAATCAACTTTAAAGATTGTCGACATGTATCCAAAGTGCGAAATCTGCCCAAAAAATGAAGAAGTCAATTACAGCTGTCTTGATACGATTGTCCTGAAAAATCAAATTCATTTTATATTCAAGAACATCTATCTACCTGGAAGCAATCAAAAAAATGTGACAGAAAAAGATAGCACTAAAGGGTTTGTGAAGTACAGCCTGAAATTCGGCAAAGATTTCCATAAGGTAAAGACCAGAAGCCGAACTGCCATTATTTTCGACAAGAATGATCCCATCATTACCAATTATGCCGTTACACGCTTCAGTCCGGGAATCTCAATTGGCGTCAGAACCGGATACAATTATTTCCCCAAGCAGGAAAACCCTAAAAGCTATTTTTTAGGTGCCACAATTTCACCTTATAAATCCTATCGATGGTATTGGCAGGCTGAACTATATTACAATTATATGGAGGGTAGTTCTTCCAGCAGAACTGCTCCGGCTTTGAAGCAAGTTTCACCACCTTTGGTCTTGCCCAATGGAACTGTATTAGATATTGCTTATGTGCAAGAAGAAAAGAGTCAGAAAACGGTCAGAAACGTAGCTGAAGTTGTGCCCATATCCTTACGTTACAGTCTTAATAATTATATAGGTTTTGGATTTGGCCCACAGTTTTCTGTCGCATTGGAAGAAACTTCTGAAAACAGTAGCCTAACACGATACTTCCAGCCTATATTCAACAATCCGGGTGCGCCAAGACAGGGCGAAGAAGTGGCCCGGGACAGCAAATCAGAAAAAACAAAGACAAATGCATTTGAAAAAATGCAAACCAATGTTTTTGCAGATGTCACTTTTGGATTTTCGCGTATCGGCCCAAGTCTTGGAGTGCGTTATATGTGGAGTTTTGAAAATGATTTCAGCCATTGGCAATTTTATGCAATCTGGAAATTCTGATGAAAAGATTGCTGTTTCTCATATTGTTTACGCAGTTGGCCTTTGCACAAAAACAAACGCCAAAGGAAGAAGAATTATATTCTGCTTTAGACCATTTCATAGCCAATCCTACAATAACAGGAATCAAAAATCTTGAAATAACAGAAAGGCAATTTTGGAGCGACTCTAGTCCAAAATCAAAAAACGAAATATTGGCATTGGTAATTCTGGATTGCAACAAGGCTTTTTATCAGAAGGAGTTCGGACTGTATTTTGATGCTATTCGTTCTTATGAAAAAGCGTTATCTCTATTTCAGGAGAATCAGCTTGCCAATTACGATATTATTGAATATTGCCTGAAACCGCTCGGAAACCTTTACACCCTAACAGGCGATTACACCAGTGCTGAGAACACAATCAAACAGTATCTTTTTCTTGCCATACAAAACAACAATTCAGAACAAAAAACAAGTGCTGTTATTAATTTGGCTGCCGTTTATAAAAGCATTGGGAAAAACGAGGAAGCAATTGACCTGCTGGAAAGCCAACCGATTGAAAAATTATCTCCTGAAAAGAAGTCCTTACTGCTTTCACTTTTAGGAGAAAACTACCTTCTTTCGGGAAAGTATGAAAGCTCCAGAAAAGCATTAGAAAAAGTAGAAAACATAACACCTAATCCAGTCCTATATAAAAATCTCGCTGTTGTTTACAGAAAGCAAAAAAAGTACTCAAAGGCAATAGAATATATTCAAAAGGCAAAATCTAATCTGGCTGATGTTTCCAAACGAGATGCTTCACAAATTTATCTCGAAGAAGCAAGATTATTTCTGGATCAGAAAAAAATAACAGAAAGCCAATATGCCATTCAGGTCGTTTTTAAAGAACTGATTCCCGGTTATGATTCCAAAACCGTAGTACCAAAAGAGAAAAACCTCTATCCCGAGCCACTGTTGATTGATGCATTGGAAGTACTGGCTTCATCCTATACAGCACAAAAAAACCATCAAAAGGCTATCGATTGCTACAACCTTACTTTTATTATTGATTCCAAATTTTCAAGTATATTCTTTTATGAAGAAACGTTATTCCTGCACACGTCAAACATCCGGAATCGGGTTGAAAAAGCAATAGGAATTTATGAGCAGCTTTTTCATAAAACCAAAGATACCCAATTTTTGAAACAGGCTTTTGAGTTGCAGGAAACCACAAAATCCAAAGCCTTAAAAAACTACATTGCACTTACCCAAAAAACAGGCAATGAAAAGCAAAAAGAAATTTTATATAAAATCCATGAACTGTCAGCTATCATAATCAAAGAACAGGAAAAAGGAGAAAACGCAAATTTGGAAACCATCAATAACACGCTTTCGCTCCAAAATGAAAAGATAGCCGAGTTGAAAAAAACGTTTGGGAGTAACAGCATCAGCCAATCTTCTGAATTTGATATGGACAGGCTGTTTGTCAAGCTTAAAAATGACGATGCTACACTTACGTCCTATTTTTACGGAAAAGATACAGTGTATATTTTTGATGTTGCTCCCGATGGAATACAGCTGAAATCATTCCCTAATTCTTTAAAAAACAAAAAGACAATTACCGGCTATCTGGATTATTTTAATGAAGCTTCTGCTATCTCAAACAATCTTTCGGGATACCAAAAACAAAGTTTTGCACTCTACCAACTGCTGGCACTGGAAAAAATAAAAACCAAGAAACATCTCATCATTCCAGACGGTCTTTTGTGCTTTATCTCTTTCGAATCTTTATTGACAAAAAAGTCACAAAGTACTGATTTTTCAAAGCTCCCTTATCTTATGAAAGATGAAATCATAAGTTATGACACTTCAGTCCATTTTTATCTGAATAACAAAAACCCCAATTCAAAAGACGCTTCTATTTTAGGCATTTTTCCTGTTTTCGAAAATAGCAACAGAAGCCTGACTTTCTCTTTAGAAGAAATGAAAGCCATACAAAAACTTTTTCCAGGAACTTATCTTGAAAAATCACAGGCAACATATGACCATTTTATAAAGGAAAGCAAAAAACATCCTATCCTGCACCTTTCTACACATGCTACATCCGGAACAATTGAAATTCCGGCTGCACTATCTTTTTATGATCAGGACATTGTATACAGCCTTTTATATTCGTTGGACATTCATCCCGATTTGGTTGTATTGAGTGCTTGCGAGACAGGAGTTGGGAAATTATACAGAGGAGAAGGCGCATTGAGTATTGCAAGGGGATTTCAAAATGCGGGTGCCAAAAACCTATTGTTTTCTTTATGGAAGGTTAATGATTTCACCACTTCCCTGCTGATGAAAAATTTCTATGCTAATTACAAAAAAGGCATGACTTATCCGATGGCAAACCATACGGCTAAAATGGATTTTCTGAATGACAAAACCATTCCTAATAGTAAAAAATCACCTTATTATTGGAGCGCTTTTGTTTTTTACGGAACCATTTCAGAAGATATTACCTCCAACTATTGGTATCTGTTTGGCGGAGCCTTCCTCATAATTTCATGTCTGGTGATACTTCAAAGGCAGAAAAAAGGCTAAAAAAAATCCCAGCTTATAGCTGGGATTTTTTTTATTATTTAGGGTCGTCCATTTTGAAACTTTCCATGAACTTTGTCGTGTAATCTCCTGCTACATAAGCCGGATCATCCATTAGCTGTCTGTGGAAAGGAATTGTGGTTTTAATTCCTTCAATAACGAATTCATCTAAAGCACGTTTCATTTTGTTGATTGCTTCTTCTCTGGTTTGAGCCGTAGTAATCAATTTTGCAATCATAGAATCGTAGTTTGGCGGAATTGTATATCCGGAATAAACGTGAGTATCCAAACGAACTCCATGTCCTCCAGGCGTATGCAATGTAGTAATCTTTCCTGGTGATGGTCTGAAATCGTTATATGGATCTTCAGCATTGATTCGGCATTCGATAGCATGCAACTGTGGCAGGTAGTTTTTACCTGAAATTGGCACACCAGCAGCAACCAAAATCTGCTCACGGATCAAGTCATAATCAATAACCTGTTCTGTAATTGGGTGCTCTACCTGGATACGAGTGTTCATTTCCATAAAGTAGAAATTTCTGTGTTTGTCAACCAAAAACTCTACGGTTCCAGCACCTTCATACTTAATATATTCTGCAGCTTTTACGGCAGCATCTCCCATTTTTTGACGGAGTTCGTCAGTCATGAACGGAGAAGGCGTTTCTTCTGTTAATTTTTGGTGACGTCTTTGAACTGAGCAATCTCTTTCAGAAAGGTGGCACGCTTTACCATAAGCATCACCAACAACCTGGATTTCAATATGGCGAGGCTCTTCAATAAGCTTCTCCATATACATTCCGTCATTTCCAAATGATGCAGCAGCTTCCTGACGAGCACCTTCCCAAGCTTTTTGAAGATCTTCTTCTTTCCAAACCGCTCTCATTCCTTTTCCTCCACCTCCGGCAGTAGCCTTAAGCATTACAGGATAGCCAAATTCTTTAGCTAATTTTTTAGTCTGCTCATACGATTCAAGCAAACCTTCAGATCCCGGAATAGTTGGAACTCCCGCAGCTTTCATTGTTGCTTTAGCAGTAGCCTTATCTCCCATTTTCTCAATCATTTCAGGAGAAGCACCGATAAATTTGATACCGTGCTCCTGACAAATTTTTGAAAATTTTGCATTTTCAGAAAGGAAACCATAACCCGGGTGGATAGCATCTGCATTAGTAATTTCAGCAGCAGCTATAATATTAGACATTTTCAAGTAAGACAAGTTACTTGGTGGTGGACCTATACAAACAGCTTCATCTGCAAAACGAACGTGAAGACTTTCTGCATCAGCTGTTGAATAAACAGCTACCGTTTTGATACCCATTTCTCTACAGGTTCTAATAACACGAAGTGCTATTTCTCCCCTGTTTGCGATTAATATTTTTTTAAACATCTTATTTAAATTAGATAATTAGACAATTTGGATAGTTTAGATGATTAGTTTACAATTCTGGTTCAGTCTGTAATCTAAAAATCTGCAATCTAAAATCTAAATTTAGGATGGGTCAACTAAGAATAATGGCTGGTCAAATTCTACTGGAGATGAATCATCTACCAATACTTTTACAATTTTTCCAGAAACTTCTGATTCGATTTCGTTGAAAAGCTTCATTGCTTCGATAACGCAAACTACATCCCCTTTTGAAATAGTACTTCCTACTTCTACGAAAGGTGCTTTATCTGGCGAAGGTTTTCTATATAGTGTTCCAATGATTGGAGACTTAACTGTAACATATTTCGAAGTATCTTCATCTGTTGAAGAAGCAACCGGCGCTGCAGGAGCAGTTGGAGCTACAGGCTGTGGCATCGCTGCTTGTGGTAATGCGTGGCTGATAGGCGCCTGCTGGATGTAAGTTGTAGTTTCAGAGGTTCCTCCTTCTGTAGTTTTGATTGTGATCTTAAAATCATCCATCTCCAATTTTACTTCAGTAGCTCCCGATTTTGCTACAAACTTAATCAAGTTTTGAATTTCTCTAATATCCATGATATTTCGATTTTAGGTTTTAGTTTTATTGTTTGTCGTATGCCCATTTCATGTAGATAGATCCCCAAGTGAATCCACCTCCAAATGCAGCAAAAATTAAATTATCTCCTTTTTTGAATTGCTTCTCGAAGTCGTTCAGAAGCAATGGCAATGTTCCAGAAGTCGTATTGCCATATTTTTGAATATTAACGAGTACTTTGGATTCATCCAGACCCATTCTGTGTGCTGTAGCGTCAATAATTCGCTTGTTTGCCTGGTGAGCAACCAGCCAATTCACGTCGTCCTTAGTAAGGTTGTTGCGCTCCATTATTTTTTCGCTGACATCTGCCATTCCAGAAACAGCATATTTGAAAACAGTTTTTCCATCCTGGAAAACATAATGTTGTCTGTTTTCAACGGTTTCTTTTGATGCCGGAAGCAAAGAACCTCCTGCTTCAATTTTCAAGAATTCACGGCCAATACCGTCACTTCTTAAATATTGATCCTGAAAGCCAAGACCTTCATAATTTGGTTCGAACAATACGGCTCCGGCTCCATCACCAAAGATGATGCATGTTGCCCGATCAGTATAGTCTATTATGGAAGACATCTTGTCTGCTCCAATCAATAAAACCTTTTTGTATCTTCCTGATTCGATATAGGCTGCAGCCGTAGACATTCCATACAGAAAGCTTGAACAGGCTGCCTGCAAGTCATATGCAAAAGCATTGACTGCACCTATTTGTGAGGCAACATAAACAGCTGTTGCAGCCACAGGCATATCAGGGGTTGTAGTTCCCAGCAACACTAAGTCAATTTCTGCCGGGTTAATATTTTTTTTAGCAATTAAATCTTCTGCAGCTTTAATGGCCAAATAAGATGTTCCTTTGGTATCATCTTTTAAAATGCGTCTTTCCTTAATTCCGGTACGAGAGGTAATCCATTCGTCATTCGTATCGACCAATGTCTCAAGCACTTTATTTGAAAGCACAAAATCAGGCACATAGGCGCCAACAGCGGTAATTGCGGCTGTGATTGTATTCATATTATTTTTTAATAATTTCTTCTCGAAAATTAGTGTTTCGAAAAGAGGTGGAAATTACAAAAAAAATCTAAAACATACCTTCTTGCAATCTGTTATTTATCAATAAATTATAAATAACAAAAAAACTCCCACAACGTGAGAGTTCGATTTTTTAATGCAAAATTGTATTAAGCAACAGCTTCTTGCTTATCAATTACTACTTGACCTCTGTAGTACATCTTACCTTCATGCCAGTAAGCTCTGTGGTATAAATGTGCCTCTCCAGTCACTGGACATGTAGCGATTTGAGGAACAGATGCTTTATAATGTGTTCTTCTTTTATCTCTTCTTGTTTTCGAGGTCTTTCTCTTTGGATGTGCCATTTTACTATATTATTTATCCGTTAATAGTTTTTTTAATTGATCCCATCTGGGATCTGTCTCTTCTTCTTTTGCATCAGCTTTTTGTTCTTTCGCATTGACTTTCAATTCGTCCAGCTTGTCAAGAATATCGGTTTTTAATGTACCGTCTTTTACGCCAGGATGAATTCTTTTTAGAGGAATGGAAAGCGCAATCATTTCGTAGACATATTGTGAAATATCTATTTGATGTTC
Organism: uncultured Flavobacterium sp.; assembly: GCA_964518395.1. GTDB lineage: Bacteria > Bacteroidota > Bacteroidia > Flavobacteriales > Flavobacteriaceae > Flavobacterium. The sequence goes on from CAZFGA010000005.1 coordinate 81,688, forward strand.
GCCATGCGGTAAAATGAGCAATTCTTCATTGTCATTATTAAAGGCTTCTCCGAATTGGACAATAAGCTTGATTTTTCCTTTAACCGGCAAATCAAACATCTCATTAGTCAAATCACAAGGAACATAAATCGTCCCTTTATGTTTGAACTGAAGCTCAAGCATGGTGCTTTTTTTCTCTAAAACTAAGTTGACTTTGATATCACAACTTTCAAACTCGTCATAACCAAAGTCTTCAAAGAACTTTTTATTTATTTGATATTCAAACTGATGTTTTCCTAACTTTAACCCTATAAAAGGAATTAAAAACTCATTGTTTACTTTCATCTTAACAACAATTTGCCCCAAACTTCGGGAGTGCAAAGATATAAAATAATTGCAATTCCAAAAGCGTTATAAACATTTTTTTGTTTATAAGTGTTTTTCTTTTATTTTTAGGGGTTTCTCCGTCATTACCGCATATTCATTTCTCGAATGAAATATATCGATTGCCAGATAAACCGCTTCTTTAAATGAATTATAATCTGCAATTCCCTTACCTGCAATATCATAAGCCGTCCCATGATCCGGCGATGTTCTGATTTTGTTTAGTCCCGCAGTATAATTCACGCCTTTTCCAAATGCAAGCGTCTTGAAAGGAATCAATCCCTGATCATGATAGGTTGCTATTACGGCATCAAACTTTTCATATTGTCCGCTTCCAAAAAAACCATCGGCCGGATAAGGACCAAAAGCCAATGTTCCGCTGTCAAACAACTTCTTGATTGTTGGCCTTAGAATTTCATCGTCTTCTTTCCCTATTACTCCTCCATCACCTGCATGCGGATTTAATCCCAATACTGCTATTTTAGGCTTGCTTATACTAAAATCCTGAATCAGCGATTTTTTTATCGTCTCGATTTTACTTTTGATCAACGCCTCTGTAAGATGAGAAGCTACCTCATTTACAGGAACATGATCTGTAATCAATCCAACCCTCAAATCATCCTGAACCATCAACATAAGAGCATCTCCTTCCAATTCCTGATTCAGATAATCTGTATGTCCCGGAAATTTAAATTCTTCAGACTGTATGTTGTATTTATTAATTGGAGCCGTTACCAAAACATCAATCTGCCCATCTTTTAAGGCTTTCGTTGCCGCCGTAAATGATTTTATCGCATACTTCCCTACATTTTCATCATTTACACCATATTCAACTACAACCCCTTCTTTCCAAACATTCAACACATTGACTTTCCCCGGCAGAAGCTGGTCAATCTTATCGATTCCGTGAAGTGCTATCGTAGCATCAAGGTTTTTCTTAGCAAAGGACATTATCTTTACATTGGCAAAAATAACGGGTGTGCAAAGTTCAAGCATTCGAGTATCTTCGAAAGTTTTCAAGATAATCTCGCTTCCAATACCGTTCAAATCTCCTACCGAAATTCCAACGATTATATTTTCTGCTTTTTTCATAATGCTTGCTCCTTATTTATTGCTAATTTTGAAGTGCAAATTTAGTAAAATAAAACCACAATGTTTACAGGAATAATAGAAACCCTCGGCACAATCAAAGATTTGCGCAAAGAGGGAGAAAACATACACATTACAATCTCTTCTTCTGTCACTAACGAACTTAAAATCGACCAGAGTGTCTCCCATAATGGCGTGTGCCTGACAGTTGTAGGAATTTCAGACGACCAGTATACAGTTACCGCCATTAAGGAGTCTATTGACAAGACAAATATAGGCGATTGGAAACTTGATGACCAGGTTAATTTGGAACGTGCGATGAAACTCGGAGACAGATTGGACGGCCATATCGTACAGGGACATGTGGACCAGACCGGAACCTGCATCTCAATTGAAGAAGCAAATGGAAGCTGGTACTACACATTTGAATACGATGCAAAATTAAGCAACATCACTATAGAAAAAGGTTCAATTACCGTAAATGGAGTGAGTTTGACTGTTGTAAATTCAAAGAAAAATGCATTCAGTGTCGCCATCATCCCTTACACTTATGAACACACTAATTTCAAAAATTTTGAAGTAGGCACAAAAATCAATCTTGAATTTGATGTCATAGGAAAATACGTCACACGACTTCACCAATTGGCTTAAAAAACAAAAACTCCGACTTACATCGGAGTTTTTTTATTCGTGTTTGACATTTTAAAGCGATAGAAAGCGAAAGCCAACCCTATAACCAACAAAACAAGAATCCCATTATCGATGGGCGTACCAATTGGTGTTGGGCCTGTGGGCGGCGGCGGCGGCGTTTCGTTATCAGCAAAACAATTTGCCACAGAAAACAGAATAACCGCAAGATTTATAATTGTATTTGGGACAATCCTCATAGGCTGTAAAAGTAAATAAAAAATCTTTTTATCAAAATATTTTGCCAAAGAAAAATATCCTATTTCATATCTGCAAAAATCGCCTGCCCAAATCGCCCAAATGTTATATAATTCCGTCAAAAATTAGCAATTATGCAAAAAATTCCTTTTTTATTTTTAACTATTGCCTCTCTTATTATGATTGCTCTATGTCGGAAGACAGATAATCGTAAAAAATTCCTGCCAAAACGGCTCCTGCTATTGGCGCCAGCCAAAACAACCATAATTGTTCTAATGCCCAGCCTCCAACAAATAGTGCCTGACTGGTACTTCTTGCCGGATTTACCGACGTATTAGACACCGGAATACTTATCAGATGAATCAAAGTTAGTCCCAATCCTATCGAAATTCCGGCAAAACCTTTTGGTGCCGAACTATGTGTTGCTCCAAGTATGATCAGTACAAAAATAAAAGTCATGACAATTTCGGTCGTAAGCACAGAAAAAATATCATACTGACCTGGAGAATGATCTCCATATCCGTTTGCTGCAAAATTGCCTAATTCAAAATTAGACTGGCCGCTAGCAATAAGGTAAAGTATCATGGCTCCAAATATCCCTCCTAAAACCTGAGCTATAATATAAGGAATCACTTCTTTTTTCTTAGTCTTTCCCGCAATCCACAATCCGACAGTTACAGCCGGATTCAAATGACATCCCGAAATATTCCCTATCGTATAAGCCATTGTAAGAACCGTGAGTCCAAATGCCAAAGAAACTCCCATATAACCAATACCTAAATCCGGAATAGCCGCTGCTAATACTGCGCTTCCGCATCCTCCGAGAACCAACCAAAATGTGCCGATAAATTCCGCTATTACTTTCCTTGTCATTTCTTATTCGATTTTTGTTTTTAGATTTTCGACAAAGAAAACACAGCCTTACTATCTCGGCAAAAAAAATGGCTACTCACATCTACTCACGGAAAAATATTTTTATTGGACATTGAATACCAATAAAATAAAAGACTAAGACAAGTAGAAAAAGGAAGGAATGTGAGTAGGAATCAAACCATTTCTACGCAAAAAAGCATGATTCTTGATTAAGAAAAATACTACTTTTTTAAAGAAGATTGAGCCGAAATAGCTTATAAATTCATCATCCAAACATTGATATCTTCTTCCGAAGAAATGGAAAGTTTCTTACGCAATCTGTATTTCTTTGCTTCGACCGCTCTAATAGAAGAGTTCGTGTATTGGGCAATTTCTTTTGTAGATAGATCAAGCTTTAGAAAAGCACATAATTTTTGTTCTCCGGCAATAAGTCCCGGATTGATTGCATTCAGCTTTTTATAAAAGTCAGGATAGGTTTCCTTGAACATCATCAAAAAAGACGGATCATTAGCACTAGCCAGATGAAGTATTTTTTTTAAGTGCGTCTCATCCTTTTGCAACAAGGCAAACATCGTAATGGTATCATCAACCTCAGCCTGCAATCGTGCATTATTCGCTTTTTCTTTTTGGAATTTTCTATAAACATGAATCAATATCACCACTAACAATAGTAGAAATATTACTGAAAAAACAATTGACCTATTGGAGGTTTTATCTGCACCTGTAATAATTCCGCTTTCTTCCAGCGAAGCAGTTTGCATTGTATTGCTTTCCTTTTGATCCTTTTTAACGCTATCATTTATCTTATTATAAAGCGAAAGATAATTCTCAGCATTTTTATCATCCCGAATTGCTTCATACGATTTCGATATTCCCAAATAAAGTGACTTGAGTGCATACGCATCATTTATCGTTTTGGCGACATTGATCCCTTTTTGAAAATAATCGATGGATAGTTTGTATTTTTTTCTGAAGTAGTTAAGACTCCCCAAATCGCAAAGCGTATTGGCTTTTACCGCTTCATGGTTAACCGAGTTAGCCAGTTGGAGTGCCCTGTCGAGATAGAACTCAGCCGAATCCAATTCTTTTGCTCTTAAAAAGCTGGAACCCACATTGGAACAGGCCAAAGAAAGCGTCTTATTTCTCAACGGATTGTTGAGCACCATTTTCTGAAATTCCTGATAGCCTTTTCTATAATAAAATGCCACAGAATCTGTTTTCCCACCATTTTCATCCAGATTAAAAGCAATATCATTATAAAGCACGCCAAGTCTGGAGCTTTTTACTTCTTTATCTGTAAGAGTTTGTGCAAAATGAAAGGCCTGTCGGAACTGTGCTAATCCTTTCTCATAATCGCTCGATCCAGTGAAGGCTATGCCTTTCATACGGAGCGCATCTGAAATTAATTTTGCGTCTGAAATTTCGACAGCCAGTTTTTCGGCTGCTGTAGCATTCTTAAGAACATCTTCATACTTGGCCAATTCGTGCTGTTTTCTACTTGCAATTAGCAGTCCTTGTGCCATTCCCCTTTTGTAACCTATTTTTTTCGAGTCGTCATAGGCTTTCAGACTCAATGTTACTCCATATGCGGCATCTTTTACCTCAAGTTTTTCTGCAACAAGCAGCAGGCTATCGATTTGGGCCTGGTTAAAACTCTGTCCAGAACTTTTGCCAAACGATAGGAAAAAAATGAAAAGCAGAAGATATTTATTCTTTTTCATAAATATAGAAAGGCACTAAATTTTAGTTTTTAATCAATCCATATTTGAGGGCAGGCAAAATAACTAAATATTTATCATATCATGAAAAATATATTTTCACAACAAAACATTAGAATAACTGACAAATATTTGACTCTTAAGTAGTTTTAAAAAGAAAACCGCACTATATAACTCATAAAACTACAATATACTCAAAAAAAAGCTCTTTTTGAAATAAAAATAATTTTAACAGCAAATATTCTTTTGAAAAGAAGGACTTTAAATGCCTATAGACTGGGCAAAAAAAATCAAGAAGAAGAAATTTAGAGATAAAAATAAGGAGGGCGACATAAACCAAGAACATATTTTCCCCTAAAATAACACTTATGGGTCGCCCTCCTCTCAAAAATTACCGCATCGACCTACCACCAATCAATGTTAAAGCTATGTCACTTTAGTTGGTAATTTATTTTCGCCTTGAAAAATCAAGACCTTTTTCTTTATTCATAACAATTTTCACAACTTCTATGTTTGAGCATAGAACGAAATTTTATATCAAAAATTTTTCGCCGGTAAAAAACTTATAGAATTTGCAGATTATTCTTTAGGCAGATTTGGGAGCTTGAAGAATTGTAGTTTGTTAAGAGTCTTTCAACTCTCTCGTAAAGCGATGGGACAAATAAAAGACGGAAAATTAAATTATAAAAAAAAACTCCTACTCACATCTACTCACAGCCTAAAAAAATATTTAAAAAACTGTTTATCAAAATTTTAAAAATAATTATTCATCAAAAATGAGTAGTGAAAAACAAGAAAAAGGAGTATCATGAGTAATAAATAAGTACTTTTTTAGATTCATTTTATTTGCTCACCACCGCCGTTATAGTCAAAACACAGAGCTTCTCGCATAAAAACCGATTCTACGCAATTGTCCTGGGCCAAATATCAGATTAAAGCCATCTTAATAGAATGCACAAAAAAGATAAAGGATTTTACCTTCAGATCATTTCTTTTTACTGTGAACCTTCATAATATGTTTCTCCACCATATGTTTTGTAATTGGCTTTAGCGGCTTCCTTGTAATTGGATGCGTTCCGTTATAGGAAAAGAATTCGCATTTGCCGTTTTGTTTAATATACCAAACCATCGGCCTGTCATTTATAAAAAAGGTTGTCGTGTCACAGACCTCTATCTTTCTAAAATTCTCAAGGATATCTTTGTTATAAGCTATCACAACATCATAACTCTTTTCTCCATAAGCACGGCTATCTTCACAGTCTATTCTTTCATAATGATCCCCTTTCCATATCATGCATTTGTCATTAAAGACATCTTTCATCACAAAAGCTAAAAAAAAAACCGAAGCAAAAAAAATCAGCGTCAGTATCAGTCTTTTGGATAAGGGTGATTTGACTGTTAATTGGTAATCATTTTCAATTGGCTTTGAAATTGCCATCCTCTCAGCAAAATGCCCTCTATCTGAAACCTCCTTATTGGTATTTTCAACTTTAGGACTTCCAAGATCTACTGAGCAGTGCATATCAAGAAATTTAGTATACGGCCTTTGTTTAAAGTCAACCAGAACAGCTATTAGATTGGCACTTCTATAATCTTTAAGATTGGTTCCCAGTTTCAGAAAAGTACTTAAAGGTTTAAATTTTTCTGTATCAAAGTTTTTTATCCATCTTGCTATGTCATCTTCCGACTTAAACGAGAAGAAATGGCGAAAGATTACCAAATCTGAAAATCTCATCTCGTCTTCACTAATAAGCAGACATAATCTTTTAAGATTTGCGGGGGTAGGATCTATAAGCAAATCAGAAAATTTCCCCATTTTTTCTTCTTCATATTGGGTTATGATGGCCTTTTTATATTCATCAAAATTATTTTTCATAGTTATTAAATCAGAATTAATTGGAATCAATCGGAATTATCGGAATCATCGGAATTCCCTTGCTATCACCAGCAAAAACCACATTTACTTTGCCTCAGAAATCAGTTCTGTCCTAACATGCATGTAGGACAAATGTACAAAACTGATTTTACCTCAGTGTTGCTAAATCAGGATGGGATGACCATTCGGGAAGTATGATCTTCACTTCTGTTTTGGCTCGCTGAACTTCCCAAAAAGCAGGGCTACCACCCCATTAAAAAAGACGGAATATGGTTTCGGGATATGACCCGAAAGTAATCCCTTATGTCAAACTTTTTAATTCAATAGAGATGAAAAAATTAATCCTAGCTTTGGCTATTTTAGCCTCTAGCACCCTGTTTATCTCCTGTACAGCAGATGACACAACAGATGAAACCAATAAAATGAGCCTGCAAGCTGATGAAAGTGGCGGTAATAATACAACGACAACTACAAAACCACCTCCACCACCTTTACCACCAACACCATAGACTAAAAAAGTGTAATAAAAAAAGTTTTTGTAAAACACTTTTAGTATTTTCGGGGAAATATTCTTCTATGAAGCATTACTCCCCGATTTTGCTTTTTTTCATGACATTGATTTTCATTTCATGTGGAAAAAACACGCCGGTAAAGAAAGGGAGCACCACCACTGACAGCCTTGAACATTATATAAGACTTTCGTACGACGGTAAATTTTCACAAGAAAGACAAAGGGATTTTAGTAATAAAGCTTATAAAATAGGCCTGGAATCCAACACTGATTCTTTACTTTATAAAGGACTGTATAGCAAAATAGAGCATGACCTCCAGCATAATTCGGATAGTTCCCAATATTATCTCGGCAAGCTAAAACAACTGGCGCTCAAGACCAAAAAGAATGTAGCGCTTGGAGGCTATTATTATCTCAATGCTTCCTATTTTTCAACTATAAATATTGATAGCAGCTTTGCTTATTACGATCGTTCCAAAACAGAATATTTAATCGCGAAAGACAGTATGAGAGCAGGATACAGTTTATTAATGATGACTGATCTGCAACGAATTTCTTCTGATTATTATGGCGCCGAAACTACAGCTACTGCTGCTCTGGCCTGCCTAAAAAACTCCGGGGAAGAATCATATCTAGTAGCCGTTTATAATTATTTGGGCATGTCATACAAACAGCTTTTTAATTATGAAAATGCTTTAAAGTATTACCAGAAAGCTTTTTTTACAACAAAGGATTCACTTTCTAAAGATGCAGTGATGAACAACATCGCTTTTATCTACATGGATCAGAAAGAATTTCCAAAAGCGATAAAAATACTCACAGGACTGGTCTTTAAAAAAAGCTCAGATACAAATATTGAGTTCAAAGCCAAGGCGATGGACAATTTGGGATATTCTTATTTTTTGTCAGGAGATAAAAGAGGCCTCCAGTATATGTTGCAGGCATTAAGACTAAAAGATTCAATCAAAGATGAATTCGGTTCATTGGCGAGCTGTTTGCACCTTTCTGAATATTATCTTCATGAAAACCTGCAATTAGCCCGAAACTACGCAGAAAGAGCCTATAGTTTGGCCAATAAGCTAAAAAATACGGATGACAAATTAGATGCGATTAAATTTCTTTCAAGAACATCGGCTTCCAAACAGGAGTCAGACAAGTTGTTTTCAGAATATACAAAACTCAACGACAGTATCAGGATTGTTCGCCAAAAAGCCAAAAATCAGTTTGCAAAAATCCGTTATGACTCAAAACAGGCAGAAGAAGAATCGCTGAAATATCAGGCGGAAAATGCAGAGAACAAGTTAAAAGCAGAAAAGGCAAAACGCAGGAACGAACTTTTATTACTGACTATATCTTCCCTTGTACTAGTAGGCATACTTTTCTACAGGCTATTAAAATCAAGGCATGAAAAAGAAAAATTTCAGGAAGCTTACAATACTGAAACCCGAATTGCAAAAAAAGTTCATGACGAGTTAGCAAATGATGTATACAACGCCATGACATTTGCCACGACACAAAATTTAGAAAAACCAGAAAAAAAAGAAGCCCTTATTCATTCGCTTGACAGCGTCTATTTAAGAACCAGGGATATTTCAAGAGAAAACAGTCCTATCGAATTGGGCGAAAATTTCCCAAATCAGTTAAAAATAATGCTTTCTGAATATCAAAACCAGTCACTTAACGTATTAATAAAAGATATCGACTCTATTGACTGGATGAAGATTGACGAAAACAAAAAGCTAGTAACCTACAGAGTACTCCAGGAATTAATGGTTAATATGAAAAAACACAGCCAAGCCACACTAGCCGTGATTGATTTTTCGGCTACCGACAAGAAAGTTCTCATTCAATATTCAGATAATGGAATAGGAATGCCGTTTGGAAAAACTATTTTAAAAAACGGCCTTCAAAATGTGGAAAACCGTATAAAAAGCATTCGGGGAACGCTTATTTTTGATATACAGACAAACAGAGGAGTAAAGCTTTCTTTTGGCTATCCTGTTTAAAATTTAATACACCCACCATGTTTAGAAAAATTTTAGTTGCAGAAGACATTGACAGCATCCACACTGCTGTAATCTCACAGCTTGATCAGCTGACACACGCAGAAATTCATCAGGCAAAATATTGCGATGAAGCGTATTTAAAGGTAAAAAAAGCGCTACTAGATGGCGAGCCTTACGATTTACTTATAACCGACCTTTCTTTCAAACAGGATCATCGGGATACAGTACTAGAATCTGGCGAGGACCTTATCAAAAGTGTCAAAGAAACCCAGCCGGAAATAAAGGTAATCGCCTATTCAATAGAAGACCGATCCTATAAAATAAAAGCATTGTTTGAAGAATGTGGTATAAACGGTTATGTTTCTAAAGGACGCGAAGGCTCAAAAGAACTTGAAAAAGCAGTTATTGCCCTTGCCGGAGATACTGAAAACTATGTGCCTGCTCCGCTTTCGAATATATTTCAGGCGAATAACATTATTGAAATCGAAGAATATGACCTTAAACTTATCAAATACCTATCTATTGGATTGACCCAGGATGAAATAGGCGCCAAGTTCAAAAAACAAGGTAATGTTCCTTCCAGCAACAGCAGTATTGAGAAGAGGATAAACAAGCTAAAACTTTATTTTAAGGCAAAAAACACTATCCATCTTATCAGCAATGCCAAAGATTTAGGACTTATATAACCCTTTTATTGCTCCAACCTATCATTTTCCAACCGACAAGCTTTGTCGGTTTTTTTTTTTTATTTCCAACATGTAAAAACTCCTAAAAAAATGGCTTTACGGAAAACCGTAAGGAATTGACTCCTGACGAAAGTAAATTTGGGTATCTAAACTACCACAATTTTACTGCCATGGGATACAAAGCCTTAGTTATTTTAGAATTACCTAATGCTAGTGAGGAACAGAAAAATATTTTTCATACTGTTCTTTTGAAAGAGCTATGGTTTAAAATTCAAAATCTGAATACGGCTTGGGAAATATCGTTTAATCAAAATTGGTCAAGAGGTGGTGCTATTGAAGCAATAGAAAGTGATTTAAAAAAGGCACGAGAAATCAGTGGCGTTCAACAAATAGAATACGCCTTGCAGTTGGACATCCAACTGGTCATTAAGAGTTGCTAATACAACTAGCCTATGTTTCCCTTGAGCTTAACATAAACCATCTACCATTTTTAGCATAAAGTCCAGGCCATTGCCGTCCGTTTTTTGCAAAACGCCAAATGCTCTAATGGAATGTACAAATAACAATACTGTAGAAATCACCGATATGGCAATCAAAAACAGTTTCAGGAAGCGAAAAGAAATCCTGGATTCCTCCTCGACAATTATAGATGCGGAAGTAAAAAAATCTTTCAAAATAACGGGGGGTTTTTTATGAATGATCTGTTATAAAAAATGGAAATTACAAAATTCCAATCACTTAGAAAAGAAAAATATAAAAATAAGTAAAATCTTTCAAAATCTTTATAAAAGAACCCGACATTTATAATATCTTCAATCATTGAAGATTACAGGATCAAAAGGTATTGTTTTCGAATAAAAATATTTATCATGAATTAACTAACCCGAGTATTAATAACAATTAAAAATATGTTTTGCCGTTTTCTTTATTTCTAGCCAGGTATATTGCCATTGAATATGAAATATCATCCACAAGTTCTTTAAGCATTGATTCCGTTACAAATGGCTCACTGCTTTTTGTTAGAACTTTTTTCATAGATTCATTAATTATATTACTTACAATTTTGTCCGATTGAATTTTATGAGCCACATCTAGTGTATGTTCTATGTTATTTCGAATATTGTCAATAAAATATTTGCTGTCAGTATTGTTTAACATGTTAAATATTTCATTTCTATTATAATTAAAATTTATCACCTCTTCTATTCTTGATTTTGAAAATAAATTGTAAAAATATTGATACTCAACATCCTCTCCCTGATAATTATTATTCAAACAAATCATGAATTTAAGAGTCCCAAAAAGTTCAATATAAGAATAAAGTATTTTTTCCGCTGAACTACCAATTATTTTTATAAAATGATATAGTTTATCTTTATCTACTTTTAAATTTTCATTTGTAAAACCAAAATAATACCAAGTATTTTTAGATGCATCATTACCTTTAATATATTCCAAAATATTGGTCACATCGTCTTTATTACCACCTTTATAAACATAGAAATTTACTGCAATCTTAGTAATAGCTCTAAATATCTTTTCTCCACCAACATTTAAGTCCAAGCTTATTGGTTCGTTTAAGTAATATCTTCCTCTTTTAGCATTAGCAATTATGTCTTCAATCTTTAATTGGGGATATTTTTTCAACAAACCTTTGAAATAAGTTTTAACATCTTTCTCATCATTCCCATGAAAATGAACTCTATCATTATCAACAACTATTTTGGGTTTAGATTTTATTTCAGATCCATTTAAAATATACTCTTCACCATCTTTTGTTTTTCCACTCATAGGTTGAAACTCCCCTCTTTCTCTTTCAATCATGAAAAAGTTCATAAAAAAATTTAACTGCTTTGCAAGCTCATTATCAATTTCGCTTCCCAAAAGATTATTACAAGTAAAACATAATAGTTTATTTGATTTAAGTTTACCTCCAATAGAATTTGGAATGATATGCTCAATGCTGATATTTTCTTTATTTAAAGTACTTTTACAACAGTAACAGGTTTTCATCTTTTCAAAATATAAGTTCAAAGTAAAAATAAGCTATAATAGCTATTTATTGAAAGAGAAAATAATTGTAATTATTTAGAGAAATAGAAAATTTCGTTTTAGATAATATTGGCGTAATCTTGCTTCACTAATCAATTTAATTGAAATTATCTTTAGATAATAAACTTTAGCATGAGAATTATATAATCAAAAAAAACTTAGAATATTTTCTAAAAAAGAAAAACCCATCATAATCATTGATTATAATGGGTTTTCTGTGGTCCCACCTGGGCTCGAACCAGGGACCACCTGATTATGAGTCAGGTGCTCTAACCAACTGAGCTATAGGACCAGTTAAGAGGTTGCAATATTACTACTAAATTTAATATGTTGCAAATTATTTCAGAGGAAACCTGCTACAGACCCTTAAAAAAATAACAGGAAACTATTCGTTTTCTGCCAACTCTTTCGGTTTGAAACTTTTATTTTATTTCCTGACACAGTTCAACTAAAACTCCATTAGTGCCTTTTGGGTGCAAAAAAGCAACCAATTTATTATCTGCTCCTTTTTTCGGGACTTCATTCAGTACAGTAAAACCTGAAGATTTCAACCTTTCGATTTCTGCAACTATATCTTCCACATCAAAAGCAATATGATGAATACCCTCCCCCTTTTTTTCTAAAAATTTGGCAATCGGACTATCTGCATTGGTCGCTTCCAGCAGCTCTATCTTATTTGGGCCGTTCATGAAAAAAGAAGTCTTGACACCTTCACTTGCCACTTCTTCCATTTTATAGGCCGGAACTCCCAAAAGTTTTTCAAAAAGAAGATTTGATTCTTCTAAATTTTTTACCGCAATGCCAATGTGTTCTATTTTTCTCATCTGTATATCGTATTAATCCTTAGTCCTATGTTATTGTTCCGGCAAATATAAAAACTTTATATCTATTGGAAATTTTGCATTAAAACACACTAAAATAGCTACTTTCAAAAATTTTATCATCTACGAACTTTGCGACCCTGCGTCTTTGCGTGAAAATAGCCGCTCGCAAAGTCGCAAAGTATAAAATGTATCTTGTTGGTTCCGATATTCTTTATCGTTGTCACTCAGAACCTTTTTGCTACTCTAAAATTAATCGTACTTTTGCAGGATGGAAACAAACAGACAGAAAAAAATAGGAAGCGTGCTCCAAAAAGACCTGGTAGACATCCTTCAGGGCGAAGTGAGAAAAAATGGAATCCCAAATCTGGTGATTTCAGTTTCTAAAGTTAGCGTAACTACAGATTTATCGATTGCAACCGTATATCTTAGCATTTTTCCACCAGAAAAAGGACCGGAATTATTGGCTGCCATAAAAACAAATACACCGTTAATCAAACATGACCTCTCACAAAGAGTGCGTCTGCAATTGCGTAAAGTACCAAATCTGACATTCTTTATTGATGATTCATTAGATTATATTGAAAAAATCGACAAAGCATTGACTGGTGAAGAAAACCCAATCGAAAACCCGGATTTATTAGAAAAAAGAAAGAAATCATAAGTTGAATTTTCCTTTTTACATAGCTCGACGTTATACTGTAAGCTTCAGTAAAAGCAGCGCCATCAATATCATTACCGGCATTGCTTCTCTTGGCATTATTGTGGGCGCCGCGGCTTTGTTTGTCGTGCTTTCCGTTTTTAGCGGATTAAAGGATTTTAGCCTTTCCTTTTCAAATGATTTTGACCCCGATCTTAAAATCACCAGTACGCTGGGAAAATCATTTTTTATTTCTCCGGAACAAGCACAAAAAATTCAAAAAATTGACGGCATTGCTGCTAAAAGCAACATAATTGAAGAGCGCGTACTTTTTTTGTATGAAGGCAAAGAAGTTGTGACCTATCTCAAAGGTGTAGACAGCAGTTATACTAATGTAAATAAAGTCGAGAAAAAGCTTTATATGGGCGAATGGATGGAACCTAAAACACCGCAAGTGGTGGTTGGTTACGGAATCCACCAAAAACTTTCGTTAGGTTTACTGAGTTATAGCAATCCGCTAGAAGTTTATGTACCGAAGCCTGGCAAAGGTGCCATAAACAATGCCGAGCAGGCATTTAACAAGACAACCCTACTTCCTGTAGGCGTATATGCCGTAAGTGAAGAATTGGATGAAAAATATGTTTTTGCCGACCTCAATCTGGCGCAGGAATTATTGGAATTCAAACCTAATCAGGTTACAGGAATTGAATTCAGGTTCAAACCGGGAGCCAGTGAATCTGCAATAACGGCAGAGCTTCAAAATATTTTCAATAACAAACTGACCATTAAGAATCGGGCGCAACTCAATGATTCCTTATACAAAATGCTGAATACGGAACAGACTGCCTTATATCTTATTTTCACTTTGGTAATCGTACTCACGCTCTTTACCTTAGCCGGAGCAATAATCATGTTGATAATCGACAAGAAAAGTAACCTTACTACCCTATATAATTTGGGTGTTGAAGTTAAAAACCTGCGAAAGATTTTCTTATTCCAGGGTTCAATACTGACGGCAGTAGGAGGACTTATTGGTCTGGCACTTGGGATTATTATTGTGCTTTTACAGCAAAACTACCAGTTGGTTATGGTTACGCCTTCCATGCCTTATCCTGTAATTTTTAATGTAGAAAATCTTGCTATTGTTTTAGCTACGATTTTCTCCCTTGGATTTATATCTTCATTGATTGCTTCCAGCAGGGTCACAAAAAAATTGCTCGATTAAAAAAATTTCTCTTCCTATTAAAAAATAATTATACATTTGTTTTCTAAATCATTAGAACCATGTTTGTTTTTGTTTTGGCCTAAACTTCTATAGGCCTGCCTTGATTAATTATTTTTTCTTTTCCGTCACATTCTAGTGGCGCTCACCTATTTATTAAATAATCATGACACAAACAGAACAAAAACAAAGTTTTTTATCCCGTTTATTTATTACAATAAAACAATCGCTTAAAGGCGAAGCCGATTTCGATTATACTTCCGGAAGCATCCGAAAGGCAGTTATTTTACTAGCTATTCCGATGGTATTGGAAATGATGATGGAATCCGTTTTCGCGTTGGTTGACCTATATTTTGTTGGCCACCTCGAAAACAGTAGTTTTGCAATCCAGACCGTTGGTCTTACTGAATCTGTACTTACAGTCATTTATTCACTGGCTATTGGATTAAGCATGGCAGCTACAGCTGTTGTTGCCAGAAGAATTGGCGAAAAAGATCCCGTTGCCGCATCCAAAGCAGGAATGCAGACTGTTATTATAGCCGTTGCCGTTAATACGGTCATCAGTATTCTTGGTTTGCTGTATGCTACAGAAATCCTAATGTTGATGGGAGCTTCACCGGAAGCTGCTCTTCATGGAACTAATTTCATGAGGATTATGATGGGCGGAAGTATCAGCATTGTTTTACTGTTTCTTATCAATGGAATTTTCCGCGGAGCCGGAAACGCTGCAATAGCCATGAAAAGCCTTTGGATTGCTAACATCTGCAACATTATCCTTTGCCCTGTTTTAATTAATGGCTTAGGGCCTATACCTGCATTTGGTCTTACAGGTGCAGCTATCGCAACTACATGTGGAAGAACCATAGGCGTATTGTACCAACTCTACCATTTATTTAATGGTAAAGGCATTTTAAAGATTGCCGCTTCTTACTTACTTCCAGACTGGAAACTAATACAAAACACTATCAAGGTAGCAGCACCGGGAGTAATGCAGTTTGTCATTGCCTCATGTAGTTGGATCTTTTTAGCTAATCTTGTCGCTGTTACTGGTGGCGATCATGGATCAGCCGGATATCAGACCGCATTGAGAATCATGATGTTCTTTATTTTACCGGCTTGGGGACTAAGCAACGCAGCGGCAACATTGGTTGGCCAAAATTTAGGAGCAAAACAAATCGAAAGAGCAGAGAAATCTGTTATGCAAACAGCCAAATACAATGTAATATTCATGGCTACCATCATGGCTATTACGCTTTTGGGTGCTGAATATATCGCAGGATTCTTTACCAACGACCTATTAGTCAAGGAAATAGCCGTAGAAGCAATACGAATCATGAGCCTTGGCTATATTTTTTATGGTATTGGAATGGTATTGATAAACACTTTCAACGGTGCGGGCGATACCTGGACACCAACCTGGATCAACTTCTTTGGCTTCTGGCTGTTCCAGATTCCTTTGGCATATGTTCTCGCCAAAAAATTAGGCATGGGACCTACAGGTGTCTTTATGGCTATTCCAATTGCGGAAACCGCTATAACAATTGCAGGCTATATACTTTTCAAAAAAGGAAAGTGGAAACGTATTGAAGTGTAAAAATGTTTAAAAAAAAATGCCTTACAGATGTAAGGCATTTTTTTTTAAACGCTATTAATCGACTATTTACTCTTCTATTCTTTTTCCAAGTATCTGCTTTATCCCTTCAATATGGCTGGTAAATTCCATCATTTGCTGCAACACCTGTGCCATTTCATTTTTGTCACCAAAACTCTTAAACTTGTTGTTTTTTTGAAATGTTTCCTTTATCGATGTCCAGCGTTCTTTTTCTATCTCATTTAAAGTACTTGTCAATTCTTTATACTTTAATAGGTTTGCTTCTGCCGCATTAGTAAGTGTTTGCGTTTCATTTTGATAATGTGACAGTAATAACGCAGCTACTTCAGCATCATTCATAACCGGTTCTATTTTTGCAACCAACTTGTTCATGTCGCGGTAAGATCCTTGCAGTTTGAATGGAGGCTCAGTTCTATAGGCATCTTCCATAGCAGCAGAAGCAATATAAGCCGCATTAACCTGAAGTACTACATCACGTATCTTAAGCACTTTATCCAATATTGACACATACAGTTCAATATCCTGCTTGGTATGATTACCCTTAAGTTCTAAACCATCCCGTTGTCCTGTTTCTGCCATTTTTATAAACGGATATAAATCATCCATATTTCTGGAAGCAAGCTGCGCCAGCATCGGGTTTGAGGTCATGGCATTTTCAATAAGACTTAGTTCAAATAGTTCCGCCGAATTGCCTATTACATCTCCCAGATTATAAATATCGGCACGGTTGGCAAGCATGTCCGGTATTCTAAATTTTTCGCCAGTTTCGGTATATGGATTACCTGCCATTACTACACAAAATTTCTTCGATTTCATGTCGTATGTTTTAGGCTGTCCGTTATAAACACCTTCTATTTTTCTGGTTCCATCCGCCAATGAGATAAATTTCTGCAGAAACTCCGGACTACAATGTTGGATATCATCCAAATACAACATTACATTGTTCCCCATTTCCAAGGCAAGGTTCAATTTTTTAAGCTCTTCTCTTGCTGCTGAGTTACTTGCCGAAGTTGGGTCAACAGAAGTGATTTCATGGCCAATGGCAGGCCCGTTTATCTTCATGAATATAAGTCCCAATCTATTGGCCAAATATTCCATGAGCGTTGTCTTACCATAACCCGGTGGCGATACCAAAAGCAGCATTCCCGATCTGTCCGTTCTTTTATTTTCTCCTGCACTGCCGAGCTGCTTCGCGAGATTTTCACCAAATAGCGACAGATACACCTGATCAATCAGTTTGTTTCGCACAAACGAAGTAAGCACCTTTGGTGTAAATTCATGGAGCCTTAAATCGGCTTTAAGTTGCTGTGTAAGTTTATGCCTTTCTTCTCTGAATTGCTCAAAAGCAGGCATATCCTTATCAAAATATTCTTTTAAAAGTTTTGTAAACTGATGGTAATGAAATTGAAAAGCACCATCTACAATAGAAGGATGCGCTCCAACCAGCCCGCTAATTGTTTCTTCTGGCGTTATGCCTGAAATCTTCTCCTCCGATTTCTGCCTGTACAACAGCAAGGCTACAACCTCATAAAGATATTCTGCATTTTGCTTTTCTTCATTTTGTGCGAGATATGACGATACCCATTGGATTGCAAGCAACAATGACGTTTCATTATCGGCAGCGGCTTCAATGGCATTTTTAAAACTCACCAATGCATTTTTTGCCTCCAGGGTTTTTATAAAATTTTCAGTAATTTGTAAGGCACGATGACTAACCGAGAAAGCATCTCCGTCTTTCAGTTCATCAAAAAGATAACGTGCAATTTCATCAGCTTCCAAACCGATATTTCTTGGCATCATAACTGAGGCTAAAAAGACCTCTGCCTTTTGTTTGAGCTCATTTATAATATAATCGAACTCTGTAGATTCCGGAAAAACAGCCAGCACATTACCCGAAGCTTTTATTTTTGCATTCATTGCATTGCGGCTTTCTTCGGGTAGACTATGCCATACAAATTGCGCAAAAGCACGTACTGATGGCGAATACCTCAACAACTTCAGGTCGTTATGCTTTGTCACCAGCACTTTTACAATCTTAAAGGCATCCGCATCGTGCACTCCCTTTATATAGCCTTCGGTATAATTTTTTAAGGTTTCATCTTTGACAATTGTTTCCAGTTCTTCATCGGTCAGGCTATATAATCTGGCCGCACCATATGTTTCAAAAATTTTATAGGCCAGATAAGCCCCTCTGTAAATCATGTCATTTTCAGAAATTAGGTCTTGCGACCAGTATTTTTGAAGCGGGTCCAAAGCACTGCCTGAAAGTTCCTGATAAAAATCGGTTCCGGTCAAATGGTAATTGAGCTTCCCTTCTTTGTAAACAATAGTCAGGTCCAGCGGCTGTTTGTTAACTGAAAACCGGTGTTTGCCCAAGCGTAATATGTTTTCGCCGTCTTCATACAAATCCTGCTTGTCCTTAAGTTTGCGCAAAGCGTCTTCACGAGAAGCCTTTAACTGAGTCTCTATGGTTTCGGCTTTGGCCGTATCATCCATTCCAACCAGCTGGGCTGCCAGATCACGCAGTTTCGCGACCATAAGGTCGGATGCGAAATAGCCATTTATCTCTTCAACCGAATTCAGGGCAAGTGCTTTTACACCTATGTTTTTAAGGATTCGCTCGGCTGCTTTCTGTATGGCTACTGCTTTTTTATTTCTTGCCTCAACAAGACTGTTCTTTTTCGCTTCAAAAGCGGCATAAACTTCTTCTCTTTTTTCAAGAATAGAACCTGTAAATTCATCGTAGTCGGCAAAACGGGCTTCCACATCTTCCAGTTGTACCGATACCTTATTTAGAAGTTCATCAGCCTTATCAGGACTCACTGCCCTATCAAGCGAATTTACCATACTCTGATCAATCAACTTCATTTGAGCAGCAAAATCAGCTCTTGCTTCTTTGCTTCCAAGCGAGGCGACTTTATTCTTGATATCGGCTTTTAATCGGTTTAGTGTAGAAAAAATCAGCGATATCGTATTGATGATATGCGTTGATTTTGAAGTGTCGTCAATCTTAAGATTCGAGACAATTTCTATAAGCATTTCGAGATCGGCAGTTATTGTATTGACTTCATCTTCCAGCTTTTTACCTTCGGCTACCGTAGTTATTTTGTCAAGCCCTTTCTGCTTTTCTTCTACCCGGTTATGATAAGGCACCAGCGCCTTATCTTCCATAAGGAATTGCAGGCAATTTTGTGAAATATGCTCTGTCTGGGCGACAACTTCTGCTTCGAGTCCATTAATAAAATCGTCTTCAACATATCGAATTTCACGAAGACTTATCACCTCTCCTCTTAAAGTCCGAAGTCCTGCCAGGTCTGCTACAAAAACATCAATATCGTCCAGCGGTGAGCTTTTTATTTTTATAAAAAGTGCTTCGCCCCTGTCCTTTGTTTCCTGCGTAATTTTTGCGGCATTCCCCCTTAACTGCACTACTTTTTCAAATTCGTCAATAGCGGTATTGGCGGTATTTTTAATTTCGGTAAGCGGTATGTGCAGCTCAAAAGTTTCTTTACTGTTTATCCAATAATAGGTATCCAGAATATTTTGCGACTGTCTTGTAAGGTCTGCATACAAACCATCATAATCATCATTTTTATTAAGTAATGTTATAATGGAATGGCAATCGGCCATAGCCTTTACAATGTCCTTATTGCCTATTTTATAGAGAAAACTGTCTTTATATTGGGTTGGCATTACATCTCCTTTTACAAACGGAGTCTGCCAAATTTGCACCAAATGATTTTTCGTATGTTCTTCTTCTGCCCTGAAATAACACAATTCGCCATTTTCCAATATGGTAAAACCATTACAGCTAATGGGTGTCATTACTTCATGAGTAATGATATTATAGGACATGAGCACGTATTGTCCTGTCAGTTCTTCATAAAACACATACATAAAATCCTCACCGTTTGGTGAAGCTATTTTTTCCTGAAACAGCAGGTTTTGAAGGCTATTTTCAAATATTTTGTATTCGCCTGTCTGCAGGTAGTAGCCATTCGAAAATATAAGTCCGTGTTGGTCCGGAAGGAGTATAGCCGATGTGGAAAGGCTGTCAATTTTTTTTACTTCCTGCAATTTGTGGTTGTAGATAAAAAAACGGGCTTCTTCCTGAAATGGTTTTACTTGCAAGGCTATGAGATTACCCAAATCGGCATATTGGTAGTTACCATCGTCCAGAGTTTGATCCGGATATATGACATCCTCATCATAAATGCCTTTGCCTGTGCTGGTATTATCTTCTACTTTTATGGTTAGGGTGCCTCCTACCGTTTCTACAAAAACCTTATCAAGTATGGATACGTGCGGATGCTTTCCATAACGCTGCATATCGCGGGAAGTTTCCTGCCAGGTAAAATCATGCTGGCGCGGCAAACGATATTCACTATCGCTTCGGTTGTCCTGATAGATAAGCGTACCGTCCTTTATTAGCCATTTAAATGTTTTAATATCCGAAGTCCTGTCACTCAATTGGAATATCATGTGCAGGTAATTTCCGGTAATAAAAAACTTTTTGAATTCCGTATCACGATAGTATTTATACAGATTTAAAAAATCGTCCAAGAAAACACTATCGGAAATAATATCCATCCCCTGCTGCTTAAACTCTCCGTCTTCATACTTATAGATACTAAAAACATCTTCCGTCATTATGTCTGTACGTAGGCCAAAGTGGACATTATAGCCAAAAATACAGGTGTCGTGAATCGATACAATATCGTTGGGTATACAATTATTTTCAGTAATGATACGGTTGTTCGCAAGAAGTTTGGTTTCGGTACTGCCAAAAATCTCTTTTCTCGCCTCATTAAGCTTGTTAAGTCGGGCCGAAAGGTCACTTTTTTGGGTTTCCAGTCTGCTTCGTATGATTTCATATGTACCGCCTTCCAGTGTACTCATGATTTTTAAATTTTAGTGTTGGATTACAAAGCGTAATCATAATAGAAAAGTATCCCGTACGGTGTGATCGTACGGGAAACTATATCAGAAAGGAATGTTATCCTAATTTTTTGCCAGATAAGCCTAGATTTTTAGCCATATCCATCAGGTTAGAGAAAAGTCCTTTCTCTCCTTCGTCATTGCTGCGATTTTGCAGTTCGACCAATAATCCTGCAACCGTAAGGTTTTTGATGTCTTCCGATGTTATGCCATATTTATCTGCAAAACCTTTTATTCGTTCCAGCAGATTTTCTCCTCCTTTAATGTCAGTCCCTAATATCGCTTCTTTAATTTCGGTGATATTTTCACTTCCATTTACAAGTCTGTCGAAACCTTTAGCTTTGGTAATCTGTCCCACAATTTGATCAAAGAACATGGTTTCGCCACCCACAATATCAATCTTGGCTGCTCTAAGGGCTTCTGCCAATACATTTGCCTGCGCATCTGCAATATCTTTCTGGATATGGATATTAGCAAGGTCAACCTGTAATTCCTTATTAAGACGAAGCTTGAACTCTTCGTGATCCTTACCAACACCGTCAAGTTTTTTCATCGCTTCAGCTTTTTCCTCTATACCACTAGCTTCGGCAAGTGCTTTTTCTTTGATAACTTCAGCCTCAGACACGCCAAGTTGTTTTTCAGCTTCCGCTTTTGCCTTAATACCCGCTGCTTCGGCAAGTGCTTTTTTCTCAATAACTACAGCATCTACGATACCCTGTCTTTCGTTCGCATCTGCCTTGGCATGCATTACCTGAGCTTCAGACAATCCTAATGTAGCATCTTCTTTAGCTTTTGCTTCTGCCAAAATCTTTCTGGCTTCTGCTTCTTTTTCGCTGGCAGCCATTCTTGCAGCAGCTTCGATATTTATCTCTTCTGCTTTTTGTTTTGCTGCTTCTTTTTCTGCTTCGGCAGCTTTCAGACGTTTGATGTAAAGTTCTTCACTTTCCTTTTCAGCAAGAGTAACAGCCACTTTTTTCTGTCTGTCTGCTTCTTTGAAAGCTTCAATATCTTTCATGTTTTCCTGTTCCTGAACTACTCCTTTTTCAAGCACTACTCTATCACGTATGACATTCTGGATGTTTTTGCGCTCAACCTCTACCGCCTTTTCTTTTTCGATTTGCGCCAGAGTAACGATACGCTCTCTTTCTGTCTGTTCAAGGGCGCGGTCTTTTTCTACTCTTTCTGTTTCAACAGCTTCCGTACGTTGCTTATTTTTAGCTGCAACAATAATAAGCCTGTCCTTATTCTCTTCCGCAACCATTACTTTTTCTGTAGTATTTATGCGTGCTGTTTCCGACTTAAGCCTTTCTTCTTCAGACACTTTTATAATCTCAGCTTCCTCACGTGCCTTGATATTGGCAATTTCTCTTTTTTGCTGTTCTTCTTTTTCAGCCAATTGCCTGTCTAATGCCAGTATGGCTTCTTTAGCTTCAACGTCTTGCTTGCGGATTGTTTTTTCCTCATCTCTGCGTATCAGGTTAGCCTTGATATTTTGTACTGCTGTAAGCTCCGTAATTTTCTTGATACCTTCAGAATCAAGAATGTTATCCGCCTTAAGTTGTGAAAGCGGAGTCTGTTCCAAATCGTCGATAGCACAGTCGTCCAGTACATAACCGTTTAGATCGGTTCCAATAATAGCAATAATTTCTTCCCTGAATTCACTTCTGGCTTCGTATAGCTCTACAAAATCAAATTTCTTTCCTACTGTTTTTAATGCTTCTGAAAATTTGGCATCAAAAAGATTTCTCAATACGTCAATTTCCGAAGCACGCTCACAACCAATAGTCTGGGCAACGTTAATGATGTCTGCAGTAGATTTGTTAATCTTTATAAAAAAGGTCACCTTGATATCCGCTCTTATGTTGTCTTTACAGATAAGTCCATTAACACCTGTACGTTCTACGTCAAGTTTTTTAACCGAAATATCCATAATCTCCATTTTATGCAACACAGGCACTACAAGTCCTGCATTATAGAAAACCTTTGTACCACCTGCACCGGTGCGCACAATTACTTTTCCCTGGATTATTTTTTTGTACATTGAAATGACCCATACCAGTAGTCCTATAACTACTATTATTATGGCAATCATTGTGATGAGTAACGAGTTTCCTAGCATTGTGTTAGTGTTTTATAATTTTGGTGTTTATTTATATTAAAAGGTCAATAAATTAATTACGAGGTAAACCAAGCTGGCAATAAGACGTAGTATTAAAACAATCATGGTTGGTATAGTGTTGGTTAATAGTCAAATTTTTCAATGAGATAATATTTTTTATCGTTGCTTTCTCCTACAATAACTGCCTGGTCGCCAGCTGTTAATTTTTCTTCCGTATTACTTCTAGCATACAACTTCATCGGGTCGCCGTTTACTAAGAGCTCTATCTGTCCTGTTTTTTGTTCCGTTACCGTAGAAGTCACACTGCATCTCCTGCCTAAAAAATCTATTTCGGGCTCTCCTTTATGATTTAACTGCTTGTAGACATACCCAAGAGGCTTGCTAAAAATCTTTACGACAAAAAGGCTCAGAATAAAGTTGGGTATAAGCAACAAGAAACCAATCAGCGTACTTTCTACACCCAGATAGTATGTGACATTCACACCTACCAGCCACATGCTGAAGAAAATAATAGTAAGGATAAACATGAGGGGAAGCTCATCGAAGTTAAAATACTCCAGCACCTTCATAAAACCGTTTCCATCGTTGGCATGCTCACTACCGGAAACATCATGATCAAAATTACTGTCTATATCTGCCGAGTCGAAGTCAATGCTGAATAAGTCCGGATCGATACCGGCTATAATGACCAGCACCCAATACACTACCATGATGATAGACATGATGCTAAAAAAAGCATTGACCGGCGAAAAAGAAATTTCTATAAGCTCCTTCATTTATTTATTTTTTAATCTTTTGGTCCGCTTATACCAAGCTGTTCCTTAAGTTTTTCTAACTCATTATGGGCTTTTGATTTTTTGACGTCTACCACCCTGTCAATTTCCTCATCGATAGATTTTGAAGAATTGGCAATTTCCCCATACGCTTCAGCCAACGCCTCTTCCTGATGCACTTTTTCTTTCATTCTTTCCAGCAATGCTATTGTTCCATTGCTGTCAATTTTGGCCATTTGCTTGTTAAGGCTCTTGGTTGCATCAGCTACTTTGACACGGGATCGCAATATTTTAAGTTCATTTTCCCATTTGCTGATATTCTGCTTAATGGTCTGCACATTGGCCTCCATTTGCAGCACGTTCTGGTCAAATTTTTCCTTATCGGCAATAGCCTGGTTTTGTAAACCTACAGCTTCTTCTTTTTTCACGAGTGCTTCCGTTGCCAACCTATCGGCTTCGCCAGGTTCAATTCCGCCGGTTTGCGCCTTTTTTAAGATGAGCATGGCTTTTTCATTATAGTCTTCCGCTTTTTCTTCATACTCACCCACTTCTTTTTTCGCACGGATGCTCATCGCTTTTACCTGAGCCAGAGCTTCAAGCGCCTTATCCAGATCTTCTTTCATATCTCTTATTCCCTGCTCGGTCATTTTTATAGGGTCTTCCATATTGTCTATAGCATGGTGGACTTCAGCCTGCCCTATTTTTAAAAGTCGTCTTAGAAATTTCATATCCCTATTTTTTTGAAAAGTTAATAATCTGCTCCGAATACTCGCTAAGCAACAGGCTTAACGAATTTAAAGTAGCACCAAATTCATTTAAATCTAAATTTTCCAATTGCAGCGAATCCCTGAAAATAACTTTCTGACCTGTGTGATCTAAAACAAATGCCCCGTGAATAATATCCCTGTTTTTTTGAAGCAGGGCCTTATAAACCAAAGGCGAATCTGTTTTGATTTCGAACAAAAACTGCTCAAATATCACTATAGGATAGGCTACACAAATAATAAGATTTACAACACCTTCCTGCTCGCTACTTACAATGAAAATGCTTTCCGAACTGTTCTCATGTTTTATTTCAAGTTCAAGCTCTGTCAGGTATCCTTTTATTACATTAAAATAATCTTTCATTTTACAGGTTTAATTTTATAAAACTCGTTTTTTTTTATTTGATTGCCAAGCAAAAAAACTATTTTGTTCAGAAAATCTTTATTGTTAAATGCAATTATTATGCTCATTTAATTTGCCAAATACACTATATTTGCTAAAAGTATTAGCGCAAATATAAAACAACAATTTTAATTTGCAAATAATTTTAGCAATTTTTAGCAAGTATGTTTGGGAAAAATATAAAAAAAATAAGAAGTGTACATGGTCTCAGCCAATTACAGTTTGCCGAAATGTTTGATTTAAAAAGGGCTACGCTGGGTGCATATGAAGAAGGCAGGAGTAATCCGAAGATGGATACTGTGATAAAAATTGCTAACCATTTTAGCATTGATATTGAAGATCTGCTCACAAAAGAGCTTACCGTTAACCGACTGCTAAAATTCAACGAAACCATTACCACAAGTCCGGCCGTACCTAAAAAAATAAAAACGGATGGAATTCCTTGTGTAATAGAAGGAATGAAATCAGATTATTTATCGGCTCTGGCTAATGACACAGAAATCAATCTGCCAGTACTGACAATCCCAACAATAAACTCTGAAAACAAAACCGCTTTTGTATTGCCGGACAATTCTATGACCGGCATCTCAGGTATGTTTCTTCCTAAAGATATTATTGTTTGCGAAAAAACAACAGTCAACAATCCTATAGCCGATGGCAGCCTTGTTGTTATTGCTGTAAAAGGAGATCTTCTGTTTAGAAAAACATATTTTAACAATGGCAAAATAAACTTAAAAGCCAATCATTCTGAATTTAAGGATATTGAAATAAATACATCTGATGTAATAGCAATCTGGAATGTTTTGCACATTTTCCAGCATACTTTGCCGCAAGAAAACTCATTGGAGCAACGTGTAGCCATTTTAGAAAGCGCATTGGCTTTATTGCATAAAAACAACTAATCGATCAAAATTTATTCAAAAAAAACCCGAAGAGATTCTTCGGATTATACTATGTTTATCATACAAAATGATAGCCTCCAAAAACTTCCTGGATTTCATCCAATGTTTTAAACAGGCCTTCGGCATCATCTGTGGTTACAAGTCTTTGCTTGTATTCTTTAAATCCGGGTATTCCTTTGAAATAATTAGTGTAATGCCTTCTCATCTCTACAATACCAACGCGCTCGCCTTTCCAGTCCATTGACCATGTCAAGTGATTTCTTGCCGCCTCAACCCTATCTTCCATAGTGGGCTGTGGTAATTTTTCTCCGGTCTTAAAGTAATGTTTGATTTCGTTAAAAATCCAAGGATAACCAATGGCAGCACGACCAATCATCATACCATCCAGTCCGAACCTATTCTTATATTCTAATGCTTTTTCTGGAGAATCAATATCTCCATTGCCAAAAATAGGCATGGTAATTCTAGGGTTGTTTTTGATTCGTTCAATATGCGTCCAATCCGAGTGTCCTTTATACATCTGGGCTCTTGTTCTTGCATGTACCGTTAAGGCCTGTACTCCAACATCCTGCAAGCGTTCCGCAACTTCATCAATATTGATTGAGTTTTCATCCCAACCTAATCTTGTTTTTACTGTCACAGGAAGGCTTGTACTCTTAATCACGGCCTTTGTAAGGCGCACCATCAAATCTACATCTTTCAGTACTCCGGCACCGGCTCCTTTACATACCACTTTTTTGACAGGACATCCAAAGTTAATATCAACCAAATCCGGATGGACTGTTTCTACTATTTTTGCAGAAAGAGCCATTGCTTCTTCATCTCCTCCAAAAATCTGGATACCTACAGGTCTTTCGTAATCAAAAATATCCAGTTTTTGACGGCTTTTGATAGCATCACGAATCAGACCTTCAGAAGAAATAAATTCGCTATACATGAGATCAGCTCCATGTAGCTTGCACAAACGACGAAACGGAGGATCGCTCACGTCTTCCATAGGCGCTAACAACAACGGGAAATCAGGTAATTCTATTTTGCCAATCTTGACCATCTTCTTCATTTTGCGGCAAAATTACGAAATTTTGATTAATAAAACTTTAAAGCCCTATCCTTCAATAGCAGAAGAGTATTAAACAGAGAGAAAGAAATTTTGAAAATTGAATGCCCCGGAACGCTCTTTCCAATTAATCTTAAGCACTTCCATAAAGATTTTTTTCATATCAGAAAACTCAATCGGCTTGTTAACATAAAGGTTAGCACCATTTTTATAGGTGGCTTCCTTGTCTTTTTCAGAAGAAGAAGTAGAATAGATTATAATTGGAAGGTTTTTATATTCGTCTTTTTTCCGGATTTCAATAAGACAATCCAGTCCGGAAAGTATAGGCATATTTAGATCCAAAAATAGAATATCGGGAACAACGTTTTTATCATTGCCTCCGAGATAGTCCAACATTTCCCTTCCTTTGGCAAATGAAAGCACGGATTTAATTTCACTGAAATCGTCGGCTACTTCCTTAAAAAGCAGGTGCTCTTCTTGGTCATCGTCCAGAAGGGCAATGGCTAAATTTTGTTTCTTCATAGTAGGCATTATGTTGGGGCATAATTTTTGGGTCTTGTAAAATTAGAAAAAAACTCGACTCCTACTCCATTTAAAGCAAAAAAAGACCGCACTAAAAATGCGGCCCTATTATTTTCTGTACTTTTTTTATGATTTATAGAGCAATGATGCCAGTCTCGCATCTCTGTTATACACATCGTCAAAGAAACTTATCATACCATTTTCATCTGCAAATGCTGTAAAATAGGCAATATAAACCGGTATCTTTTTCTTCAGCGCATAACTGCTTTCCTTTCCGGCATGCATCGCTTTATCTATTCTTTGTGGTGTCCAATTTTTATCATCTTCTAAAATTGCCACCGCCAAATCTCTTGCTTTTTGAACACGAACACAACCATGACTGAATGCCCTGCTTTCTTTATTAAAAAGACTTTTGGCCGGGCTGTCATGCAGGTAGATGTTGTTAGAGTTAGGAAACATGAATTTCACCAGTCCAAGCGAGTTTTTATCGCCCGGTTTTTGACGCACCAATCCATTATTCCACTCCATATTGTGGTTGCTCAAATAATTTTTATCCTTTGCCATTCCAGGCTTTATTTCTTTTTCAATGATACTTTTCGGAATATTCCAATAGGGACTAAAAACCAGATAACTCATTTGTCCGCTAAACACTACCGTCTTGTTCATTTCTTTCCCTACAACAACGTTTGATTCCAATCTCACCTTATCGTCTTTGTAATACCTCATCCTATACGAAGGAATATTAACGGCAATATACTCCCCTCCTTTGGTAAGGTCTGTAGAAATCCAGCGGCAACGCTCCATATTTACTACAATTGACTTAATCCTGTCCTGAACAGGAACATTGAGATGTTTTACCAAATCTGGCGTAATCTTATTATCCATTTCACGTGAGTTTCTCTTTTTGTATGCCATAACAGCCTGCAATAACTCTTCATCATATTGATTGCTGCCGGAATCCTTGCTCAAATCACCAGAAATAAAAAGCCTTTTTCTGACTTCGGCAATTGTTTTGGAGCTGTCACCAGGCTTAAGCGACTTTACTTCCGCTTGCATTTCAATCGTTCCCCAACCGCCTTTTTCTTCTATTTCATTATATTTCTGTAATCCTTTTTTCAGATCGTAATAAAGTGGAAGCAATTCAGAATCGTTTTTTTTCAGGAGATTTGGGTCTCTCATCAATGTATCCAAATAAGAGACATACGACACTTTTTCACGAGGAAGATACCAGCCGCTTTCTTTACTTTCTTTAGGATCCAATCCTTGCAATACATTTTTTGCATAGAAAAAATACATTGATGAAATAAGCAGTTCAGAAGACAAGTCCGGACCGCCTTTTTCTTTTGATTCATAGAAGACATCATTAATCTGTTGCTTATATGGCAATGGGTTCTGTACACCTTCTGACTTTATTTGATTGACCTTATCAAACAAAGCTTCCGCAAACTCAATCAATCCACCCCGATCGTACCAGATGTAATGATAATTGTGTTTTTTGTACAATTCCTTTATTTCCGGCTGAAACTCTTTAAAATCGGGATATTTTGTAAAAAATCCGGCTATTTGAGTACTATCGAAAGGAATTACATTTTCTTCTTCATGCACATCAACTCCTGACAGGTCTTTATCTTTCTTTTTACAGGATGCGGCCAAAATCAGAGTTATGCAACAAATGATCAATAATGAAATTATCTTTTTCATAGGGCTATTCTTTTTACTAAATATAGAAAATTTATTTTTCGGATTAAAATTTTTCTATGCGAATTTTCCTTTTAACGTAGATTTAAGAGTCTGTGTTTTCGCCCTGAATATCTCCTTATTTTTACCTAAAAATCCGCTTTTAACTTAAAAACTAAAAAACTATATTTGCCGATTAATTCCTTATCTTTAAGGAAATAAAGTGGAGAACGAAGGAAAATCTTGCCTTAAAGTCAGGATGGAGGTTATAACCTCAATAAAATTGATACAAAACGAAGATGAAACATATTAGGAATTTTTGCATTATTGCACATATTGATCATGGAAAAAGTACGCTTGCTGATCGTTTGCTGGGTGCAACAAGAACCGTAACTGCCCGTGAAGAAAAGGCACAATTGCTTGACAATATGGACCTTGAACGCGAGCGAGGTATTACCATAAAAAGCCATGCAATCCAGATGGAATATCATTATAAAGGTGAAGACTACATCCTAAACCTGATCGATACTCCTGGACACGTAGACTTTTCATATGAGGTTTCGCGTTCGATTGCGGCTTGCGAAGGTGCGCTTTTGATTGTTGATGCGGCACAAAGCATACAGGCACAGACTATCTCAAACCTTTATCTTGCTTTGGAAAACGATTTGGAAATCATTCCTGTTTTGAACAAAGTTGACCTTCCAAGTGCTAACCCTGAAGAAGTAAGCGATGATATTGTTGACCTGTTAGGCTGCAAATTGGATGAAATCATTCACGCTTCCGGAAAAACCGGATTTGGAGTGGAAAATATCCTGTCTGCCATTATTGAAAGAATTCCTCCACCAAAAGGAGATCCTGAAGAACCGTTGCAGGCATTGATTTTCGACTCTGTCTACAATCCTTTTCGAGGTATTGAAGTAATCTTTAGAATTATTAACGGACAAATCAAAAAAGGCCAGAAAATTAAATTTATGGCCACCGGAAATGAATATTTTGCTGATGAAATTGGTACGTTGAAACTAAACCAGGTTCCTAAGCCAATGATTTCTGCCGGCGATGTTGGTTATCTGATTTCCGGAATCAAAGAAGCAAAAGAAGTAAAAGTAGGTGATACATTAACCGATGCAAAAACACCTACAACCAATATGATTACAGGTTTTGAAGACGTAAAACCAATGGTTTTTGCCGGAATTTACCCTGTTGACACGGAAGATTATGAAGACTTGAGGGCTTCAATGGAAAAATTACAGCTGAATGATGCTTCACTTGTCTTTACTCCGGAAAGTTCTGCCGCATTAGGATTTGGTTTCCGTTGCGGATTCTTAGGGATGCTACACATGGAAATCATACAAGAGCGATTGGAGCGTGAATTCAACATGACCGTAATCACTACTGTTCCTAACGTTTCTTATTTGGCTTACACCAAAAAAGAGCCTGAAAAAGGAATCATAGTCAACAACCCATCCGACCTTCCGGAACCATCTAAACTGGATCATGTTGAAGAACCGTATATCAAAGCAACCATTATTACCAAATCAGACTTTGTTGGAAACGTAATGTCACTTTGTATTGAAAAACGTGGTGTTATTACCAATCAGACCTATCTGACCACAGACCGTGTTGAACTTTCATTTGATATGCCTCTGGCTGAAATTGTATTTGATTTTTATGATCGATTGAAAACAATTTCAAAAGGATATGCTTCTTTTGATTACTCGCCAATCGGAATGAGATCTTCTAAATTAGTGAAGCTGGATGTTTTATTGAATGCACAAGGTGTAGATGCTCTTTCTGCCCTAATCCACGAAGATAACGCATACAATATCGGTAAAAAAATGACCGAAAAACTACGCGAGTTAATCCCAAGACAACAATTTGATATTCCAATCCAGGCAGCAATCGGGGCTAAAATTATTGCTCGTGAAACTATTAAGGCATTGAGAAAAGACGTTACCGCAAAATGTTATGGTGGTGATATTTCCCGTAAGCGAAAACTGTTGGAAAAACAGAAAAAAGGTAAAAAACGTATGAGACAGGTAGGTAATGTTGAAATTCCGCAAGAAGCTTTTATGGCGGTTTTGAAACTGAACGACTAGTTTTAAAAGTAAAGAAAAACCTCGATAACTTTCGCTATCGGGGTTTTTTGTTTTGGCGTATATTTGATCATTAGTTTTTTAATTATGATGGACGAGTCTCCAAAAAGATTTGACAGGATTGTAGCAATCCTTATCCAATTGCAGTCCAAAAAAATTGTCAGGGCGCAAGAAATCGCAGACCGCTTTGAAGTGAGCCTGAGAACAATCTATCGGGATATACGCACTTTGGAAGCATCCGGTGTGCCTATATATAGTGAGGCCGGTGTTGGCTATTCGTTACTTGACGGCTACCGACTGCCACCTGTTATGTTTACCCGCGAAGAAGCCAGCAGTTTTATTGCGGCAGAAAAACTCATGGAAAAATTTACAGACGAAGAACTCCACAGCCATTACACATCTGCTGCCTTTAAACTAAAAGCCGTATTGAAAAGCTCTGATAAAGACTGGATTTCAACGATAGAAACCAATGTCTTGATGCAACCGGCCAGAAAGCTATTTAACGAAAAAGCTCCAAATGCATTGGCCTTACTTTTTAAAAGTATCGCAGAAAAAACACAGGTTATTTTGACGTATCTGGCCATAGAAGCTGAAGACCCAACTGAAAGGCTTATCGAGCCTGTTGGGGTTTTTCACGAAAATGAAAACTGGTACACTTTGGGTTTTTGCCATTTGCGAAACGACTACAGGCAGTTCAGGGCTGACAGAATTCATCAAATCAAACCCACAGATAAACCTTTTACTCTTGATCATCCGGATTTGGAAACATATTTGCAAGATGACATACAGAAGTACAGTACAACTAAAGTTAGAATTGTCCTCCCGAAAAAAATTTCGAAGTATATAGCTTCTCAGAAAAAGCATTACGGATTTGTTTC
Organism: uncultured Flavobacterium sp.; assembly: GCA_964518395.1. Lineage (GTDB taxonomy): Bacteria > Bacteroidota > Bacteroidia > Flavobacteriales > Flavobacteriaceae > Flavobacterium. Next base: position 114,168 of record CAZFGA010000005.1, read on the forward strand.
ACAAAAAGAAATGGACAACGGCAATGTAGAGATGACCTTTATGTCGCGTGATATTGAAGATGGATTTTCTCGCTGGTATATGACGTATGGCGATTACGCAACCATTTTGGAACCTGAAAGATTAAAAGAACGGGTTTCGGAAATTATTTCCAAAACCCGTTCCAGACTTTAATATTATCTTTCCCAGAAGAATGGCGGTTCAATGTTTAAGGCTCTTAAGTAAACATAACCTTGTCCTCTGTGATGAATTTCATTATCTATAAAATAGAAAATATTGTCAATAATTGGGAATTCATATTGCCCAAAAAGATTGAATTTTTCGCTGAAATCTGCTACATCCAATAAATTCCAATATTTATTGATTTCCTCTGTTGCTTCATCCCATTTGCGTAGATAATCAGCCTTTGTAGTTCCATTATCCATATTTTCTATATAAGGCTTTTCATCGCGTTCCACAATTCCTTTCAAGGCAGGAGATGCGATTGCTAAAAGTTCTGATGTCAATTCTGCAAAGGTTCTCATTCCACCGATAGAGAATTCGAAAAATTCTTTTTCCGGGAAAGCTTCAATAACACGACGGGTTAATCCGCGGTGCCCTTGCCAATGTCTTAATAAATTTTCTTTAGTAATAATCTGCGGTGCTTGAGCTGTTGCATTCATAATTTTTTTTGTTTTTTATTGTTACATGTCAAAGGTAAATGGGGCAAGTGACAACAGTTTGTCAGCAGTATTTTTTAATTTTTACTTTTTTTATTTTCATAAAAAAAGCCTGCAGTCGGAATGGACTGCAGGCCTTGTTTTTATTAGGAAGTGGGCTTATTTAAAGCTTTCTCCTATTGTCATCAGATTTGGTATCAATAAGCTTATTGTATGGATCAATTCCAACCTCTACAGGTTTTTCATCGACGATAATCACAAACTTATTATCAATCTTATCAATCTTATACTTCTTGAGATAAAGTTCTTTCTCTTTGGTCTTGCCTTTTACGGTTTGTTCTCCAAATACACCCACCTCAACATAGTCATTCAAAGGATAAGATTCTACAGCATGCTTGTCTCCTTTACCTTTATAAGTAAGTGTTTTTCCAGCTGCATCCTTAAATGTCCTGTTTCCTTTTTCATCCGAACGGTATTTGCTTACAAGCGCTTCAACAGTCACTTCATACTTGCCGTTTGGAAGTTTTTTAGAAGAGAATCCTTTAATACGGTTATCATATAGTGTGATTGTCTCAAACATATCCTTGATCATATATTTCAAAGAATCCGGAGTTGCTTCATTCAGATAAGACACAAATTCTATCGAGTTGGTATATGGCGCTTCCTGATAAGCCACTTTCTGAAGGTATTTCTTCAAAGCGTTATTCATATTCTTCTCGCCAATATAATCGCTCAAAGCATATAAAACCAAAGAACCTTTGTTGTAGTGGATATACTGCTGGTTTTCATTATACATCAGTGGTTGTTCTTTCTTGCTTTCAAAAGTTCTTCCTATAAGATAGCTATCCAATGCATCTTTCAGGAACATTCTCATCTGTGATTTTCCATATTCATGCTCCAATACTTTCAGCGAACTGTATTCTGACAAGCTTTCAGACATAAGCGTTGCTCCCTGTACGTTGGCACCAATCACCTGATGTGCCCACCATTGGTGTGCCATTTCGTGTGCCGTTATTGAAAACGGATAATCAACTGCATTTTCATCTTCATCATTAACATGGGCAATGAAACCAACGGCTTCAGAATAAGGAATTGTATTGGCAAAAGATTGCGCAAAGCCACCACCGGTTCTTGGAAACTCAATGATTCTTGCTTGCTTGTGCTGATAAGGACCGAAATTTTCCGTGTAATATTCTAATGCTTTTTTAATTCCTTTTATCATTCGATCTATATTATATTCGTGACCTTTCTGATAAAAGATTTCAATATTGACATCTTTCCATTTGTCTTTTTTCACTTCATATCTCGCCGATTGGTAGGCATAGAAATTCAGCATTTTTTGATCCATTTTGTAATGGAAATAGCTTCTGCCGTTTTCTTTCCAATGCTTCTCCAGGTAACCCGGTGCAATAGCAATCTGGTCGTCTGAAGTACTCACAGTCGTTTCGAAATTAACCCAGTCAGCATCATTAGAAATATATGTATTCTGTCTTGCTATGCTATCTGTCGGTTTGGCCATTCTTTCTTTTGGCTTCAGTCCGTATTTTGCTCTTGTTTCATCATCCCAAAGCTCGCCGCTATCCGAATATCCGATAGAAGGGAAATAGCTATTGTTGATGAATGTACCGTTTTCTAAAACCGGAGAATGGCTGGTAATAAAAGTATTCGGCTTATTGTATACTTCAAACTCCAATTTTATAGAATCGCCCGGTGCCAGTGGTGTTTTAAGCTTATAGATATTGAAATGGAACACCGTATCTTTTGAAACCAGCTGTGCTTCTTTATTGAAACTGAACTTGCTTTCATATCCATTATAATTCAGGAATAGCGAGTCGATCGTTTCTTTTGATTTATTTTTCAGAAAATAGTATCCTTTTGCCTTGAAGTCTCTGCTTTTTGGAAAAATATCCATATTAACATTAATATCCGTGATTCTTGGCTGGGCATAGTGTTCATATTTCTTATATTTCTTTTCCCATTCTACAGCCTGTTTTTCATTTTCTTTCTGAGAATAATATGGATTTCTGATGTTGTTTTCATAATAAACAGCACTTCCTATGGCTACAAAACCTACCAGTGCAACTATCATTGGGATTGCCAATTTTGGAGTAAAGCGCTTTCTAGCATTGGCAAATCTTTCTTTGATTGACATCGGGATTCCACGTTTCCAGAACAACAATGCCACGCAAAACAAAACTATCCCTAGCAAGATCCAATACAACTTATACAGATAATAGCTGTTTAGCGAATGTCCATATCCGTTCATATCAGAATAAGCATAGCCTGTATCAGAATTAAACCTGAAGATATCCTGCTCAACTCCCAATTGTGGTAAAAATTGGAGTCCTATAAGAAGGAGCATCAAGACAAAGAAACCTAACAAATAGTTCTTGAAAATTGTCTGCACAAATACTGCCAATAAAGCCCAAGCAACAAAATGAACAATTTTGATTCCGTACAATTCGAATAAGTAATGTCCAAATTCAAAATTGTAATAACCCTGATACAATTGTACAAAGACTCCAGCAACTAAAATCAAGATCAAAAGCATAATCTGCATTTTTACCACAGCAATAAACTTAGAAAACAGCAGTACCCAGTTTGGGATTGGCGTAACATCGATCAAATGACTCATTCTTGCTGTATCTGCCCTATGAATCAACATACCCGCAAATAAGAAAGTCAGTATATTAATAAAAAGCGTAAACGAACCTCCCGAAATCTCAAGCATTTGCCAAGTAACCGGATACGTATCCGTTCCGAAAATATTACCTGCAGTAAAAGCAATCGCCACTAACAAAATAAGCCCTACAATTGAAATGACAATAAATGCCCAATTTCTAAGGATAAATCTAAAATCCACATTTGACAAGCTCCAGGCAGTTTTAAAATTCTGCCAGTTAGAGAAATCAAATTTCACAACTGGAAGTTCAATTCTTGTGATTCCACCAAAGTTATTTTTAACAGCTCTTTCGCCTTTCTTGCTTTTTCCAATAGTCAGTGCCGTTTGGCTAAATGAGAAATAACGATAAAGTAGCCCTAGAATAACCAAAGAAATCCCTATCCAGATAAGTCTGTTATAGATAATTACACCTTCAAATGGCAGCAGATTTTCGTTCTGTTCCGCAATGGTCCAGTATTTTGTATAATAGCTGGCTGCTTCCATTCCAAAAGGTTCCCATAAAGCCACGACATATCTGTTATCCGTGTCCTGTGTAAAACTGGAAAGCATTATCTGTAACAGCAACACCAGAATAACCCCCATAAATCCAACAGAAATGTTTCGGGAAATCGTAACTAATGCAAAAATAAGAACACCAAAAATGAATAAGTTCGGGATGATATAAATCAGGTAAATCTGCACATACGCTACCGGATTAAAAGGCAACAGCAAATCATGATTCACCCACGGAAGCAACGATGCTGCAACCAGACCCAAGATAATTGTCAACGTAATAAGAATAACAACAAACAGGGAACTTAGAAATTTCCCGGCAATGTAATCCAGTTTTGTAAAAGGATATGAGAACAATATCGTATGCATATTGAATCGGAAGTCTCTGTATACAGAAGAACCCACAATTATTGGCAGTAGGAAGTAAATCAAGACATTCATTGCATTTATAAAACCGTTCAAAGCCGTAGGCGAATTGGCATAGGCATTAGAACTTCTCGCTGCGGTCAAATCATCAAAAACACCAAAGCTTGCAGCTGCAAAAATGAAGGACATCGCAAAAAACAGTAGTGCGAATATATAAAACGAAGGGTTCCTGAACCATCGTTTTAATTCAAAATTAAATATCGTAGAAAACATATTATTGGTCAGATTTAAGTGCTACAAAATATACATCTTCCAATTGCGGTGCGGCTGCAACAAATGTCTCATCCGGTTTTTCACTGCTATAAACTTTGATATTTAAAGTATTATCTTGGTTATATTTTGATGAGATCACGTTAAAATCACGCTCATAAGTATCCAATTCTTCACGAACAATCACTTTTGTCCAGATTTGTCCTTTCAGTCTTTCTTCCGCTTGTTCCGGAGTTCCTTGTGAAAGGATCTTACCTCCGTTCAAGATAGCCATTTCATGACATAATTCTTTTACGTCATCCACAATGTGCGTAGAAAAAATAACCGTATGGTTGGTTCCTATTTCTCTCAAAACATTCAGGAAACGATGGCGTTCTGCCGGATCTAATCCAGCCGTTGGCTCATCAACTATGATTAATTTAGGATTGTTTAAAAGCAATTGTGCAATCCCGAAACGTTGCTTCATACCACCTGAATAGCCGCTTACATATTTGTTTCTTTGCTCGTAGAGATTGGTTACTTCCAGCACTTTTTTCACCAACTCTTTTCTTTCAGATTTTGAAGAAATCCCTTTTAGTCTTGCAAAATAATCCAAAAGTTTTTCTGCCGACATGTTCGGATAAACACCAAATTCCTGTGGCAGATAGCCCAAAATTTTCCTTAAAGCAATATTATCTTCCAGTACATTGATTCCGTCAAATTCAATTGTTCCGGAGTCTGGTTTCTGCAAAGTGGCAATAGTTCTCATTAAAGAAGATTTTCCCGCACCGTTTGGGCCTAAAAGTCCAAACATTCCGGATCCAATTTCCAGATTCAAGCTATCCAAAGCCTTAACGCCATTTTTATACGTCTTACTTAAGTTGTTAATTTTAAGCTTCATAATTTGTAAATATTTTGGGTTGATTATAATTAGTTAGTGGAAAGATTACGCTTTTTGTTACACATTTCAATAATCTATTTTTAAAAATAAGCGTTTTTAACAAATAAACTTTACGATTTACTAACAATTTCAAACTTCGTACCTTTGCAACTATTATTATAGAATTTAAAATGATTGAAGATAAAAACCAGCAACGAACAAGCTTGTCTGAATTAGGAGAATTCGGGCTTATAAAACATCTGACAAAAAATTTCGAAATCAGCCAGCCATCCACTTTCAAAGGAATCGGAGATGATGCTGCAGTTCTGGATTTTAAAGACAAAAAGGCCGTCATCTCAACCGATCTACTTATTGAAGGTGTTCATTTTGATTTGGCTTATATGCCTTTGAAACACTTAGGATATAAATCTGTCGTGGTAAATGTGTCTGATATTTATGCCATGAACGCCAAGCCTACGCAAATTACCGTTTCAGTAGCCGTTTCTAACCGTTTTCCTTTGGAAGCGCTTGAAGAATTATTCAATGGCATTGCCTTGGCTGCAAAAGAATATAATGTTGATGTAATTGGAGGAGACACGACTTCTTCCCAAAAGGGACTGATAATCAGCATTACTGCAATAGGTGAAGCTGATGAATCTGAATTGGTGTACAGAAATGGTGCGAAATCTAGTGACCTTCTTGTCGTTACGGGCGATATCGGTTCCGCTTATATGGGATTACAGGTCTTGGAAAGGGAAAAACAGGTGTTTCAGGTAAACCCAAATAGCCAACCTGACCTGGAAGCTTATACTTATATCATAGAAAGACAACTAAAACCGGAAGCAAGAAAAGATATCAGGACTTTACTGCATGCATTGGAAGTAAAACCAACGTCGATGATTGATATTTCTGACGGATTGTCTTCTGAAATTATCCATATCTGCAAGCAATCCGGAGTAGGCTGTAACTTATATGAAGAAAAACTACCACTTGACCCGCAGCTGATTAGCGTTTGCGAAGAATTCAATATTGACAGTACTACCGTTGCCATAAACGGAGGCGAAGACTATGAGCTTCTCTTTACAATTTCTATGGATGATTATGACAAAATTAAAGGAAATCCAAACTTTACCGTTATCGGGCACATGACTCCAGAAAGCGAAGGCATACATCTGGTTACCAGAATCAACACAAAAATTCCATTGAAAGCACGAGGCTGGAATGCTCTTGACAGCTAATCTGAAAAAATTGCATAAAAAAAAGCGATGGTTGGGGATCATCGCTTTTTTTATTTTTCCAATTGGATAAGCAGTTGTTTTGTAGGTTTAAGCCAATTTGGGGGCTAACAAAAGGGTGGTATTACTGGTTGTTACTGCTTATGACGTTCTTGGGTTTTACTTTTAATCTCTTCAATGAAAAAACTTATACTTTATTACACTGTAAAACTACATCAGTAAATCATTAGTTGTTTACGGTTTTCCCGCATTTGTTTTACGGTTTTCCCGTAAAAAGCATATTTAAATTATTTAAAAAACTAGTATTCAACATATTAATCAACCTTCCTGTCATTCAACAAGAAATATTCATTGTTTTTCATGACATTGATTTTTTGCTGTTTAGAAGAGTCTTTGGTTCTAGCTCCGGCTACATTCTGCCTGATATTTTTTTTCACACCGGTTTCACTCTTGCAGCAAAGCAAAGCTGTTAATGTGGCTATTATAATCATCGTCTTAATCTTCATCTCTATTCTCTCTTATTTTCTAAAGGCTAAATTATCCAACAGACACGTATGGTGTTTGCGGTTTTCCCGTATTTGTTTTACGGTTTAGCCGTAATTCAAAACGTTAAGAGCATAAAAAAAGCGGCACTTTGGGGAGTTACCGCATTTTTATTTTTTTGGAATCGCAAGCAGCCAATTCATTTTTGTAGGTTAAGTCAATCTTGGGGGCTGACAAAAGGGTAATATCATTATTTTTTTGCTACTTACTTTGCTTCCGGCTCTTTAAAAAAGACGTTTTTGATTACGATGTAAAACTAGCCATTACAGCATATAGTTGTTTACGGTTTTCCCGCATTTGTTTTACGGTTTTCCCGTAATCCTATCTTTAGGGCAATAAAAAAGCTGTCTTGGGAGACAGCTTTTTTTCGAAGAAATGAAATAAAAAAGGTATACCCCCTAATTTATTCTAACTCAAAATTACATCGCTAAATTACAGCTATTTGCCATAGGCTGTTTGCGGTTTTCCCGCATATATTTTACGGTAAAACCGCATCAATAGATCTTGCAAAACCTTATTTTAGATAAATCCTCTAAGTCTGGCCTCATTGATAAGGTCTTCATCATTTCCTCCCTTAATTTTAAATAAGTCTTTCAGGTTCAATTTTCTTTTTTCAACAGCACTCAAAGACAACGGCGTATGCAAAGGAATATTCTTGGTCTTCACTCCTCTTGACAAATGATACAATATCTGACGGTCATATTCATCAATCAGGTTACTGTCACTGGATTGCTGGCTTACAAACTTGACAACCGTCTGGCTGTAGTAGTTTTCGTTTTTTAATATCTTATCAAACGCTATTAGCAGTTCATCAAAAGTCAGGTCATTTTTGATGATAAGCCCATTTGGATTTATAGTCTTGATAATGTTGTTTATTTTTAAAGACTCCGTGTGCATTGTCAGAAGTATCACTCTGCAGGAAGGTAAGGTTGTCTTCATCAACTTAGCAAGGTCCTCACCAGAAAGAATATTCTTTTCCTGATACGGAGGCATGCTGATGTCAAAAAACGCTACATCATAGGGAATCATTGCTGGACTGGTCAGAATTTCATATGCCGATTTACAGTCGTTTGCCTGTGTGATATTGAACTCGAATTCTGCCGGGTGGTAGCCGGCTATAGTATTCTTATACGCTTCAATAATAAACGGATGATCGTCAACAATCAGGATGTTTAGTTTTTTTGCCATGGTGTTATGTGTGTTATTTTTGATTGGTTTCCATTGGAAATGCAACCGTTATAGTGGTTCCTTTATCTATTTTTGATTTGATATCAAAAGCCGCTTCGCAAGCTTTTGCTCTTGAAAGCATATTCTGAAGGCCAATGCCTTTGCTTTTTTTGCTCACTGAAAATCCTACTCCATCATCTGTCACGGTCAGTTTTAATGTCTTCTCCTGTTTTACAATCTCAATCCTTACGTTTTCTGCCTGGGCATATTTGTTTATGTTTAGCAACGCTTCCTGAAGAATACGATATAAGTTAATCTTGATGTAGTTTTCAATCTTTTCCCATTCGATTTCCATATCAACCACAAAAGAAACTTTCGCCTGGGAAACTGTTTCCTGCTGTTCAATCAGGTTGTTGACAATTCCGATAAAATTATTGTTTAAGGCATGTTTTTCACGATTAAGGTCGTGTGAAATTTCACGGATGTCCTGTTCTATATTTTTAAGCTCAACGAGATAGTTATTTCTACTGGCAATAGCCTCTTCATCTTGCCTTTTATTTAAACTATCCAGATTCAGGCGAGCACCAAACAGTCTTCCCAAAATACCATCATGTAGTTCCTGTGCAATCCTGACTTTTTCATTTACTCTTCCTTCCTCTATCTTATTTTGCTGGTAAAGCATCAGGTTATAGATATCCTCATTGGCTTTCTGTTGTGCCTGCTTCAACATCAGCTCCTTGGTTCTGGAACGTTGGTTTTTAATTACAAAAAGAAGAACTCCAATCATGACAACCAGACCAAAAAAGAAAAGTATGTTTCTGTTTTGTTCGGCTAGTTTATCTTTTTGTTGAATGATTTCGTCTGTTTCGTATTCTATTCGGGCAAACTTATCTTTGGCTTTTCGTTCGGCACTTTGAAGACTGTCATTGATTTTTATATATTCAGCCGAATAAACTGATGATTTCTCAGGTTCAATTATTCCGAGTTGTTTTAAAGAACTTAAAAGCGCACTATAATTTTTTATATTCCTAGAAAGCGAAAGTGCTTCATGTCCATATTTTTCTGCCTTTATGGTATCTTTTTCTAATAAATAGAATTCAGACAGATGTAATTTATTATAAATTATACCTGTTTTAAGATTTAAACTATCTCTAATTTTTAATGATTTATAAAACAGTTCTGGAAGTTGAGAATAATTTTTGGTCTTTAGTTTTGAATATGCAAGATTATCTAATATTAAAGCATATAAATCAGCTTTTTCTACCGACAAATCTTTATCCTGTTGTAAGGCTTCATTAAATTTTTCAATTGCTATGTTATGCTTGTTATCATTTTGGTAAACATTTCCTATATTATTCAAAGAACTTGCTTTCTCATGAAAAACATTCATATTATTTTCCTTGGCCAAGTTTAGTGCTTTTGTATGATATTCTAATGCTTTCTCATAATCTTTAAGTTCGTTCGAGATAATACCGAGTAAGTTATATGCTTCATATATTTTACTCTTATTATTGCTATCTCTTAAAGCATTTAGAGCTTTAATAGCAGACAGTTCACTACCTAAAAAATCACTTTCATAGCTTTGTACAGTAGCAATACTTACATATACACCACCTAGATTAACTTTATCATTTAATTTTTGATACAATTTTTCTGCTTTTGAATAGTAGGAATATGCACTATCTCTTCTGAGAGAATTTGTATAGTAATCTCCTAAATAAGAATATGCTTTTGCAACACTAATTGTATCATTATCACCTTTAGCCTTTTCTAAAACTATACGAGTAGTCTTCTGATATTCCTCAAAATTGTTCATATTGAAATACCTATTCGCAACCTTAAAAAGATTTACTCTATTTAAAGAATCATTCTCCTGATTAATTAAAATGGCAAATGCTTTTTTGTTATAGGACAGTCTTTCTTCATAAGGAATAGTATCTTCATTCGCAAGAGTCAGATAAGTAGCAAGGGTATCGGATATGCTTTTTTCAGAAAATTTTTCTTTTTTCTTTGAGCATCCAAGAAGTAACAGACCAATGACGAAAAAGAGGAGGTAGTATTTTTTCAATAGTCTAAAAGTTTGTTTCCAAAAATAGTAAATCTATTGACACAAAAACTACGCAATGAAATAAAATCGATTTTATCCTTATTGAGGAATTATTAAATTAATTCCTCAACACTTAAATATTTTTTTCTTTTTTCTTAGCTCTAATATAATAACAAAAAGGCTGGCAATAATTGCCAGCCTTTTTGTTATTATATTTCTAATCTATTAGATATCCGATTTCTTTCTAATTTCTAGATTTTCAATTGAATTATTGCTATAATTTGTTTTAGAGTTTTCAATTTTAGTAACAAAATTATCTAATTTTCTATTCCCAAAACCTGTGTTACTGCCACCAACTTGACCAGCTCCTCCTGTATCTCCTGTTTCAGCAACTATATTTTGTGTTTGATTTTCAGTTGTAGTAAAAGAAGTTAATACAACTAAAGAGAATAATCCGAATGTTAAAATAGCTTTTTTCATGATGTTTTTCATTTGTGGTTTAATGAATTATGTGTAAGATTTGTTCTTGAAATTAGGGTTTGTGATGTTTGATTTTCACGATGTAAAAGTACTGTACAACTGATAGTTATCGTAGCATTTACAGGTCTCTCTTGTGGAATGAGGTCGTTTGTTAGTGGATGATGCTATTTTGATAGTAGATAGATGGTTTTTGAAAGTTTTTTGATTTTTGCAACTAAAAAACAAGACAAAACAGCCTTAATCCCTTATGAATATTAGGATTGGGAATCAAAAAAGCAGTAGAAATAAAAGATTATTGAACTCGCTTTATTAAATCTCTAAATAACCCGAACTTGAGATTACGGCAATAATCTGGTCGATATTGCCTTTATAGGATTTAGAGAATGGCAGTTTTGTGGTAGTATTTTTAATATAGCAGACTGCATTTCCGGTGTGGATTCTCGAAATGTAGTTGATGTTGACAATATAGCTATTATGAATCCTGTAAAACTGTGATGGCAGGACATTTTCAAAATGCTTTAAGGTCTTGAATGCAGTAATAATCTCTCCATTATTAAGATGAATGTCTGTTGAGTTATTATCAGCCTGGAAATATTGGATATCTTTCGCATCTATAAAACGATAATCCCCGTATGACTTAATACAGATTGTGAGTTGTTCCGGATCTGTCTTCGTCAGATGATCATTATCTACAAAAAATGGTTTTTGTTCTGGCTCTCGAGGAGCACTGACAACAGTCGATGCTATTGATTTTTCAAATTTCAGTAAGGTTTTCCGAAATTCATTTAATTCAAACGGAGCTATCAGATAATCAAAAATCTCATGCTTGATAGCTTCAAATGCCAAATTGCCATTTTTTGCAGTAACTATTATTTTTGGTATTTCCTTAAGGTAGCGATACAGCTCATTGATAAATGAGAGGGAGAGTTTACTGCTCTTGTCTTTTGGGTCTATTTCCAAGAAAACCAGTTGCGGCTGATGTTCTAAAATACAATTTAAACCATCATCGTAGTTATTCGCAGATGCAACCAAACGAAAGTTTTGAAATCCATCAGCCAGGCCCCGGATATTCAAAACATTCTCTTGATTATCGTTAATGATAACGTACGAATAATTCATCAATAGCTAGTAACAAAATTTGTTTTTGGAAAGCAGCATAGTGACTGCTTATTTTGTCAGAGCATCGTGATTAAGTCCGTAAATAAATTTTAGACTTGCGGAATAGTAGTTTTTGGGGCTATTTTAACTATTTTAAATCGGCATACTTCCTTTTTAAAGGAATCATTTTCATCATTTTATGACACAAAACACTCAACTAATTTAATTTATTTGGTGCAAAAATAGGATTGTTGTTAATACATTCTTAATTTTTGTTGATATAAAAAGAAAAAGGCATCAAAAAAACGAAAATTTATCCGGATTTCAGTGCTTTTCTCCAAAAACAAAATTATTATGTAAAATAAAAAAAACGGAAATAAAAAAGGCTTTTTCATTTCTAAAAAAGCCTTTTTTATTATTTTGAAAGAATTTTATTGCTTATACGTATAAGTAACTGCTATAATTGACACTCCTTCTTCTGAAGTTTCGGTAATAGTAGCCGATGTTGGATATTTGTCAGAAGTATAAACATAATCTGTTTGTGTAGTGCTTACAATAGTTCCGGATGCATTCTTGATAACCACTTTTGTAGGATTGTTAACAGGCAATAATAATTTTGCCTTAACGATTTCTCTCGGTAAGCTTTGCATGTTTAAGTTTAATTCTACATTATCCAAAACATCTATAATACCGGCAGCTTTTAGTGTATAAAAGAATGTATTTGGCGCTGTATCATAAGTTACTTTTGCTGTAAATTCTTCGATTTCACCATCGTATTGGTTTTCTTGAAATAGCCTTATATCAGTAGGATTTCCTTTCGAATCATAATTTAGGACTTCTCCAATATCATAAGCCTCATAGGGAGCCTGATACAATTCACTAATCCTGAAAGGTTCTCCTTCGCCGGTAATATTTGTCAAATTATTACTCTGATAAACGAAAAAATTGGATTGTACACCATCCGTAATACTCGATACTCTTCCAGATGAATCATAATTTACGGAAAAATTGCTAGGGCTATCAGAACCATCTGTTGGAGTTACCGTAAGCGTTTTGATATACTTTTGGGCAGCACCAGCATTTCCATTATCAAATTCATCTGATGAAGAATCAGAACAGCTAGATGCAAAAACCGCAAATAGTAAAGAAGCTAAAATTAATTTCTTTTTCATAAAATTATTAAATAGTTTGAGTTAATTAAAAACAAATATACTTTTTTCACATTTCTATAACAAGAAAAATCATTTTAAAATAAAAACTTTATAGGTCGATATACTAAAACAAAAAGGCTCCTAAATGGGAGCCTTTTTGTTTTAGTATTCGTTTTTTATATTTTCTGAAGCCAGGTTCTCATTGATACTTCCTGATTGATAATATCCTTCAATTCAGAAATTCCCACACGGTCCTGCTTCATAGAGTCTCTATGACGAATAGTTACAGTCTTGTCTTCGAGTGACTGATGGTCAACCGTAATACAGAATGGCGTTCCTAATGCGTCTTGTCGTCTGTAGCGTCTTCCAACAGCATCTTTTTCGTCATAGGCCACATTGAAATCCCATTTCAGGTCTTCAATAATTTCTTGCGCTAGTTCCGGAAGTCCGTCTTTTTTAAGCAAAGGCAATACAGCCGCTTTTGTCGGAGCCAAAACTGCCGGCAATCTCAATACGGTTCTTACCGATCCGTCTTCCAAAGTTTCTTCTTTTAACGAATTAGAAAAGACAGCCAAAAACATCCTGTCAAGACCAACAGAGGTTTCCACTACATAAGGAACATAATTTTGGTTGGTTTCCGGGTCAAAATATTGCAGTTTTCTTCCAGAAAATTCTTCGTGCGCCTTTAAGTCGAAATCTGTTCTTGAGTGGATTCCTTCCAATTCTTTAAAGCCAAATGGAAAATTAAATTCGATATCGGCCGCAGCATTGGCATAATGTGCCAACTTTTCGTGGTCATGGAAACGGTAATTTTCCTTACCCAAACCCAAAGACAAGTGCCAGTTCAGACGAGTAGCCTTCCAGTATTCATACCACTTCATTTCTTCGCCCGGTTTCACAAAAAACTGCATTTCCATCTGTTCAAATTCTCTCATTCTGAAAATAAATTGTCTGGCAACAATTTCATTTCTAAATGCTTTTCCTGTCTGTGCAATCCCGAAAGGCACTTTCATCCTTCCCGATTTTTGTACGTTCAGGAAGTTCACAAAAATTCCTTGCGCTGTTTCCGGACGCAGGTATAAATCCATCGCATTTTCAGCAGAAGCTCCCAATTTTGTACCAAACATCAGGTTGAATTGCTTGACATCAGTCCAGTTTTTAGAACCTGTTTCCGGATCAGCAATTTCAAGTTCTTCGATCAGGGCCTTAACATCTGCAAGATTTTCTGTTTCGAGTGAGCGCGCCATACGCTCAAGAATTTCTTTCTTCTTAGCCAGGTATTCTACTACTCTGGCATTGGTAGTTATAAATTCTTGCTCATTAAAAGCTTCGCCAAAGCGGGCTCTGGCTTTTTCTATTTCTTTTTGTGCCTTTTGATTGATTTTTTCTGCATAATCTTCAATCAAAACATCAGCACGATATCTTTTTTTGGAATCTTTGTTATCGATTAACGGATCATTAAACGCATCTACGTGTCCTGAAGCTTTCCAGGTAGTTGGATGCATCAAAATAGCCGCGTCAATGCCCACAATGTTTTCGTGCATCTGCACCATTGCTTTCCACCAATATTCGCGGATATTTTTCTTTAGTTCGACACCGTTTTGTGCATAATCATAAACTGCACTTAATCCATCGTAAATTTCGCTTGACGGAAAAATAAATCCGTATTCTTTTGCATGCGAAACTATATTTTTAAATAAATCGTCTTGTTTTGCCATAGTGCAAAAATATAAAAAGAGAATGAAAATTGGGGGAAATGCTGTTTTTTTAAACCAGAAAGTTTAAAGAAGAAGGAGACTGGTATTTCCAATCAAATGAGCGCCAGAAAATATATTAACAATATAGTTTCCTTTTATAAGATGCTGCTTATTTGCATCTACTAAAACACAAACATCAACATCGCCTTTATCATAATTGACACTGGTTTTTGCGCTGTAAAAAAGTGTCTGGTTTTTAATCTCTATTGAAGATTTGTTTTTGCTCACAATATTGGCTTTGGGATTGATAATCTGGATAAATATTTCCTTAATTCCCCTTTCAATTCCCATACTGTCTTCAAGAGTGAAGCATACCTTGATCAGTTCTGTGTTTTTTGTTTTTTTGGTTTCCAACACTTTTTCTGATACTGTCCTGGCACCAATTGCACTTACATTCGAAGCCTTAAGTTTTCTTTTTTCGACTTTTACTTCTGATTTTGCCAAAATTTCAGATTCTAACTGGTTGATTTTGGCGTATAGCTTTTCAATTTCCTTTTTATTATTCTCAAAATCCTGCTGTTTCAACCTAAGGATATTATTGAGCGTTTCCAACTGTGTGCCTTTGCTATATTTCTCTTTTGTAAGTACCGAAATATTTTTTTTCAGCATATTGAGATTGGATTTGGCCGAATCATCTGCCTGAACCGTCTTATTTTTTAGCTCATCTAATTCTTTTGTCAATTGCATGTTTTGCTCAAGGGCAGCATCATAGCGAATCAGTATTTCGTTGATCTCATTATTGTGTAGTTTCCGATCAAGCTCTATATTATGAGCCAAATCCTTTTTTTCAGTTTCCATACTATACAATTTTACTGCAAGTGCAGCCGCCGTCAAAATGGAGATAATAGCGGTTATATTCACAATAGAAAATGCAGACTTGAAAGACATAGTTTCTAAAAAATTTTCGTGAAATTAACCGAATAGCTTCTGCCTGCAAAAAATAATCGACCAAAAGTGAATCCATCAGGTTGAACGAACACTTTTAGAGATTATTATTTTTTTAGAATTCTTAATAAAATCTTAAAACACACCTTATCAATAACTTATAATTTTTTCGGTTTTAAAATCTAAAAACCCATGATTAAATTTGTAAATATTTACTTATTTTTAAGCTATCCATTTATAACCCAATTAGCATGTTTAAAAGCCTATTCGATCTTTTTTTCCCACAAGTATGTCTTGGTTGTGGTGCATTTATGCAGTTAAATGAAACTGTAATTTGTACTTCCTGCCGACATGAGCTACCATTGACAAACCACCATTTTGAAACAGAGAATGAAATCACCAAGAAATTTTACGGAAGAGTTCCTATTGAATTTGGATCTGCCATGATTTATTTTCACAAAAAAGGGATTGTTCAGGAACTCATTCACAATCTGAAATACAAAAATCATGAGGAAATTGGCATAATGCTGGGCAAATGGTATGGAGAAGATTTGAAGCCTTTAGAAATAGTCAAAAACATAGATTTTATCATTCCCGTTCCTCTACACAAAAAACGATTAAAAAAACGCGGTTATAATCAGGTAGAGAAATTTGGGCTCGCTCTGTCATCTGTACTCCAGATTGAATATAATGATTCCATTTTATACCGAAGAATCTATTCCGACACCCAAACTCAGAAAAGCTTTTTTGGCAGAACAGAAATCAGGGAAAACCTCTTTGATGTTACCTTTACGGAAACACATCACGGCAAACACTTTCTATTAATAGACGATGTTATCACCAGTGGAACCACTATTGAAGCCTGTACGAAAGCCTTATTAAAAATTCCAGATGCCAAAATCAGCATTGTCGCCATGGCTTACACACATTCTTAAGAAATAATTTTTGCAAAGATTTCGTCAGCTCTAAATATAATTGTTATTTTGTACATAAATTATTTCCTGATGTTTAGAATCCGATTTGCGTTTTTATATATTATTTTGGCCTTGTCCGTAATAAGTTGTGCAAAAAGAGGCAGTATTACTGGTGGCCTGAAGGACACTCTTCCTCCGGTAATGCGTTCTAGCGTACCGAAAAATTTCAGTACCAATTTCAACGTTCAGGAAATCAGGATTACTTTTGATGAGTATATCAAAATCAAGGATGTAAACAAACAGCTGATTATTTCGCCTCCAATGAAAAATCCTCCTATAGTTTCACCTTCCAACGCCAGCAAATATATCAACATAAAAATAAAGGATACATTGCTGCCTAATACGACTTACAGTTTTAACTTTGGGAGCAGTATTCAGGATAATAACGAAGGAAATCCATATCAGCAATTCAAATATGTATTTTCTACAGGAAGTACTATCGATTCACTTTCCATACAGGGCTTTATAAAAGATGCCTATACCAAAAATGTCGATAATTTTGTTTCGGTGATGTTATATGAAGTAAATGAAACCTTTACCGATTCGATAATTTACAAAGAAAATCCCAGATACATCACTAACACTTTGGATAGCCTTACAACATTCAAGCTTGAAAATCTGAAGGAAGGGAAATATCTGCTGGTTGCTCTAAAAGACAACAATAACAACTTCAAGTTCAACCCCAACAAAGACAAAATTGCTTTCCATAAAGAATATATAACGGTTCCAAGCGACGTGGTTTATGAAATGGAATTATTTCAGGAAGTTCTGTCTTTTAAAGGACTGAAACCCGCCCAGGCCTCTGGCAACAGAATTATCCTTCCTTATGAAGGTGATCCAAAAAATGTGGCCATTGCTTTGAAAAACGGAACGGAGGACCTACCCATAAAGATTACCAAATTCCCTAAAAAAGATTCCCTTCAAGTATGGTTCAACCCACTGAAAGTTGATTCTCTCAGCTTAAAGGCAGAAAAAGCAAAATTCAGCAAGGAATTTGTAGTAAAAATTAAGAACCAGAAAAAGGACACCCTAAGCTTTCAAGCCTTGCAAAGTGGTACAATTCATTTTCGAGACCGTTTTACCATTAACACATCCATGCCGTTAACGGGTGTAGACAATTCCAAAATCCAATTGATTAATAAAGATTCTACAGCAGTTCCGTTCACAACGGAATATGACGAATTCAATCAAAACATCAAGATTGATTTTCAGAAAGAACCGTTGGAAAGCTATTCAATTAAGGCATTTCCGGGTGCGTTTACTAACTATCTGAATCAGGCCAACGATACGTTGAGCTATCGTTTAAAAACCCAGAATCTCAGCGAATATGCCAATATGCGCATCGTATTGAAAAATGTAAAACAGTTCCCCGTAATTGTAGAGCTCACCAATTCTAAAGGAGACGTGATTGCTTCAGAATATTCAGAAGGAAACACCACCCTAACTTTTGACGGATTAGAGCCTGCTAAATTCACACTTCGGTTGATCTATGATGAGAATAAAAATAAGGTTTGGGATACCGGAAACTATCTCGAAAAGCGACAGCCCGAAGAAGTTATCTATTATCGGGATCCTGCCAATAATGATGAAATAAATGTCAGGGCCAATTGGGATTGGGATCAAATTTTTGATTTGGGCCAGTAGCTTCTGAAAATATAAAAAAGAAGCCTCCGGAATTCCGGAGGCTTCTTTCTTTTTAGCAGTCTCCTACACAAATAATAGTATAACCACCACCATGACAAAGTGAAGCAGCATACGATTCTGCAGCTGCCATAGTTGAGTTAGTTGTAGAAGCAGAAGTAGTTCCGTTTTTACATCTGATAGTTATAGCATTTTGCTTTTTTGCTGGAGTTAAACCTAGGGTTTCTCTTGCTCCTCCTGAGATTTCTCTCATTTCATCTCTACTTAGAGATTCTTTAACTGAGTTCAAATTAAATTTTGACATACACTAAATAAATTAAAATTTCACCTACTCTTTTTTAGCTTTTCGGTTTCCGCTTATGTTTATATCGAATCATCCAATAATTCATCTAAAAAAAAGGGCAAATCTGCAATTTCATATATACTTGGGTATTCATAGCCATTGATAAGAATACATGGCGTAAAATACATGCTATTCTCTATGCACCAGTCTTTATGTGCTTTTAGTATTGGATCTGTAATTTGAGGGTCAAAAGCATTGCCGTATGATCGCAGCCACTTCTGAAGATTTTTCTCCTTGAACCAACCGTCAACCGCATTTTTAAAAACGTCATTGCCGATTAACTTAGAATTTATAATATTCCCAAACAATAGTTTTGCATTTGAATCATAAAGGTTTTCATCATAGTTGAAAATAATATCCAGCGAAATATTTTCTCCTTTGTCCTTTTCAATTATTCCATGAATCACTTTGTGTGCATTGGCACAGGAAGCGCAAAAAGGGTTTGTAATAAGCGTTATCTGTAATAATGGATTGCCAGCTTCAAGCAGTATAGGATTTGCCGGCAAATCGAATTTTTGAGCCGCTAACAAATTATTTTTAAATGCCTGATAATTCTTTTTGAATCGATTGTATTTTAATTGTTCTTCTTTTAGTTCCAGTTGCCTTTCTAATAGCTTCTTTAACGGAAACCAGACCATTAAAAGAAAAGCATATATAAAGAAGTAGGGAATTGTGCCTGTGATGCTTATATCTGCCGGAATATCGATGAATATCAAAACATAGCCCAACTCCAAAACAAGTATTCCAATTATAGTAAGGCAAACCGGACACCATTTTTTTTCTACAAATCTTTGATAATAGAGAGAAATCAGGCCTATTGGCATAGAAACCAATAACAGAGCATATTGAACAAAAAAATATTCTGAATAGGTCGAAGAGAATCCTGCAGATAAAAGTGAGATGATCTGAAATAAGAAAAAAGTAATTCCAAGATCGCTAAAATTTACTTTCTCAAGTATCTTCCATTTGGAGGAGTTTACGACAGCATTGCAATCATAACTGTCAGACATATTGCAAAACCTATTAAAAATTATGCTATTCACATTAAACAGTTCCCGTAATGCCAGAATGGAAAAAATCACTCCCAATATTGGAAAAACATAAAAGAAGTAAATCCAAAAGCCCTGGAAATTCCTGTAAAGGATTAGGATCAAAACTATAAGGAAAGGAAAAAGATAACTAAAATTTGCTTTTTGAGTTTTTATTTGTTTGCGTTCTTTCTCATCTTCCGCAAGTAAAATTACATTTCCAAACAGCTTTTTAAATTCGTCTGCTGTGATAGCCTTTTTTTTATTATTTAAGTCAACATAGGAATATGAATTGCCTTTTTTTTCAATGAAAGTAAGATATGACTCTTCCTTGTCCCATAGTCTTGCGACAAACCTTACAGGCAGAAAATCAATTTCAGCGGTTTCGACTTTTATAGCTGCATTCTTAATTTCCAGAAAACGGAGTGTATCACTAATAGCAAGCAAGGAAGGACTGTCAGGATGTGAATTAAACTGCAGAATAAATTCATCTTTATCAATCTTGATTTTTTCTTTATTTAAGTATCTGAAAAGAAAATCAGTCATGTGTTGCTGCAATTAGTTAAAACATTTCTTACAAATATATTATTTTAAATGAAGAATATCAGCTTTTTACATTTTTATTTAATTTCATAATACAAAAAAATTGAGAACATAAAATCAGGAAAAAAGCCCGTGAACAGGAGCCAAACAAGCTCTAAAATGTAAGAATTTGGCTTATTATAAAATTTCGAAAGAATCTCTATCGTTTAAAAAAGCTAATTTTTTTCGTGCCTCCAGCATTTGAGTTTTATCAAAATCCAAAATAAAAACACCTTCAGATTGCTGAGGTTCCAGGAGTGCGTTTCCTAAAAAATCCAGAGCCTGCGAATGTCCCACATATTCATGTTTACTTTCGTCGAATCCAATTCTATTAACTCCGATTGTGTAACACATGTTTTCAACAGAACGCGCTCTGAGTAGAATATCCCAGGCATTTATGCGTGGTTTTGGCCAATTTGCAACATAAAGAAGCAAATCATAATTTTCTATATTCCTGGAAAAAACCGGAAATCGAAGGTCATAGCAAATCAGCGGACAGATTTTCCATCCTTTATAGTCAACTATCAGTTTTTGCTGTCCGGAAGTATAAATTTTTTCTTCTCCTGCTAAGGAAAAAAGATGTCTTTTATCATAGTATTGCACTTCTCCTGACGGGAAAACAAAAACCAGCCTATTGTAGTATTTGTTATTCTCAATAATTATAAGACTTCCTGTTATGGCTGCATTTTTATACTTTGCCAATTTTTTCAACCATAAAAGTGTTTCGCCTTCCATCGTTTCGGCAATAGCATGAGGATTCATCGTAAAGCCCGTGGTAAACATTTCTGGAAGAACAATCAAATCTGCTTTATGAATTGAATTGATTTTTTCTTCGAAATAACTCCGATTGGCATTCGGATTTTCCCAAATTAAAGGCACTTGGATTAAGGCTGTTTTCATCTTGGTTCAAGAAATAAACCCTGCCAGAGTTTTAAACTCTGGCAGGGTTATGGTTGGATTATTTGATTGTTATTTCATCTATAAAAATAAATGCGTCACCTCCAAAACCCTGATGCCATTCCGGAAGCTTTCCATATTTGTAAGCTTTTATTTTTACGTATCTGGCTTTCGTTTCTGGAATCTTAGTTTCAAAATCTGCTATCTGAACATCTGTATTTTTAGCATCCAGTTTATTTTCGATAGCCTTGATCAGTTTGAAATTCAGGTTATCATCTGAAGTGTAAAACTCAACTTTAGTGGGCATCAAAATCCAAGCTCTGGAATCCTGCAGGAATCGTGCAGAAAGCGAGGTTACTTTTTTACTAGTTTTTAAATCGATTATTGCTTCAAAATCTTGCCCTTGATAGCCTTGCCAATCTCCTTTTCGCCAGTTTTCGCTTCCTAAGATTCCATCAATCAAACCGGCATCACCTCCTGCATGATACTGCGGATTGTATTGCGATTTGATTGTGATGGTATAATCATTTGGTTTTTTGATAAAGTTAGCAGTTACTATGCCACTGGTTTTACCATTTTTTTCTGAATAAGCCTTGATTGTAGCCGTTTCTGTAACCTCAAATGGTTTTGTATACTTATTCCACATCGGCTTACCAGAACGTGGCTTAAAAGGATCTTCCATCACAAAATAAAGAACATCGTTCGGGTTTTGTGAAACGATTTCTATTTTCATTTTATCCTTGAACGACTTACTATCCGCTTCAATTACCGGAACCGGAGTAATTTCTGGAAATTCTTCTTTTTGAGCTTTTGCCATTATTTCTTTCAGATAGCCTTTATGTGCTTTTTTTGTAATGGTCAATTCTTCCTTGTTCTCGAAATGGATTTTAATCTTATCAAAGTAAGGCTCTGTTTGTGTCCATTCCGGATTCCCCGGTGTTACCGCATACATCCCCATTGAACTCAGGACATACCAGGCGCTCATTTGTCCGCAGTCTTCATTCCCTATCAATCCATCAGGTGTATTCTTATAAAATTCATCTAAGATATAGCGAACTTTCTGCTTCGTTTTTTCCGGCTTGCCTATAAAATTATACAAATAGGCCATATGGTGACTCGGTTCATTTCCGTGAGCATACTGACCAATTAATCCGGTAACATCAACCTGCTCTCGCCCTGTAGTCTTACTTTCGCTGTTAAACATTTCATCCAGTTTGGCTTCAAATTTTTCTTTGCCGCCGTACGCCTCAATCATTCCCGGAATATCCTGCAAAACAAAAAAGGAATACTGCCATGAATTGCCCTCCGTAAAATTATTATTGACTTCTCTCGGATCGAAAGGCTTGTCCCAGCCACCATTTTTCTTTGGCCGCATAAATCCTGTTTTCCAATCAAAAATGTTTTTCCAGTTTTGGGAACGTTTTATAAAATATTGATAGTCATCTTGCTTGTTAAGCATTTTTGCCATTTGTGCAATACACCAGTCATCATAAGCATATTCCACCGTTTTGGAAACGCTTTCATGCTCATCATCAATGCTAATAAAACCATTCTTTTTGTACGCATCTAATCCCAAGTGATCCAACATTGCAGAATGTTTTGCCGCATCAAATGCCTTTCCATAATCAAAACCTTTAATTCCTTTTGCCATGGCATCTGCCATTACAGATACGGAATGATACCCAATCATGCAGTCTGTTTCATTAGAGGCCAATTCCCAAACCGGCAGCCTGCCACCTTGTTCGTATTGCTTCAGAAATGTATTGATAAAATCTGCTGTTCGTTTTTTATCAATTAAGGTATATAAAGGATGGGCAGCACGGAAAGTATCCCAAAGCGAGAAAACGGAATAGTAATCGAATCCTTTCGCTGTGTGGATCTGATTGTCACGTCCTCTGTATTTTCCATCTAAATCCTGCGCTATATTCGGCTGCATCATCGTATGATATAATGCAGTATAGAAGATTGCCAATTTATTCTTATCAGAAGAAGTTACTTCAATTTTGGACAGTTCCTTATTCCATAGTCTTTCCGCTTCTGTTCTTACTGTTCTAAAATCCCAGTGGTTTATTTCAGACATATTCAGTTTTGCTCCCTCATAAGATGTTGGCGAAAGCGATACTTTTACAAGCAATTTTTCGCCTTTTTTGACTTGTTTGGAAAAGCTTATTGCCAAAAGACTTCCTGCAAAAAACTGGTCCGTAACTTTTGCGGGTGCAAAAGCATTATTATTCACCTTAGTTATTGTCATCGGCTGATTGAATTCAATCCTTGAAAACACATATTGGTCACGAGCCCAAGCTTCGCTTCTTCTTAAAACTTCAATAGTTTTATTATCGATAATCCTTACTTCACCCATAATCAAATGATCGCGGTGGTTCAGATCAAGAATGATATTTGCCTGACCGGAGTTATTAAAAGTATACTCATGGAATCCGACTCTTGTAGAAGTAGTCAATGCCACATCAATATTATCATCGTCTAATTTTACAGCATAGAAGCCTGCTGCCGCTTTTTCATTGGAATGCAAAAATTTTGAAGAATAGATTTTATTGTCCAAAGAAGGCTCGCCCATTGTAGGCATTAACATAATATCTCCAAAATCCGAAACCCCGGTACCGTTGAGATGCGTGTGTGAGAAACCATAAATTACATTATCGGAATAATGATAGCCGGAACAACCGTCCCAACTTCCATCTATTCTTGTATCAGGAGAAAGCTGCACCATCCCGAAAGGCACTGTAGCACCGGGAAAAGTATGTCCATGGCCTCCGGTTCCAATCATAGGATTGACGTATTGCTGATAGTTTTGAGCGAATGATAGTGTAGAAATTAATAATAAGAAGGAGAAATATTTCATTGTGTTTGTTTTGTTTCCCAAATATAGGAATATTTCAAGAAAGGGAAACCTGACAGACTTTATCTCCTTGTGCAAAATCCACAAAAAAAGACGCATTTATTAAAATGCGCCTTTTTATTTTTATGATTATTTGTCGATTCTTATTTCAAGCTCGCTACCAAATATTCTCTGTTCATTCTTGCGATGTTTTCCAATGAAATTCCTTTAGGACATTCCACCTCACAAGCTCCGGTATTCGTACAGTTTCCGAATCCTTCTTCATCCATTTGACGAACCATGTTCAATACACGTTGCGTCGCTTCAATTTTTCCTTGAGGCAATAAAGCATATTGTGATACTTTTGCTCCAACAAATAGCATGGCAGAACCATTTTTACAAGTAGCCACACAAGCGCCGCATCCAATACAAGCAGCTGCTTCAAAAGCGCGATCTGCATCGTGTTTAGCTACCGGAGTTGCATTGGCATCGATTGTATTTCCTGAAGTATTTACAGAGACAAATCCTCCAGCTTGTTGGATTCTGTCAAATGCGCTACGATCAACAACTAAATCTTTGATAACCGGGAAAGCCTTACTTCTCCATGGTTCAACATAAATTGTATCGTTGTTTTTGAACATACGCATATGCAGCTGGCAAGTCGTGATTCCTGTATCTGGCCCATGCGCTCTACCATTGATAAACAATGAGCACATACCGCAAATACCTTCACGACAATCATGGTCGAAAGCTACTGGTTCTTTTCTTTCCGAAACCAACTGTTCGTTCAACTGGTCAAGCATTTCAAGGAAAGAGCTCTCAATTGAAACGTTATCTAGTTTATAGGTTTCGATTTTTCCTTTTTCTTTGGCGTTTTTCTGGCGCCAAATTTTAAGGTTTATGTTTATAAATTTTGATGAAGCCATAGTAGTGATTATTTGTAATTACGAGCCGCAATTTTTATAAATTCATAATTCAGTTCTTCCTTGTGGAGTGTTTCTTTATTGATGTCACTTCCATTGTATTCCCATGCACCAACAAACTTAAAGTTTTCGTCATCACGAAGCGTTTCTCCTTCGGCATCTTGGTATTCTTCACGGAAATGTCCTCCACAAGATTCTTTTCTTTGCAGACCGTCCATCGCCATCAATTGTCCTAATTCCATGAAATCAGCTACTCTAAGTGCTTTTTCCAATTCAGGATTTAATTCATCTGCACTTCCCGGAACATACACGTCTTTGTAGAACTCTTTACGTAAAGCATCAATTTCAGCTACGGCTTCAGTTAATCCTTTTTCGTTACGTCCCATACCTACTTTATTCCACATGATGTTTCCTAAAGCTTTATGGAAATGGTCTACTGATTTTGTACCGTTGTTGTTAAGGAAGAAATTAATCGAGTCTTTCACTCTTTTTTCAGCCTCGTCAAATTCTGGCGAATCAGTAGCGATTTTTCCGGTACGGATTTCATCTGCAAGATAGTTTGAAACTGTGTATGGCAACACGAAATATCCGTCAGCCAAACCTTGCATTAAAGCAGAAGCTCCCAAACGGTTTGCACCGTGGTCAGAGAAGTTTGCCTCTCCAGCAACGAAACAGCCAGGAATTGTAGACTGCAGGTTATAATCTACCCAAACACCACCCATTGTGTAGTGAACGGCAGGATAAATTTTCATTGGGGTTTCATATGGGTTTTCATCAGTAATCTTTTCATACATCTGGAAAAGGTTACCGTATTTTTCTTCAACCCATTGTTTTCCTAATTTGATTACCTCTTCATCAGTAGGGTGGTGATTTCCTTGCGCATAAGCTGTCTGACGACCTTTGCTCTTAATTTCAGAAGCAAAGTCAAGGTAAACTCCTTCATTGGTGTCGTTTGCCTCAATTCCGTAACCGGCATCGCAACGCTCTTTTGCAGCCCTTGAAGCCACGTCACGTGGAACCAGGTTACCAAATGCAGGATATCTTCTTTCTAAGTAGTAATCTCTATCTTCTTCAGCAATTTGTGTTGGTTTTAATTTTCCGGCACGAATTGCTTCCGCATCTTCTTTCTTTTTAGGTACCCAGATTCTTCCTGAGTTACGCAATGATTCTGACATCAAAGTCAGTTTTGATTGGTTTGTTCCGTGAACCGGAATACAGGTTGGGTGAATCTGTACATAACAAGGGTTGGCAAAATAAGCACCTTGCTTGTGGATTTTCCATGCTGCAGTCACGTTACTTCCCATTGCATTCGTAGAAAGGAAATATACGTTTCCGTATCCTCCTGAAGCAATGATAACGGCATGAGCAGAATGTCTTTCGATTTCACCAGTAATCAGGTTACGGGCAATGATTCCTCTTGCTTTTCCGTCAACTTTTACCAAGTCAAGCATTTCATGACGGTTGAACATTTCTACACGTCCTAAACCAATTTGCCTTGAAAGAGCAGAGTAAGCTCCTAAAAGCAACTGCTGTCCTGTTTGTCCAGCAGCGTAAAAAGTACGCTGTACTTGTGTTCCACCAAAAGAACGGTTGTCTAGCAATCCGCCATAATCACGGGCAAAAGGCACACCTTGCGCCACGCATTGGTCGATGATATTTCCGGAAACTTCCGCAAGACGGTGAACGTTTGCTTCTCTTGCACGGTAATCTCCTCCTTTAATTGTATCGTAGAATAAGCGATAAACACTATCGCCATCGTTTTGGTAATTTTTAGCGGCATTGATACCTCCCTGAGCAGCAATCGAGTGCGCTCTACGTGGAGAATCCTGGAAACAGAATGCTTTCACATTATATCCCATCTCGCCCAAAGAAGCCGCAGCAGAAGCCCCAGCCAAACCTGTACCAACAACAATCACATCAATTTTAGGCCTGTTGTTAGGCGCTACCAATTTAAGATGATCTTTATGGTTGGTCCATTTTTCTGATATATGTCCTTCTGGAATTTTAGAATCTAAACTCATATCTTGTTCGTGTGTTATTTAGCAAAAAAGTGAATGTAAATCGGAATAATCGCAAAAAGAAGCGGCACGATAACTGCAAAGGCTTTTCCGAAGCCTTTAATTAATCCGTTATATTTTGGGTTATTTGCTCCTAAAGATTGGAATGCGCTGGCAAAACCGTGCAGCAAGTGAAATGCAAGTACAAACATTGCAATCACATATAAAATTGTAGCGATTAATCCGTAGCTTGGGTCTTTGAAAAATGCAAATGTAATTTTATGTAAGTCTTTATATCCTTCTGCTATTTTCAAATTACCTACTTTGTCATAAAACTCTGTACGGTTTCTGATTTCCAAGCCTGAATTTTCTAAATCTACAGGAATGTATTTATCTTTCCCTGTATTCTGAGTTACATAAAAATCATAGGTCTTGCCTTCATAGCTTACCTGTGTTGTTTCCAAAGGCATCTTTTCGTCAAAATGCATTACAGCCCAAAAGTTTACCATGTGCGTTACGATGAAAACCAAAATCAAGGTTCCTAAAACCGCCATGTTTCTTGAAGCCCAAGCTGAGTTTGCCGAAGGATTTTCCATTGCATAACGAACTGGTCTTGCTTTTCTGTTTTGAACAGTCAGCATAATACCATCAACAGCATGGAAAAGAATAGAAATATAAGTCAGATAAGACAATAATTTTACTGCCGGATTTGTAGTCATAAACAATGCATACGAATTGAAATGGGATGCATCACTAAAAATTAACTGTAGGTTTCCAGCTAAATGTCCTACTAAAAACAAGCATAAAAATAAACCTGTTAGAGCCATCCAGTACTTTTTTGCCAGTGATGACTTTAAGATTGCAGATTTTGCCATAAGAGTTGTTTGTGTGTTTTAAAAAATCACACAAAAATAAAGCATATTCAAATTAACTACAACCTTTTCGAACTATTTATAATCAGTATAAAGTGGATATCTTTTGCAGTAAATCGGGCTTAAAATTTCATTTACACTAATTTTAATACCGAATAATTCCCAAAAGAAAAATAAATCGCAAAAAACAGGCCTTCCAATTGCTTTAAAATCAGTCGAAATTCTGCTTTTTTTAGAAAGTTTTAGTTACATCTTCGTCTGTCACGATTATAAAATCAGCAAGCTTTAGATTTTCTTTTTCAATTTTTGAAATATCTTTTTGAGAAACCGTAGCAATGGTCATAATTTTCAAATTTGGATTTTGACGTTTCAAATACCAGTTAATTCCCTCGAAATTATCGCTATGGTAGGTACCGTTATAGTGCACAAAAACCGTATTTGGTTTTAAATTTTTTGAAATAAAGTATGCCATCGTAGCATCTTTTACCGCTTGTGCTTTCGGCATGTTTTCATGAGCATGGTCACCCATCATGTCAAGCATTTTCACATATCCCGGAAGAGTCTTATCATACGCTATCGGCAAAGGCGCGATCCATGTTTTTTCTTCGGCAGATAATTTATCCAGCGCTTCAAAGCCTTGCTTGTACACCAGGCTCGCATATCTTCTAGGGATATTTGCAGCCACAAAAGTCAGGTTTTTAGATTTTGCAAAATCCACTAATGGCTTATAGTCTGTTTTATGATTATTCCAAAGTCTTGCCAAAGTATCAAATGCTTTCTGATTGATTTCTCCTTTCAGATATTGGTTCAATTGTTTCTGATTGTCAGCTTCTATCATTTCCGCACCAAGAACCAATGATTTTTTTTCGGCAAGGTCTTTCGTAAATTCCAACTGAAGCCAATGCACCACAGAGTTGTCATGGTGTTCTCCAAACAACACGACTTCAGCACCTCCTGCTTCTTTCAGCATTTTTTTATAGGTTGTTTTCTTCCCGTTTTTGTCATACAACTGATAGGAAAGCTTGTCTTGGGCTACTAAATTGAACGAAATGAAAAAAGCGGCTATGTAGAAAAAATATTTCATTTTATGTGTTTTAAAATCTTGCGCTAAAATAGCCATAAATGGGCCGATGGCAAAATGAAAATACCGAATTGCCAATTTCTTGAAAGCTTGGTTTTAAATCTATAAAAATCCTATTATCTGCGGTTTGCAACACTGGAATTATCTTCTTTTATTATAAAATGCAAAATCCAAACTTATCTGCTTAACTATTTTTAGGTAATTTTGCCCAAATGAAAACAGCTCCAGCCATTTTTTTAGATTATCTCACGGTATTTTCCAATACTGATGATGATTCATTCCTTGAGCTGCTTGAAAAATCAAAAAACACCTTTACTTATCTCCCTTTAAAGAAAAACGACTTTTTTGTAAAAGAGGGCGAGATTTGCCAACACTTCTGTTACATCGAAAGTGGAATACTCCAACATGCCATAGTAGTTGACGGTGAAGAAAAAACGACTTATCTGGCGCTGCGGAATTCTGTCACAAGTTCTTTAAACAGCTTTTTATTTGGAAAGCCTTCACGCAAAAGCATCAAGGCGATTTCGGATTGCGGATTATGGATTGTGGATCTTCCTACCTTTAAAAACCTGATTGAAAACAACGAGGCTTTTCATCGGTTTTATTATAATCTGATTGAAAAACAGCTCTGCCTTATCGATGATTATCGCATTGATCTCCTAACCTTATCTCCGGAAGAACGCTATCAAAAATTGCTTTCAACAGAACCAAAATTGCTTCAGGAAGTTCCTCTGCATTACTTATCTTCTTTTCTCGGGATTTCTTCCCGACATATGAGCCGTATTCGAAAAAACATAAAATAACGCCATTTGGCTACTTGCCAAAAAATATCTTTCGCTACTTTTGGAAATACAATCTTCAAAAGCATTTATTTATGAAATACCATCAGATAGACCGTCAGCTTTTTATTAAAAATCGCCAAAAGTTCACGTCTCAAATGAAACCAAACAGCGTTGCTGTTTTCAATTCCAACGATATTTATCCTGTTTCTGCAGACAGCACCCTGCCTTTTGCACAGCATAGAGATATTTTTTATTTAAGCGGTATCGATCAGGAAGAAAGCATTTTGCTTCTTTTTCCGGATGCACCGTATGAACACCTTAAAGAAATTCTTTTTCTGAAAGAAACAAACGAGCATATCGCCATTTGGGAAGGTGAAAAACTGACTAAAGAAAGAGCTTTTGAAGTTTCCGGAATCAAAACCGTAATCTGGCTACAGGATTTCAACAAGACTTTAAAAGAAATAATGGCTTATTCGGATACCATCTACATCAATACTAACGAGCATTACCGTGCAACGATTGAAACCGAAACAAGAGAAGCCCGTTTTATAAAATGGTGGAAAGAAAATTATCCGGCTCATAAAGTAGAAAAGTCAAATCCTATCCTTCAGCGCCTGCGCTCCGTTAAAGAAAGCGAAGAAATCGACCTGATTCAGCAAGCTTGCAACATAACAGAAAAAGGATTCAGAAGATTATTGTCTTTTGTAAAGCCTAATGTAACAGAATACGAAATTGAAGCTGAATTAATACATGAGTTTATCCGAAACCGCTCCAAAGGTTTTGCTTATACACCAATCATTGCTTCCGGGAATAATGCCAATGTATTGCACTATATTGAAAACAACCAACAATGTAAAGCCGGCGATTTGATATTACTTGATGTTGCGGCAGAATATGCGAATTATTCAAGTGATTTATCGAGAACAATTCCTGTTTCCGGACGTTATACAGAAAGACAGAAAGCTGTTTATAATGCCGTGTTGAGAGTAAAAAATGAAGCTACCAAAATGCTTATTCCGGGAACACTTTGGAAACAATATCATGTGGAAGTGGGCAAGTTGATGACTTCTGAATTATTAGGTTTAGGACTTATCGACAAAGCCGATGTTCAAAATGAAAATCCGGATTGGCCAGCCTATAAAAAATATTTCATGCACGGGACTTCCCACCATATGGGATTAGACACCCATGATTACGGATTACTACATGAGCCAATGCAAGCTAATATGGTATTTACCGTAGAACCGGGAATCTATATCCCTGCTGAAGGTTTTGGTATCCGATTGGAAGATAATGTTGTCGTACAGCAAAGCGGAGAACCGTTTAACTTAATGCGAAATATTCCTATTGAAATTGAGGAAATTGAAAGTTTGATGAATCAATAGATTTTAGATTGCAGATTTAAGAATTTAGATTTAAGATTTTTGAAAGCGGCTTGCTGATTGTGGGCCGCTTTTTTTGTCATAGATTTTGATAATTTCTGTATATATACTAATCCATTAATCTGGCAAAAAATATATAATTTTAAAAAAAGGAGGCTACCTTTGCAAAATAAAACCAGCGGCTTGAAACAGATAATTCACAAAAACACGACTATTTCTTATTCTGATTCCGGAAAGGGAACAGCCATTGTCTTTCTTCATGGCTTTCTGGAAAACAGTACAATGTGGGCCTATTTTATTCCTGAATTTTCTAAGAAACACCGAATTATCTGCATTGATTTATTGGGTCATGGAGCGACAGAGCCTATGGGTTATATTCATTCTATGGAAGATAATGCCGATGCCGTTCATGCCGTATTATCAGAATTAAAAATCAGAAAAGCTGCTTTTGTCGGACATTCAATGGGTGGTTATGTTGCTTTGGCTTTTGCAGAATTGTATCCTGATGCTGTTAAAGGAATCGTATTGCTCAATTCAACATCCAGGGCTGATAGCGACGAACGCAAAACGAACCGCGACCGTGCTATTAAAGCAGTAAAACAGAATTACACTAATTTTGTACGTCTTTCTATCGCCAATCTGTTCAGCGAAAATAATCGTGAAAGACTGGCTACTGAAATTGAAAACGTAAAAGAAGAAGCATTAAAAACACCCCTACAAGGAATAGTGGCTTCTTTGGAAGGAATGAAAACCCGAAAAGACAGAGAAGTCATACTTCATTTTGCTCCCTATCCTATTCTGTTGGTCCTTGGCAAAAGCGATCCAGTCTTAAATTATGAGGAAAACATCGATCAGATAGAAAATACCTCCGCAAAACTGCTTTCTTTTCCTGACGGCCATATGAGTCCAATTGAAAACCGCGACCAGCTCAAAAAAGAATTACTGGATTTCTTTAAAACCGTTTAGAATTTCTCCCTAAAAGGAATATCCTTATCCAAGATTTCGTTTAAAAGCAAAACCATCTGCTCAATATAGTTGCCGGATATTTCTTCATTTATAACTGAGATTTCGGTCTTATCTATTTTGAACAAGAATGGCAAAAAGCCTGATTTTAGATTTTTAAAAGAAATAATTCCTACTTCTATTTCTTGTCCTTGCAGATTGGGTTCATACATAAAGGCATACGCCAACACCTGGATAATCTTGTCATTTTTTATTTCTTCTGTCAGCTTATCCCATTGTTTTAGCGCAACTTCCTTACCATCGACTTTACCCGTCTTGTAATCAACAATTCTGATTTTTCCATTTCGCTGTTCTATCCTGTCTACATTTCCTTTAATCAATACCGGGTAAGGTAGCTTAGGATGCTCCAAAAGCCTTTCGTATGTTTCTTCCAGAGCGATTATTTTTACGGCGTCGCCACTTTCAATTTCCTGCAATTCCAGTTTCAGAAAATTAAGCACGTTCCTTTTTGCTACTTCAAAAGCAAGCAGGTTTCGTCCTTTTTTGATTTCTCCTTCTTTGTAAACAATTTTAAATTGCTTCAGCACTTCTTCATCAATCAGTTTTATGCAATTTTTGATATCTTCTGCCGATAAAAATTTACCAATATAGGGTTGGTATAAAACACGTAATGTTTCGTGTATGATTGTTCCCAGCGTATTTAGGGCAATATTTTCCTCCACTTCTTCTACTTCCCTGATGCGAAGAATTTTCTGCATATAGAACTGTATCGGATTTCGAATATAGCTAGTCAAAGCCGAAGGCGAAAAGCCTTTTTCTGCAATTTCTTTAAGACGCAGCATTACCTTTTCCGATTTTGGGATTACTATTGGCCGGTAGGCAACGTCTGGCAAAGCAGCATTGTAAATTTCGTGTGTAATGGTATGGTTTTTCTGTTTCTCAACTTCAAGCTGGGTAATGAATCGGCTTTTTTCACCTCCATCCAATCCTTCACTTTCAGTATTGTAAAGCAGATAGATGTTTTTCGCCCTTTGCAGCAAATGATAAAAGTGATAGGTATAGATTGCATCTTTTTCTTTGAATGTTGGAAGTCCCAATTCACGTTTCACATCATACGGAATAAACGAATTCTGTGATTTTCCGGCTGGGAATTTCCCTTCGTTCATTGAAGTCACGATAACCGTTTCAAAATCCAGGACACGGCTTTCCAATACCCCCATAATCTGCAATCCGTTAAGCGGCTCACCTTCAAAAGAAACTTCGGCCAGATCTATAATTTGTTTGTAGACGGCAAAAAGAGTTTCTATCGTATCAATATTCCTGTGTTTGGAATAATAATTCATCAGCTTATTGATGACCTTGAAAATGGAATATACAAATGCTTTTGTAATCTTCTCACCTTCATCGTCATTGCCTAAATTGGATTTGATTTGAAGCAATAGATTGGAAATTGTTTCCAAAACCGACATAGAGTCTTTATCCCATTTCTGGAACAGCAACAGAAACAAATCGCTTTGGAAATGATTCAGCTCTAAAAGCTTGTTGTACGTAATAAATGTATAATTGTTCAGATTGATGGTATTTACCAAATCTGACGTTTGCGAATAGGGTTCTACTAACGGGTGAGTTAGCACATCCAAAACATCTTTATAATAGAAAACATAACTGTTTGGATTTCTGGAGAGCGCAGTAGAATGCAGCTTAAACAGCTTGGCTATCAAAATCTGGGCCGGGTTATTTTTTCCGGAATATCCCATCGTAATGTTCAACGCAGCTACAGATGCTGGCAAGGAATACAACAACGGCACGAGAAGATTTTCTTCCCCAAGGACAACCGCCGTTTTATTTAGTGCACTTTCTCCTTTGGCGTATTCTTCTACTATTTTACCAGCGATTTTTGCCTGACCAATGGTTTTGGGTGTCCCTATGATCTGTATATTCTTATGCTGCTTAAAATCGTCCACAATCCATTCAAACGGATGGCTTTTGTAATGCTTCCAACTTTCTTTAAAACGCCTTAAAAACAATCCTGCATCATGAAATGGGTCATTCAGGAACGTTTCGTCGGCATCCCAAAAGATTCTGGCTTTTTCTGTAGCCAATAAATGCTGCACGATTTTTTCTTCGGAAGCATTTAGGGCATTAAAGCCTGCAAAAAGAAATTCTTTGGTGCCGATGGCATTTGAGAAATGATCCAGATTTTTAACCGATTCCCTATAAATCAGTCCTTGATAACCGATTCCTTTATCCAAGAGATGGCTATACAGGGCTTCATAATATTTTGGAAGCAGGCTCCAAAACTGAAGGTAATTCTCAATCATTGGCGTTCTTTTCTCAGCATCGACAGACCAGTGTTTAATGTCTTCGATATCCTTGAGATAGGAAAGCACGTGATTAGGCTCTAACAGATACCTGTCTATTTCATTAAAGTCCTGCAACAAGGTCTTACCCCAATTGGCGAACTGTTCAAACGGTTGGTGTTTTTCTTTATCAGTGATTCCGAGATATACTTCATAAAACTCAAATACAAGTTCGATACTGTCAACAGAACGGATTCCGGCTATATCCTGGATAAAATCTTCAATACTGACAATCTGCGGAGCGAAGATGGTATTTTCGGTTTTATTTCTTAATGCTTCAACAAGAAAAACCTTTGCTCTTTTGTTTGGCAATACAACAACAAGGTCGGATAAGGAATTTGTATTTCCATCCAGTATCATAGAAGCAATTTTATCTAAAAACGTAGTCTCTGCCATAGGATAAAAATAAAAAAACGCCCCGATAAATCGAGGCGTTTTTAAAACTATTTCGGTTAAAATTAATCTTTGATCAATTTCACTTCAACTCTTCTGTTGTTAGCTTTACCTTTAGCAGTTTTGTTAGTATCGATTGGTCTAGTTTCACCGAAACCTGTAGATCTAAGTCTAGAAGATTCGATTCCGTTTTCAATCAAGAAGTTTTTAACTGCTGCAGCTCTGTTTTCAGAAAGCGTTTGGTTTAACGCGTTAGAACCGTCGCTGTCAGTGTGTCCTTCAATAGAGAATCTTGAAGTTGGGTATTCTTTAAGGATAGCGTTGATAGCTTCCAATACTGGCATAGTTTCTGGTTTGAAAGTAGCTTTACCGCTGTTGAACAAGATAGTTTTAGCGTAAGCATTCAATTTGTTAACTTGCTCTTCAGAGATTTCTGGACAACCGTGGTTAGCAACTGTACCTTTAACATCTGGACATCTGTCATCTTTATCGAATACACCGTCACCATCTCTATCTGGCCATGGACATCCACCATTTTCTTTTGGTCCTTTAACATCTGGACATTTGTCAACATTGTCAGCAACACCGTCACCGTCTCTGTCTGGACATCCGTTCATAGCTTTAGTACCAGCTTCGTTTGGACAAGCATCATCTTTATCAGGAATACCGTCACCGTCAGTATCAGGACATCCTTGGAATGCTGCTAAACCAGCGATTTCTGGACAAGCGTCATCTTTATCAGGAATACCGTCACCGTCAGTATCAGGACATCCTTGGAATTGTTTTAGACCAGCTTGGTCTGGACAAGCATCATCTTTGTCATAGATTCCG
This sequence comes from uncultured Flavobacterium sp., assembly GCA_964518395.1. Taxonomy (GTDB): domain Bacteria; phylum Bacteroidota; class Bacteroidia; order Flavobacteriales; family Flavobacteriaceae; genus Flavobacterium. The sequence goes on from CAZFGA010000005.1 coordinate 149,743, forward strand.
TCACCATCTGTATCTTTACCTCCGAATTTGAAAGTAAGACCAGCAAAGTGCTGCATGTGAGAAGGAACGTCACCGTTTGGACGTCTTAAATCCTCATCAAATGAGTGCTTGTAAGTAGACTGAAGAGTCAAACCTACAGTTTCTGTAAACCAGATAGTTAAACCTAAACCTCCGTTTGCTGTTCCGTAGCTAGCATCACCAAAGAAAGTATAACCTCCTCCAATGTGTGCATAAGGATCGATAACTTTAGAACCGATTAAGTTCATGAAGCTGTACTTGATAACACCATCAATTCCGTAGTACGTCAAATCACCTGGGTTAGTAGTAACAAAAGTGCTATAAGTTCCAGGAACTTTATTCACAAATTTATCAATTTTGTTCACAGATCCTGTTACTCCGAAAGAGAATCCAGAACCTACGTATCTAGATACATTCAAATAAGAAACTGAAGGCAAAATGTTCCAGTTGTCTTTTGCATTGAAAAAATTCGAAAACTGATCTTCAAATTTCTTAGCTGCACTAAATCTTGTATCTACAGCATTAGCTCCAAAGGAAATAGCCCATGGATTGTCGCTATCCTGTGCAGTGGCATTTAAGCCTACAGCTAACAACATAGCAGCAAAAATTTTGTTTAGATGTTTCATACTTAATTTTATTAGATTACAATACGTTAATTAAGACAAAAGTAATATGTTAAAAGGTAATTACAAAGATTTATGTTAAAAAATTAACTCAAATTTAGTTAAAACTCTGTTCCTATTACATTTAATCTTTTTCCCACAACCGTAAATGCCTGAATAGCAGCATCTAAGTGTTCTTTTGTGTGCGCCGCCGAAAGCTGCACTCTTATTCTTGCTTTGTCTCTTGGAACAACAGGAAAGAAAAATCCTATTACATAAATGCCCTCTTTTAACAATTCATTGGCCATATTTTGTGATAATTTGGCATCATAAAGCATCACAGGAACGATTGCGGAGTCTCCATCAATGATATCAAAACCTGCATCTTTCATTCCTTTTTTAAAGTAATTGGTATTCCATTCCAACTTATCGCGCAAGGTGGTGTCTTTTTCCAACAGTTCAAAGACCTTGATTGATGCACCTACAATTGATGGCGCTAATGAATTTGAAAACAAATAGGGTCTTGAACGTTGGCGCAATAGTTCAATGATTTCTTTTTTAGCAGTCGTATATCCTCCCATAGCACCTCCTAAAGCTTTTCCGAGCGTTCCGGTAATGATATCTACTCTTCCCATTACGCCTTTTGCTTCTAAAGTTCCTTTTCCGGTAGCACCTATGAATCCGGCAGCATGACATTCGTCTACCATGACCAAAGCATCATATTTATCAGCAAGATCACAAATCTTGTCTAATGGCGCTACCAATCCGTCCATAGAGAAAACGCCATCAGTAACAATGATCTTAAAACGATGACCCGCTTCGTTCGCTTTAATAAGCTGCTGCTCTAAATCTTCCATATTGCTGTTTTCATAGCGGTAACGTGCCGCCTTACACAAACGGACACCGTCAATAATAGACGCATGGTTTAACGAGTCTGATATAATTGCATCATTTTCGCCAAATAAAGGTTCGAAAACTCCTCCATTGGCATCAAAGGCTGCTGCATATAAGATTGTATCTTCTGTTCCGTAGAAATCAGCTATCTTTTTTTCTAAGGTTTTGTGGATATCCTGTGTCCCACAGATAAAACGAACGGACGACATTCCGAAACCATGTGTGTCTAACGCATCTTTGGCCGCCTGAACCACTTCAGGGTGTGAAGACAATCCAAGATAATTATTCGCACAAAAGTTCAATACCTTTTCTCCTGTTGAGATTGTGATTTCTGCCCCTTGTGGCGAAGTAATTATTCTCTCTTTTTTAAAAATCCCATTGTCTTCTATGGTTTGCAATTCATCTTGTAGATACTGCTGGATTTTTCCGTACATATTTTTTGTATTTGGTTTTTATTGTTCGACACCAATTATCGTCCGACAAATGGCTTTCTTCTTGATTTTACAAATTTACTACATTTACTTCTTCTCCAATATATACTAATGCTTTTTTGGCAACCTGAAATCCCATTTTTTCTATGGCTTGCTCATACGATTCCAACTGTTGCTGGTATTTCTGATTGTGTGAACCTGTTTTATAGTCAAGCAGGTATACCTTATTATCTTTGGCCATTACCATACGGTCAGGTTTGACAGGCGTTCCTTCTTTCCTGATAATGGTCTGTTCGTTCATGACGTTATTGCCTTCCGCAAAATAGTCGACAAGTTCCGGATGATTCAATATCAGTAGCAGGGTTTTTGAAACTTCCTCCTGTTGGCTTTCGACAATCAATCCGTTTTCTATTGCTTTTGCCAGTGCCAATCCAACATCAGAAGCTGTCCGAACATACGATAATATTTCATGGACAATGTTTCCATATTCAATGGCTTTTTGCTGATGTGTTCCCCACATCAAGGATTCACGTTGGGCAATTTTTATGTTTTTAGGATCCAGGACTTCCTTGACAAAAGGAATTTTTCTGGTTTCTTCTATGAAACTACTTTCCTGAGATATTCTTGTCGGACTTCCTATTTCATATTCATGCTTTTGAATATCAAAATCGGAAAAATTTTCCAGGTAATTGATAAAAAAGAGTGCCATATTATTTTTAGGCAGTTCTCCTTTTGCCGAAAGGTTCATGCTTGAAATAATATAAAGCTGTTCTTCGGCACGGGTCAACGCCACATACAAAACGTTGACATTGTCGAGCAGGTCTTCTTGTTTTTTTTGCTGATAGACCAGGGAAGCTCCCTCTCCAAAACCTTCTACGGCACTGCTGTTGTCAATCAACACACGTGGCAGTTCTGAAATATTCTCTTCACTGTCAAGCCACAATTTATCTTTCGGTCTTCTGGAATAGTCTTCTTCTGCAAACGGAAAAATTACTACAGGAAATTCCAATCCTTTCGATTTATGTATGGTTAATATACGGACTGCATTTTTCCCTTCGGGAGAAGGAATACTGAATTTATGCCCGTTTTTATCCCAATAGGAAAGGAAATCTGTAATTCCCGCCTGATTTTTAATATCCCGCTCCAGCACCAAATCCAGAAAATACTGAATATAGGCATTGTTCTGTTTGAGGTTTATGAATTTTGAGACGATACTTTCAACAGCTTCATACAATGATTTTCTTCTAAGGTCCTGAAACGAAAGCGAAATATCAAACGCCATCAGCCAATTTTCGAATTCTTTTTCATTTTTATTTTCCATCCCTTGAAAAATAAAGTCATGCGTTGCAAGTTGCTGCTGAACATATTCTCCAATATACTGCAAGAGGTAGGCCTTCGCCTCGAGATTGCTGCTATTATTCAGATAACGGAGCACATTTAATATAAAAATGACCTCGGTAGCATTCTCAATCATCAGGGTTTCGGAAGAAAGGATAGGCAATCCCTGTTCCGTCAGATAGCCGGCCATCGCTATTCCCTGATCGCGTCTTCTTGTCAGGATCGCTATGTCTTTATAATCAAATCCTTGCGAAAGCGATTTTTTGATAGCGACAAGTGTTGCCTGTACATACTGCCTGGTTTTATCAGGAGTTTCCTCGTCGTCGCCTTCTATTTTTTCAATTTTTGGAAGAAAGGAAATATTGATGTAGCCACCCATTTTGGAATTGTGTTCCTGGTGACTGTGATTTTCATAGAGGTTCTTATAGTCCGGATTAGTAAACTGCTCGGAGAGCATTTTAAAAAAATCATTATTGAACTTAATGATTTCCGAGTAGCTCCTGAAATTCCTATCCAGATGTTCAATTTTCTTATCCGGATTATTGAATGGATTATGGTCTTTACTTAGCTCGATAAACTGTTCTGCCTTACCACCACGCCAGCGATAAATAGATTGTTTCGGATCACCCACAATCATAAGCGAACCTCTTTCACCCTGCAAGTCTTCGCTTGAAAGCGCATTATCAATTAGCGGAATAAGGTTCTGCCATTGCATTTCTGAAGTATCCTGAAATTCGTCTATAAAAAAGTGCTTGTATTTTTCGCCCAATCTTTCATAGATGAAAGGCGCCGGCTGATTCTGGATTTCTTTATAGATAATGGCATTAAACTCTGAAATCGACAAGATATTCTGTTCCTTTTGGATTTTTGACAGTTCCTGGCTAACAGTATTAAGCAAAGACAGCGGCGTAATATTTTTCAGGAAAGCTCCATAAAAAGCTATTTTTTCCTGATTTGCATAAATACGTTTCAAAAGCGAAAGCAGTTCCGGAATAACACCGTCTATAACATCTTTGTCTTTTGCAGTCTTGTTTATCTTTATGTCTTCAGCTTCGTGATAGGTTTTATTTTTTGGATTGAACTTGCCTTCTTTGATGCTTTGTAAGTGTTTTGGAAAATAGCCTCCCGAAAAGGATTTTTCATCGATTCCGGCAGCAGTTATTACAGAAATAGCTTCTTCTGCCAAAACTACACAATCCGCTTCAAGGTCATTAACGACATTCTGGATTTTCTTTTTTATTTCTACGAATTCCGAAATGGACTTATCCTGAAAATGGACAATTTCATTCCTGTTATTTTCATTGAGAAGCAGCTTTCCGGTATCGAGGATTTCTCTTGTAACATCCCAACTTTTGTCATCGTCGGTCTTTTCCATCGTGAAATCGACCAATAGCTTGGTAAGCGTATCGTCTTCTCCGGCCTGTGCGATGATAGCGTCAACAGCCTCAGTTAAAAGATTATCGGTTTCTAACGAAACATCAAAAGTAATGGGAAGCCCTAAGTCATGCGCAAAAGCACGGATAACCTTATGCGTAAATTTGTCAATTGTGGAAATATCAAACGATGCATAATTGTGGATGATATTTTTGATAATCTGTCTGGCTTTTATTTTGATATCGATGGCGTTGAGCGTGGTTTCCTGCTGTATGGCCTCCATAAGCTCTATAGCTTTCGGACCGGGATCGTCTTTGGCAAACTCTGAAAGACTGGAAACGATCCTGCTTTTCATCTCGCCTACTGCCTTATTGGTAAACGTAATGGCAAGGATATTCCTGTAGGCATCGTTTTTAGGCGACGTGAGGAGTATCTTCAGGTATTCTTTTACCAACGTAAAAGTTTTTCCGGAACCGGCTGAAGCGTCATATAATGTGAATGCGGTTTTTTGCATTATCGAATAAACAAATCTGTTGTTTTAATTAAATCCTAAATCTATTTTTGTATCTTTTTGTTATTATTTTATATAATTTCTCTATTAAAAATGCAGTTTTTCACTTGATTCCCTGTGTTTTCTAGGATATTATCATTTTCGCCAATGTAATTATAACAAAATAGTATTTCTTATTCCAAAGTTAAATGTTTAAATTTGAATAAAATATTTATTAATCTGAATAAAAATATATACTATGGCTTTTGAATTACCAAAATTACCGTACGCTTATGATGCATTGGAACCGCACATCGATGCAAGAACAATGGAAATCCATCATTCAAAGCATCATAATGCTTACACAACCAACCTGAATGCGGCTATTCAAGGCACTGACCTAGATGGTTTGACCATTGAAAATATCCTTATCAATCTTGATAAAAAGAATGCGGCCGTAAGAAATAACGGCGGTGGTTTTTACAATCACAATTTATTTTGGAAGGTAATGTCTCCAAACGGTGGCGGTCTTCCAAAAGGTGATCTTTTGGATGCTATCGAAAGAGATTTCGGGACTTTTGAAGAGTTCAAAGCGAAATTCTCAAAGGCAGGAGCGACTCAGTTTGGTTCAGGATGGGCTTGGCTTTGTGTTCACAAAGGTGGCAAGCTTGAAGTTTGTGGCACTCCTAACCAGGACAATCCTTTGATGCCGGATGTAGGTTGCGGCGGTACGCCAATTTTAGGAATGGACGTATGGGAACATGCTTACTACCTTAACTATCAGAACAGAAGACCTGATTATATCGAGGCTTTTTTCAATGTAATTAATTGGGAAGAGGTTGCGAGAAGATATGCTATGGAGAAATAATATTTTCCCCCTTATTTTAATGAGAAAGCGTCCTGATCATTCAGGGCGTTTTTATTTTATAAGCATTTGAAAAATAAAAAAGGCGGAATTGCTTCCACCCTTTTTGCCCCAAATCTACCATAAACTTAACCTACTAATGCTATGGTCTTACGAAAGTACGGGTGTTTGCATTGTCCTGCAACTATTTCTGTTAAAGCGTATAAATAATCGATGAAGTGCTGAAATTAGCTTAAGGAACCGGCTTCCGGCCTTTGGAAACCAGTGTTTGTGGGGAATGGAAAGTATATAAAATAAAAAAGGCGGAATTGCTTCCACCCTTTTTGCCCCAAATCTACCATAAACTTAACCTACTAATGCTATGGTCCTCCAAATATAAGACAATTTGAGCCAACCGACAAAATTAAATAGATTAACTATTTCATAAAGTCGACCAACTGCATTATTTCATTTACTTTTAGTATGCTCTCGAGTCTTTTCCTTCGTAAAAATTCATGAAGGCTCTATTAACCACTCTGTTTCCTCCCGGTGTTGGGTAATTTCCGGTGAAATACCAATCGCCTAAGTTTTTAGGGCAGGCAACATGAAGGTTTTCTACAGATTGGAAAATAATCTTTACTTCTGCTTTTATATCTTCCGAACTCAGCATTTGGGCAATCTTATCTGAGATTTCCTCTGGTCGGAACGGAGCGTATATTTCGTTCACATAATTGACCACATCTATATCCTTGAAGTTTTCCTGTGCTTTGCATTTGGCATAAACTTCATCTACAATATGGTACAGGTTTCTTTCTTTCAAAAGTTCTAAAGCTGCCTGAAAAGCTACCAATCCTTCCAGTTTGGCCATATCAATACCATAACAATCCGGATAGCGGATTTGCGGCGCCGAAGATACAATGACAATCTTTTTAGGGTTCAGCCTATCCATCATTTTTAGGATACTTTTCTTAAGCGTAGTTCCTCTTACGATACTATCGTCGATAATAACAAGGTTATCCTCTGGCTTAATCACACCATAGGTTACATCATAAACATGGGCAACCAAATCATCCCGGCTGCTGTCTTCAGTAATAAATGTACGAAGCTTCGCATCTTTGATAGCTACTTTTTCCGTACGTATTTTTACCGCAAGCAATTGCTGCAAGGTTTCTTTAGTAAGTATATTTCTATTTTCGAGTATGTAGTTGTTCTTTCTCTGGTTAAGGAAATCCTGTGCCGCTTCTACCATCCCATAAAACGAGGTTTCTGCCGTGTTTGGAATATAAGAGAAAACCGTATTGTCTGTATCCTGATCAATGGCTTCCAATACAGCCGGAAGAATCAATTTCCCCAAATCTTTTCTTTCCTGGTAGATTTCAGCATCACTTCCTCTCGAAAAATAAATCCTTTCAAAAGAGCAGGCTTTCTTTTCTACAGGAACAATAATTTCTTCTTTAGATACTTTACCGTTTTTCTTGATGATCAAGGCATGTCCCGGATCAAGCTCCTGTACTTTGTCGAATGGCACATTAAAAACAGTCTGGATTACCGGTCTTTCCGAAGCCACTACTGTAATTTCATCATCTTCATAGAAATAAGCCGGACGGATTCCTGCCGGATCTCTGAAAACAAAAGCATCACCATGACCAAACAGCCCTGCCATGGCATAACCTCCGTCCCAGCCTTTTGCAGCTCTGCGAAGTATTTTGGCAACATCTAATCTTTCAGCTATAATTGGCGAAGCATCTCTTTTAGAATACCCTTCGTTTTTGCAATCCTGATAAAGGCCTGTCACTTCATCATCAAGAAAATGACCTATCTTTTCCATTACAGTAACGGTGTCTGCCATTTCTTTAGGATGCTGTCCTAATTCAACCAAGCTGTCAAAAAGTTCTTTGACATTGGTCATGTTGAAGTTTCCGGCTACAATAAGATTCCTGTGCATCCAGTTGTTCTGACGTAAAAACGGGTGAACACTTTCTATGCTGTTTTTCCCAAAAGTACCGTAACGTACGTGCCCCAGAAAAAGCTCACCTATATAAGGTATATTTTTTTTCTGTAGCGCTACGCTTTCTGCATATTCCGGGTGATTTGACAATTCATCATTGATGCGGGCATTGATTTGGGCAAAGACATCCTGAATTGGCTGCGGATCATTAGATCGTACACGGCTAATGTATCTTTCCCCTGGCTCTACATCAAATTTGATGCTTGCAAAACCTGCTCCGTCCTGTCCTCTGTTATGCTGTTTTTCCATCAGGAGATACATTTTCTGTACTCCATAAAATGCCGAACCGTATTTTTCTTTATAAAATTCTAACGGTTTTTTTAATCTTAAAAGGGCTATACCACACTCGTGTTTTAAAGCGTCGCTCATTGTGTTGTTGTGTTGTTGTAGTTGTCGTGTTATTAAAGCAATTCTTGTACCAATTTGTTTTTCAGGTCTTTGTGGCAGTTATAAAACTTTTTATGGCATAAAAACTTTCCTATATAAATTAAAAAAAGCCCCATTATGAGGCTTCGGTCTTATCCGCTATTCTTCCAATACGATATCGAACTGGGTGAGGGCTTTAAACTGTTGCAGTCTTTCTACTACTTCTGTTTTTTCCAGGCTTTCCATTCTTTCCGTTCCAAATTTTTCAACACAGAAAGAAGCCAGGTTCGAACCGTAAATAATTGCATTCTTCATATTCTTAAAGGATACGTTTTCACTTTGCGTAATATATCCTGCAAATCCTCCTGCGAAAGTATCACCTGCTCCGGTTGGATCGAAAACTTCTTCTAATGGCAAAGCCGGTGCAAAGAAAATTTCCTTACCATGGAAAAGCAAAGCTCCGTGTTCACCTTTTTTAATTACTACGTATTCCGGCCCCATTGTATGGATTTTTGCCGCAGCTTTTACCAAAGAATATTCTCCTGTAAGCTGTCTTGCTTCTTCGTCGTTGATTGTAATAACATCAATACGCTTCATTACTTCCAATAATTCCGGAAGTGCGCAATCCATCCAAAAGTTCATTGTATCCAAAACAACCAACTTTGGTTTTTTCTCCATCTGATCCAAAACGCTTGCTTGTACCAGCGGATGCAGGTTACCCAACATTACGACATCAGCATCTTTGAAGTCTTGAGGAACTTTTGGCTGGAAATCTGCCAATGTGTTTAATTGTGTATCTAATGTATCTCTGGAATTAAGATCATTGTGGTAACGTCCGCTCCAAAAGAAGGTCTTGCCGCCTTTTACGATTTCCAATCCTGAAATGTCAATATTTCTCTCTGTCAGCAAATCTAAATACTCTTGAGGGAAATCATCGCCCACAACAGAAACTATGGCAGATTTAAGGTTAAAAAACGAAGCGGACAATCCAATATAAGTTCCTGCTCCACCTAAAATTTTATCTGTCTTCCCAAAAGGAGTTTCTATAGCGTCGAAAGCAACTGTTCCAACAATCAGTAATTTATTCATATTTAGATTTTCGAATTAAGGCGCAAAGATACTTTATAACTTGCAAACTTGCAATGTTGTTATTTTTAAACTTTTATTCATTAAACCAAAGCAAAACAATCATTAAAAACTTTAACATTTTTTACAGATTTTCTGTAATCGGAGATTTCGGTACAGGCTT
>CAZFGA010000006.1:0-149707 GCA_964518395.1 uncultured Flavobacterium sp.
GGAAAAGAACCAAACATTTGCCTTCACATCTCAAAACCTTAGAGCCTTAGAACCTCAGAAGGTTAGCAAAAAAAACAATTCATCCTCAAAATTCAACAACTCAGCAAGTCTCTTTTTTAAAACATAAAATTCCGAAGCAAATTTGTATCAGAATAATAAATGTTTCAATCATCATAAAAATAATACCAACCTTAAAAAAAAATCAATTATGACAAAATGTATCATTACCCTAGTTTTTTTTGTAACCTCTTTGGTAGGTGCACAGACACAGTATGAGCAAGGAATGCAGAAAGGATTTGCTCTTTGGGGCGAAGGAAAAACGGCAGAAGCATCGGCTTTATTTGAAAGAATAGCTTCGGCAGAAAAAAACAATTGGCTTCCAAATTATTATGTAGCGATGGTCAATACTACAACGTCTTTCCAGACAAAAGATAAAGAAAAGGTAGCTGCGCTGTTAGGCAAAGCCCAGGAAGCATTGAATACAGAATTGGATAAAAATCCTGAGAATCCTGAATTGTTAGTACTACAGGCCATGATCAATACGGCTTGGATCGTATCAGATCCAATGACAAATGGAATGAAACTTTCTGCCAAGACGATAGAACTTTATGACAAAGCGTTAGCAATTGCCCCAGACAACCCAAGAGCATTATTCTCAAAAGCAGAATTTGAAATAGGTGGGGCGCGTTATTTCGGAAATGATACAAAACCAATGTGCGCGCAGATTGACAAAGCAATAGAACTTTTTGCTAAATTTAAACCGGAAACACCTTTTCACCCGAACTGGGGACTTGACAGAGCCTTAGAAGCTCAGAAAGAGTGCAATAAAAAGAAATAATAATAGTACCAATCACCATCTTCCATGCAAAAAACAATCAAATATTTCTTTAAGACAATCGTAACAGGTTTTGTTGTAAGCTGTGCTATCATAGCAATAATGTTTGTGCTTGAAGCCATGTTTGGAAGGAATTTTAAAATAGATGCTTCTTTGTTTGAAGAGATGGGACACTATTGTTTATATGGTATTGTGCTAACTGCTATCAACTCGACCTATTTTGATTTTCTGAACAATAGAATAGTGTGGAAAAAACACAAAAGATATAGACTGTCCCTCAGCGTTCTTGGAAGCGTTATTCTTACGGTTATTGGGATTTTTATCATAAGATTGTTCATCGCATTAGTTTTAGAAAAAAAAAGCTATTCAGAATTTATTACTAAGGAAAACTATAGATTCTATGTTGTATGCCTGATGATAACTATGGTGGTAACTCTGGTTTTCCATTTAATTTATTTTTACAAAAAATCTCAGGAAAATAAAGTCAAGGAACAGAAAATTATTGCAGGAACAGCTTCTGCAAAGTTTGAAACATTAAAAAATCAGATAGACCCGCATTTCCTTTTTAATAGCTTAAACGTATTAACCTCGCTTATTGAAGAAAATCCAGATAATGCACAGCGATTTACAACATCACTTTCCAAAATATACCGTTATGTTTTAGAACAAAAAGATAAGGAATTGGTAAGCGTTGAAGAAGAGCTTTCGTTTGCCAAGACCTATATGAATCTGTTAAAAATGAGGTTTGAAAACAGCGTGTTTTATGAATTGCCTGCATCTGTTAAAAACCCTGATGCAAAAGTAGTTCCACTCTCGTTACAGCTTCTTTTGGAAAATACGGTAAAGCATAACATTGCAAGCGAAATGAAACCTTTACATATCAGGATTTATGAAAAAGGAGATTATCTGGTTATCGAAAATGATTATCAGAAAAAAGAAGTCCTACAAGACAGGAAAGGAGTAGGATTACAGAATATCGTTGACCGATATTCAATTATAACCAATAGGAAAGTAAAAATTGAGCAGACAGAAAAACATTTCAGAGTTGAACTGCCAATGCTCACAAAACAAATAGCAATTATGGAAACAGATTATAACACACAGGAAAGCATATATCGTAAAGCTCAAAAAAAGGTAGAAGATATCAAAGGCTTTTATGGAAACCTGACCTCGTATGTCGTTGTAAATATTGGATTATTAGCGTTGAACCTGATAACCTCTCCGGCTCATTTATGGTTCCTTTATCCTGCAATAGGCTGGGGAATAGGAGTGGCTATTCACGGTATGACTGTCTTTAACTATATGCCGTTTTTGGGTAATGATTGGGAAGAAAAGAAAATCAGGCAACTGATGGAAAAAGAGAAGCAGGACAAATGGCAATAGTAATAACCCAAACGATCATGGAAGATTTTAATTCTGAAAAAATGGCTTACGAAAGAGCCAAAAAAAGAGCAAAGGAAATCAGGGGATTTTATTACAACCTCACGATGTATTGTATCGTCATCCCGACATTAATTGTAATCAATTTGGTTTTTACACCTGAATTTCAATGGTTCTGGTTTTCAATGTTGGGTTGGGGTACAGGGCTTTTATGTCACGGAATGGCAGCGTTCGGATTTTATCCTTTCCTTGGTAAAAACTGGGAAGATAAAAAGATGAAAGAGCTAATCGAGAAAGAAACAATAAAACAAGACAGTTACAGTCAAAAATTTAAGTAAGAAATGGAAAATCTAACCGAAAAGGAACAACGAAGATTTGAACGCGCGCAGAAACGGGTTAAATCAATCTTAGGATTTTATAAACATTTGATTGCTTATGTATTGGTGAATTTATTTCTTATTTCACGACACTATTTTGACCTTAAGCCAGGAGAAGAGTTTTTTAAATTTTCTACTTTTTCAGTAGCTTTCTTTTGGGGATTTGGATTGGCTGTTCATGCTGCTTCCGTATTTGGAAAGAATATCTTTTTAGGAGGAGATTGGGAAGAAAAGAAAATCAACCAAATCATGGAAAGAGAAAAAACCTCAAAATGGGAATAGCCCTCAATTAAAAACTTAAAACTAACCACCATCAAAAATATGACAACCCTAATTATCGAAGACGAAAAACCATCAGCTAGACTACTCCAGAGAAAGCTTCAAAAATTAGATATAGAAACAAGTACGATGCTTCATTCTGTAGAAGAAGCGATCAACTGGTTTCAGGAAAACCCACATCCGGATCTGATTTTTTTAGATATTCAGCTTTCTGACGGACTTTCATTTGAAATTTTTGATGCTATTGATATAAAAAGTGCCATTATTTTTACGACTGCTTATGATGAATATGCCTTGAGGGCATTCAAACTTAATAGTATTGACTATCTCTTGAAACCTATTGATGAAGATGATCTGGAAGCGGCCGTAAATAAATTTAAATCCCGACAGCCAAAATCAGAATCCATGTCACTTGACTTGGAAATGATAAAGAAAATGCTCGTCAGTCCGGATGCAAAAAACTATAAAAAACGTTTTACGATCAAAACCGGACAGTATTTAAAAATGATCAATATTGAGGAAGTGGAATGTTTTTACAGTGAAAACAAAGGAACCTATCTTCATACGCTTGACAATCGTAATTATCTTTTAGAAGGAACATTGGAACAGTTAGAAACCGAATTAGATCCGAAAGACTTTTTCCGGGTAAGCCGTAAGTTTATTGTTCCGATGAAAACAATCAAAGATATTGTGGTATACAGCAATTCGCGACTCAAATTAATTCTTCCAACTTATAAAGAAGATGAGGTAATAGTAAGCCGGGAACGGGTCAATGACTTTAAAAACTGGATAGGCTAAAAAAAGAAACTGTTTCAAAAGCTATCGGGTTGATAAAGCTAATGAAACAGTCCTTGAATGCATTTTTCGTCTTATTACTGTAATGGTAAATTTGTTTATTTTAAACTCGTTATACTGAATTTTCCAAATTATTCCAGATTACTGCAGATGAGAAAAATGGACTCAAAATCAAATAATGATTTGATTCTTTTTGTGCGATTTCTGTATTGTAAAGTTACTATGAAAACACAGCAAAAGTGTTATATCATTTTGGAAATTAGTTACATAATTATTTTTTAAGGATCACTTCAAACCCTTTTTCGATAAGTGGATCTCTCTTGCTTTGGAGATCAGAAACGGTTGGTTTTACTTTAATATCAGGAACAATTCCTATTCTTTGGGTTTCCTTTCTGTCCGGATAAAAGATTCCTACACCAGAAAAAATCATTTTTTCGCCATTTACTAAAGGAAGAGTAGTCTCATTACCGTCGGCACCAGCAGTTTGGCTTCCTATAACGGTAATATTAGGCGCTGTTTTGAAAACCATCGACCACATTTCAAAAAGGCTCTGCGTATTTTCATTGATAAGGATTACGACATGACCTTTATAATAATCAGGATTTGCCTTACCAATGTATTTATAATCTTCTGTGATAATGTAATCCTGCCAGCAAAACCTTCCAGGCTTGCTAAAATCAGGCTTTGTCAGAATACCAAACCATTTAGGTTCCGGAAAAAGATAATTAAACGTTTTTACAACTCCGCCGTTTGTACTGTATCCTCTCAAGTCAAAGACTATTCCTTTTGTATTTTTCATAGCCTTCATGATGCTGTCGACTTCAGAAGTTTCGAAAAAAGAAAAGTCAATGTAACCTATATTATCCTTATTGATGGCTGAGTAGATTACTTTTTTTGCAGTTTCATCATAACGCACTAAGCTGTTGTCAGGAATCCCATTTTCAAACCATAATCCACCTGTTCTGTCAATTCTATCAACCTTTTTTTTAAATGGCTTTTTGTTTTTGTCGTAACCTTTAATCGTAAAACTTCCTTTTTCGCCATAGAACATATAATTATATGAATCTCTGATTTTTACGGAAGTATTGGAAGCCGAAATGTATTTTGAATTTCGCTTAATAATCTTGTCAATAGATTCGCCGTTTATTGTTTCAATCACATCACCATATTCTATGCCCAAAGCCTGACATATTTCAACATTTACCGGTTTGGTAACTACAATTTTATTTTCGGCAATCTGATAGGTAAAAGGAGCACCATAATTCCCGAAAATCTCTTTATAATCTTGAGGTTCAATCCTTGAATGTGTGTCTTCGATCGCACCTGAAAAAAGCATCATTGTTTTTTTATAAGAAAGTGCCTCTGTCGCATTTTTAACCAATGGGATAAATTCTTTAAGGACATCATCCCATTTTTTTGAAATGCCATATTTATAGGGATAGAAATATTCAATAACATTCCAGGCTCTGAATAAATTCAGGATACGGTAGTTTTCTTCTAATGCTTTTTCTTTATGCGTTTTTTCGTTTCCGCCACTATAACGGATAAAATCTGTTTTTTGGCAATAATAACCGCCAGGCTGCTGATTGGATGAAATCAGCCCGGAAAGGTAATTTTTTTGTACTGTGCTGAGATTTTTATCTTTTTGAATCCATGCAGTCGATACATTCCTGTTGTCCTGGTCGTTGCAAGATACTACCTCAGAAGTCTTAGATGATGTTTTGCTTTTCAGGAAATCAATCCAGATTGCTATCGTTTTTTCAGCAGGAAATTTTTGTTCTAAAGCTGAAACCAATAAGGAGTCGGCATCTATTTTTCCACTTGAAACAACAGGATCATAGTACTTTAACAGTCCCCAGGTTTTGCAGATTGTTATCAGGTCTTTATCGGATGTTGATTTTTTTTTTTGGCCTAAAGCGAGTGTTGTTACCAAAAGACAACTGCAAATAACTAAAAAGGGCTGTTTCATAGATGTTATTTTATTTCTCTGTTTTTACTTTCTAAAATTAGGTAAAATTGCGTTCCAAATAAAAGTGATGCAATAACAAGATGTATGGTTTGTGAACCGAATGGGAAATCATACCAATACATTACAATTCCCGAAAGAATCTCAATACCCAGAAGCCACATAACCCAATTGATTTTTTTGAAACCGAGCTGTAGCTTGTTGTTTCGGGTAATCAGAATTACGTTGATTAATAAGACTACGAATGAAAAAGTCCTATGGAAATAAAAACCGATAATAGGATCTTCAAGAATTTTATGCATGGCGTCATAACCATAAATCTTAACCTGTTCATCAACAAATTGACGTACTTGAGTTCCTAAGATTATCTGGGTCAATGTCAATATTAGGGAAATGATGAGAACACTGTCAAAAACTTTGTCAAATTTTAAAAGTGTAGCCGTTTTTGGCTTGGCCAGATTTAGGATATACAAAATAATACATACGATGAACAGCGCCATAACCATATGAATCGTAATCTTTACCGGATTTAATACGGAGTAAACAACCGTTGCTCCCAACCACGCCTGGAAGCCCATTAAAAAGACAACCAGCCATGAAAGCAGGGTTATTTTTTTGCTTTGTTTCCATAGGCTAAACGAAAATATAGCCATAACAAAACAGGCTAGTCCGGCCAAGGCACCAAACAAACGATTGATGTATTCTACCCATGTATGCGTTGGATTAAACGAAGCATAATCATGTTTTGTATACACCTGCCAATGGTTTTCTTCAAATTGGTTACCCGATTTAAAATCTTCCTGTGCAACAAGCAGCTTTTCGCCTCTGATGATAACCTGTCCTTTTTTGAATTCGCGCTCAGGCGACCAGGTAAGTTCAGAAATATCTGTTGGAGGAATATAATAGCCGAAACATTTTGGCCAGTCAGGACATCCCATTCCGGAACCGGTCATTCGAACCAGAGCACCGGCAATGATTACCAAATAAACCAGGATTAGGGCTGTTTTGGTAATGGTGCGGAAATATTTTTTCATTTTTAGTTAGTTTGAATTCAAGTTGGGCTGTAAAGCCTATTTTGCTATTTTTTGCAATCCTAATTTTTCGGCTCTCTTAAGCATGAAATCATAGGCAGGCTGATATTCGTTAGGAATCTCACCTTCAAGAATAGCTTCTTTAATGGCTTCTTTCAAGATGCCGATTTCTCTTCCGGGTTTTAAGCCAAATGTTTCCATGATTTCTTCTCCGGAAATTGGCGGCTGGAATTTCCTCACATGATCGCGTTCTTCAACTTCTACGATCTTTTGGCGTACAATCTTGAAATTATTATGGTATTTTTTGAATTTATTCGGATTTTTTGTAGTGATGTCGGCCTCACATAAAACCATCAGGTCTTCTATATCTTCTCCGGCATCAAAAACAAGCCTTCTTACGGCGGAATCGGTCACGATATCCTGTGACAATACAATGGGACGTGAGCTCATCATTACCATTTTAGAAACGTATTTCATTTTATGGTTTAATGGCATATGCAGCCTTTCAAATAGTTTTTTGACCATTTTTCCGCCAACGAACTCATGGCCATGAAACGACCATCCATTTTTTTTATGGTGACGTTTTGTAGGTGCTTTTCCAATATCGTGGAGCAGTGCTGACCATCGAAGCCATACATCGTCCGTATTAGGTGCGATATTATCCACAACTTCCAGCGTATGATAAAAATTGTCTTTATGAGTTTGTCCTTCTGATTCGTCAACACCTTCAAGTGCTGTCAATTCAGGAAGTATTATATGCAGGAGTTTGGTTTGATGCAGCAATAGGAAGCCGATAGAAGGCTTATCTGTCATTAGTATTTTATTCAATTCGTCAACAATACGCTCGCCAGAAATAATCCTGATCCTTTCTCTGTTTCGTTCGATTGCCTTGAGCGATTCTTCCTCAATGTCAAAATTTAATTGTGCAGCAAAGCGAACGGCGCGCATCATACGAAGCGGATCGTCAGAAAAAGTAATATCCGGATTGAGTGGGGTTTTTATAATTTTGAGTTCCAGGTCTGATAATCCGTTAAAAGGATCAACAAGTTCCCCAAAATTGGCTTCATTTAGTGAAATAGCTAAAGCGTTTATGGTAAAATCCCTACGGTTTTGGTCGTCTTCCAGCGTTCCGTTTTCTACTACCGGATTTCTGCTTTCAAAATGATACGACTCTTTTCTTGCACCTACAAATTCAATTTCGGTATCTTCAAAGCGAAGCATCGCAGTTCCGTATGTTTTAAAAACCTGAACTTTTGGTTTTTTTGGAAGCAATTCAGAAACCTTCAATGCGAGTTCGATACCGCTTCCAACGGCAACAATGTCAATGTCTTTTTTAAATTTTCTGTTTAAAAGCAAATCACGTACAAATCCTCCAATAACATAACTGTCAATATTAAGCTCTTTGGAAGCCTGCGCGATTACGTGGAATATTTTACTATTTACTGCTTCTTTATATGAAGTTTTGTCTTTCATTAATTATGCTTAAAGTTCTGAGAACTGTAACCAATTGCTATTTTCGGATTATTTTCACCTGACTGTCAGAAGTCAGTTTGATAATAGCAGAAGGCTTTCCGGTCATCTTTTCTTGCTGCAAATTTACGATATAGTCAACGCCCTTTAAAATCTCGGGGCTAATTTCTTTGTAATTTATAGGAGTAGGCATTCCGGAAATGTTGGCCGAGGTTGAAACCAATGGTTTTTTCATGCGTTCCAACAGCTTATAACAGAAAGGTTCTTTTACGATTCTCATGCCTAATGTATTGTCTGATGCGATTAAATTCTTCGCAATATTTCTGGGATTATCCAGAATCAGCGTGGTTGGTTTTTCAGAAAGATCTAAAATTTGCCAGGCCACTTCAGGAATATCTTTGAATACATTGTATACCATTCTTTCGCCATTCATCAGCACAATCATCGATTTTGATTCTTCTCGCTGCTTTAAGGCATAAATTTTTGCTACGGCATCAGGATTGGTTGCGTCACATCCAATTCCCCAGACTGTTTCCGTAGGATAGAGAATAATACCACCTTCTTTGATGACTTCGTATGCTTTGTGAACTTCTTCGTTCATATTTTTGAATCGTTATATTTAATTATTTTTCCAGGAACTCCAACAACAACAGCATTGTCTTCAATATCTTTTGTTACAACAGTACCGGCTCCTATGGTTACATTTTTTCCAATTTTGAGTTTAGGTAAAATCGTAGCATTGGCACCAATGGTTGTAAAAGCACCAATTTCGCAGTTGCCTAAAACTTTTGCCCCAGGCGATACTTCTACAAATTCGCCAATCTTGCAATCATGATGAATGCCGGCATAGGCGTTTATAAGTGAGCCGTTCCCAATTACGGTGTCAGCAGATATAAAGGCAAAAGGCATAATGTTGAGCCCATTTCCCAAAATAGCACTTTTGCTAATGATTGCATTTTGGGCTATTGCTGAGGCTGGCCTTCCATTGTATCCTAAAAATAGATTGTAAACTTTATTTCTGCTAAATACATTCCCGAGTCCTAGTATGAAATCGGGATTTTTTTCAAGTATGGATTGAGCTTCTTCGGTAGTTTTTAAAATTGGATAAGAAAATAAAGAGTCTTCTAGGTCAGTGCTGACATTATCAAAAAAATAAAAAGAGTCTGGCTTATCGACGGTTACTATGTCGAAAACCTCTTTTGCATGACCTTTCGCTCCAATAATTATCATATATTCTGATTGATTATAGAAGTAATTCGCTCTAAATCTTCTGTTTTTAGTCCCACATATAAAGGAAGACATAATACTCTTTCCGAAATAGATTCTGAAATAGGCATTTCTGTATTTTTTATAAAATTAACCGTATTTAGAGAAGGATAAAAATACCTTCTTGGGAAAATTTTATTTTCGTTTAATGCTTTTTGGACTTTTAACAACGTTTCTTCAGAATCCAAAATTATCGGATAATAGCTATAATTCCATTTTGTGTTTTCACGAATCTTCAAACTTTGCAAGTTTGAAAAGTTTAAATTGGCAGCATAAAAATCTACCACTTTTTTTCGTTCAGCAAGAATGGTATCGATGTAAGGCAAAACGGCCAATCCCATAGCGGACTGAAGTTCTGAAATCTTAGCATTAATTCCTAAGCCATGAAAATCCAACGGTCCGTTATGTCCAAAATTATGGCTATAATATAATTTATGGAAAAGATCTTTGTCTTTACAGAAAAGCGCACCGCCTTCACCGGTATGGAATAATTTTGTTGCATGGAAACTACACGTACTCACATCACCGAAATCAAAAAGAGACTTGTTATTATATTCTACACCAAAACAATGGGCAGCATCGTAAATGACTTTTAGATTGTGTTTTTTGGCAATAGCTTCGATTGCTTCAATATGACAGGGATTTCCAAAAACATGAGTGGCGAGAATGGCCGTTGTTCTTGGAGTTATTGCTGCTTCTATTTTAGTTTCGTCTATTGTCAGATATTCCGGATGGATATCCACAAAAACAGGTTCGCAATTTTCCCAGACAATAGCCGAAGTTGTAGCTACGTATGAGAAAGGTGTCGTAATAATTTCTCCTCCTTTGCCTAAAAGCTTTAAGGCAATTTGTAATGGAACTGTACCATTATTAGTGATTAAAATAGAATCAATATTCAGTTTTTCTTTCAGCTTTTTTTCCAATTCCAGAGTCAGTTCGCCTCTGTTTGTAAGCCACAAACTATCCCAAGCTCTTTTAACCAGGTTGTTATATTCGCTTTGTGGTGGTAGAAATGTCTGTGTTACGTTTATCATTTTGATTATTTAAAATCAAAGTTATGCAAATAATACTGCTTTATGTTATTTTCAAGCATGTTAAAACTGTATAATTTGTTAACAATGATGTCTAGTTTGTCCTGATACTCTTTAAAAGTTTCAGGGTTGTCATAATGTTTAATATCGCCAGCTATTTTTTCATTCATTTCATCAAATGAGGAATATAATGTAGGCAGGTTTTTAAAGTCCTCAGTAAAGAAAATTTCATTATAAACTGCAAATGAAATCCCTCCTGAGAAAATAGTTTCTATAAGATAACCATCTAATCCTTCACCAAAAGTAATAACAAATTTGGCTCTCGAAGCATAATCCTTATAGGTGTCATACTTCATGTTTTTGATTTCAACAAAGGTATAATGCGGTAGTTTGGCTTTTAGGTTTGCCAGGATTCCCTCTTTTGTTAAGGTACTTGAATTGGGAACCCATTGGATTTTATCAGGAGAATAGATTACTAGATTCTCTTTCTCGTTAAAAGCTCTTCTTTGGTATGGAGTTGGACTCAGCCATGCTGAAAAAAGATGAAGCGGAACTCCGTAATAATTTCTCTTTTCTTGAGTCGCATAACGCTTGTGAGCCATTGTCATAGTTATGTTTGGAAACATTTTTTTGACATTGTCGATTTTTTCAATCGGCGGCATAAAAAGATCATTCTGGTTGAGCAGATTGATTTTTACATCTTTTATTTTTTCTGTCCATCTGAAAAATGGAGCCATTCGCTTATTCCCTTTATTGAAAGCCGAAATCATTACATCAGGAATATGGATTTCAGCAAAATCAAGAGCGTCAAAATAATGCTCAATTTCTTTGAAAGTATAAATGATCATCTCATTTGAAAACTTTCTGTATTGATAGTCGGTTTCGCTTTTTCCGGGTAAAAAACTGGCAACTACATCACATCCGTGAATGTCTTTTAATTTCTTGACAATGTTGGAAATAGTGCATATTGACAAAATACCGCCATTGATCCTGTCTGTTCCGGAGGGAACAAAAAAGAGGATCAGTTTTTTTGTATCGGAATAATGCTGTTTAAAATATTTTTTTTTGAAAGATTTATGGTGGCCACGTGAAACAAAGCTTTTAAGCTGATGTTTGAATTTCGAGAAGTCTTTTTTTAGTGACATAACTACTTATCTATTTATGAAATAAAACATTTTGAATCCAGCCTTTTAAAGTATATTTCTGGTAGATTTCTTCTGGAAGCTTTTCATATTCGCTTTCAAAAAAAGAAATAGGGATGACAGGATTCTTTTCGTCTATAACCAGGATATTATTAGGATTGTAAAAATCATAATTTATAATATCAGGGTTTGTGGTTATTAATTTCTTTTCTAACCCAATACTTTCAAAAATTCTGAATGTTAGTCCAAATTGACCGTCTCTTTTGATGTCTAAGAGGGCTTTGGATTTTTCGATAAATTTAGAGATTTCTTCTAATGTAATTTTTTCAAAGAAAAACTCGATTTCGCTTTTTGGACATTCAGTGTCTTTGCTCAAAACAATAATCTTGTGTTCTATCTGTTTCGACTTTAATTCAGTAATGATTTTTGAGAGGACAGGAAGTCTTTTGTCTTTAGAGCAAATATTAAAAATTTTATACTCAAAAGGTCCACTATTACTATTTCTATTTTCCTCATAAATCCAGTTGGGAGCGAATTTTAAGCCTAATTTTTCACAATCTTCCCTTTCAAAAGAAAATGTCTGATCAAATGCAGAAGCAACGTTCTTTATTTTTGGACAACGAGTCGCACTGTCATTAAAAAAACCAATTGACTTTTCCGTATAGTTTTTTAAATTTTTCAGGTATCTTTTATCGATGAAGTCACCCTTAATGGTCAGAATCAAATCCTGCTTTTCGCCAATCTTCTCCAAGCGTTTGATGATTTCTTTCCCATAATAGATATTCTTTATGTTCTTTTTGAAGAAAACTTTTAGGAAAGAATTATAAATTTTATAATAAAAACTAGGGTATTTGTATATGAAATTGTGAAAATCAATATGGTGCACAGTGTGACCTTCTTGTTTTAAGACTTTAGCAATTCCTTCATTCAAACCCCAATTGTCAAAACTAATCAATGCAATTTTCATCTATTTCTTTATGTCGATTTGCAATAGGAAAGTATTAACCCTATTTTGTTTTTGTTTTTTTTGCCGAAATGTTGATTGCTTCAATTCTCAATATTGCTTGCAAAATGCTTGTAAAAAATTGATTTTGCGCAAAGATAAGTTTTTTTAGATGGAAGAAACAAGTGACATATGTAATATGTTAAAAAAATCTTAATTAAATTGAAAATCAATTATTTATGATGGTTTTTTAAAGTTGTTTCTATTCAATGTCAAGATTTAAGCAGTAAAAAAGTAAAAAATAATTACAATACTAAAATAAATTCTGAGAATAAAAGTGAGGTGTTTTAAGGAGGGTATAACCTCAAACAGGGATTATTTTATTTTATAAACGCCCAATGCCTTTTTTATCTTTTTGCTTAAGAGAACCAATTTTACATACAATCGGTTTTTTAAGCTTAGTAAGATCCAATTTTTATAAGGAATCAGTTCTTTTTCAATAAGACTGTTCATTTTTTTCGAAACAATGAAATCGTTATTGATGTCGCCCCATTTTACATTGTCGTAGCCGTCAAATTCATTTACCTTATTTTTTTCATGAATGATTGACATCCATAAACGTTTGCCGGTAATTTGAGTGATACGGGTTTCTTTTTTCCAAAGTGTATGGTCATTAAACCAAACGGTTTTTGGATTTTCATTCTTTTCAATCAGACTAATAAATGGATTGAAAATATGCTCCTTTTTGCCTAGAATATAGCGCGGCTTTACCTGAAGTGAATAACCTTCAATGACATCAACAGCCTGGTATTCTTGTGACTTGAATTTGCTTTGTACTTCATTGATGAAATTTTTATGAATGCAGTCATCATTGTCGATCCTTGAAGTAATCAAAAAAGGAACATCTTGTGAATCCGTTGAAATAAACTGCTGAATAGCCGGATAAAACTCAGGCATTCCGTCAATGTAAAAAGCTTTGATGTTTGCTTTATCTGAAATGAGGTTTGTAATGGCGTTTTTATATTTTTCAGGTGTTGTAGTATCGAAAAATATAAGCCAGTTAAAATCCTTATTAGTCTGTGCAGCTACAGATGGGAAACAGAAACTCTCGAAGAGCCACATTCTGTCTTCCATCCATTCATCTGTCAGTAAGGTTTCGTTATTTTTAGTAACGTTCCAATCAGGATTTCTTAGATTAAACCTAGTAATTAGATAGTGTTTAAACATTTATCAGTTGCTAATTAACCTTTCGGCAATTTTTTTGTAAAATTAAATTAATTATTTGAACTCTAAAATCGAAAATGGTTACTTTTGTGAACAAAATAAGAAAACCATAAATGCACGAAGTTTACAATCCAAAATTCTTACACCGGAAAGAAGCAATAAAAGACTGTATTGCTAACTTTGAGGCTAAAGGTATTTTGTTTGTTGACGGTAAGCGTAACAAAATTAGACTCTTTGAATTAGATGGGATTACATTGAATATCAAATCTTTTAAGATTCCTAATTTTGTCAATCAGGTAGCCTATAAATTTTTTAGACGCTCAAAAGCGAGACGTTCTTTTGAATTTGCCAATATTCTATTGGAAAAAGGAATAGGAACCCCGCAGCCGATTGCTTATTTTGAAAATTTTAAAAATGTTCTTTATGACAGCTACTATATCAGCGAACAGCTGAATGCAGATTTGACGTTTAGAGAACTGACAACCGATTTGAATTATCCTGATCATGAGACTATTCTGCGCCAGTTTATCCAGTTTTCATTTAACTTGCATGAAAATGGAATTGAATTTTTGGATCATACACCTGGAAATACGCTGATTAAAAAAAATGGTGAAGGGAAATATGATTTCTTTTTGGTTGATCTGAACAGAATGCAGTTTCATAAATCGATGACATTGAAGCAACGTATTGTCAATTTATCCAAGCTTACTCCAAAAAGAGAATTGGTGGAAGTGATGAGTGATGAATACGCAAAGCTTTACGGCAGGCCTTATGAGGAAATCTTGAAAATGATGATAGTGGAAACAGAATCTTTTAGAAACAGATTCTATAGAAAGAAGCGTATCAAGAAAAAACTGTTTTTCTGGAAATAATTTTTCGCATTTAAAGTAGATTATGAAAGCATCCGTAATAATGAGTACCTATAATTCTGAAGAATGGCTTGAAAAAGTTATATGGGGATTTAGTGTGCAAACCGAACTCAATTTTGAAATCATTATTGCTGATGATGGGTCAAAGCCCAAAACAAAAGAATTACTAGACACTTTAAGACCGCAAATTTCAATGCCATTGATTCACGTTTGGCAGGAAGACAACGGTTTTCAAAAGTCACAAATACTAAATAAGGCAATCGTTGCTTCTACTACTGATTATCTTATTTTTACTGACGGTGATTGCATTCCGAGAAAAGATTTTATAGCAACACATCTTCACTATCGTGAAAGAGGCTACTTCCTTTCGGGTGGTTATTTTATGCTTCCAATGAACATTTCTCAGGCTATCACAAAAAACGATATACTGCACCAAAATTGTTTTGATGTGAAATGGCTGGTTAATAGAGGTCTTAAAAAGTCATTTAAAAACACAAAATTATCTGCTTCAGGCGGATGGGCAAAATTCCTGAATTTTATTACGCCTACAAAAGCTACCTGGAACGGACATAATGCTTCCGGCTGGAAAGACGATTTGGTTGCCATTAATGGCTTTAATCAGGAAATGCAATATGGCGGACAGGATCGGGAACTGGGCGAGAGGCTTTTTAACAAAGGATTGAAGTCAAAACAAATCCGCTACAGCGCCATTGTAGTTCATTTGGACCATGCAAGAGGCTATGTGAACGAAGCAACCTGGAAAAAGAATTTTGCCATTCGTGAAAATACCCGAAAAAATAAGGTCATCAAGACACCAATAGGGATAGACTCCAATTAGTTTCTCTCCAAATAGTTATTGAGTTCCGGAAGAATAAGTTCCGGTGTAAAAGACTCGTACAATTTCAAGGCCTGGTTTTTCATTTCTTTTGCAGATTTCTCACCATATAGTTCCGGTTTGAAATCTTTAAGATGTACAGAAACGAGGTGAGTACCATCTTCAAAGGCACTCCATGCTTCCTTTTTTATCCAGGTAGAAAATATTGTAAATGTAGGTTTGAATAAAGCTTTGGCCATATTTACGGCACCGCCTTCATTGCCGATTAGTGCATTACAGTGATAGGTTATCGATAAGAATTCACGGATATTTCCGGGAACTATATCAACTCGGATGTTTTTTTGAGTTTCCGGCAGGCACAATTCAAATATCTTTTTTGCTTCTTCCAATTGCGAAGGCATATAGTTGAATAGGAGCGTAGCATTGGTTTTGGCAACTATGGCGTCCAATAGTTTAGCCATATAAGGAAAAGGATAGGTTTTATTATGGCCACTTCCTAAAACGCCTATCATGTAGATTTTGTTTGAGAAATCAATATTGTTTCGGATTAAGATATCTTTTCCGTTTTTAATTTCTTCTTCTGTCAAGAATATTTTAGGGCGATTGTCGAGAGAAACCTCCTTAGAGAAAGGCTGTAATAACAGCATTCTGTTTTCGATAGCCAAACCGGCTGAAGTCTTTGGTTTTGACTGTGCTTTAAACGTATCAGTATATAAAAAGTTGGTATACGACTTGTGAAATCCAATTTTCTTTTTCGCACCAGACATACCCACGACAAGATTACTCTCGAGTTTTCCATAGGCGTCAATAACGGCATCATATTTTTCTTTTCGGATAGAAACCAGAAAACGAAGCAGCGCTTTTTTGCTCTTGCGAAATTCATCCTTGAAAAGCAACAGATGGTTAATATTTGGATTGTTTTCTACTACCGGCTTAGTAAAAGGGTAGATCAGATAATCAATCTGCGCATCCGGATAGATAGTTTTCAAATTATTGCAAAGAATAGAACTGGCCAAAACATCGCCAATCATTTTTTGCTGAATCACAAGTATTTTCTTCATCGAACAAGGAATCTTTAGATAATTACAAATTAGGAATTATGAATTACGATGGGCAAGTCCCTCTAAAATTCATAATTCCTAATTCTCAATTTATAATTATACAGCTACGTCGTATTCTCTTAGCGCGTTGTTTAGGGAAGTCTTCAAATCCGTAGAAGGTTTTCTTTTTCCGATAATCAGAGCGCAAGGAACCTGAAATTCACCAGCAGCAAATTTCTTGGTATAACTACCAGGAATCACAACGGAACGTGCAGGTACAACACCTTTCATTTCTACAGGTTCGTCACCAGTCACATCAATAATTTTTGTAGAAGCTGTTAGGCATACATTCGCACCAAGAACCGCTTCGGTTTCAACACGAACACCTTCTACGACGATACATCTTGAACCGATAAAAGCACCATCTTCAATAATTACCGGAGCTGCTTGCAATGGTTCTAAAACACCGCCAATTCCTACACCACCACTCAAGTGTACATTCTTGCCAATTTGAGCACAGCTGCCCACAGTAGCCCAAGTATCAACCATTGTTCCTTCATCTACATAAGCACCAATATTGACATAGCTAGGCATTAAGATTACACCACTTGAAATATAAGCTCCATGGCGAGCCACAGCATTAGGAACAACACGGATTCCTTTCTCAGCATAACCTCTTTTCAAAGGCATCTTGTCGTGGTATTCAAAGATTCCGGCTTCAAGAGTCTCCATTTTTTGAATAGGGAAATACATTACAACAGCTTTTTTTACCCATTCGTTGACTTGCCATCCGTTTGCAATCGGTTCAGCTACGCGTAACTTTCCGCTGTCTAACAATTCAATAACCTCGCGGATTGCTTTTGTTGTTGTTTCTTCCTGAAGCAGTGCTCTATTTTCCCATGCCTGCTCTATAATTGTCTGCAAAGTGCTCATAAAATTTGATTTTCAGCAAAGATATGTTTTTTTAGTTTCCAACTCCAATCCCAACCCTGCCAGAGTTTCAAACTCTGGCAAGGTTAAGGGTGGGAAACTCGGCAGGGTTTGGAAAAAGTTATAACCATTTTACGTAAATTTGTAAAACACCTTATTTCACATGAAAGATAATTTTTCAAATCAGGCTTCGGAATATTCTAAGTTCAGACCTTCCTATCCGTCGGAGCTCATAGAACATATCGTTTCTTTTACAGAATCGAGAGAAATGGCTTTGGATGTAGCGACAGGAAATGGGCAAGTTGCCCAATTGCTATCCGAATATTTTGAAACGGTATATGCAACAGATATAAGCGAAAACCAATTGCTTCATGCCAAACGGTTGCTAAATGTAATTTATAAAAAACTTCCTGCTGAAAAAACAGATTTCCATGACAAGCAATTTGACCTAATCACTGTAGCCCAGGCAATCCATTGGTTTGATTTTGACCAATTTTATGGGGAAGTGTATCGCATATTAAAACCCGACGGAATTTTTGCAATACTTGGTTATGGACTTTTCCGTACCAATCCTGAGTCAGATAAAATACTTTCTGATTTTTATTACAATATTGTAGGTCCGTTTTGGGATACTGAACGAAAATATCTGGATGAAAATTACCAGACGATTCCTTTTCCGTTTAAAGAACTAGAAACACTTCATTTTCAGAATAAATTTACATGGACTTTCGAGCAGCTTATAGGTTATCTCGAAACATGGTCGGCAGTAGAACATTACAAAGCACATAACAACGAAAATCCAATCGATTTGATTCGTAAAGAGTTAGGGATTACTTGGGAAGCAGGTAATAAAACAGTTGTTTTTCCGATGCTTTTGAGATTAGGAAAATTAAAAATGTAATTTTGGACAATCTAATTTTTGCTTTATGAGAATATTGGTTCCATTATTAGTAGTGTTTTTGACAATTTCTTGTAAGAAAGAAGAAAATTCGTCTTATGAATCTCAGGAAGATATTAATAAAAAGATAACCCAAAATAAGCCTTTTTTCGATTTTGATGAAATTATACATTATCAGATTCCAATTGACGAAAATGAATATTATGATCTGATTTTAGCGGATACAATTTCTGAAAAAGGTAAAATATTTGAATTTTTGTTAAGAGAGCCTTGTCCCGGAACACAAGAAGAAAAAATAAAGTTCAAAGAAGCTATTAAATCTGTTGATAAAGAAGAAAATATAATCAATTCTAAGTATTATGAAGAGCTGAGAACACAAGTCTTTGCAGAAAAGAAATGTGACGAAATTTCTATGGCAGGTTGTGAACCTATTTACAGAGATATCTTTATTTTTAAAAAGAATAAGGAAGAAACAGGAATGGCCAAAATTTGTTTTAAGTGTGGATTGTATAGCTTTTCAAATAAAAAAGCAATTGCAGACTGTTTTAATATGAATGGTGAACTAACCAGGCTTAGAAAAATAATTTCAGAAAATAAGAAAAATTAAAATGCCAAGGATACTAGCCATAGACTACGGACTAAAACGAACCGGAATTGCGGTTACGGACGAGATGCAGATTATTGCATCCGGACTGACAACTATTCCTTCAGAAACAGCAATCACTTTTCTTAAAGATTACTTTGCAAAAGAGAAAGTAGAAAGGGTTTTGATTGGTGAACCCAAACAGATGGATTATACACCGTCTGAAAGTGCAAAACTGATCGAAGCTTTTGTGGAAAAATTTAAAAATAATTTTCCTGACCTGCCATTTGAGAGGGTTGATGAGCGTTTTACATCAAAAATGGCATTCCAGACCATGATTGATAGTGGGTTAAAAAAGAAACAACGTCAAAATAAAGCGCTGATTGATGAGATTTCGGCAACAATAATGCTTCAGGATTACTTATCCAGAAAAAATTTCTAGGTTTTATTTTTATTTTGTCAAAAAAACTTTTTGTAATTTAAAATTGATATAAATAACAAAGTTTTTTACTTCTTTCAAAGTATCTTTGCACGACAAAATTTTTTGTGATGGCAACTACAACTTTACACACTGAAACGGATGTGGTTCTAATCGGCGCCGGAATCATGAGTGCCACTTTAGGTCTTTTGCTTAAAGAACTGAATCCCAGCATTAAAATTGAAATTTATGAAAGGCTCGATATGGCAGCAGCCGAAAGTTCTGACGCATGGAATAATGCCGGAACCGGACACTCTGCTTTTTGTGAGCTAAACTATACTCCAGAACTTCCAAATGGAGAAATTGACACTAAAAAAGCGGTAAAAATTGCCGAATCTTTTGAAGTTTCAAAACAATTTTGGGCGTATCTGATTGAGAAAAAACTGATTTCCAATCCTGAAAATTTTATCAAGAGCATTCCGCACATGAGTTTTGTCTGGGGCGAAGAGAATGTGGATTTCTTGAAAAAAAGATACGATGCACTTCAGCACTTCAGTCTTTTCAAAGGCATGGAATATTCAGAAGACAAGGATAAGATACGTTCCTGGATGCCATTAGTAATGGAAGGCAGAAGTCCAAAATCTTTGATTGCTGCTACTTTTATGAAAATTGGAACGGATGTAAATTTTGGCGAACTTACACGAAACATCTTTAATTATCTTAAGACGTTGGATGGCGTAAGTATGAAATTTCACCATGAAGTAAAGAGCCTGAAAAAGAGAGAGGATGGAAGATGGCAGATAAAAGTCAAAAATCTTGAAACGGGAGATAAAACTAAAGTTAATACAAGATTTGTTTTTATCGGCGCAGGAGGTGGTTCGTTACCGTTGCTCGAAAAAGCAGGCATTCCGGAAGGAGACGGTTTTGGAGGTTTCCCGGTTAGCGGACAATGGTTGAAATGTGTCAACGAAGATATAATTGCAAAGCATAATGCCAAAGTATACGGCAAGGCTTCTGTGGGAGCTCCACCTATGTCAGTTCCGCATATTGATTCACGAATGATTGATGGCAAAAAAGCCTTATTATTTGGGCCATATGCCGGGTTTTCAACTAAATTCCTGAAAAACGGATCGTATTTGGATTTGCCGCTTTCCATAAAACCAAATAACCTGATCCCAATGCTTTCGGCTGGATTTCATAACCTGCCGCTTACAAAATACCTGATTGATCAGGTACGTCAGTCTCCTGAAGACAGGCTCGAAGCATTGAAAGAATATCTTCCGGATGCAAAGATGGAGGACTGGGTTTTAGAAACTGCCGGACAGCGAGTTCAAGTTATTAAAAAAGGCGAGAACGGAGGAGGAGTATTGGAATTTGGTACTGAGGTTGTGACAGCGGGCGATGGTTCTTTGGCTGTATTATTAGGGGCATCACCCGGAGCTTCAACAGCCGTTTCAATTATGCTTGACTTGATCCAAAGATGTTTTTCAGAACATGAAAAATCAACAGCATGGCAGGAAAAATTAAAAGAAATGATCCCTTCTTACGGAACTTCATTAAATGATAATGAAGCTTTGTTGCAACAAGTTAGGGAGCATTCTGCTAAAGTTTTAAAATTAGATACGCTGTAATAGAAATAATAAAGAAATCATAAAAGCCTGAAATTTACGAATTTCGGGCTTTTTTATTTGGTCTGATTCAGAAGTTTGGCAGCTTTTACAATGCTTTCCGAAAGATTGGTCAGCCACACAAGCTGTTCGATAACCAACTGGGCTTCCTGCATTTTGAGTTGGAATTCTTCATCTTCAGAAAGATGCGCTTCTTTCAATTCCTTGGCGCGCATATTCTTTAATTCTGTGAAACGCATAGCCAGATCTTCATTTGGTTCAGCATGGGCCAGTGTGCCTGAAAGTTCTAAATCAGCAAAAGTGATGGCATAATTCAGATTCTTGGTTACAGTTTGAACCACCACATTAAAGGCTTCCGATGCCTGACTTGTTTTATGGGTTTGGATATACGTTCCTAAAGAAGCCAAAGAAGAAAGCAAAGTATGATTCAAAACAGCAAGTTTGTATACCTGCTGCACCTGTTTCTGCTTGGATTTTGGCTCCTGGCTCATACGTTGGAAAGAAGCCATCAGGTTACCCACTTCAATGAAAGCATTTTTTCGCGCAATTCGATACGATGTGGTTACTTCGCCTTTGTTGTTATAAAAAAGAGAAATTTCGTTGAGGTAATCGCGATTGGCCTCGATAGATTTTTTAATATAAATTGGCTGGCTCATGAATTCCCATGAAGGCCAGAAGAAATAATTAGCCAAAAAGGCAAGTCCTGCACCCACAACAGTATCCAGAATACGGTATTGGATTACATCGTTAATATTTGGCGTGATGATTCCATAAACAAAAACCACATAAATGGTTACGAAAGTAGCGCCTACCTTATAATTTATAGAGGTAAAGGTAAAACCTAAAATCATTGAGGTAATAGCCAGAGCACCAATAATGATGTGATTATGAATAACTAGCAATATGGCAAATGCAATCAGTCCGCCAGCAACAGTTCCAATAATTCTATGAAAAGAACGCTCTTTTGTTAATCCATAACCAGGGCGCATGATCACCACTATGGTTAGCAGGATCCAATATACATTTTGAAACGGAAAAAGACTTCCCAGCAAAAAAGCGATCATAATCGTGGCCGTCAATCGTAACGAATGGCGGAAGATTGTTGACGAAAAACTAAGGTTTTCACGGAATGTACTCCAAGGATAATATTGAGGAGTCATTAATTTGTCAAGATTCTTGTCTCTTCCTCTATAATCGTTGCTGTTGAAGTTCGGCATAAAGGCACGTTCAACAATTTTAATTTTTTCAATCTGCTTTTCCGCATAATGCAGCATATTGGAAAGCATCCAGACGCCTTCTGAAGCCTTTTCTTTTCCAAGCTCCTGTTCGTAGTCTGAGATTACATTCTCCAACGCTTCAAGATCTTTTAGTAGTGCATGCTTTGGAACATATTTTTTATGGTTTTCCAAACTCTTGAAAATGGCTTTTAATGTTGAGGCCAGATTATAAGCCAGATTCTGGTAGGTAGCCAGGACTTTTGGATGGTCGGCAAATTTTTGATGAAGCTTATTGTGGTCAAAAGAAGTCGATAATGCCAGTTCAAGAATTTCCAATAAGGATATAAAAACCAGTGTCAGCTTACGTGTCTGGTCTGAAGTACCATTGGAGTGGCTTCGGTTTCGGATTAAAATTTCCCTAAGATTTTCATGAATCGTATTGAGCTCTACCTGAAGATACAACTGCTTTTCGATGATTTTTTCACGAGGCGAATCAATTTTCCATAAGTCCCCACGCAGTTTCATGTATTTTGAGGTTAGTCGCAAACATTCTGCAACCTGCAGCTCAATATAACGATGCGGTCGGATATAATTAAATGTCAGTGATATGAGAAGATAGAACAAACCTCCTACAAGCATCAATCCTGAATATTGAAGCATTTCCCATCCTTCGTGAATGTGGCCAAAAGCAAGACATATAGATAAGAGTGCCGAAAAGGAGACTTGCGTTGCTCGTTGTCCGTAAACCGAAATCATGGAAAAAAAGAAAATCATTGCCGCCATAGCCGGATACAATATCCATGGCTGCGGATAGAGCAGGTTAACAACCAGATTGTTTCCTGCCACAATCAGTGCGGCTACTAAAATACCATTTATACGGTGTTTTCTGTTGCTGGGAATATCGCTCGGATATGTCAAAAAAGCACCCAAGGCAATATTAAAACCAATCTGAAAATTGCCGGTGTAAGAGAACAAAAGAACCGGAATAGCAGATGCCAAAGTCACTTTTAGTGCATTGGAAAAATTAGTACTGTCGGTAAAATTTCGGACTTTCTGAATCATCGTGAAGCGGTTACTAGCAAAGATAGGAATTGATAAACATTTTCGGAATTAAAAAAATAAAGATTTAACGCTTTCGATGTTATTAAAAGATTACCATCTGTGATCTTTTTTCACTATTTTTGCCCACTGATTTTGCAGAAGTTCTGCTAATTCTTTATAATTCAATACAAAAGAAATGATTTTACCAATTATAGGATATGGCGATCCGGTTTTAAGAAAAGTAGGTGAGGAAGTGCCGCAGGATTATCCTAACCTGAAGCAGACCATTGCAGACATGTATGAGACGATGTATAATGCCTATGGAGTAGGTCTTGCAGCGCCTCAAGTGGGTCTTAGTATTCGCATGTTTATTATAGATACAGAACCGTTCAGTGACGATGAAGATATAGAGGAAGAAGAACGTGAACAACTGAAAAGTTTTAAATGTACTTTCATCAACCCAAAAATGCTTAAAGAAGAAGGTGAGGAATGGGGTTTTAACGAAGGCTGTCTAAGTATACCTGAAGTTCGTGAAGATGTTTACAGAAATGAAAGAATCACAATCGAATATTTTGATGAGGATTTCAATAAGAAAACAGAAGAATTCGACGGATTGATTGCAAGGGTAATTCAACACGAATATGACCATATTGAAGGAATTTTATTCACGGATAAAATATCTTCACTGAAAAAACAGTTAATAAAGAAAAAACTTCAGAATATTATGGACGGTAAAACACGCCCGGATTATAAAATGAAGTTTATTGCCAAGAAAGGCAGATAAGAAGAAACAAATTAATTTCAATAATAAAATATATTTAAAATGAATTTAGATAAAATATTAGCCATTTCTGGCAAGCCGGGACTTTACGCATTGAAACTACAAACCCGTACTGGTTTTGTTGCTGAATCATTACTTGACGGAAAGAAAATTACTGTTGGTTTGAGAAGCAATGTAAGCCTGCTTTCAGAAATTTCTATATATACAAATGACCAGGAAAAACCATTAGTTGAAGTAATGAGAGCCATTGCTGTAAAAGAAGATAACGGTCCTGCTTTATCGCACAAAGAAGACAACGCTAAATTGGCTGCGTATTTCTTAGAGATTTTGCCGGATTACGATCAGGACAGAGTGTATCCGTCAGATATCAAAAAGGTTTTGAACTGGTACAACATGCTTCAGGCTAAAGGATTGGTTTCAAAAGAAGCTCCGGCACCAAAAGTAAAAGAACAAGTGACAGAAGAAAATTCAAACTAATTCTTCATCAAAATAAAAAAAAACTCGTTTAGCAATAAACGAGGTTTTTTATTTTAGCTCAGTAAGAAGAGAAACAATAATGGAAATACAACGCCGGCTACTGCAAGTTTCCAGCCTCTTTTCTTGAAAGTAAATTTTCCATAAGGTATCATCAGGGCACCGGTAACCGCAATTACGATTAATGAAATGCCAAAAATATCAGAATAATAAATCCACCATTCCGAAGTGTTTTTGTGCAGTTTCATAGCCTGGCTAATGATGGGTGTTTTTTTGAAAGCAACAATTTCGCCTTTGCCGGTTTTCATGTCGATTTCGACATCATGGTTTTCAAAAGAAATTTTGAAAGTTCCTTTTTTTATGGAGTGGCGTCTGATTTTGTCGTCAATACCCCATTCTTTTCCCAGGGATTCGGCATATTTTTCACTGATAAGTTCTTCAGCAGGAAGTTTTACTGTTACGGTTTTGGTTTCGACAGTATATTTTTCTGGATGCCAGCTGTCTCTGTGATTCATTAATATTCCGGAAAAGGCAAAAGAGATAATCAATCCGATGTAGAAATAGCCCAAGTCACGGTGTAGGCCTCTTATTTTTTGTTGCTTCATGTTGTTTTTAAAAAGATGCCGCAAATATACTTTACTTTTTTCTAAGCAAAAGGCAAAAAAAGCCCCGCTTAGCGAGGCTTATGATTTTTATTTCTGCTCATAATCATAATTCACCATCCAAAGGATGCCGAATTTGTCTACAAACATACCAAAGAATGCGCCCCAAAAGGTTTTTTCCATAGGCATGGTTACTTGCCCGCCATTAGAAAGACCATCGAAAAGCTTTTGTGCTTCGGCTTCGCTGTCCGTATTGATGGAAACTGAAAAATTAGTTCCTTTGGTAACAGGCGGCTGTCCGAAAGCTTCGCTCGTATCGCTTCCCATAAGTATTGTTTCTTTGCTGATTGGCAACGAAACGTGCATAATCAAATCTTCTGTTCCTGCTGGAAGTGGCTGCTCAGAAGGCATGTCTTTAAATTTTCCGATAAATGTAAATTCTCCGCCAAATACGGATTTGTAAAATAGGAAAGCTGCTTCACAGTCTCCATTAAAAGTAAGGTAAGGATTTACTTGTGCCATGTTAGATTGTTTTATTGTTTTTGTTCGTTAACAGACTCATTGAACTTTTTTCATCGGGAATTGTTCAGACATTGCCTTCCCGTCTTTCATGCCGGAAATTTCAGCCACAATGCTGTCGTTGCCAATATGATTGTATGTGATCTTGCTAGGATAATCGTGTTTCGGATTTTCAAAAACAAGTTGTTTGTCTGATGAGGTTGTCAGGGCAAATTCTACCGGTTTTTCATTATTTTGACCTCGAACGGTTACTTCATAAATCAATTGGTTTTCTTTTTGCCATAGTTTTACGATTTCTCCAAAAACAGTGTCTTTCCCTTTTTTGACAAAATAACTTTCTCCATGAAAAGTCGAATCGTTTTCTTTAGTCCATATTTCAGATAGATTGCCTTCTTTGGAATTGTTTTCCCAACGGCCTGTAAGCCAATCGGCCTTTTTTATTTCTGTATAGGTCTTTGGAGCAGCTTCAACAGCAGGTAATTTTGAATCGTGTGCTTCTTTACAGGAAGTGATTCCAATGGCTGCCAAGACAGTTAGTGCATAGATGGTTTTTTTCATAATGATTGATTTAGTTTATTGAAAGCAAATATGGGACAATAACGAGTAATAAAAATTGTAAAAAAACGACTTTACTATTCCAAATTGAAATATTTTGCCATTTCAAGATTTTCGGAAAAATATTTTTTTGGATTTAATCCTGTAAAATACTTGAAGTCTTTTATAAAATGGGCTTGATCATAGAAACCACCGTTATAGGCGACATTGGTAAAACTTTTAAAATCCTTATTTTCGATAAGTTGCAATGCGTTATTGAACCGTATGATCCTTGAAAATAATTTCAGGCTTAATCCAACGTTTGAAAGGAATTTGCGTTCCAAGTGGCGTTGTCCTATTTTTAAGTCGGCTGCCAGTTTTTCTATTGAAATCATTCCGTCAGATCGGATGATTTCGTTAACACAACGTTCCATAGCTTCTGTGTCCAGATTATTTTTGAGATGGCTTTCAAGAAAATTTTCAATGACTTGAATGCGTTCTTCATTATTCTGGCATCGGCTCATTTTTTCTTCCAAAATACTGCTGTCTTTCCAAATTTTTGAGAGCTCTACAAAAATTCCTGTCAAATCACTCACAGGAAAATCAATAAAAGGGTGTAGTCCTGCTGGCTGAAACCGAATGCTAAAAATACCAACTTTTCCCATTCCCTGCACTTCGATGAACTTTTTTAATTGCCCGTGAATAAAGTTTTTTGGCTGTTCTTCGGCCCCCGTTTTGGTATAGGTGACAAATAAATCGCCATGATTAAAAATCAGCTCAATACAGCCATCGGGGAAGATACGTTCTCTGGAATGTGGTTCGGAATCATCCAGGTTGTCTAAACTCCAATAACAGCGAATGTATTTTGAGAGCCTGTCATTTGGTGAAAAAAGCTGATAGTCCATCTAATTATTTACCATCGGGTATGTGTTTTCATCCTTGTTTCTTAAATCCAATCCGCCTTCATATACTGATTTCAGATTGACCAAATAAAAACTCCAGCCTGTGTGGCATCCCAAACGAATATTTCTTTTTGAGTTTTCATCGGTAGGGATGTTTTTTTGTGTAAGCTCCACTAATACATAATCGTTTTCTTGTGTAAGCTTAATGTCGACAAGGCAATTTCCGGCGAAAGTAAATTGCAGAAAATCAGTGCCGTTAGCTTCGGTAATTTTTCCAGTTTCGGCATCATCATATAAAAACCATCTCCATTCGTAAGAAAAATCTTTTTCAACGGCCTGGTCAGGATTGATTTCTTTGCCTTCCTGATTAAGAAAAGTAGCATTGCTTAAAAACCATTTTTCAATTTCTGAAGAAGTAGCCCATGCGTTGTAAAGGGTTGAAAGCTTAGCTTTTACTGCAATTTTTCTGGTGAATTTTGTCCAGTCGAAATTTTCCATAGCAAGATTTTTTAAGGACTAAAGTAAGTAAAAAAACTCAACCCAAAGCCTCATGGAACATAAACAATTTTTTTGTAAATTTGCACTCCAATTAGATAAGGAAGAAAAGATGTTAGATAGATTGCAGATTGTAAAACAGCGTTTTGACGAGATTTCGGATTTGATCATCCAGCCGGATGTCATTGCCGACCAGAAGCGCTATATTCAATTGAACAAAGAATACAAAGACTTGAAAGCGCTTGTAGAAAAGCGTGACGAGTATGTGAATATAATGGGTAATATCGATGAGGCTAATGAAATAATTGCTGATGGTAGCGACCCAGAAATGACTGAAATGGCAAAAATGCAGTTGGATGAAGCCAAGCAGAGATTGCCAGAATTGGAAGAAGAAATTAAATTTTTGCTGATCCCTAAAGATCCGGAAGATGCGAAAAATGTAATGGTGGAGATTCGTGCCGGAACGGGTGGTGATGAAGCCAGTATTTTTGCAGGTGATTTGTTCAGAATGTATACAAAATATTGCGAAAGCAAAGGCTGGAGAACTTCAGTTGTAGACATGAACGAAGGAACTTCTGGTGGTTTCAAGGAAGTTATTTTTGAAGTTACAGGAGATGATGTTTACGGAACTTTAAAGTTTGAAGCAGGAGTACACCGTGTACAACGTGTGCCTCAGACTGAAACCCAAGGACGTGTGCATACTTCGGCAGCAACAGTAATGGTTTTGCCGGAAGCTGAAGAATTTGACGTACAGATTGACATGAACGATGTGCGTATCGACTTTTTCTGTTCATCAGGACCTGGAGGACAGTCGGTAAACACGACAAAATCTGCTGTTCGTTTGACGCACATCCCGACAGGATTAGTGGCACAATGTCAGGACGAAAAATCACAACATAAGAACAAGGATAAAGCATTTACCGTTTTGCGTTCCCGCTTGTACGAGCAGGAATTGGCTAAAAAACAGGAAGAAGATGCTCAAAAACGTAGCTCTCAGGTAAGTTCTGGTGACCGTTCTGCTAAAATCCGTACGTATAACTATGCCCAAGGGCGTGTAACTGATCACAGAATTGGATTGACGTTATACGATTTAGGAAACATCATGAATGGTGATATCCATAAGATTGTTGACGAGCTTCAGCTCGTTAGCAATACTGAAAAACTAAAAGAAGCCAGCGAAGTATTCTAAAGATAAACAAGCCTCATTATTGGGGCTTTTTTTATAAGACTAACTACACCAACACCATGACAACACAACAACTAACCGAACAAATCCGCCAAAAAAAATCCTTTCTTTGTATCGGATTGGATGTCGATTTAAACAAAATCCCATCCCATTTTCTTGATACCGAAGATCCGATTTTTGAATTCAACAAAGCCATAATCGATGCTACTCATGATCTTGCTGTAGCTTATAAGCCCAACACGGCATTTTATGAAGCGTATGGGATTAAAGGCTGGATTTCACTCGAAAAGACAATCAATTATATCAACGAGAAGCATCCGGAAATTTTTACAATTGCAGATGCCAAGCGTGGTGATATTGGAAATACTTCTTCGATGTATGCCAAGGCTTTTTTAGAAGATCTGGCTTTTGATTCGGTAACGGTTGCTCCTTATATGGGTAAAGATTCTGTTGAGCCGTTTCTGGCAGTAAAAGATAAATTCACGATACTTTTGGCGCTTACCTCTAATGAAGGCGCTTTCGATTTTCAGACCAAATCAGTTGATGGAAAAGAACTTTATAAACAGGTTATTGAGACTTCAAAAGAGTGGAAAAATTCCGAAAACCTAATGTATGTCGTTGGAGCTACCAAAGCGGAATATTTTACAGAAATACGAAAAATAATCCCGACAAGTTTCTTGCTGGTACCTGGCGTGGGTGCTCAGGGAGGAAGTCTTTCGGAAGTCTGCAAATACGGAATGTCTGAAAATGTTGGTTTGCTGATCAATTCATCAAGAGGAATTATTTATGCTTCGCAACAACAAGATTTTGCTGAAAAGGCTAGGGAAGAAGCAATCAAGATACAACAGGAAATGGAACAAATTCTAAATTAATTTCTATGGATAGGACTTTTATTCTTCGTTTTGCAGTTGCCATAATTCTCATCATGCATAGCGTGCCGGGAATGTTTAATAATGGAATTCATGAGTTTGGAACCTTTTATCTGAATGCGGTTGGATTTGCTCCTTATGGGGTTTTGCTGGCCTGGCTGATTAAACTGTCACACGTAGTTGCGGCGGTATTGCTTTTGTTGAATAAATATGTCAAACTTGCATCAATCGTTACCATTTTCATTTTGATTATGGGAATCATCATGGTTCATTATCCGGAGGGCTGGTTTGTTGTTGGCGGTGGAAGAAACGGAGTTGAATTTAATTTCCTTCTTATTTTTGTGTTTTTGGCAATTCTATTTCCTGACGGAATAAAAAGTAAACTATCAAAAAAATAACCATTGAAAACCTATAGTGATCAATTAGGCAATACGCATACTTTTGAATCTGCTCCCAAAAGAATCGTTTCGCTGGTACCTTCGCAAACAGAATTGCTGTTTGATTTAGGACTGGAAGATAATATTGTGGGAATTACCAAATTTTGTGTACATCCCTATCATCTGAAATCGACCAAGAAGAGTATCGGTGGAACCAAAAAGGTGCATTATGAAAAGATAAGGCTGCTGGAACCCGATATTATAATTGCCAATAAAGAAGAAAATACGGAAGAAATTGTAGAAGAATTACGAAAAATCTGTCCGGTTTGGGTAACCAATATTCTTACTGTTGAAGACAGCCTGCAAATGATTTCAGATTTCGGACAATTATTCAACAAGCGTACAGAAGCTCAAAAGTGGATTGACAAAATACAGTTTGCCTTAACCGATTTCCAAAATTTCATGAAAGACAAAGAAGAAATGAAAGCGGCTTATTTTATTTGGGCTAATCCGTATATGGTAGCCGGAGGCGATAATTTTATCAACGAAATGTTGAAGCTGAATAAGTTTAGCAACATATATGATAACAATCCAAAATATGAAGGTCGATATCCGGAAGTTGTTGTCCAAAAGATGAAAATTCAGGGAGATCCTGATTTGGTTCTGCTTTCATCCGAACCTTTTCCGTTTAAAGATGAGCATGCTTTTGAATTGGGACGTTATACACATCATGCCAAGACTATTTTTGTTGATGGTGAAATGTTTTCCTGGTACGGAAGTCGTATGGTAAAAGCCTTTGATTATTTTAAAAAGTTACATGCTAACCTATAAAAAAAAGCTGTCCTTCGGGACAGCTTTTTGATTTAGTAGGACTCTATTTTATTGTCTTTGGAAAACATAACGTTTTACTCTTGAAACTCCGTTAACGATTATAGTCTTTTCATAATAAAAACGATTATTACCATCAGTAAAATGGATGGTCAGGTTTTCAGAAGCACCATCAATTGTAAGGATATAAGTGTTGTCCTGCGCTGTCCAAAAACCTATTTTTTGATCAGATAGTAAGCACTTTCCTGTGCCGTTGTCATCGTCATCATTGTCATCGCTTGCTCCGTTATCGTCATTGTCATCTGAGATATGATCATCATTGTTATCATCGCTGTTGTCGTCATTATCATCACTGTTATCGTCGCCATTGTCATCCCCGTTATCATCGTCATCATGTGAGCCCATTCTTCTGGCAGAATTGGAGTAGACCTCATGTGTGAATTGTTCGGCTCCGAAAATATAGGTTTCCTGAAGCACACAGCTGTTTAGGCTAACGGCATTTCCATCAGTGTATTCTTCAACCAGTTTCCAGGTTCCGACAATTCCGTTACCCATATCTCTGGTATTGTCATCATCCTTGTTACAATTGGAAAGGAGAAGTCCGGTGATAATCAATATAATAATTGCTGTAATTTTTTTCATTGTTTTGATTTTTAGATTATTGTTATAATTGGTTTATTGGTTTACAAATTTGATTGCAATAGTAAAAATGTCGGCTTCCAAATTGTCACTTCGTGCGTAATGATTGTATCTGAAATCGATATTTTTTAGCCCGAATTTGAAAATAGTGAATGGTGAAAATACGGCCGCATAGCTGAACCCTGCACCAAATTGATGACTGTCAAAAGACGAAAGATCATAGTCTGAAGTATAATATCTCTGACTCGAAAAATGCTGTTCAAAAGGAGCAAAATAATCCATTGCCTTTTGGGTATGAAAGCGATACATCGGATAAGCAGTAAAACTTTGCGAAATCTTAATTGGCAGCTCAATACTGGCCGTATGGGAATTTAAGCCCCAATCATCGGAATAAAAACGATAATAGGTTCTGAGCACCACCAGGTCATTGATGTAATAATTCAATCGTGCACCAATAGGCAACTTGAATCGGCTACCCGGAAGTCTTTCCACATCATCTGCCAGCCTGTAGACACCTTTGTTATTTGGTGTATCATAAACAGGAATGTAGCGTTTCTGTCCGATATAATAATTGGCCTTATCGGCAAAATATACTCTGTGATAAGGAGTCGACAGTAAACCTTCCTGATAGAGCAAATCCAGGAAAACTGAAACCTGCAGATTTTTTGTCAATACCTGTGAATAGCTTAATGACAGTGAATAAGAGTTTCTTTTTTCATCATTGAATGCAGAAAAATAAAGCGGAAGATAAGTGGTAGACTCGACACCGTATTGGTCATAGACTTTCACGTCTTTAAAATAACCTTTGTTTTGGAAGCCAATTCCGTAAGTTGCATATTCATGTAATTCTGTAGGATAAATGGCTTTCCATCGATCCAGATAAGCACTTGCTTTTATTGAAATTTCTGAATTTTTATCATCCGATAATTTAGCAATGCCTCCGCCAAACCCGAAAGATTGGTAGTCGTATTCCCTTGAAAACGAAATATTTGTATTCAAAATCAGGTTCCTGTCGTCTGAACTATGACTGTAATTCGCAGACAATGCAGTCAGCACATCTTTTCTGGAAGCACCTGTCGATTCAATCCAGGGACTGCCATACGGAAGTGGACGTAAGGTGCCGGCACCATATTCATCATCGTCATCATAGCTATCCCGATTCTGTGTTTTTGTAGGGTTGGCAATACGCCTGGATGCACCGGTATTTGTACCGCTATCTACATAACTTCCGTCTGTAAAAAATGGATTGATATTGCTAGAGGAAGCAGAAGTGTAGGCTGAAAACCCGGCATCAATAGTAAGGACGTCGTCGTCATTCAATGGAATTGTAAGCACGACATTCGCCGCTGCATCAGTAAGTTTTTCTGTCCCAATACCGCCTGAAACGGCAGAATGGTTTCCATCTTGCTTATAATAGCTGCTGATGAATTCAATTTCTGAGGTCTCAAGAACTCTTTTTTTATAGCTTACTTCAGTCGAATCGTTTTCCTGCGCAAGACAGCTGATGCTTATTAAAAAAACGGAAATAGTTTGTTTTATTGTAAACATTAATTACATCCACAGCCTCCTCCTGTCTTGCCACCGTTTGCTCCGGAAGCACCTTCTCTATACACCTGAAAATTGGTTTCATGACGTTCTGCTGTTTTTGCGGACAGTTTCATTTCAGGATCGTTAATATTTTGTTTTTCATATTCTTTTACCTTAACACTCTTGCAGGATTGCAGGAACAAAAGGCAAAAGAAAATCAATAGTATGTATCTCATTGTTGGTATTTTTTAATATCGATGGCATCTGAATAAGAAATGTTGCCATTTTCATCAACGATTACACAGCTCATCCCTGGAATTTGATTGATGAGGTTTAATCCTGCTTCTTTACCCATAACCATTATTGAAGTAGAAAAACCGTTTGCCAGTTCGGCACTTGACGCAAAAACGGTTACGCTCGAAATTCCTCTTGCAGGGTATCCGGTACGCGGATCAATAATATGTGAGTATTTTTTTCCTTCCAGGACCACAAATTTTTCATAATCGCCAGAAGTAACCACAGCATTTCCGGATAATGGGAAAGTTGCGAAAACCTTATTCTGATTCATCGGATTAGTAATTCCTACAGTCCATTCTTTGCCGTCGGGTTGTTTTCCCCAAGTATTCATATCGCCGGAAGCATTGATAATCCCAGCGGGAACACCTTTGGAAATCATTAATTCTTTAGTTTTATCGGCAGCATAACCTTTTCCGATAGAACCAAAACCAATTTTCATTCCCGGTAGCTTCAAGAAAATGGTACTATTCTTCTTGTCCAGTATAATGTTTTTATAACCTACTTTCTGGACGGATTTTTTAACGGCTTCTTCTGAAGGTACTGTAGTCATTGAACCGTCATACTTCCATATTTTGTCCATAGAAGCAAAGCTGATATCAAAAGCACCATCAGTCATTTTAGAAAATTGCAAAGCTCTTTCCGTCAGTCCGTATAATTCAGGAGTAACTTTTACGGGTCGAATTCCTGCATTACGGTTAATTTCCGAAACCAGCGTTGCTTCTCTCCATTCTGATAGGACGTTTTCAATACGCTCAATTTCTGTAATAGCGCTATCAATATAGGCTTCCGCGTCTGTAGCCGACTTGGCAGAAATGGTAATGTCAAACCGACTGCCCATAAGTTTAACCGTTCTTTTTTGAACGACTTGCGCCTGTAGCGATAAGAAATTCAGACATAACAGTAACAGGAAAGTCTTTTTCATTATCGGGATATAAATGACTTGATTAGCGAAATGTATTCTGAAGCCTTGATATTTTCATAGCCAGTTTTGCCCAAGACTTTTCCGGTTTTATCCAATACGACAACAAGTGGAAAAAAGCCTTCCTTGTTGTATTT
The DNA here is from genome assembly GCA_964518395.1 of uncultured Flavobacterium sp. Taxonomy (GTDB): domain Bacteria; phylum Bacteroidota; class Bacteroidia; order Flavobacteriales; family Flavobacteriaceae; genus Flavobacterium. The sequence goes on from CAZFGA010000006.1 coordinate 34,285, forward strand.
TTCAGCCAAAGTTTTGTTCTGTGATTTTTGTTCTTCAGACTGCTGGTTGTTTTTCTTTTTAGGAAAATCGGCCTTAACCAAAACCCATCCTGCATTGGCTTCTTTTTTAAATTCGTCTGATTGCCATACGCTTTTTTCAAGCTTGATACATGGAGCACACCAATCTGAACCTGAAAAAACCAGTAATATTGGCTTGTTTTCTTTTGAAGCGATTGTTTTTGCTTCCGAAAGTGACGTATTCCATTTTTGTGAAAACCCTGGAAGAGAAGTCGCAAGCAAAAGAAGGAGCAATAGTTTTTTCATTTTAAAAGACGATTTTTTTGTTAATGATGGTATTGTTGGCTGTTTTGATCTGTACGATCAGGATTTGTTTAGGCAGATTCAGGTCAAGCAGAGCAGTTTCTGAATTAGTTACCATTTCGGCCAATTTTCGACCTGAAATGTCAAATACGGTAATTTCAGACAGAGCAACTTTTTTTGAGATAGCCAGCAATTGTCCATTTTTAACCATTACTTGAATATCATTTTTGTCTGTTGCTTTTTCTCCAATTGTTAATGAAGAAGTAAGTGTCAAAATCAGGTTGGGACGTTCCCAAACCGGTGACATTGGTGAATCTGGTGTCCATGAGTTATTACCACCGCAGCCAATACTACCGTCTGTAAATCCGGCTGACATTTTGGAAGGCGTTGTCGTAAATCGGTATTGTGGTCTTCCGGATTCAATACAGGTAGAACCTACTACCAAAACCGATAGGTTTCTTGAAAGATCAGAAAAAGCAAAGGGTGTCTGCAAGGTAATTTCCATCGTTCCTGAAGTTGAGGAATTGGGAAGATTGCCATCATAAACAAGTGTATAATTACTGAAGTTTAAACTCCCGATTGTATAGGCGGCTGTACCAGATGCGGCAGTCTCCGTTAATTTCATGTAGATTTTTATGCTCGGTTCAATAGTCGAAGAACCGGAAGCTTTCTGATAGGAAATTTTGGTAATGGTTCCGGTTGAACCGATTTCTGTTCCGGTATAGATACTTTCATTAGCCGAAGAATTATACCATGATGCAACAGGAGACGATGTGCCTGATGAGGTGCCGTTTCCAAGTGTGATTGTAACTTGTGCCTGCATGCCCGTCAAAGCGAGCATACAAACACTAAAAAATAAAGATTTCATTGTGGGGGATTATTTTGATAAGATTAATTTTTTCGTCCGGCAATGATGACTTTCCAAACGTTATAGTAGGAAGCAAAAACCAAAATGGCTGCCAAAAGCGGAATGCCTGTTTCTACAAGCTCGTGTGGACGGTTGTCAATAAGCAAGTGGAAAAGGAAGATGGTAATGATAACAGGAAGAAGGACGATACTGCCTAACAATCTTGTTCTAGGGATAATTAAAAGTATTCCCGAAGCAATTTCTAAAAATCCAACTACTTTGGTAAATCCTGATGTGCACAATGCAGTTATAAGATTTCTATAGTTTAACGGAAGTGGACTGTCTGGTTCGTAGACTTTACATTCAGAAAGAAAATGTTTGTTCAAGCCTTTGTATACAAAGAAAGCGCCAAGAATGATGGCTAGCCCTGCTACTGAATAATGTATTGCTTTTTTCATAAAGGTTGGTGTTAAATTGATAAATAGTTAATGAATAATTTTTCCGTTTTGGTCGTAGAGCAAGATCCAGTCGTTATGCCAGAAATAATTCCATTTGGCTTTTCCCAGATCTACATCGGGGTTGATTAATCTTCTGACTTTACCATGATTAATTGCTACTTGTGAATCGGCATATACGCTTACATCTTTTCCCATTCGGGCATATCTTTCCCGGATTTTTTGTGCGGTTTGCCAAATCATGTCGGGTTTGGATTGCATTCCCCGTATTTGTTTTTTGGTAAGGATCTTTTTGAGCTTAAAAAATTTTGTCTGCTGTGTTTTGTTGTCTACCACCTTGAATTTGGTGGTCCCTTTTCTGGATCGTAGCATCATTCTCCAGCTAAGCCTGTGACCTTCCTCAGTCCAAAGTACATCACCTTTGATTGCATAATGTCGTAGCGGAAGTAAAATTTGAAGAATTAGATAGGGAATAAGTATCCATTGAACAAGTTTTTTTCCTTCCGGTAACTGCGTAGATGACTCTGTTTCTACGCTTTTTTTCCAAAAGAACAGCCTGCTTATTGTTTCGGGAGGATAAAAGAACACTATAAAACTCAAGGCCAGAAAAGGAAAAATCCCTATTCCTAAGTGTGTTTTATTAAAAATATGGAATACGATAGAGGCGACAAAAGTCAGATTTCTTGTTTTTTTCCAAAGTAATAGCGGGACGACAAGAAAATCAAAAGCGAGGCCAGCATAGGCAATAAAAAGATAAAACCACTCCTGAGCATAAAACTCTTTTAGGAAATCAGGCGCATGTTTCGAAAGCATTCCTTTGGTAAAAGAACCATCAAGCCAACCGGAATACAATTTGGCAACCGATGCATAAAAATAAACAATCGCTATTTGGGCAATCATTATCCAGGAGCACCAAGCCGGCATCGTAAGCCTTTTTATTTCCGGTCTTATTCTGGAATCTACGGAAGCATAAGTATTGGCAGGTAACAAACACATCAAAAAACAAAGCAATACAATCAGGTAGTGATGGTTGTTGTAGGTTGTTTTTTGCATGAAGTAAATCCCCGACCAAAGTATCGTAAACAAAACAATACTGATTCGGTAATACAACCCGATCATGATGAAAAAAGCGGTGATTGCCATCAGGGCAAAATAATAGTACATGCCGTTGCCGGGAATTGGCTGCAACCATTCCATACCGATATGTGAAAAAGTGAAAATTGGTTTTAATAAATTAATCCGAATCCATCCGGAAAGCAGATAATCGAGCACCTGCCATAGTAAAAGTGCACCAAATACTAATCGGAATGCAACGAGCTGACTGTTATCGATTTGCTTATAAATAAATTGGCTTATCATGTCCCTGATTGGATGGAATTTCTTAATAAATTTTTAGCAAATGTATTTAATATTTATTTAGACTGATTTAAAATAGAGTATTTTTTTTCAAAATTACTACTAATGATTTCATAATCAGTTTCTTAATATTACGTTAAAAAATATTTTATTTTTATTTAGACTGTATATAAATAATTTTTATAGCTTTGCCAAAATTTGATTCGATAATGAAAAAAACACTACTCATTTTTTTCTTATTTCCATCGGCTATACTATTCGCTCAAAAAGCCGATTCGCTAAATATTGAAAAAATAAAATCCGAAATAAAACAAGAGCTCCGCGAAGAATTAAAAGCAGAAATCAAAAAAGATTTCGCAAAAGAAAACAAGACGCTTTTCAATTGGAGCAACTTTACCCTGAGCGGCTATGGGGTTGTAAATTATTATAATTACACCAAATTTGACACCGACCCAAATATGAAAGACAAGTTCGATGCCGAACGTTTGAATCTGTATTTGGGATATAATTTCAATGATTGGATTAGTTTCAAATCTGAAATAGAATTTGAACACGGTGGAACAGGCTCAACTGTTGAATTGGATACCCAAGAAGAATTTGGAGAATACGAACAGGAAATAGAAGCCGGTGGTGAAGTAAAAATTGAACAGATTCATATCAACTTTGCCATCCGTCCGTATTTTAATATCAGGGCTGGAAGAATGAAAATCCATTTTGGATTGGCTCAGGATTTAGACCGTCCAATTTCTTATTTCACGACACACCGTCAGGAAATGGAAAACGAAATACTGCCTTTGGGATGGTATGAAAACGGAATCCAGTTTCACGGAACTTTCCTAAAAAGATGGAAATATGAATTCTCAGTTACCAACGGACTTGATGCTTCAGGGTTCAGTTCCAGAGGTTGGATAAAAGAAGGTTACCAGACTCGTTTTGAGATGGCAAACGGAAATTCATGGGCATTTACAGGACGTCTGGATTATAAATTCGGGAAAAATAAATATACCTATGTCGGGGCTTCCGCGTACATCAATGATGCGGCTGCCAACCGTCCAAAAAACGACATGAAAGAATCAGCTTATGTGATGATTTTTGAAGGACACGTTACTTATGACGAAGATTACCTCCGTTTCAATTCGGTTGTATTATGGGGAAATCTTGAAAATTCCAATATCGTGACAAAGAAAAATGCTTCGCTTTCAAACAATCTTGGCGTAAAAAGAACACCGGTTGGGAAAAATGCTTTCGGATTCTCTTTTGAAGGAGGTTATGAGGTTTTGCATTTCTTCAACCAGACTACAAAACAAAAAGTATATCCGTTTGTTCGTTACGACTATTACGATACTATGGATCAGGTTGAAGGAACTGTTATCAAAAAACCAAGATGGGAAAGAAGTGCCATTATGGGAGGATTTAACTGGTTTGTTCATCCGCAGATTGTATTAAAGGCACATTATCAGAACAGAAGGTTGGGATCTGAAAACTTTGATCCGACCACTTTGGCTTTCACAGGAAAAAGGCAACAGGAAAATACTTTTTCGGCAGGAATCGGATTTTCATTCTAAAGAATTAATACTAACCAATATATTTTTAACATAATGAAAAAAAGAATTTTTAGTCTGAGTTTATTAGCAATGTCCGCTGTATTTTTTGTGAATTGCAGTAGTAATGATGATTCGTCTGATGTTGATCCGAATGCGGGACTTTACAAAGAAGTGCTTACTGATCTTTCAAATGACGTTATTACAAAAACATATGAGGATTTGAACAGCAAGGCAATTGCATTGAAAACAGCTGTAAATGCCTTGACTATCGGAAATGAGACAGCTCTTACAGCGGTAAAAGATGCCTGGAAAGCAGCAAGATCTCCATGGGAGCAATCAGAAGGATTTTTATATGGTCTTGTTACTGATGATACTTTTGGAGAAGGCGGGATTGATCCTAAATTAGACACTTGGCCGGTAGATGTGAGTGCAATGGATGCTATTTTGCGTAGTAGCAGTCCTATCACTACAACAACTATTGAATCAAATGCAGAAGCTCGCGGATTTCACTTGATCGAATATTTGGTATGGGGACGTAGCGGAAACAAAGCAGCCAGCGATTTGACAGCTAGAGAATTGGAATATTTAAAAGCTGCTGCCCAGGATTTACAGAATAATACTCAAATATTATATGACGGTTGGAAATCTTCAGGAGGGAATTATGCTAATAATTTTATTACAGCAGGAGCGGGTAATATTTTGTATCCATCTCAAAAACTAGCTTTCGAAGAAATTATAAATGGATTGATTACAATTACGACTGAAGTTGCTACAGGTAAAATAGAAACGCCTTTAAATGAAGGAGTTGCTGTTGAAGAATCTCGTTTTAGTAATAATTCTAAAAAAGATTTTGCAGATAATATGAGAAGTGTAAAAAATATCTATTTAGGAGATTTTAATGGAGACGATCAAAAAGGATTGACAAACATAGTGGCGCTGTCAAATGGTCAACTAGATCAAGAAATGAAATCTAAAATTGATGCTGCCATTAACGCTATTGAGGCAATACCAGGCACTTTTACTAGTGCGATTACAGGAAATAGAGCTGCGGTGGAAAATGCAAGAGATAAAGTTTTAGAATTGCAGTTATTTATTCAGTCAAAATTAAAACCTCATTTTAATAATTTATAATATGAAGGTTAAATATACGATTTTAGTACTTTTTTTAACAATAATTTCAAATGCCCAAGTAAATTTAATTAGTTTATCTGTAACTAACATTCCAAAGCTAAGTGAACCTAAGCTCGTTTATAATGTTGGGTTAACAAATAATAATTTCTCAAGAGGTTATATCTACACCTATCTTTCAAAAGATAATACTTTGAGTACTGACGATATATCGTTAGGTTCCCGAAGGATTATAAAATCTAATTTTGATGACAATAAAGTAAAAACTATTATCTATAACGGTATGCCAAGTTCAGTTACAATAGACAAGTATTACGTTATTGTAAAAGTTGATATAACTGGTGGTGATGAATATGTCTTTTCTACTAATTCAAGTTATTGCATTAATTTAACGAACAATTCTGGAAATTGCGATCCTATCGTGATACCGGTTGAAAAACCGGACTTAAGAATAGATAGGGATATGACATACATTACCAGTGAGTGTTCTGATTGTTCATTTTCTTTGGGAGGCTTAGGTTCAAAGAAGCATTTGTTGTCAAAAGAAGGTGGGATAATAAATTTACAGACTATTTATGTAGCGAATTCTACACAAGGAAATGCTGGGAGCAGTACTTTAGATTTTTATCTGTCAAATGATACTTCATTAAGTACTGATGATTATAAATTTAATGGCTCAATAACAATTCCTCAATTGCCAGCCAATAGTTTCTATTCAGCATCTAAATCGTTCTTTGGAAATGACATTCCTTCTAATAAAACATATGGCAATTATTATATACTTATGGTTTTAGACAAGCAAAATCTAATTGACGAATCTAATGAAACTAATAATGTAACTGCAGTTCCTATAAGATATAGACAAAATGTTTTTGGTAGAGAGGCAAGTGGAAAATCTTTGATAGAGATGTATAATTTTAAAGTATATAATTTATCGGGTAATGAAATTCTTAATGAAAATGCAACTTCAATAGAAGATGAAAACTCATATTTTGAAAAATTAGATAAAGGGATTTATATTATTAAGTATGCAGATGGTACGTTTAAAAAAATAGTTAAGTAACTTTTTTAAAACCTTATAAAAAATATATGCCTAAAAAAATGTTTTCTATTTTTTGCATCAGCTGCCTTATTTTGTCTTGTGAGCAAAATGATGAAAGCAGTTATTTGACTATTGATTTGTCAGAAAGATCATATGCTGGTGGAAAAACAACAATTTTCTTGGCAACGAGGACAGCATTCGGAATGCCTGCACCAAATCTTTCAGTATCGGATTTAGAAATGCACCTGCTTGGTGACGCGCAATTTGAAGCTATTTTTGTTACAGCACCTGCAGACGTCAACTCAGGATTGGGCCCAATATTTAATAATTCTTCTTGTATTTCATGCCATCCAAATGATGGACGTCCTAATTTCCCTGCAAACCTTGCGAACAGAAGCGGACTTCTAATGAGAGCCAGCATTTTTGGACAAGATGAAAATGGCGGCCCTAATCCTGTACCGGGATTTGGATTGCAGATCCAGAACCAGGCTGTTTTTGGTTTTACTCCGGAAGCAAGATATCAGGCAACATTTATAGAGAAAAAAGAAACTTTTGCTGACGGAACTGTTGTCGTTTTGCAAAAACCGGTAATTACTTTAGTCGATCCTTATACCAGCTTGCCGGCCGGGCTTATGCTTTCACCTCGTATAGCTACTCCGGTTTTTGGGCTAGGTCTTCTTGAAGCCATACCGGAACAGAATATTCTGGCAAAGCAAGATATAAATGATACAGATGGCGATGGAATTTCCGGCAAGGCAAATTATGTCTGGGATCCTGTTGAAAGACGCACGATTTTAGGCAGATTTGGATGGAAAGCTAACACAGGAACCTTATTAGTTCAGTGTACTGCTGCTTATGTTGAAGACATGGGGATTACCAATTATGTATTTTCGAGAGAAACTGGTCATGGACAATCTAATGGGCAAGACGGACACGACGATGATCCTGAAATACAAAGACCTATTGTGGATCAGGTTGTTTTGTATTGCCAGACACTAGCCGTTCCAGGTCCCAGAAATATCAATAATAAGAGCGTCAAAGAAGGAGCAAAGCTGTTTGAAAGTCTGGAATGCTCTAAATGCCATACACCAAAACAAATGACAGGCCCAAGCCCGATTTCTGCTTTAGCTTTTCAGACCATCTATCCCTATACAGATATGCTTCTGCATGATATGGGCGAAGATTTGGCAGATGGCAGGTCTGACTTTTTAGCTTCAGGAAGAGAATGGAAAACGCGTCCGCTATGGGGTATCGGACTTACCGGATTGGTAAACGGGCACACTACTTTTCTGCACGATGGAAGAGCTAAAAATCTTACTGAAGCCATTCTTTGGCATGGCGGAGAAGCCCAAAAAGCCAAAGAAAAATTCAAGCAATTGTCTGAAGCTAAACGTAAAGCATTGCTCGATTTTCTTAATTCTTTATAATCAAAAATAGCATCAAATAAAAAAGCCAGTGTTCCTTAAAACACTGGCATTTTTTTTCTAACTAACCCTAACCAAATGAGAAAACCATTAATCTCTTTGCAAATGTCCAACTTTTTTTGGAGCGCATGTGTTAAGGCAATGTTATTTATATGTTATTGATTACTAATTTTTTAAGAGGCTATTTTGCTACTCTTAATCTTGCATTGCAAACACCTTTTTTAACAGTGGTGAAGTACGGGCTCCAATGTCTGTACGGATTTTTTTCTCCTCTACAGAAATCATTTTAAAGACACCTTCCATAGCCTTATCCGTAACATAATCATTAAGATCAGGATTGACTTTTGTTACCAATGGAATAGTATTGTATTTTTTAATAATGCCTTCCCATACTTTATCGGCACCTACATTACTCAACGATGTTTTTACAACAGGATTGAACTTTGAGTAAAGTTCGGTAGAGGTTGTACCTTGAAGGTAAGTAGTTGCCGAATCGTCATTACCTAGAAGGATATTTTTTGCATCAGCAAATTTCATATTTTTAATAGCATTCACGAAAATAGGAGTTGCCTCTTTTACGGCATCCTCAGCGGCACGATTCAATACTTTAATGCCTTCGTCAGCCAAGCTCGACAATCCCATTGAACGTAAGGTTTTGTCAACTTTCTGTAATTCTTCAGGAAAAAGAATTTTTACAGCTTCATTTTTATAAAACCCGTCAACAGCTGTCAGCTTGGTTACTTGTTCAGTAATTCCTTTTTGAAGCGCTTCTTTCAAACCGGCACTGATATCGGTAGCGCCTAATAAGCTGCTGGTTTTTTTTGAACTTGTCTTAGTTTGTGTTTTTTCTGTTTTTGATTGTACTTTTTCAGTTGCTTTTTTGATAAATCCATCCAATTGAGCAAAGCAGGCTGCCGGTACAAAAAATGCTACTAGTAATAGTTTTTTCATGAGAATAAGTTTTTCGATTCAAAGATAATCAAACATCATACCGTTTAATAACATAGTTAAAAATTATCAAAATATAAAAACAATCGATTTTGTTTATCAAAAAGGATTCTTTAAATTTGAAGAAACAAACTGGTAATAAGGTACTAACAACTAATAATAAAAATTATGAAAGAACACAACAAACTCACTACAGCCTCAGGGAAGCCTTATGTTGAAAACGAAGATTCGCAATCAGTAGGACCTAGAGGGCCGCTTTTGCTTCAGGATTTTATCTTACATGAAAAAATGGCGCACTTTAACAGGGAGCGTATTCCTGAAAGGGTGGTACACGCAAAAGGATCGGCTGCTTTTGGAACCTTTACAGTAACGCACGACATCACGAAATATACAAAAGCAAAAATTTTCTCTCACATCGGAAAAGAAACAAAGCTTCTTCTACGTTTTTCTACAGTTGGCGGAGAGAAAGGTTCGGCTGATACGGAAAGAGATCCGAGAGGATTTGCTTTGAAATTTTATACCGAAGATGGCAATTGGGATCTTGTAGGAAACAATACGCCTGTGTTCTTTATTAAGGACCCGAAAAAATTCGGAGACTTTATCCATACCCAAAAACGTGATCCTTATACTAACTTGAAGTCGCCTACCATGATGTGGGATTTCTGGTCGCTGAATCCGGAAAGTTTGCATCAGGTTGCGATATTAATGTCTGACAGAGGAACTCCATACGGTTACCGCCATATGCACGGATTTGGAAGTCATACATTTTCTTTTATCAATAAGGATAACGAACGATTCTATGTAAAGTTCCATATGCTTACCAAACAAGGGATTAAAAATTTTACGGATGCCGAAGCAGCAGAAATGAAATCAAAAGACATGGATTTTGCACAGAGAGATTTGATTGAAAACATTGACAAAGGAAACTTTCCGCGCTGGGATATGAAAATTCAGGTGATGACCGAAGCAGAATCCAGAACGTATCATATTAACCCTTTTGACCTGACAAAAGTCTGGCCTCATGGAGATTATCCACTCATTGATGTTGGTGTTATTGAACTTAACAAAAATCCGGATAACTATTTTCAGGATGTAGAACAGGCGGCTTTCGCTCCTGCACATGTTGTAGATGGAATAGGATATTCGCCTGACAAGATGCTGCAGGGAAGATTACTTTCCTATCCGGATGCGCATCGTTATAGACTGGGAGCCAATTACGAACAAATTCCGGTAAACAGATGTCCGTTTGCTACAAACAATTATCAAAGAGACGGACAGATGCGTATTGATGGAAACGGAGGAAGCGCACCAAATTATTTTCCAAACAGTTTTGACAATATTGTTGTTGACCAATCGTATAGAGAACCTGCATGGGCATTGGAAAGTAATGTAGCGGGATGGTATGACCGTAATGCCGAAGGTGAAAACGACCATTACACACAGCCGGGTAATCTTTTCCGCTTATTGGAACCGGAACAGCAGAAGAATCTAATTAGCAATGTAGTGGGAGCAATGTCAGGCATTGAAGGGCCAAAAAGAATGGAAATCATCAACCGTCAACTTTGCCATTGGTTCCGGGCCGATCCAAGATTAGGAATGGGAATTGCACAAGGACTTGGCATTGAAGTTGATCCGGCAATGATGAAATAAGAATCCTAATAAACAGGATTTTACAGATAAGTCAATATTTTAGAGTTTTGACCCCCTGGGCTCTTTCGGTAATTTTCTACCGGAAGGGCTTTCTTTTTTTAACGTTTCCGCACCCTGGCAGGGTTTTAAACCCTGCCAGGGTGCGGAAACGCTGTTCAGTTAAAATACTTAATAAACACTTCGAAATTTTTAGGAATTTCGTAAATTGCCGACCTTAAAAAGACATATATTTCAAAATGGAACAAGCCAAACCTTATATTCCTAAAAATAAAGTAAGAATTGTAACTGCAGCAGCACTTTTCGACGGACACGATGCTGCCATCAACATTATGCGACGCATTATCCAGTCGACAGGAGTCGAGGTAATCCATTTAGGACACGATAGAAGCGTCGAAGAAGTAGTAAACACAGCTATCCAGGAAGATGCCAACGCCATTGCGATGACATCCTATCAGGGAGGACATAATGAATATTTCAAATATATGTATGACCTGCTTAACCAAAAAGGAGCAGGCCATATCCGAATCTTCGGAGGAGGAGGCGGAGTTATCCTGCCGGATGAGATAAAAGAATTGCAGGAGTATGGAATTACGCGAATCTATGCGCCAGATGACGGACGTGAATTAGGTTTGCAAGGAATGATTAATGATCTGGTACAGAAATCTGACTATCCAATTGGTGATAAGCTAAATGGTGAGGCCAAACATCTGGAAGACAAGAATCCGACGGCAATTGCTCGCCTGATTTCTTCAGCTGAAAACTTTCCTGAAATTGCAAAAGAAACTCTTGACACGATACACAAGAAGAATGAAAGCAGCAAAATTCCGGTACTGGGTATTACAGGAACGGGTGGAGCTGGAAAATCATCTTTGGTTGATGAGCTGGTTAGAAGATTTTTGATCGACTTTCCGGAAAAAACTATCGGTTTGATTTCGGTAGATCCTTCAAAACGTAAAACAGGAGGAGCACTTTTAGGAGACAGAATTCGTATGAATGCTATCAACAATCCACGTGTTTATATGCGTTCATTGGCAACAAGACAATCCAATCTTGCTTTGTCTAAATATGTTGCAGAAGCCATTCAGGTACTAAAAGCTGCTAAATACGATATTATCATACTTGAAACTTCAGGGATTGGACAGTCTGATACTGAAATCATGGACCATTCTGATGTTTCGCTATATGTAATGACTCCTGAATTTGGAGCAGCTACGCAGTTAGAGAAAATCGACATGCTTGATTTTGCCGATCTTGTAGCCATCAACAAATTCGATAAGAGAGGTTCATTGGATGCATTGCGTGACGTGAAAAAACAATACCAGAGAAACCATAATCTTTGGGATGCCAATCCGGATGACCTTCCGGTATTTGGAACTATTGCTTCCCAATTCAATGATCCCGGCATGAACACGCTATACAAAGCGATCATGGACAAGATTGTTGAAAAGACAGGAGCTAATCTTAAATCTACTTTTGAGATTACACGTGAGATGAGCGAAAAAATCTTCGTGATTCCACCACACAGAACCCGTTATTTATCTGAAATTGCAGAAAACAATAGAAAATATGATACGGTTGCTTTCACACAACAACAAGTAGCCCAAAAATTATACGGTATTTTCAAAACTATTGAAACGGTTTCGGGAAAAACTCCAGAGCTTAACAAAACCGGAATCAATGACGATTCAGTATTGCCTAGCGCATTAGAAGAACATAATGAAACCAGAATCTTCCTAAACCTACTGCTCAATCAGTTTGATAAAGTAAAGATGGATTTAGACCCGTACAACTGGGAAATTATCTTTACATGGAATGAAAAAGTAAACAAATACAAAAATCCTGTCTATACCTTTAAGGTGCGTGACAAGGAAATAAAAATAGCAACGCACACAGAATCGCTATCACATTCGCAGATACCAAAAGTAGCCTTGCCGAAATACGAAGCCTGGGGTGATATCCTAAGATGGTGCTTACAAGAAAATGTACCGGGAGAATTCCCGTTTACTTCGGGACTTTATCCGTTCAAACGTGAAGGAGAAGATCCTTCGAGAATGTTTGCCGGAGAAGGTGGGCCAGAAAGAACTAATAAGCGTTTCCATTATGTGAGCGCAGGACTTCCGGCAAAAAGACTTTCTACTGCTTTCGATAGTGTGACGTTGTATGGAAATGATCCACACCTTAGACCAGATATCTATGGAAAAATCGGTAATGCCGGTGTATCGATATGCTGTTTGGACGATGCTAAAAAATTATACTCCGGATTTAATCTGGCACATCCGCTAACTTCGGTAAGTATGACCATCAATGGACCGGCTCCGATGTTATTGGGCTTCTTTATGAACGCTGCCATTGATCAACAGTGTGAAATCTACATCAAGGAAAATAACCTGGAAGACGAAGTAGACTCCATTATAACTGAAATCTACAAAAAGAAAAAAATCGAAAGGCCTCGCTATAACGGAACCCTTCCTGAAGGAAACGACGGTTTGGGATTAATGCTTTTAGGAGTAACAGGAGATCAGGTATTGCCAAAAGAAATCTATGATCAGATTAAGGTGAGAACCTTATCACAAGTGCGTGGAACTGTTCAAGCCGATATTTTAAAAGAAGATCAGGCTCAAAATACCTGTATCTTCTCGACAGAATTTGCATTAAGGCTGATGGGTGACGTACAGGAATATTTTATTGCTAAAAATGTACGTAACTTCTATTCCGTATCTATTTCCGGATACCATATTGCTGAAGCCGGAGCCAATCCAATCACACAATTGGCGTTTACGCTTGCCAACGGATTTACTTATGTAGAATACTACCTGAGCCGCGGTATGGACATCAACGATTTTGGACCGAACCTCTCCTTCTTCTTCTCGAATGGAATTGATCCGGAATATGCTGTAATTGGACGTGTAGCCAGAAAGATTTGGGCAAAAGCTCTTAAAAATAAATATGGTGCCAACGAAAGAGCCCAGATGTTGAAATACCATATCCAGACATCAGGCCGTTCACTGCACGCACAGGAAATCGATTTTAATGATATCCGTACTACATTGCAGGCACTATATGCAATCTATGACAATTGCAACTCTTTGCATACAAATGCTTATGACGAAGCCATTACTACGCCAACTGAAGAATCAGTGCGTCGTGCAATGGCAATCCAGCTGATTATAAATAAAGAGCTTGGATTGGCTAAAAACGAAAACCCAATACAAGGTTCTTTTATCATTGAAGAATTGACTGACTTGGTAGAAGAGGCCGTATTGCAGGAATTTGATAGAATCACGGAAAGAGGTGGTGTATTAGGAGCTATGGAAACCATGTACCAACGTTCTAAAATACAAGAAGAAAGTATGTATTATGAAACACTAAAACATACAGGTGAATTCCCTATTATTGGCGTGAATACTTTCCTGAGTTCCAAAGGTTCGCCTACGGTAATTCCTGCTGAGGTAATCCGTGCCAGTGAAGAGGAAAAACAATTCCAGATCCATACTTTGGAGAACCTGCACAAGGCCTATGGCGAAAAAATGAAAGAGCAGCTGGCCATTATTCAAGATGTAGCCATCAATAACCAAAACATCTTTGAGCAACTCATGGAAGCTACCAAAGTATGTTCGTTAGGAGAAATCACTGCTTCACTGTTTGAAGTAGGCGGACAATACAGAAGAAATATGTAAAAACATACCGCATAATTATCCAAAAAAAGACCTTCATCGAAGGTCTTTTTTTATTAACTACCCACTATCAACTTTTCTGTCATTGGTAGATTAAAAACGTTATTGGTCTATTACTTCTTTTTTTGCCTTTGGTGAATGTCTAGTTTCGTTTCATAAATTTAAAATTAACTATTATGAAACCAATCAAAAAAATTAGTGTTCTTTTATTAATGATTTTAGGAACGAGTATCATTTCATGTTCCGATGATGGGAAAGATGGAGTAGACGGATTAAATGGAATGGATGGCGAACCCGGAACGGCGAATGTAATTTATAGCAATTGGCTTAACCGACCAGATGGTGTGGAGGGTACTATTGATGGAACCACAGGAATGGTTTATAGTTTTTCAGTACCACAGATTACTAATGAAATTTTGAATAGCGGTGCAATTCTGGTTTATCTTCAGTTTGGTTCGGGAGAGATTTTTCCTTTGGCATATACTTCAAGGGCAGGAGGTATTATTAATACCATAGAAGCGATTCCGTCTGTAGGCAACTTGAAAATTTTAAGGTACCGCCATGATGGAATAACGCCCGGTATTCCTGTTGGAGGTAGTGTTAGATTTCGTTATATTATAATCCCCGGAGGTACTCCCGCCGCCCGATCCATAAATTTCAGAAACAGGAACTATGAAGAGGTTTGCGAATTATTGGCGATACCGAAATAAAAGTATTGATTTGACCTAACTAAAAAATCCGAAGTAAGCTTCGGATTTTTTAATTCTGTCCTATCTGGAAAAATATTCTCTGCGTTTACTTATATCTGATATTGATACTGACAATATCAGAATTCAAATTGTTGGAACGGGCATAATGTCCGTAACGAATTTCCAACATATTCAGATGTTTGATACCAAATATTCCATTTACAGGAGTCAGCCTAAGGCCGAGCCCGATAAAACTGCTGTTGAATTTTGAAAGATCGTAATTGCTGGTATAAAAATCACTTTGTAGGCCATGCATTTCATAGCCTTTGAAATATTTGGCAGCCGTTTGTGTGTAATATCTATAAAATGGTGAAACAGATACAAATGATGTAATTTTTACCGGTATTTCGATATCGGCCGTATGAGATTGGATTCCCCAATCATCCGTATAAAAACGGTAATAGCCCCGTATGATCAGATTATCTCCTATAAAGTAACTTGCTCTGGCAGCCAGCGGAATCTTAAAACGACTATCGGGAAGTTTTTCCTGATGTACAGAACCGTCGGTAAAATATACCCTGTGAAATGGCAGAGAAAGGTAGCCTTTTTGTGATATCAGGTCAGCCTGAAACATTAGCTGGAAGTTTTTGTTGATAATCTGCGAATAAGTGAATGACCCAACAAATGTATTTCGGGAAGCATTGCCGGAATCATCAACATTAGGTAATCCACGCAATTCTATAGGGGCAAGCAGTTTGACCTGGTCAAGATACGCCTGGAATTTTGCGCCAAATTCACCATTCCTGTCTTTGGTTTTTTGAGAAAAGCTCACATTTCCTCCAAAAGATTGGTAATCATATTCTGTTGAGGAGGAAACTCCAATACCCAATGTGCGTCCTTTTTCTTCATTCTCCCTGATATAGTTCAATGATGGATATACTCTCATATCAGAAGATGATGCAGATGAGTTAGCATTAAGGTCAATCTTATCTGAAGAGGCAGAACTATAATGGTCAACACCCACTTCAATATCAAAATTATGTTTGATATTGTTCTTACCGTATTTTACCACCCTTAAGTCTATTGCGTTAGAAATATCAGTAAGTTTTTCTGTTCCTAATCCTCCTGTAACAGCTGAATTATCTCCATTTTGCCTGTAATAGCTTGACACAAGATTTATCTCGTCGACCTTAAGTTTTTTAGGTTTGTATGCGGTCGAATCTATCGGTTCGTTTTGAGCATAGGCTTTAAATAGCCCCAGTAGGGCAAAGCCGGTTATAAAAACTCTTTTCATTTGTTTTGCAGTTAGGAATTAATTACATCCGCATCCGCCGCCACTTTTTCCTGCATTGGCACCTGACGAACCTTCTCTGTAAGATTGGAAGCTCAGTTCTGTTTTTTCGACTTTCCTATTGGACAATACCATTTCGGAATCGTTGATCTTGTTTTTTTGGTACTCTTTGACGGACGAGCATCCGGCAGCCATGATTATACAACACGCTGCTATCCATAATACGGGGAGATGTTTCATTTTATGTAAGATTTATATTTTTTGAAGTATATAATTTATTGTCATCATCGATTATGACACAGTGCAGTTCCGGTATCTGGTTGACAAGATAAAGCCCTGCTTTTATGCCCATGACGGCAATAGGAGTTGCCATTGCGTCTGCAAATTCAGCATTGCCACTGATTACCGTAACACTTTTGATTCCTGATATAGGCAATCCTGTTTTCGGGTCTATGGTATGTGAGTATTTTTTTCCGTCGATTATGGCATATTTTTCATAATTACCAGAAGTTGCTACGGCTTTCTCACTAATGTCTAAATAGGAAAAAATGTCTTCAGGAAAATCGGGGTTAGATATTCCTATTCTCCATGGCCTTCCACAAGGCTGGAGTCCCCATGCGCTAAGGTCGCCGCTTGCGTTTATGATTCCGCTCATAACCCCTTCGTTTATTAACAGCCTTTTTGCCATTTCGGCAGCATAGCCTTTTCCAATACCTCCAAATCCTATCCTCATACCCTTGTTTTTGAGAAATACAGTACTGTTTTCTTTATCAAGAAGGATATTTCTGTAATCAATAAGGTGTACCATTTTCATAGCTTCTTCTCTTGAGGGAAGTTGCGTCATGTTTTTGTCAAAATTCCAGAGTGTTTTGTCAATACTTCCATAGCTTATATCGAAAGCACCTTGCGTAATTTGCGAAATACCGATGCTTCGTTGAATTAATTCGACTACTTCTGTATCAACTTCAACGGGAGAAATACCTGCATTCTTATTGATCAAACAAGTTTGGCTACTCTCGTCAAATGTAGTAAGCAGTCTTTCAATTCGTTTTATTTCTTCTATGGCAGTGTTGATATGAAATTCTGCTTCAGCCTGGGAATGGCTTACGACAGTAATGGTAAAATTATTTCCCATCAGCCTTAGGGATTTTGAAAATTCTAGCATGACGTCTGTTTATTATTTGCGAGAGTCACAGATACCCTTGATTTCCTTTGTCCATTTTTCAACAGAAACTTCAGGTCTTCCAATCCATGACTTTAAGACTTTCCCATTTGAATCCAATAATAGGGTTAGTGGAAAATTACCTTGTTTGTTGTATTTCTCAGCAAGTGCTTCATTTTTTTTAATCTGTTCCGGAGAGAGTTGGTTTTTCTTTTTTCTAGGGAAATCAGCATTTAGTAATACAAGGTTGTCTTTTGCCATAGAAAGGAAGGAATCATTCTCGAAATAATCCCTTTTAGTGGCTACACAAGGTGCACACCAGTCAGATCCTGAAAAATTGAGAAGGATTAATTGTTTTTTTTCTTTGGCATCTTTTTGGGCGATGTCAAAATCTGTTTCCCATTTCAAAGGAACAAATGTTAACAAAAGGAAGAAGGTCAAAAGTTTCATCGCTATATATTTATCGTTATAGCAGATTAACGTGACAGTAATCGGGAAAAGTATTTCTATTTCCTTAAGATTGGCTTAAGATTGGTGGGGAACTATGAAGTCTGGACTCCAAAAACATAGCCAACAAGTGCTGAAGCAACCATAGCAACTGTTCCCCAAATACAAATGCGTGCTACCGATTTGATTTTGTTTGATCCGCCTGCTTTAGCAGCCAATGTACCCGATAGCGCAAGAAAAATAATAGCAAATCCGTATTGCAAAAAGACCATATACTTTAGTGGGGCAAAAATGGCTACCAAAAGCGGCAATATTCCGCCACAAATAAATGCCAATGCTGAGGCTAGTGCTGCCAGCATAGGTTTGGCCTGGGTCATTTCATTGATTCCAAGCTCATCACGGGCATGGCTTTCGAGTGCATTATGTGAAGTGAGTTGTATGGCCACTTCTCTTGCAAGCTGAGGAGTAAGTCCACGTGAAATATAAATGAGAGTCAGTTCTTCAAGTTCAGATTCAGGCATTTCTTCCAGCTCTTTCCTTTCTCGTTGCAAATCAGATTTCTCAATATCGCTTTGGGAACTAACAGATACATATTCTCCGGCAGCCATAGAAAGAGCACCTGCTACCACTCCTGCTAAAGCGGCCAGTACTATAGGAGATCTTGTTTCAGATGCGGCAGCTATCCCGATGGCAAGACTTGTAGTAGAAAGAATTCCGTCGTTGGCCCCTAATACTGCAGCTCTGAGCCAACCGCTTCGGGTTATATAATGTGCCTCATTTTGCATATTCTCTTGTTTTTAATATAAATATAGCAAGGTTTTTTTAACCAACAGAATGGTCTTTCTCAAGTTTTCCTAATCATTAGTTATTTTAATAGCCTCAATTTCCTTTCGTAAGTTATTCCACGGATTGATATTATTTCCTAAAGATACAGAAATAAAAAGAAATAAATCTTCGTAGTAATTGATTCCCGAGAGTAGGTTTTTTTGAAAAGCCATCCATTTCTTGAACTGGGCGGAAGTTGCTGTACTATGGTTTATGGCTATTTCCTTTTTAAGATAATCGATATAAAGCTGTACTTCTTTTACAAACAAATTCGGACGGTTTGGAAAATCTATTATAGAATCATATCCGTAAATATGACGCATCATATCATGCAATGAAACTTCTCGGTTAAAATACGCCATATTTGGCCCCGGACAGATAACGACGCCTTGAGCTTCGCCTTTAATGGTAATACCGCGTTCAAGATAAGAAGCATTGGCGAGCCCTACGCACAGACAGGCTTTTTCAGTAATATCAAATCTTGCCTGCTCGTAAGCTATGACTGTGAGTTCGGATTTCCTCCTTTCTAACAATTCCAGTTTCTGTTCCTGATATTTTAACGAAGCCGTACAGATGCCTTTTTCATCGAGTTCTTTATCTAGCGCAAGATATTTTTTAGGACAGGAACTGCCGGGTCTGCCAATTTTAATGCGATGCTGTTTTAGCTTTTCATTGCTTGTGCCTCTTATCGTATTAAAAGGCACACCCAAAGGAGAAATATGACTGAGATATAGGTCTTTTTCCTCAGCTTTCGCTAACAATATACGAGTTTCGTCATCTACAGAAGTAGCCTCAGGAACCAGCAGAAAAGGAGATCCCCAACCTACAGAATCCATTTCATAATGCTGCAAAAGAAAATCATGCTCTTCGGCTGTACCCACACCGCCTTGTACAGTAACTTTTATAGGAAGTGGTTGGTGTGGTATCGGAAATCCTTTTTGTTCGAGAGCCCTTACCATCAATTCATGTGAGGTTTTGAAGAGTTCTTTTCTTTTTGCCCTGAATTCTTCCAATATCGGACCTAAAAGTTGCCCTTCGGTGGCAAAAGCATGCCCGCCACAATTAAGCCCCGATTCAATACGATATTCGGAAACCCATAATCCTTTCTTTGCCAGAAAATTACCTTGTATCAAGGCAGAACGGTAGTCACTGACCTTTAATGTAATTTTCTTTTCAAGCTGTCCTTCAATATCAGGAAAAAAACAACCGAAGTTTTCCATATAGCTGTAAAGACGCGGATTCATACCGGCAGAAAATACTATTGAAGATTGTAACCTGCTGTTGGCAAATCCCCGCAATGCAGCATGTGCATCATTGAAATCAATAGGAAGTGCCTCTTTTTTATCATAATTTTCCCGATCAACCTTGGTCATGATATTGACATCAATAGCTCCAGGAGTAAAATGTTTTTCAAGGAAATTTTTGATACTGTGTTTCAATTCACAGCCGTTTTCCATAAGCTCCTGCAAGCCTCTTTTAAAATCGGATTGGTTCGGAAGCATACCCAAAAAACGTTCCAAGGCCAGGCGACTTTCAGAAAGTTCCTGTTTGAATGCGTCGAACTTTTCTTTTACGATATGGTCCATTAAATCCAAATAACTTCTAATACGTTCTGCCCGATAATCGTGAAATTTTCGACTGATTTCCTGATAGGGCAGACAAAACTTTTTGCTATAAAAAGCATTCATCTTTTCAATAAGCTCATCATCTACAATAGAAACTACAGAAGAAATTCCGTAATGAGCTACGCGAATCGGACTGTCAATAGTAAACGAAAGTCCCATTACCGGAATATGAAAAGTATGTACAGAAGAATCAGGTGCCATAGTGCATAATAATTTAAGATAGCTGCAAATATGGATAAACCAATTGTCGGAAAAGATGATAAATGTCAGTTTTGAAAAAGGATCCTAAAAGTGGGTGTGGTAACTGTCATTTATTTTGGTAATTTCGTGTAATAAGGTTAATAAAGTGCAATTGATTTTAATGATGTACCAGCCTTAATAAACTTCCAAAAAATAACATACAAAGATGGGAACCAATAAAGAAAACTTCCAACTGATAGGTATTCAGCTTGATAAAAAAACGACCAACCAAGACGGTCAGGCAGCCATAGATTGTGGTAACTTATGGCAACAATTTGAGACTGAAAAGAGATACGGTCAAATAGATGGCAAACTGGGAAATGAAATCTATGCCGTATATTTTGACTATGATGGCGACCATACACAGCCGTATTCTTATTTTATAGGCTGTAAAGTAGCAGAAGGAACACCTGTTACGGAAGGATTCAAAAGTTTGAAAATACCCACACAAACCTATACTCAAAAAGTAGCCAAAGGTGTCATGCCAGACTGTATTGCAGAAGCATGGAGAGAAATTTGGAAAGAAGATGCCGCACTGAACAGGGCCTATCAATATGATTTTGAAGTATATGACGAACGTTGTTCCGATTGGAACAATGCAGAAGTAGATATTTTTCTCTCGGTAAAGAAATAATTCAGGTAGCATTAAGAAAAATGGCAGATCAGCTTGAGTATGAGATAGTAGAACCCGATTCGTCAATTGCCAGTTATGTCGAAAGCTTTTGGAAATTAAAAACTCCTCCAGGAGATCCTAAAAATATAATCGTATTGCCAGATGGCAGAATTGACATTATTTTTTCATCTTCGGATACGGAGCCATTCAGTGCCATTCTTTTAGGACTGGAAACAGAAGCTTCGCAAATCTTGATGGAGTCGGGAAGGACAATGTTTGCGGTTAGCTTTCGGCTTTTAGCTGTTGAATATCTTTTAGAAGATAGCGTTTCGATATTGCTGAATGATGGACGTCTTTTGCCGGAAGGTTTTTGGAATATTACTGAAGATGATCTTTCTGATTTTGATTTATTTTGTGCTAAGATAACCCGTAAAATTCAGGGTCTTATAAAAATGCCGCCAGACAATAGGAAGCTTCGGCTGTTTGATCAAATATATGCTTCAAACGGCGGACTTACCGTAAAAGAGCTATCCGAAACGGCAGGATGGAGCAGTCGCCAGATTAATCGTTATTTTAGCCGCCAGTTTGGATTACCATTAAAAACATATTGCAGCATATTACGATTTAGGGCTTCTTTTGAACACCTTAAAGAAGGAAAACTTTTTCCTGAACAGGACTTTGCTGACCAGGCACATTTCATTCGGGATGTAAAAAAGTTTTCGGGAGTACCTCCAAAGGAATTATCCCAAAACAGAAACGACCGATTTATACAATTTTCCACCTTGAAGAAGAAATAGTTTTGCACTGATAAAACTAAATCTTTAAATCATGGTAGTAAAAAATAAAAAAATAGCTATTATTGGTGGCGGTCCTGGAGGACTAACGCTTGCCAGACTTCTCCAACAAAAAGGAGCTAATGTAACAGTATATGAGAGAGACGCAGGAAGATTTGTAAGGGTACAGGGAGCTACGCTTGACCTTCATGATGATTCAGGACTCAAAGCAATCAAAGAAGCGGGACTGATAGAGGAATTTAAAAAGCATTACAGACCAGGTGCCGATAAGATGCGTCTTACTGACAAATGGGCAAACATCCTCTACGATCAACACGAAGAACATGAGGAAACTATTGATTTCGGACATGAACATTTCCGTCCTGAAATTGACCGCGGTCCTTTACGGGATATGCTACTTGATTCATTACAACCCGGAACAGTTGTATGGGACAGTCATATTACTTCATTAGTAAAAGAAAACGGAAAGTGGCAGCTTGTTTTCCAAAATGGAAAGAAAGAAACAGCAGATTTTGTTATTGGAGCCGATGGCGCCAATTCAAAAATACGACCTTATCTAACATCCATTAAACCGTTCTATTCAGGAATAACGGTTGTAGAGGGCAGCCTTTATGATGCAGCAGAAAAAGCGTCCAGAATCTATGAATTGGTCAAAGGCGGAAAAGTTTTTGCTTTTGGCGACCAAAAGTCGCTTATCGTAAGCGCGAAAGGCGATGGCAGCTTGTCTTTTTATACAGGCTGCAGAACACAGGAATCCTGGATACTTGATTGCGGTATCGATTTTAAAGACAGTAATTCGGTTGCAGCCTGGTTTCGTATGGAATTTTCAGGTTGGGACGAAATCTGGCAGGAGCTGTTTGCAACTAATAGTACTTCTTTTGTACCGCGTCCACAATATTGCATGCCACTTGACCAAATATGGGAAGCACAGGCAGACATAACTCTGATTGGTGATGCAGCACACCTTATGCCACCGTATGCAGGGGAAGGAGTAAATATGGCGATGCTCGATGCTCTTGAACTCAGCAATTGCCTTACCGGAACACAGTTTTCAAATTGTGAAGAAACCATTGCTTATTATGAAAATCAGATGCGAGCAAGAGCTTCTGAAACTGCAAGAATGACATTAGAGCAAACCGAAGCCTTACACTCTGAAAAGGCAATTTCCCATATGTTGGAATTGTTTAAGGAATGAAATAGAAATAATAATGGATTTGTATGAAATACCAAAACGATAATTTTTATGTTCTCACTGGAGGTCCAGGTGTAGGTAAAACATCTGTATTGGATGAATTGGAAAAAAGCGGCTATCTCGTTATGCCTGAAACGGCACGGGCAATTATCAAAGAGCAGATGGCAGTAGGCGGGGAGGCACTTCCCTGGAAAAATAAGCAATCCTACACGCAGCTGATGTTGGAAGCTTCTACTGAAAGTTATTTGCAAGCCATTTCCAAAAACAGCCCACTTCCAATATTTTTTGACCGCGGTATCTTGGATGCAGTCTGTTATGGGGAAATGGTTGGATTGGAAGTATCGGATGAAATACAGGAAGTAGCTAAGAATCACCAGTACAATAGGAAAGTATTTATTTTTCCACCCTGGCAGGACATCTATGAAAAGGACAACGAACGGAAACAAGATTGGAAGGAAGCCAAAGCTACCTATGAAGCGATGAAAAAGACCTATTCTGATTACGGCTATGAAATCATAGAAGTACCAAAAGATACTATTGAAAATAGAAAAGACTTTATAATAAGAACCATAAAACAGGAAGAAATCTGATGAAAATTAAACTAGATAAGTATAATTTAGAAGGGAAACAAGACTTCAAAAAACTTCAAAATGAATTGGAAGACCTGATTGGGTTAATGTATTAAAACAAACATTATTTTTTATAACTTCGTTTTAAGAGTCATAAAAAGATGGAAAAAGTAACTATTGCCCAAAAACTTTCCCTATTTAACGATTATTGGAATCCGAGAATCGTTGGAGAATTGAACGGACAGCATGTCAAATTAGCAAAATTTCAAGGAGAATTTGTATGGCACAAGCACGATAATGAAGACGAAATGTTTTTGGTTGTCAGTGGCCAGTTCAACATGGAATTTCGTGATAGGACTGTCGTACTCAAGGAAAATGAATTTTTAATTGTTCCCCGCGGAGTAGAACACAGGCCGGTAGCAGAACATGAAGTATCTGTATTGCTTTTCGAACCAGCATCAACCTTAAATACGGGTGATGCAGAAAAGAGCGAGCTGACAAAACGCACATTAGACACGATTTAGGAAGTGATGGAAAACAAAAGAGAAGCCCAATTAATGGAAATTATTGACTGGGCGGCATCCAATTCCGAAATCAGGACAGTGCTGTTGACCAGTTCGCTTGTAAATCCCCATGCTCCGGTCGACCAATTCAGCGATCTGGATATTGAATTTGTTGTGAGAGACCTGCAGCAATTTCTGTCGGATGATAGTTGGGTTGAAAATTTTGGTAAAAAAATCGCAATGATTGTCGAAAATGAAGAGGCGTTCGAAGGCAAACATGCCATGCGTATGGTTTTTTATGGAGATTATACCAAAGTCGATTTTAAACTCTATTCCGTAGATAAGTTTCTCGAAGAAGTAAATAGCGAAGAATTACAGGAAGACTGGGATGTAGGTTATAAGGTCTTATTGGACAAAGACGGTATTACAAAAAATATGAAACCACCCACTTATGATGCGGTGATGATCAAAAAGCCTACGAAACAGGAATTTACAACTTTGTTTAATGACTTTTGGTGGGACATGACCTATGTAGCGAAATGCTTGTGGCGCGATGATCTTTTCTATGCGAAATTCATGCTGGAAGATAACATGAGAACGCAGTACTTCCAGAAGATGATAGAATGGCATATAGGCTTAGAACACGATTGGAAAGTATCGACTAATAAAAAAGGCAGGCTGTTTAAAAAATACCTTTCACCCGAAATGTGGAAAAAGATTGAAGCCACTTTTTCCGGTAGTGATATAAATGACAATTGGCGTGCTTTATTTGCCTATGCCGATATGGGAACCGAAATGGGAATTGCAATGGCACAAAAGCTGGATTATCCATATCCAACAGAGCTTGAACAAAATATCAGAGTGTATCTCAAACACGTAAAATCAATGGATGAGAAAGGTTAAAATATTGATAATTAGAATTTAATCGTTAATTTGGATGAAAACTTGCTTATGAAAAATCTAAAATTACTAGTAGTCGCTTTTTTCCTGATTCAGGGTTTTACTACTCAGGCAGCAAAAGTTGATACACTTGCGATTCCAAGTATTGCAATGAATAAAACCTACAATGCTGCGGTAGTTTTACCAAATTCCTATTTAAAAAGTAAGGCAAAATATCCGGTAATATATCTGTTGCATGGCGCCTACGGACATTTCAGGGATTGGCTCAGAGCTACACCCAATAAAATGGTATTAAAGGATTTGGCCGATCAGTATGACATCATCATTGTCATGCCCGAAGGCGAAACATTTAGTTTTTATCTGGATAGTCCTGTCAACAAAGGAAGCCAATTCGAAACGTATATCACCAAAGAAGTTGTACAGAAAATTGACCAGACCTACAGAACAGTTAACGAAAAAAAAGGACGTGCTATTACAGGATTGTCAATGGGCGGCCATGGAGCTTTGTATTTGGCTGCCAAACACCCAGACATATATACGGCAGCAGGAAGCATGAGCGGAGCTGTTGATATGGGAACCATGAAAGATATGGGGATTGATTCACCGGAAAGGATTGATCAATTGATGGAGCCTGTGTTTGGACCTCAGGGAGCGCCTCGGGAAATATATGCCGCACATGCGGTACTGAATATGATAGATATGATGAAAGCAAATGGACTGCCCTTAATTATTGACTGCGGTGTTGACGATTTTCTCATTGGTCCCAATAGAGAACTACACAGAAGGTTGGTTTACAATAAAGTACCTCACGATTATACAGAACGTCCAGGTTCTCATACATGGGAATATTGGGAAAATTCAGTGCCTTATCATGTTTTGTTTTTCTCTAAAATATTTAAAACAAACAATGCAATGGCCCATTAGTCTTAATAATAAAGAAATAACAGTTTCTTAAAAAACAAAATAAAAAGATTTTTAGAGCGTTCTTTGTAGTATGCTATTAAAAACAAGCAGACCCTATAATGAAATTTTTACAAGCACTAGTTATCTTATTTACATTAAATGCAGCCGCGCAATCCGATTTGGGAATAGGTATCGCAACTATAAAATTTACAAGCAACACTGTTTTGAATTTTTATGCTGCGGCTTATGACAAAGAACCAAAACAGGTTGTTGAATTTTATCAGGACGAAGCAACAGGAAGTCCAGATATTCGAAATATTGAAACTGTTGAAAAATGGCTCAAGCCCGAAGGTTTTTTTCTAGACTACGATCAGCTGGTTTTTCGATGCAAATCAGAAGAACGGTTTTGGATTGAAGTAATCGTAAACAATGAGACCGGGGAATCCTACTGGATAAGAAAAACAAAATCAGTCGATTTGGACACTTGGGAAACTTTTCTTAAAAATGCATTTATGGTTTCCCGAAATTCTTTTCAGCAGGAAATCAAAGCGCAACCTAATGATACAGCCAAAACAATTCCATTCGATGGAGAGGATTGTTTTCAGGTGAAGTCAATTAAAGGCGACTGGATTCAAATTTTTACTGCACCGCATTGTGATGAAGCAGACAATCCTATAAAATCAGGATGGATTCGCTGGAAAGAAGGGAACGAAATATTGATTGATTATTTTTTGACATCTTAGGCGGAGCTGCTAAGGGACTAAGGTTCTGAGTTGCTAAGGTTAGACTTTGCTAAATATTATAATTTATACCAGACGAAAAGACTTCCTAATAGAAGTCTTTTTTGTTAAAACATCTAAGAACCGAATGGTACTACAGTTCAAATAACGTAATTTGCGGAAGAAGAAATCAGCATTATTTTTATGATAAAGAAGCTAAGAGAAGAAATCCTGCTCAAGGACGCTTCAATAAAAAAGGTACAGTTTGATAAATACTGGTTTTACGACCTGAAAGACGTTTCCGATTATTTGAACGAAGAACTTTCGGAAGTAGAATACATTCACTTGCCTTTTATAGTCGATGAGGTAAAAATCAATACCAAATGTGCCACGTTGGAAGATATAGAACGTGCCAGGGCAGCCAAAAGAAAAGCAATTTAATTGATCTGATATGAAAACAGTTTGCTCTTGGTTGGTTTTGCTGAATCTTCTTTTTACGGCTGATATGCATATGACCGCTCAAATTGTGGGCTGTACAGATCCGTTATCCAAAAACTACAATCCCGAAGCAACAGTAAACGACGGAAGCTGTCAGTATAAAAAAGCGGCAATACGACCTGAATTTTCTAAAAAACTGGAACAAAAATTGCACGAGACTTCAGGGCTTATTTTCTGGGATGGAAAACTGTGGACCCATAACGATGATAAAGACACATCTATTTATGGACTGGATACCATTTCGGGAAATATAGTGGAAACCCATGAACTAAAAAATGTTATCAATAAAGATTGGGAAGAAATCTCTCAGGACAGCACTTATCTTTATCTAGGCGATTTTGGAAATAATGTCGCAGGTAATAGAACCGACCTACATATTTTAAGAATCGAAAAGAAATCATTGGCTTTGAATCCGGTCATTGATACTATTTCTTTCCGTTATTCAGACCAGACTGATTTCATTCCTTCCAAAGCCAACCAAACGGATTATGATGGTGAAGCTATGGTTGTTTCCAAAGACAGTATTTACATCTTTACCAAACAATGGAAATCGAAAAAAACAGCCTTGTATTCGTTGCCTAAAACTCCAGGAAATCATGTTGCCAAACTAAAAGCAGTACATGACATTCGCGGATTGGTTACCGGAGCTGTTTTTCTAGAGTCAGAAAAAGCGATTGTTCTATGTGGTTATTCAAAACACCTCAAGCCTTTTTTATATCTGCTATATGATTTTCAGGGAACTGATTTTTTTACCGGAAATAAAAGAAAGATTAAACTGCGACTGCCTTTTCATCAGATTGAAGGAATTGCTACAGATGATGGTATCCACTATTATCTGACCAATGAAAATTTCTCAAGAAAGCCTTTTATTGATAAACCGCAGAAATTACATAAGGTTGATTTGAGTCGTTATTTAGGTCATTATTTAGAAGGAGAGAAGAAAAGAACTTCTAAATAAAAATATTTTCATAAAATTATTTTTTTTGACAATAGGTTTGTTTTCAGTAAATTAGTAAGAGTTTTTTGTGATTTAAGATGTAAACAATAAGGCGAAAAATATTAAAATTCTCTAAATTTTTTTTTTTGGCTTTATTTTTGGAATACATTTATAAACAAATAAAAAATAATATTATGAAAAGAATACTTTTACTTTTAGCTATTGTCGCAATGACGGCATTTCAAGGTTGTAGCCAGGATGACGACCGTGTTGATAGAGATACTATTGCAGAGGTTTTTGAAATTAATCAGAATACGACTTTTACACAGGCAAATGGTTATACAATTAATTATTCCTTAGTTCCACCTATTTTCAATTCAGATATGATTTTGATTTATAGACTCTCAGGCCAATCAGGAGGAAGAGATGTATGGGAAGCACTTCCGCAAACCTATTTTTTTAGTAATGGAACCGAATTCTTGCAATACACTTTTGATTTTACAACAACAAATATTAATATCTATATAGATAGTAATTTCCCAGCTGAGCAAGAACCAGCTTTTTCAGTAAACCAAGTATTCCGTGTAGTAATTGTTCCAGGATTCTTGTCTAATAAATCAGCAAAGTCTTCTGTTAAAGGAACAGTAACTCCTGCTTCTGTAGATTATAATGATTACTATGCTGTAATAAAGGCTTATGGACTTGATGATATGAATGTGAAAACTATACAATCTAGAAAATAATTTAAAAGAGGCTTCGGTCTCTTTTTTTACAACTAAAAAGCCCGCTATTAATAGCGGGCTTTTTGCGTGAATTAATAATTAACTCTTAAGAAGCAAAAGCTTGGTAGCTTTTAATTTTTTGCGGAAATATATGGTATTTGGATTTCCAAAATAGCGGGCGATGGTCAGTCTGGCCATAAGATAGCTTAATGTGGATTCTGCTCCCTGGTTCAGGTTTACGTTGGTTTCTTCAAGTCCGTCAAAACAGCCGCCCGTACAAGGATTGTAAATAATTTGTTTCAGGTGGTTGTTGCCAAGGAACCAGTTGAAAGCAATTTCCATCTTGTTGAGGTATTCTTCTTCCTTAAATATATCATGGAATTTCCGAAGTGCCAATATTGTATAAGCAACGTCAATTGGCTGCTCGCCATACCTGTGTTTCTGTTGTCCTTTAAAATGCCAGGTTTTGTTTGAAATCACCTTGATATGATCTTTTGAAAACGTATTTTCTAAAAGGAAATCAAACGAATCTTTAGCGATTTCTCTATATTCTTCTTTGTCGGTTACAGCATAGGCACAGAGCAGGGCTTCTGGAAGTACGCTATTGGCATAGGTCAGGTAACTTTCAAACCATTTCCAGTTTTCAGAACTTTCGTGTTTGTACATCTGCACAAGCCTATCGGCGAATATTTCGATATATATCTTGTGATCAAGATCTTTGATTTGTCGGTTGAAATAATACAATCCTTTTATGATAAAGGCCATTGCTCTTGTAGAGTGCATTTTTTCTGTTTGAGGCATGGCCTTTCGGAACAAATCTTCAGCCTTTTTTGTGAAATTGGAAGGTAATATAGGAGCTAAAGAAATCAAATATCCTAAAGCCCACAAAGCCCTTCCGGAACTATCTTCCAGATTTACAATATTATTTTGTGGCGTGAAATTATGGTCGATGTCTACATAATTTTTAAATTTCCCATCATCGCTTAGGCAATAAGAAATAAAATTCAGGTAGATACTGATGTATTTTAGGTCTTCAATATCCCGGGTCAGTTTATAATCCTGACAAAGTGCGATAAGTGCACGCGCATTGTCATCCAGAGTATAGCCGGAATTAGGATCAGGGCGATTGAGTTTTGAAAATTGCAGCATCCCAAATCCGGTTGTCATTTTTTTAATATGATCGAGATTTAGTTTCGGATTTCTATAATGCAGTTCCATTTTTCCTCCAGACACTCTTTGGAACAAGATAGCGTGAGCCACAGCAGAATTTTCCCAGGCTGTATGCATAATCTTGTGCAGTCCATTGAGTATAATGGTTTTTCTAAGACCAATGTCATAAATCAGCTGATTGACAGCTTCGGACAATTGTTTTGAGTTTCCAAAATCAAATGTAAGTCCGGAACCTTTATCAAGCATTTCCTTTGCATGCGGAATGGGAGTCGAAACAATCGCACATCCGCAGCTCATAGCATAAGAAAAAGTACCGCTAACAGCCTGGTTGGGATCTTTTGAAGTAAAAAGATAAATATCTGTCAATTGGAGATAATCCAACAGTTCATCCAACGGAAGATATTTGTTTACAAACTGTACATGCTCCTCAAGCTTCAGTTCCTTTATTTTTTCTTTAAGCGAATCACGATAGGCTTCACCTTCATTCAATACAACACCCGGATGCGTCTTTCCAATAATAAGGAAAAGCACATCAGGACTTTTATCAATAATAGTAGGTAAGGCTTCTAATGTAGTCTCTATGCTTTTTCCGGAACTTAAGAGTCCAAACGTTGAAAGTATTTTTCTGCCTTTTACACCGTATTTGGCTTTTAGAGCATTTTTATCTGTATGTGGCACTAGGTGAGTGCCATGCGGAATCACGGCAATTTTCTCGGGAGCTACTATATAGTCCTCTAAAAGGATGGCCTCAGAGTTTTTGGTCATTACTATGACAGAGTCGGCCCGGTCGAGAATATGCTGTACCTTTTTCTTGAATTCCTCATCAGGTCTTGGTAATACCGTATGAAAAACAACAGACAAAGGTTTTTTGATTTCGGTCAGAAACAGGTTAAAACTTTCATGGTCGCGGAAGAGTCCGAACTCGTGTTGGATTACGACAATCTTAATATTGGGATCACTATTGATTGTTTCCGCTATTGTCTTAAAAGAAAGAGGATCGGAAGTGTTGAGCGTGTATTTTACTTCCTCATCAGGATAATGATGTTTCTCATGGTCATTTTCTAACGCACAGACAGTCAGAGAAAATGAATTTACATATTGATTGTTCAGCGCTTTCATCAGATCTTGAGAATAGGTGGCAATGCCACATTCTCTTGGTGGATAAGAAGTTATAAACAGAATTTCAGGTAAAAAATCATCATCCGAAAACGCATTGGATCGGGAGGGGAAGATGAGACTGTCTGAATTCAAAGAAAGTGATGTTGAGCGATGTGGTAGGTTTTTCATATGGTATTCAGTTTTTGGTAATTTGACAGTTCTGTAACCCATTAAAAATTAGGAAGTAATCCGATTGGACCATTCATTAGCCCTGTCTTTGGCTCTATTAGCTAAATCTTCTCCTTCTTCCAGGGCACTATTGAATTCTTTCTTGGCTTTGCGCTGCAAATCGTTCAGCTTGCTTTTGAAATTATCGCGGGCTTCTCTTGCCTTTTCTGAAAACTTATCTTTTTTAGATTTCTTTTTTGCGACTATAAGTCCTACAATTGCTACAGCAGCAACTCCGGCGGCTATCCCTATAATTAATTTTTTTGAGCTCATAATTACTTGTTTTTCAGTTATTATTTTTTTCTTTCTTCTAAAATTAACTATAATCCATACAAAGTGTATTTGTGTTATATAATGTTTAACATAATTAACAAATCATTGATTTATAGTTGTTTATATTATATTTTTTTGTTTTTAATGAGTATTATATAATCTATCGATTAAGTTATAAAATTTATTAGGTTGAAGATTTAAAGAAACAATTTTTTATTATTTAATTTCAATTAAGGTAATATTTTAGGGGTGTGATGTGCGTATTTTTGATTTTTTCAATTTTTAACCCTAAAAAAATAGGGGTAAAAATTATTTTATTATTCAAAAATTATATCTTTGCATCAAATTAGTCAAATCTAAACTATTTCTTATGTCGACATTTCGTTTTCAAGCACTAGTACAGACAGCCGGAAGGAAGCCTGTCAAATTTGAAGAATTGGAGAGAAAATCTGCAATTTTTGGTAGCAATGTATTCAATGACAAGGCTATGCGCCAGTTCCTGACGCAGGATGCTTATCAGGGTGTGAAAGACGCAGTACAGCACGGAAAGAAAATTGATAGAAAATTGGCTGACTATATTGCCCTTGGAATGAAAGAATGGGCAATGTCAAAAGGAGTAACGCATTATACGCACTGGTTTCAGCCTTTGACAGGAACAACAGCAGAAAAACACGATGCCTTTTTTGAGACTTCATATGACGGTAGTGATCCGGTAGAGAAATTTGGAGGAGGGCAGTTAGTTCAACAAGAGCCGGATGCTTCCAGTTTTCCTAATGGCGGAATTAGAAATACATTCGAAGCAAGAGGATATACCGCTTGGGATCCTACATCGCCTGCTTTTATTTTTGGAACGACATTATGTATTCCTACGGTTTTTATTTCCTACACAGGAGAGGCACTGGATTATAAGACACCTTTATTAAGAGCATTACACTCTATTGATGAAGCAGCATCATCTGTTTGCCGCTATTTTGATAAAAATGTAAAAAAGGTAACAGCCACTTTAGGTTGGGAACAAGAATACTTCCTGATTGATTCGGCATTGGCCAACTCAAGACCGGACATATTAATGACAGGAAGAACATTATTAGGACACACTTCTGCAAAAGGACAACAGCTTGATGATCATTATTTTGGTTCCATCCCTACAAGAGTACTCTCTTATATGAGAGAGTTGGAATACGAATGCATGCTTTTGGGTATTCCTGTAAAAACCCGTCACAATGAGGTTGCACCTAACCAATTTGAATTGGCTCCAATTTTTGAAGAAACCAACCTGGCGGTAGACCATAACTCTTTGTTGATGGATGTGATGCAGAAAGTGGCAGAACGTCATGATTTTAAAGTGTTATTCCACGAAAAACCATTTAAAGGAGTAAATGGTTCCGGAAAACATAATAACTGGTCTTTGGCAACAGATACGGGAGTGAATTTGCTTGGTCCGGGAAAAACGCCAATGAGCAACCTTCAGTTTTTGACTTTCTTTATTAATACAATTAAGGCGGTTCAAACCTATGAAGAATTAATGCGAGCTTCGATAGCAACAGCGAGTAATGATCACAGATTAGGTGCAAATGAGGCACCGCCGGCAATTATTTCGGTTTTTATCGGACAGCAATTAACAAAGGTTCTGGAAGAATTGGAAGGCGTATCAAATGGAAAACTGTCGCCTGAAGAAAAAACAGACCTTAAGTTGAATGTAGTAGGTAAGATTCCGGATGTGTTGCTTGACAATACGGATCGAAACAGAACTTCTCCATTTGCATTTACAGGAAATAAATTTGAGTTCAGAGCTGTAGGTTCTACTGCAAACTGCGCTAACGCTATGACTACGCTAAACTCTATCGTAGCAAAACAATTAATTGATTTCAAGAAAGAAGTTGATGCATTGATTGAAGGCAAAGACATGAAGAAAGACGATGCTATTTTCAATGTTTTAAGAGAATACATCAAAGAAACAAAAAATATCCTTTTTGAAGGCGACGGTTATAGCGACGCATGGCAGAAAGAAGCGGCAAAAAGAGGATTGAGCAACCATAAGACGACTCCTGAGGCTTTAAAAGCAAAAGTTTCTAAAAAAGCTATCGAATTGTTTGGCGAATTAGGAGTAATGAATCATGTGGAAGTAGAGGCTCGCTATGAAATAGAAATGGAAGAATACACCAAGAAAATCCAGATTGAAGGAAGAGTTCTTGGAGATATTGCCCGAAATCATGTAGTGCCAACAGCAATCCGTTACCAAAACCTTTTGATTGAAAACGTAAGAGGTTTGAAGGATATCTTTGGGAAAGAATATGAAACCATCGCAAAAGAGCAGATTACATTAATCAAGGAAATTTCCGGACATATCGAAGCGATCAATACTAAGGTAGAAGAAATGACTCAGGAGCGTAAAAAAGCGAACAATCTTTCTGATACTGAGAAAATGGCTTTTGCTTACTGCAACAAGGTGAAACCTTATTTTGAAATTATCAGAAAGCATTGCGACAAGCTGGAGCTTTTGGTAGATGATGAAATATGGACATTAACCAAATACAGAGAATTATTATTTACTAAATAATATACTACAAACAACTACAACACAACAACTAAAAAGTACCTGCTTAACGGCAGGTATTTTTTTTAAGTTACTATAAATAAGGAGTGAACAAATTGAAAATCAGACGATATTTTAATTCAAAGTAGAAGAAAAATTCTACATATTACTTTTTTGAAAAAATAGAAAGCTAAAAATTGCACTCTAAATCTTACGAAATGGTTAAGTAAAAAACATGAAAATATGAATTTGGTAATTAATTTTTATGTGTGGAATTAAAAATCATGTATTTCATCCGATTTTTTAAACAATTCATAGAATAATAACATTTTTAATGTAACTTTTACGGTTTCCCGTATGGCTTTTTGGAAAAAATAAATAACTTTGAAAAGCAAGATACCACAATTGTAATCCAAAAATACTCATTATCTATAAGCTGATTATAGCTTCCCTCTAAGACTTTTTTCGTCCCCCAAATATTAAATTGTAATTATAACCAATTAAATATTTTTATTATGAAAAAAGTGATTTTGAGCATCTCAGTGATGCTGGTAAGTGCAGTTTCTTTTGCACAATTTAATGACAGCAATGTTTTGCAGTTGGGTGGGTCCAACAACTCGGCTGTTAATCAAAAAGGATCGTATCAGGATTCGGATGTAAGGCAACAAGGAAACAGCAACGTTTCTAATGTTACGCAGGGAATCAATCCTAATGCTTCTTCTGCTTCCAATCATAACAAAGCAGATGTAAAACAAGTAGGAAACTCTAACAACGCTTTTGTATCACAAAACAACCTTTACAACGAAGCTTATCAAGTTCAGACAGGAAACAGCAACCAGGCTACTATCTGGCAAGATCAACTAAATCCTGTTGCCGGAAATGGACATGACTGGGCAAAACAAGTACAGACAGGAAACAGCAATAAAGCAACTATTGATCAAGGTACAAGTGGAAACGAAATGCCATCAGGAGCTCCATTTAGTGCAGAAGCTCTTGGATTTGTGAGTGCGGTTGCAGTGCCATTCATGCCACACGGATACAATGATGCGTTACAAACTCAAAACGGAGATTTCAACATTGCCTACACTAGCCAGGGTGGTGAAATGAACGACTCTAAAATTACTCAAACAAGTACTGCTGTAGCTGCTTCCGGAGCTAATAAGGCAAGCCACTATCAGTATGGTAAAGAAAATGACGCGCTGACTACTCAAAACGGATTTGGTCATTTAGACAATACACTTCAAATAGGAAACTACAACTATTCTAACGTAATGCAAAGTGGTAACAACCAAACTAGCATGAACGTTCAAAAAGGAAACTCTAACATCAACAATGTTACCCAATCCAACTAGTTGAACTATAAAAATGGGGCAGCCAGTTCCGGTCGCCCCATTTTTTATAAAATAAAAAATTATGAAACCCTTATTTTTAAAGCTATTGCTCTTGGGCCTTTTTTCTCAAGTCGCATTGGCGCAGGAAGAAGAAAATCCGGGCTTCGATCAATACAGTTCTTCTGTTTTTGGTTCGAAGGAAGAGACCCTGTATGTGGTTTCAAACATGAATCCGAAACAATATGCCAACGCCTTGTTTCAAAAAGGAGACATTCTCGTTCAGCAAATAGGAGATTTTAATCAGTTCAATGCGAGCCTGAAAGCAAATGAAGTCAATGTTTCTGTACTTCAAAACGGTAATGAGAATGCCATTTCGCTCTCTAAACAGGCCAACACAATAACACAAAATATTATACAGTCTGGGAAAAACAATGGTATACAGGATTTTACATATTACACACGATATGATGTGAATACGCAAATGGTACAGCAAGGTAATAACCAGAACATACAAAATTATGGAACCAATTCTCTTTCAAAAGATATGAAAGTCACACAATCAGGAAATGGTTCTTCTGTAATTATAATAAACCAATAAGCCATGCAAAAATATCTTTCCTATAGCTTTTTCATGCTCATGTTTTTTGCACCTGCGGCCTATTCGCAACTAACAAACAGTCAGGTCAGGGCAAAAATACATCTGGAAGAAATTGAAGGAAATGTAAAGATTACCGGTACTGCGGAAAATTTAACCGATATAGTCCAAAGCTTATCGTATAAATTATCAGTAATAAGAAAGAATAAGATAAATAGCAATCAATCCAATAATGCTCAGGAAGGGCTTTTTACTTTGGATCCAAATGAAACAAAAAAACTATCCACAACCCAGGTCAATGTCAGTAAGGATGATGAAATTATTGTCATGCTCCTTTTTTATGATAGCGACAAAAAACTGGTTGGAAAAGATAGGGTAGTCATTGGTGAAGAAAAAAAAAAGGATGAAGGAGTAATTCCTGTGGATGGTTTTGAATTGTCAGGCATAGTAACCGACGATACGAAGACCAAAGCAGGCAAAGATTTTTATGACTTGTATTTTTTTAAGTATAGCGATTTGAAAATCAACTCCAAAAAGATTGTTACCATAACTGAAGAATTGAGTTTTGCCAGAAATACAAAAATTACAATCAGCATAGATACTAATCCCATTTACGAGTTTTTAGTGAACCCCGATGAAGAATTTTTAAATCTAGTAGCCGAAGATGCAGTCAATGTTACTTCCGCCTATCTGAAAAATCTGGAAAAACAAAGCCGATATCTCACTCAGTATTAATCTTATTCCATTAATTATGAAACCTCTAGTTACTGCAATTATCATTTTGCTGGCCTATGCCGCGAATGCCCAGGATCTGGTCTATAAGCCCAGAAATCCAAATTTTGGAGGAGATACTTTTAACTATCAATGGCTTCTGAGTTCTGCCGAAGCACAAAACAAACTAAAAGATAATACGGTCACGACTAAGACAAAAACGGAACTGGAAAGTTTTACCGAAAACCTGAATTCACAATTGCTGAATTTGGTTTCCAGATCCTTGTTCACACAGCAATTTGGGAATAACGGAATTTCTGAAGGAAGCTACACCTTCGGTAGCCTATCCGTTGAAATTTTTCCCTCAGAAAATGGACTGACCGTTACCATTCTGGATACCAATACAGGAGAGCAGACACAAGTTATCATCCCAAAATCATAATATGCAGATCAAATATTACTCAGCGATAGTCCTGATGCTGTTGCTGTCCGGTTGTGGTGCTTATTACAATCAGCCCATGAAGATTGAAAAGGCCTCCATAGGAGAAATCACGCCGGCAACAACGCTTTTGAGAGAATTACCAAAGCCTAAAGAGCCCGTGGTGGTTGGGATTTATAAATTCAGGGACCAAACAGGACAATACAAGGCTTCAGACAACGGAAGTACATTCAGTACTGCTGTGACTCAGGGCGCGACTTCTATATTAATTAAGGCATTGGAAGACTCCAAATGGTTTATCCCGATTGAGCGTGAAAACATAGGGAACCTTTTGCAGGAAAGAAACCTGATTCGGTCTACACGACAGGAATATTCCAAAAACCCGAACTCAAACGAACAGCAACTAACACCGCTTTTATATGCCGGAGTATTGCTGGAAGGAGGTATTGTTTCCTATGACACCAATATTATAACCGGCGGTTTCGGTGCGAGATATTTTGGAGTAGGCGGTTCTACAAAGTACAGACAGGATCGAGTGACAATTTACCTTAGGATGATTTCAACAGCAAGCGGAAAAATCCTGAAATCGGTATATGTTTCTAAGACAATTTTGTCGCAGGCCATTGACCAGAGCTTTTTTAGATATGTCAAGTTCAAAAGGCTACTCGAAGTTGAAACCGGGTATTCTACAAACGAACCCGTACAGATGGCAGTTACGGAAGCTATTGAAAAAGCCGTACAAACTTTAGTTATGGAAGGAATCAAGGATAAAATTTGGGAAGCTGATGCAGATAAAGAAGAAGTAGATTCATTGATTTCAAAATTTGAAATGGAAAAAGAAGTTGCCGATGCAACCGGAATCTATGGAAGATACAAAACAGAAAGAAGATCGAAGTTTGCTATGGAACTAGCCGGTGGGGCAACATTAATCGATGGTGATTATGATAAATCATTGTTTCGCCCAATGGGACGTGGTGCCTTAAAATATTTTTTTACTCCCGGCTTTAATTTGAGTGGCTCCACAAATGTTATCAATCTTGCGAACAAAGATCGTCTGGATGTTGGTTATCTGACTTTCGACCTCAATGCGGAGTTTACTTTATTGCCTAAAGAACAATTGAGCCCGTATGTTTTTGGCGGTGCCGGATTTGGAGCCAATCGTCTTTTTGAAAACACACACGCAAAAGTGCAATATGGTGCAGGATTGGAATATCTCGCCTCAAAAACAATCGGAATAAAAATTTATGCAGAGCACAATCTCAATTTTAGCGACAATATTGACTATTTAAAAAGAGGTGTGCGTGATGATTATTATTTCCGGTTTGGTTTAGGACTGACCTACTATTTCCCGAAAAAGGAACAGAAGATTTATGAAAAATACATCATTGAGGAAGCTCAAAAACCGCTGAAGCAATAATTTTTAATCTTTAAAATCATGAAAAATATTCTTATAAAATCGGGATTTATTCTTTTGCTTCTGCTGCTTTCCTGCAGTGAGGAAAAAGTCGATGGAGAAGATTTCGGAACCGTTACAGGAAGAGTAGTTATTGCTAATACCTTTGAACCTTTAGCCAATGCCAAAGTTTTTTCAAACCCAACTTCAAGTATTGTTTTCACAGATGAAGATGGTAAATTTACAATTCCTAAAGTTGTCGTAGGCCAATATTCTTTTCAGGCCCAAAAAGATGGATATCTGACCAAGTTTGAAGCGGCAAATGTTATCAGCAACAGCACCACAGAAATTGTTTTTGAATTATCGGTATCCACTAGTGGCAACAGGCCGCCAAATGCTCCTGCGTTAGTACTTCCGGCAGACAATGCTGTCAACCAAAACCGACAGGTAGTATTGACCTGGACAGCAACCGATCCGGAACAGGATACTTTAAAGTATGAAGTGATATTGAGGAATGATGCCAATGATGAAATTGCTAGATATTCAGATATTTCGACTCCAACATACACTTTGCAGAACCTTACTTTTGGGACAAAATATTTTTGGCAGGTTTCAGCTTCTGACGGTATAAATGCTCCTGTTTTGAGTTCGGTACGCACGTTTACAACAACCTCGTTTCCTGATACCCGTTTTCTTTTTGTCAAAAAGCTGAGTGAAAATAATGTCATTTAT
This sequence comes from uncultured Flavobacterium sp., assembly GCA_964518395.1. Taxonomy (GTDB): domain Bacteria; phylum Bacteroidota; class Bacteroidia; order Flavobacteriales; family Flavobacteriaceae; genus Flavobacterium. Next base: position 73,788 of record CAZFGA010000006.1, read on the forward strand.
GCAGGAGACAATTCTGGAAACCAGATACAGCTTACAAGTTCAGAAACCAATAGCTGGAGGCCAAGAAAAAACAACCAATCCAACAAGATAGCTTTTATTCGTTCCAGTGGCGCCCAGAATCATATTTATACCATGAATCCTGATGGTTCGGGTGTATTTAAAGTAACGAACTCAGTTCCTATTGCCAGTTTTAATTCAGAGTTTATTAATTTTTCATGGAATACTACCGGAAGCCAGATTATCTATCCAAGCTTTGACAAGCTGTATAGGATTAACAGCAATGGAAGCGGCCTGACTGAAATTTTCCATACACCAAATGGCAAATTCATTTCAGAATGTGATTGGAGTTATGATGGTTCAAAGATTGCGCTGAAAGTCAATGATGCGAGTGGTTATAATGCCGAAATATATGTAATTACTGCCGAAGGTACAGTTACTGACCTTGTTGTTTCAGGAGTGAATGGAGCTGTTGGCAGTCTTAATTTTTCAGTAACCGGACAAAAACTGCTTTTTACGAGGGATGTATCTGGTTTTGAAAATCCAGATTATAGACAGTTAGATACTCGGATTTTCCAGTATGTTTTCAGTACCCTTACAACCACAGAAATCAATACCGAAAAACCGGCAGGAACAGTTGATATTGATGCCAGATATTCGCCTAACGAAGCAGAAATAATTTTTGTAAATACATCAAATGATTTCATAAGCGTAAGAAATATACAGAAATATCTGGTTGGTATAGTAGCTTCGAGAACCACGCTGTTTACCAACGCTTCAATGCCGGATTGGGAGTGAAATTATAATGTAAAGTGTTTTGTCTAAGAATATTGCATTTTATCGATTATCGGTCAAAATACGAGAAAACTAGACTGTTTTGGCTTAATTTAGTAATGAAATAAAAGAGTTCGATAGAACTTTACCCCATAAGTTTTTACTTATACTTATTTATTTACCCCCATCGTAAATAAATATTTTAATTTGCTTTAGGATTTGAGTCACAAGCTTGCTTTTAAACAGGCATACCTAAATTCTAATTTTTCCCAGCAAATTAATTCTAAAACTGGTGAGATAGCGCAAGCTATCTCACTTTTTTATTTGGTGTAATAAAATTCTGAATCTTCCGTTTATTATAAAAAATAGATCGTGAAGCAAACAATTACCACAACCTTCCTCTTGTTGTTTTCAGTATTTCTTTATTCTCAGGAACAGCAATTCCAAGTGTTTTTTGATTTTGACATTTCAGAAACAAATACAGCCTCTACGGATAAATTACAGCAATGGATACAGAACAATCCAACTGCAGTAGTAGAAAAAGTTTATGGCTATTGTGATTCAGTAGGTAGTTTGGAATACAATGACGTGCTTTCTTTAAAAAGAGCCAATTATGTTTTAGAAAAACTTAAGGGCAACAATATAAACATTAGCGATAAAGCAGAAGTAAAAGGCTATGGCGAACGTTTTAGCCAAACCGGAATTGCGTCGGCTAACCGGAAAACGGTTGTTTATTATACTATTCCAATTAAAAAAGAAGAACAAGTTGTAAAAGAAAGTCTTACGGATCAGGCTAAAAATTTAAAAACAGGCGATAAGCTCACTCTGAAAAATCTTAATTTTTATAACCGTTCCGGAGTTATCGTACCGTCATCAGAACCTATATTAAAAGAACTGCTGAGTATTATGGTTGAAAGACCAGACCTGAAAATAGAAATACAAGGACATATTTGCTGCCAACTCGGAACAGATTTAGAAAACATTGCTACCATTAGAGCCCGTGCGATTTATAACTATTTACTTGAAAACGGCATAAGCAAGAACAGACTTCAATACAAAGGATTCGGAAGCTCCAGACCTATTCATAAAATACCTGAAAAGAATGAACAGGAACGTGATGAAAACAGGAGAGTGGAGATTGTAATTCTTGAAAGCGAATAAAACGCTTTGTCTCATAGGCAGACTTTTCTATGTAATAAATAATTTGTTACTTCGTTTTTATTTATAAACCCAATCCATGAAAAATACGGTTCTCTATATCGTTTTTTTGTTCTTTTCGATAGTTGCTCAGGCTCAGGAAGAATTCTCCGTCTATTTTGATAGTAATAAATACGAACTCAAAAAACAGGAAAATGACAAACTCCAAAACTTTATTACTGCCAATAAAGACGTCAAAATTGTAGCAATCAATGGTTATACGGATGAAGACGGAACTTCAGGATTTAATGACACGCTGGCGCAAAAGAGAGTTAATTTTATCTATGGAGAGATAAAGGGAAAACTCAAAATCAGGGATGATTTCAAGACCCGAAGTTTTGGTGAAAGGCACAAACATTCAAAAGTAAAAGCGGAGAACAGAAAGGTTGTTATATATTTCCTGCAAGTCAAAGATTTGCCACGAGAAAACGAAATTCTTGGAATAAAGGAAGAGCCTGTTGTAAAAAAGCCAAAGGAAATGCCTAAATACCCGCAAAAGATAACTGTACTGAATCCTAACGGTAGCTCTTCTGAATTGGTTTTTGACATTGCCTTTATGGAAAAGCTGACGGTTGCAAAGCCTGGAGAAAAATTAAAGCTGGACAACCTCAATTTCCAGTTGAATACATTTGCTATTACGAATGAATCCAGGTCTAAAATGTATGAACTGTTGGAAGTCATGAAAAGAAATCCACAGATGAAAATACAAATTCAGGGACATATCTGCTGTATGCAAAACGACAAACAAGACCTGTCAACTAAAAGGGCTAAAGCTATTGCCCGATTTTTAGAATTAAACGAAATCGACAAGAATAGGGTATCTTATAAAGGATTTGGCGTTACCGAACCGCTTTTTGCCATTCCGGAAAAAAGTGAGGAAGAACGAGCTGCAAACCGACGTGTTGAAATTGAAATCATAGAGAATTAGTTGACGTTTTGTAAAAGCAGGAAGCCGAAAAATCTATGGCTATCTGCCAATCGAAACTCAAAAAAACTGATTATCTTTGCGCCACAACAACACAACCTATTTTTATGAGTTCTGATACCAGCAAACGCTATAATTTGCGAGGAGTTTCGGCTTCAAAAGAAGACGTACATAACGCAATCAAAAACATAGACAAAGGATTATTTCCAAAAGCCTTCTGCAAAATTGTTCCGGATTACCTTACTAATGATGAAGAATACTGTCTCATCATGCATGCGGATGGCGCAGGAACAAAATCATCTTTGGCTTATTTGTACTGGAAAGAAACAGGCGATTTGTCTGTTTGGAAAGGCATTTCTCAGGATGCTCTGATTATGAATATTGACGATTTGTTGTGCGTAGGTGCAACAGACAATATATTGCTTTCCTCAACTATTGGAAGAAACAAAAATCTGATTCCGGCTGAAGTAATTTCGGCTATCATTAACGGAACAGAAGAACTTATAGAAGAATTAAAATCTTTTGGCGTAACTATTCATTCAACAGGCGGCGAAACGGCCGATGTGGGTGATTTGGTACGTACGATAATTGTCGATTCTACAGTAACGGCAAGAATCCGAAGAGATAAAGTTGTCGATAATGCCAATATTAGGCCGGGCGATGTGATTGTTGGTTTGGAATCTTTCGGTCAGGCAACTTATGAAAAATCATATAATGGAGGAATGGGCAGTAACGGATTGACATCGGCACGCCATGATGTTTTCCATAATTACCTTGCGCAGAAATATCCTGAAAGTTTTGATGCCTCTGTGCCCTCTGATTTAGTATATTCCGGTGGTGTAAAATTGACAGATGAGGTAGAAGGTTCGCCAATTGATGCCGGAAAACTGGTGCTTTCTCCAACAAGGACTTATGCACCGATTATCAAGAAAATACTAGATAAGTATTCTCCGGAACAAATTCACGGAATGGTTCATTGCAGTGGAGGAGCTCAGACCAAAGTATTGCATTTTGTTGAAAATGTACATGTCATAAAAGATAACCTATTCCCGGTACCGCCGCTTTTCAAGCTTATCCAGGACCAATCTAAAACGGATTGGAAAGAGATGTATCAGGTATTCAATTGTGGTCACAGAATGGAAATCTATGTGCCACAAGAATTGGCAGCAGACATTATAGCAATTTCAAAATCATTTAATGTGGAAGCACAAATTGTGGGAAGGGTAGAAGCTTCGGAAAACAATAAGCTGACAATAAAAAGTGAATTCGGAACTTTTGAATATTAATCGAAAACATAAATAAAAAACTCCCGCAATTGCGGGAGTTTTTTATTACTTCAATTTTAATTCCATTTCGTACTGGACTATATGTTTTTCAAATCCTAAAGAAGCCAAAAAGGAAGCCGTTTCTTTAGCATTGTCATCTACATTGATTATTGATATTTCATTGCCAAAATTGGAGGCGATATAATTAAAAAGTTGCCTGCCCAATCCTTTTCTTCGATATTCTCTTTTAATGGCAAACTGTTGGATTCTTTTAGAAAGAGGATTGTATATCACATATCCAAGCAATTGTTCTCCCTCAAAAATCCCAAGAGAATGATTGGTTTCCTTTAAATTTTCTACAGCTGTTATTGAATTTTGCCAGGAAGGTTCCCAATCCCAAAATTGTCTTATGTTCTGCCAATCATATGATTTCAGTTCCCTGATCTGACAGTCTTGACCTTGATTTTCTATTTTGAGAGATCCTTTATAACAGTCAAGATTCCGTAAAGTTTTAAAGCCTGTTTTTTCATATGTTTTTAATGCGGGAACATTTTCGCTTAAGACTTCAAGTCGGATGCTGTGTGTATTTTCAGCTTTCAAAAGTGGGAGAATATGATCATAGAGCTTTGCTGATAGTTTCTCACCTCTCTTTTCAGGAATGATTCCGGTTCCGGCATTATAAACAGTTATTTTTCCATCGATTGTATCATAACCATGAAGTATAAAACCGATTAATTTGCCAGCTTCAAAAGCCCCGATAGATAATTCCAAACGTACACTGTCACTAGCAATTTTTGTTTTTAATTGCGTTAATGTCATGTGAAAAGGAACGCTGTAATCTGAAAATGAACTTTTGAAAACCTCCAATATGTCTTCTGTGCTGCTTTTTTCAAGCGTCTGGAATTGGATCATTATATTATTTCTTTTTTTCGGAATTCTGTTTTACTCTAAATGCAGTAATTCTCGCAATCAAATCGAATGGCATCGGTTTGTCTAAAGGGAACTGAACAGATCCTTTCCCTTTTTTATAATCGGCAAGTTCTTTGTCAAACTCTTCCATTCCTTCTGGTGCAGGATAGAATCCGATATGATTTTTGAAAGCGGCAAAATGCACAAGGTTCCCATGAAACACCAAAGTAGGGATGGCATATTTAATGTCTTCTGTTGCTTGCGGAGCGGCTTTTTTTATAGTTGCTCGGACTTCTTCCAGAATCTGTTGCACCTCAAAAGGAAAAGCTGCAATATACTCGTCAATATTGTTAGGTTTGGCCGTCATACTATCTCATCACATTATGCCTTTTTACAGCAATTGTCTAAACTTTCATAGGCAACCGCATCAGCCTTAATATCATCAGCATCATAACCCAACTTTGAAATAGCCGTTCTGATAGCCTGTAAGTCGGTTTTTGTAGCATTGTAATACACCGTAATGGTCATGTTTTTCTCATCCAGTTCAAACATTCTCACGCCTTTTATCTTCAACATATTGGATTGAAATTTCGGCCCACAGGTTTCACATTCCTTACAATGATCGCAGTATAATGTTGTTTTGATAACGGCTTTTTGATTTTTTTTACCCTCTTGCCCAAATGAAGCAATAGCAAATAGCATGAAGAATAATAAGATTGATTGTTTTAAGAAAGTGTTTTTCATCAGTTATAAGTTTTGCTTTTTCACAAATATAAGGCAATTTGTTTGCTGTAAAATCCTAAAATTATCGAATACGCAATATTTACTTTTAAATAAACTACCCTCAAAAACCTTAGAATCTTTGAACCTTTCAGCTCTATCTTTCAGTTATCTCTAAGTACTTCTTATCCCAGTTTTCATAAAGCTGTATGAGGGTATCATAATTTGCATCTTTAGGAAAGCTTTTGTTCCAGATTTCTATCATTTTATGCAGTTTTTCTTTATCTCTTTTGATAAAAGCAACGGTTCCTTTTGCATAAAAATACCATGTCTTCCCTTCTTCTCCGCCAAACCATCGGTAGAAAAGATTATATGTTTTTCTAAAATAACGGATGGCCTGTTGATCCTTCTGTGCTTTTGCAAACATTTGCCCGGCATGCCAATACAAAGAGTGTTTGTTTGTATGAGTCATATTATTTTTAAGATAGGAAACAATCAGGTTGCCGCTTTTTTCATATTCCTTATTATCTGCAAGCTTTCTCCAGCAACAGGTGTCGCTGTCAAAAAAGCGCTGTTCATAGGAAAGCACATTGCTTGTTTCTTGTGCTACAAGGCAAGAATATAAGAAGCAAAAGAAGAAGAGGATTGTTGTTTTTATAGTCGCCATTCAATCAGATAGCTTACTTATGGATTGGGATATAAAGTTTTCGAACGTTCTATAGGATTATTAAATACAGGAATTTGAGCAGGAATATTCATTTTTTTACCCGGAGTAACTTGTTTTATGCCACCAAGTCCAACCAATTCCATTTGGGTTTTCATAAATTTCTGAGGATCCTTATCCCGGGTTTCTTTCAATTTCTTTATCTCTTGTGGAGTTGCCTTAATAGCGTCTGGAGGCAATTGAATTTCGGTTTGTGATAGTACATTACTGCTTCCTATTTTTTTAAGGGTATAATCATCAGATTTATCTCTAACAGGTTTTGCTTTTTCGTCAATTTTTTCTAATCCTAAAAAGACAAAATTCACCTCGTTATCTTCATCATAGGCATCAATAATCAGTCCGGGTAACCCAACCAGTTTCCATGGCCCGGTCGAAAAAGGAAGTTCTTCTGCAAACCAGGCTGTCCAATTCCGACCTCTAAAATAACCTGTTGCTTTTTTACAATTTAGAGCTTCAATAACGCGCGTTTCCGTTGTTATTTTCCAATCAATCTTTTCAACCTTTTCTTCAGTAAGATAAAAAGCCACCAATTGCTCTTTGATAAAAAACCTATGCTGATTGGCAAAATAAAAAATTTCCATACTGTTGGTCTGCTTTTTTTTAGGAGGAGAAGTAAATGTGGGAACTTTTACATTGGCTTGCTGTCGGCTTTGTTTTTCGAAAGCATCCCTTGCTTCTATATCCTGTTGTATTTTATCATAACTTAAGTATACCGAAGCATTTTTCCCGGCTATCAGCATCATATTTTCTCTATAATAGTTTTCCCTATTAGTCGTGTCTGGCATATGCGAAAAGGCATATTTCACCCGTATCAAAACCTTGTCCTGATCTTGTGCAAAAGCAAAGGGGGCAAGAGCTGTTGCGAATAAAGTAAATAAAAAAGTTTTCATATGTCTGTTGTTAAGTGTTGCTGTATAGCTATTGAAAACCAGTGTTTTATCTCTCTAAAATAAGAAAATTAATTTTTAGTTATACAAAACCACAACAGAAAATGATTAGGAGTGAGAGAGTTAAATAAAAAACGACGGGAAAATCCCGTCGTTTTTTAGTGATTTGAGAATTGGTCTATCATAACGAAATTATTTTATTCCTGTGGTCTTTCATAGTATGTCATGTGTTCAATCCTATTAAGTTTTACTTTTCTATGTAGATTTTTTTCATTTATTACAAAAACAAAATGTGTTTCCGTTAATTTTAAAAAATCTAATACTCTTAATTTAATTAAATCATCAATGTGGATTATTTTTTTGTTCTTTTGTTTTTTTAGAAATCTTTTCGATACATAAGGATTTTGAGCCTGTATGGTATTTTCCTTTATTAAAACAATACTGTCTTTTTCCGTATTCCAAACTGAAAAAACTTCATCATTATTCAGCTTTTTTACCCAGCTTTTCCCTATTCTATCCGTCATTTTAAAATCAAAAATAATGTAGAGGGAATCTGTTCTTTGGGAAGGAGTTTGTGCAAATAAACAATTTGAAAGAAGGAGGATAAATAATAAAATTCTCATTAGTTGCAGTTTTTGGTTAATAATTGTGCGGAGTTTTTAGGGGCTTACATACTCTCGTGTTAAATTCTATTACTTTTCATTCCTGTGGTCTTTCATAATAGGACCGGTCTTCAATTCTATTTAGCTTTATTTTTTTAGATATTGCCTTTTCGTTTATTAAGAAAATAAAATTTTTTTCCATTAGTTTTCTATATTCCATTATATTTAATTTAATCAAATCATCAATATTGATGATTTTTTTTGGATTTCTTTTCTTAAAAAATCTTTTTGATACATACGGGTCTTTAGCTTGTATGGAATTTTCTTTTCTAAAAACAATGCTGTCTTTTTCCGTATTCCAAACCGAAAAAACTTCATCATTGTTAGGTCTTTTTATCCAGCTTTTTCCTATTCCGTCTGTCATTTTAAAATCAAAAATAATATACAGAGAATCTGTCCTTATGGGAGGTGTCTGTGCAAAACAATAATTTGAAACAAGAAGGGTAAATAATAAAATTTTCATTAAAAAATTTAGAAACATTGTATAATTAGTTTAGCATTATCCAATTAATTTTTGATTAAGTCATTTATATATACCGAAATAAATTATAAATATTCTTCATAATCACTTAGAGAGTTTATAAATTTATTTGTAATAGATTTATAAATAGTTTTTCTTCTTTCCCGAATATTTCAATTCCATGATTAGTTAAAGAACCATAGTTTTGATTAAGGTATTTTGCTCGAAAATATTTTACAGAACCTTATAAAGCATAAATATTTTTTCTATATTTTACTATGTAAATAATCTTAAAATTATGATAATATACTACATTTTTCCGTATGCTTTTTCTCTTTCACCACCAGATATAGTCCATTCCTGATAACTTAATTCTATTGGTTGAAATTCAATGCCAGTACATTTAGCATCTTCAATTTCTTTTTTAAGTTTTTCCGAAACTATATAGTTTACCCCTCCCATAACATTCTGTAGCGCAAAAAAATCCTCTGTTACATTTTGATTCAAATTAAAGTTTTCAATCAATATATCAGATGGATATCCCTGTTTGTTTATTTGATTTCTGATGTTTAAAAATTCTGAGTATGTATTCATGAATATTTTTTCGGTTTTATTTACAGTGTATTCGGTTTTATAGATATCAGATTTACTGTAGTCGATAAATTGCATATCGACTTTATAAATGTTTAATATCCAATAACCTTCTATAAAATTATCTTTATAAATTAAATCTGATTTGAAAAATTGAAGTCCAGTCTCTCTGCTTTTTTCAAGGATTATTTTAAGCTTTTTACTAATCAGTAATTTTCTGGTGAAGCCCATACCAGTAACACTAATTAAATCTGTTAATTTAGATTTTGGACTTAGGATAGCATTAGCTGTAATTGGAATAAAATCAATTTCTTCGAACTGTATATATTCTATGAATTTTGGTTCATTCCATATATCACAGTTTTGTTTAATACCCTTTACTTGTGGATAATGACCTAAAATTTTTTTATTGATGGAATTATGAATAATATAGAATCTCATTTCTAAAAATTTAATTGATTCAAAGGAGTATTGGGATTATTTTGAATAGCTAATCGAATTTTATTTATTAAAGCATTTACAGCAGTATATGCTTGGTCAGGATTGACACTTGCAGGAATTGCATCTAAATATCCTTTAACAAGTCTGTCATAATTTGCATGACTTCCATTATGTATTGCTCTTTCCAAAGATATACCATTTAAAGCTTCGTTTATGTGAAAGGCGTTACTTGATTTTGCAGCTTTTTGAATAGCTTGATTGGTTTGTAAATTTAAAGGTATGATATGATGCGCCTGATTAGAATTTCCTGCACTTAAGCCCAATATTTTTCTCAATTGTTTTCTACAATTGCTATTACTGCCAAAATATATCGTATTATCTGGCTTAACTTTCCAAACCAATTTTATTTTGGTGTTGATGTCTGATGCTTGGTTAACTATTTTAATACCATATTTTACACTTGTTGATGCCCAGCCAGCAAACGGCACGGCACTAGCATAACTTAAGGATGCATTTAGCCCATCACCTTCAATAGTATACAGTACACCATTTAATAAATCTGCTATTTCTCCACCAACGGGAATCAATCCAAAACCATCTAAACTTATGTGTACTATTTCTTTTGTAGCATACCAAATACATTTGGCTCTTGGCCATTCGGGATTAACAGTTCTTAGTTTTCTATAAGTTAAGTAGGTTTTTAGAGTAAGATGAGTAATTGGAAAATCTAACGAAGGTTGTGATTGATCAATGTCTAAATAAGGCAATAAACTTTCTGCAAATTCTTCACTAAAAAGATCATTTTCGTTTATCTCCATTAAAAGTGTTAATTGAAGTAATTTGTGGGCATCTGACTGATTAGGTTCTGTAATAGCTAAGTCAATCAATTCTTTCGCAAAATCTTTCGCTTCACTATTTATATCACCGTCTAAAATCAATTGATTGTCAACATTGGTATGATTGGAAGTGTTTTCTTTTAAATAATTTAATATAACAGCCACAGCAGCATTATTGTTAGGATTATTCCACCATGCTTTCTGTTCCGGAGTGAGCCTCCTGATAAATCTAAAATCAATTATTCCCATAAAAACGGGATGGGTAACAATAGCAGTTGCAATGTCAGGATTTCCGCCGCCGGCATCGTTAATTGGATTACGGATAAAGGTATTGTCAAGATAAGGTTCGGGATCGTTTATAACTATTTCAAAACAACTGATAGACGTTATGGATTTTACATGGGCACCACCATCTTTGTTCGTATAACAACCCTTTCCGGCTAATGTTGGCGGATTGTTATTGGTGCAATACAAATGGGTACTTATAAAACATTTGGTGGCAGAAGTCAATCGGGCGGCCAAATTAGAACTGCCTAATTCCGTCATGTTGAACTTTCCGGAAAACTGGGTATCGGGATTTAGCTCAAAGCGGGAAAGAAAAGCCGCATCCGGTTTGTATTTTACAAGAACCGCTTTTTTCTCAGTTCCATCATCAAAAACAACAAGGTTTTCAAAAACTCCTTCTTCCTGATTTTCTCGGCTAATTGACAGTGTGTAATAGGCTATCCCATTATTTGTGATTTGAGTTACGGCACTACTGTCAATTTCAAATTGATACATCGGGTCTATGCTCTTATTCCGGGCAGATAATCCGTGATTGGGAATGATTTCTGATAATAAACCTGGAAGTTTTTCGAATGCTTTAAACTCTTTATTGACAATAGGAGGGTTTGGATTGCGCTTGCTGGCTGATTCCTGAAGCTCTTCAACCTGGCAGCTTATTAATAGCAAGCTGCCAATCATGAGAAAGCCAAACAGAAAGTTGGTTTTTAAATTCATAGTTGTTTGGTTTTGATTGTTTGCATTTTAAATTCTCGCTAGGGATGAGAAGTTTGATTTTTTTTTTTAATATTCTGACAGTGAATTTGATAATAAAAAATAATAGGGTGTAATGGAAAGTAATAAATGGCCGTATATTGGAATAAATGGCTGTATATTGGAATAATTGGTATGATCTGCTTGTTAAAAAAACGGCAGGATTATCCCGCCGTTTTCAGTTAAGTATAAAGTGATTAATCAGGAGTGTTTCTGTCTAGAAACTTAATTAGTTTTCGATACAGCTTTATTATAAAAAATATAATGACTGCAAGAAAAAGAAGACTAACTACTTCCCATAATGTACCTAAAATAAAAGGCAGGTTATACACTGTTTCTGTTTCAAAAACTTGTTCTTTCATAGTTGTATTTTTATGTTAATTGTAACGCCACTCTGAGCTTACTATAGTAGCATCCGACGGATTTAAGATTAGGGTCAGGCGGATTCCTTTTATAATTTTGATACCCCAACCCCCTATAGAATAATTATATTTCATAGAGCCTACCACTTCAACCTTGATGTTTCCATTGGGCAGTATATCAACGAAATAGTCACTTTGCTTCCATTCACCCATAGAAGCACCATATTCCTCAGTTGTTATATTGGTAACCGTATGCCGTTGTTGTCGGGAAACGGAAAATTTTATATTCATTCTTAACCCTGTCAACATGTTAATTTTGAATTTGTAGCTGCCTAAGAAAGTGTTGCTTAAGCGAGGATGCTGTTCTATCGCCACAGAGGTTACTTCTAACTGATTTAAAGATTCAGCTAATTCTTCAAGATTGTCTACAACTCTTGTATCGGCAGGCTGTATTCTGCCATCAAACTCAAACGAAAGTCCGGTAGCAATAGAATAGTCAATCATTTTTTTGGAGAATAGTATTGCTTCCGGGTTAATGCTTCCGTCAAATATATTTAGTTCCAGATGATTGAGAATTGATGCTACTGCCTTGTCATTATTGTCATTATTCCACCAGTCCTTTTGTGATGGGGTTAAATGTCTTATAAAATTAAGCTGAATATTTCCAAGAAAAACGGGTTGGGTAGCAATAGGAACAGCAATTTCAGGATTTCCACCGCCAGCATCGGTAACAGGTTCAAGAATAAATTTGCTTTCTAGATAAGGTTCTGGAGTATTCACAACTATTTCAAAGCAATTGATAGATGTTACCGATTTCACGTGTGCACCTTTGTCTTTGTTTTTATAACAACCGGAACCAGCTAATGTTGGTGGGGTATTATTGGTGCAGTATAAATGTGTACTTATAAAACATTTAAGGGCAGTAGCGCTCCTTGATGAAAAAGTAGAACGACTCAATTCTGTCATATTATATTTACCCGTAAACTGTGTTTCAGGATCAATCTTATGGCGGGAAAGATAAGAGTCATCCGGTTTGTATTTTATAAGCACAGCCTTTTTCTCTTTTCCAACATCAAAAACAACAAGGTTCTCAAATGTTCCCTCTTCAGTATTTTCGCGCGTAACAGCCATAGTATAATACTCAATACCATTATTTATGATTCGTGTCACGCTTGTACTGTCGATTTCAAATTGGTAAATGGCATCAGTATCAGGATTACTGTTCCTCGCTGCAAGGGCCAGGTCTTTGGGGAGCGCTTCCGAAAGTAGTCCGGAAAGTTTTTCAAATTCTTTAAATTGTTTACGGACTACAGGAGATTCTGAGCCATACGTGACGGTAGATTCCTCAATTTCGTCTGTTTGACAACTTAACAGTGATAGGCTCCAAATCAGCAGGAGACTTTTTAATAATTTTACTCTTTGTTTCATATCTATTTGGTGTTTAATTAGTCATTTTGGTGTGAGAATGATACAATAGTACAAAAAATAGTTTACAAATAAATAAATTAATTTATTTTTTTGTTGTAAAAAATAATAAAATCAAAACTAAAAATATTAAAAAATCAATGTTTATGGTAATTTCTGTGGTTTTTGTTAAAAGATAAAAATTAACTAAAATATTTACTTTTACTCTGGGAAAACAGTCTCCAATATTTTATTAAAATCAATGAAACTCCTTATAATATTTTATATCTTCACAATGCCTTTCCGGTTCGGAATACAGCCCTAAATCGTACTACCTTATATGACATCTACAAAAGAATTTCATTTTTCACAAAACCTTATTTTGGAAGATGATAGCGTTTTGCTGCGACCGTTACAGCATTCAGACTTTGAAAATTTGCTACATTTTGCTCTCAATGAACCCGAAATCTGGACATTTTCAAGCATGCCGGCCAGCGGTAGTGAGAATCTTAAAAATTATATCAATCAGGCAATAGAAGCCCGAGAAAATGAAACAGAATTTCCTTTCATTGTTATAGATAAAAAAACAGGACTGTATGCTGGAAGCACCCGCTTTTATGATATCAATCTTCCGTTTAAAAGCCTGCAACTTGGATATACATGGTATGGAAAGGATTTTCAGGGAACAGGACTCAACAAGCATTGCAAGTTTCTGATGCTACAGTTTGCTTTTGAAGTCTTGAAAATGGAAAGGGTAGAATTTAGAGCAGACAGTGATAATGCCAAAAGCATTGCCGCAATGAAAAGCATAGGTTGCCAGGTAGAAGGAATTTTACGGAGCCATATGCCTAGAATTAATAGTGATTCCCGACGCGATTCTATAATTCTAAGTATTTTGAAAGGCGAATGGGAAGAAGGTGCCAAACAAAGGTTGTTTGATAAAATAAATACTAAATAAAATATGAAAATCAATCCAAAAACAGGAATAGATAAGTTGGTCTTCGGGATGCTGCAAAAAGATGTGGAAGAAATATACGGAAAACCGGATAAGATTTCTACTGATGAAGATGACAACAGGATACTGCAATACAATAAGCAAAAAATTAGATTGACCTTTTATGAAGACGAAGGATTTAAATTGGGGTATCTTATAACTTCAAATCCGGAAGCGGTGCTTTTTGATAAAAAAATTATCGGTCGTCCGATTTCGGATGTCCAAAAAGAACTTGAGGCAGCAGGATGGGCAAAATGGGAGAAGGAAGAATTCGATACGCTGGAGAATTATTTTAACGAATCCAATTGGACTATCTTTCAGGCAGAATTTGATGAAGTTGTAAAAGTGGAAGTAGGAGCCATTATTAACGACAAAGACGAATTTGAATGGAAGTTCAAAAAATAAATAAAAAAGGGATTTTCAATTAGAAAATCCCTTTTTTTATCTTGTTTCAAAACTCATTATTGTTTTGGTGCTTCTGATAGCTCCACTTCAAAAATGATATTAGAATTTGGCGGAATTACATTACCTGCACCTCTTTCGCCATACCCCAGATTAGCGGGGATGAAGAAAGTAGCCTTGTCTCCAAATGACATAAGGTTGATTCCTTCAAGAAAACCAGGAATTAAACCACCTTTATTAGTAATGTCAAAAGGGAAGGGCTGGTAGCCACCTTGTGCTGCACGATTAGCATCGTATTTTCCGTATGCTTTTGATATTTCGGCATCGCTACTGTCAAATAAGCTTCCATCTTCCAAATAACCTGCATAACCTACATAAACGGTTCCTGATGTAGGCTTAGTTCCGGTTCCTTTGTGGGTGATGCTATATTGCAAACCTGATTCTGTTTTAGTAGCGGTAGCTTTCATTGCGGCAAATTCAGCCACTTTTTTAGCCTTTAAAGGAGCGAACTCCGCTTCAAGAGCTCTTTTTTTCTCAGCTTCAGCAGCAAGTTGTTTTTTCTCAACTTCATCCTTATTAGCGAAATAATCATTGAAAACTTTTGCAGCATCGAATTTTTTAGCTTCGGCACCATTGCGAATAATCTTGATTTCCATGATAACATCATTTTGCTCAATAGCATTCACAACGTCCATACCACTGATTACTTTTCCAAAAACAGTATGCTTTCCGTCAAGCCATGAAGTTTCTTTGTGAGTAATAAAAAACTGGCTTCCGTTTGTACCTGCACCGGCATTAGCCATAGAAAGAATACCGCCTGAATTATGTTTTAATTCAGGAACAATCTCATCAGTAAAACGATAACCAGGACCTCCTGAACCATTACCATCAGGATCACCACCTTGAATCATAAAATCTTTAATTACCCTGTGAAATTTAAGTCCGGTATAAAAAGGTTTTCCTTTATATTTTGCACTTACGGCATTGTTTGTTCCCTCAGCAAGAGAAATAAAGTTTGCCACAGTAATAGGTGTTTTTTGATATTCCAACTTTAGGATGATTCTTCCTTTATTTGTTTCTATCTGAGCATAGATACCCGGATCTTGAGCAGTAGTTCCTGCTTTAGTAGTAGCTGCTTTTTTTGGAGCCGCTGATTTTTTTGTCTGTGCGCTAAGGCCCGCTGTCATAGCCAAAAACAATAAGCAAATAAATTTTAATTTCATTGTGTATCAGATTAAGTTTTCTATTCTTTAAAAAAAATCTATTGGTTTGCCGGTACAGAATCCAGCATTTCTATTTCAAAAATAATATTCGCATTTGGAGGTATAACACCACCAGCTCCTCTTTCTCCATAAGCAAGATAAGAAGGGATAAAGATAATGGCTTTGTCTCCGGGTGATAATTGTTCAATTCCTTCTATAAAGCCAGGAATCATGCCTTCTTTCATTCCAATAGTAAAAGGAATTGGAGAATAAGCCTTGGCAGCAGCTCTATTTGGATCTAATTTTCCAAAATTTGTAGCAATACTTTCAATATTCGTGTCAAACAAATCTCCGTTTTCAAAATAACCTGCATAGTTAATAGAAACCGGTGTTCCCGCCGCTGGTTTTTTACCTTTTCCTTTAGTCAGGATTTTATATTGTAATCCGGATTGCGTTTTAGTCGATTGTGCTTTTAATTGCTGGAATTGAGCTTCTTTTTCTTTAATAACAGCAGAAAATTTCTCTCTCATCTTCAATTGTTCTTCTTCAAACTTTTTTTGCTCTTCAGCTTGTTTGGCAAAACCATCCTTAAAGATTTTAGGAGCGTCAAACTTTTTAGCATCCTGACCTTTACGAATAATAGTTATTTTTTTGATAACGTCATCCTGCTGTATAGCGTTCACAACTTCCATTCCGTTTTCTATAACGTGGCCAAAAACAGTATGGATGCCATCAAGCCAAGGTGTTGCCTGGTGTGTGATAAAAAATTGGCTTCCGTTTGTAGCTTTTCCACCATTTGCCATTGACAGTACGCCGCCTTTGTCATGCTTTAGCTCAGGAACAATTTCATCTTGAAAACGATAGCCAGGCCCTCCAGACCCGTTTCCGTCAGGATCACCTCCTTGTATCATAAAATTAGGAAGTACTCTGTGGAATTTTAATCCGTCATAGAATGGTTTTCCTTTGTATTTATCACTTACCACAGGATTTTTTCCTTCGGCAAGCGATACGAAATTAGCTACCGTAATAGGTGTTTTTTTATACTCCAATTCAACCATAATGGTTCCTTTGTCTGTCTCAATTTCAGCATACATTCCATCGGCAAGATTGCTGTTAGGATTGTCGCAGGATAAAAACAGGGCACTAAGGCTAAAAAGTAAATAGGTTATTTTTTTCATTTGTATATAGGTCGGTTTATTGTTTTATTGGTTCTGTTGTTTTTGGAGCTTCAGTTGGAGTAGGCTCAATCATTCTGGTATCTTTTGCAGCTGTTTTTGTATCTGGCTTAATATCTCTTAAAGTAATAGTTACCATTAAAGGCTGATTGTGGCCAATTCTTCTATTGTCGCCATGGTAACCGTAACCCATATGTGAAGGAAAAAGGAAGGTCAGTTTTTCGCCTTTTTTCATCAATTTGATTCCGTCACGCATCCCCATCATAATGTTTTGCTTGTCAACTCGATATACTTGCGGACGAAGTTCTAATTCGGTATAAATCATGTTGCCGTTTAGGTCCTTTACTTCATAATCAAAATAAGCAACATTTCCTCTTTTTGGTGTTAGCGTATCGGTCAATGTGCTTTTTAGATCGTATTTGTACCAATAGCCTTTTGCAGTAGCGATGTATTTGGCTGCCGTATCTTTTTTGATGACTGCTTCAATTTCAGCTTCTTCGCCGGCAATCAGTTTTTTGTTTCTTTCAACAGATTCTTTCATAAAAGTTCCTGATGAATGTGAAAGAGGCTTTCTAGCCTGTTGTTGTGTACAGCTTGTAATCAGTAAAGTGCCTGCTGTCACACTCAAAATAAGCTTGAAAAATTTCATAGGCCTACACATTAAAATTTTGTTTTGATAAAATAGATTCAAATTGTTTTACAGTTTCATCCAAAGATAAGGTAGATTTTCCTCCGGCTGCATTGATATGGCCGCCACCATTAAAATAATCTCGGGCAAATTGGTTTACGTCAAAATTACCTTGCGAACGGAATGAAATCTTAATAATTCCTTCTTCTTTATTTTCGATAAATATAGCTGTAAAGATGATGCCGCGAATTGTTAGGCCATAATTCACAATTCCTTCCGTATCACCTTTAACGTAATGAAATTCGTCGAGTTCCTGTTGTGTCAGTTTGATATACGAAGTTTTATATTCTGGCAATACCTTCATGTTTTGCAATGCTCTCCCTAAAAGTTGTAGTCTATGATAAGAGTTATTGTCAAACAATGAATTATGTATGTCTCCGTTTTCTACACCCACGTCAAGCAATTCAGCTACAACGCGATGCGTCATACTGGTTGTTGATGGGAAACGGAAAGACCCGGAGTCAGTAACGATTCCGGTATACAAACAGGAAGCGATGGTTTTGTCGATCAGGTTTTTATGGCCTAAAAATAAGATAAGGTTGTAGATCATCTCACAAGTAGAACCAAAATTTGTATCTGAATAAGTATAAACAGCGTAATTATCAGGTTTTTGATGGTGGTCAACCATAATAAACGGTACCGTAAGTTTCGATAACACGTTTTCCATTTCTCCTGTTCGATGCAGCGCATTGAAATCTAAAGTAAATACGAGCTCGGCTTGCTGTAAAACCGCAGCAACATTTGCTTTATCCTTTTCATAAATCAACACTTTTTCAGAATCGGGAAGCCATGCTAAAAACTCCGGAAATTCATTTGGAGCAATTACTATGGCATCATGTCCAAGTTTTTTTAGCAGATGGTATAATCCCAAAGTAGATCCCATAGCATCACCATCAGGGCTTCGGTGCGGAATAATCGCAATCTTTTTAGGCAATATCAATAATTCCTGTATCCCTTTAATATCTTCTTCTTTCATAGATTGCGAAATTACATTTTTTTACTATAAATAATTAATAAAATTAAGGAATGTAATGAGACACATACGTTATAAATCTTTCAGGTCTTTTCGTCTGACCTTCTGATAAAGAAGATGTTTAGGTCCTTTTACAATTTGTGAGTGATAGATTCCTATTGATCCAGAGCAGAAATAAGCCACCAGACAGGCAAGAGAAACATAAATTCCGCAATCAATTCCAAAAAGTTCCATTCCCATAATACTGCAGGCAATAGGTGTATGGGTCGCTCCAGAAAAAACGGCAACAAAACCCATTCCTGCCAAAAGAGCCACAGGCAAAGGAATCAAGGCTGAAAGTGCGCTTCCTAATGTAGCGCCTACAAAAAATAGAGGTGTTACTTCACCTCCTTTGAATCCGGCGCCTAGCGTAAATCCGGTAAAAAGTATTTTGAGTAAAAAATCAAAGTTATCGCTTGGGTTTTCGAAAGAATCAACAATTACGGGTATTCCCAAACCGATAAATTTTGTAGCCTGAAAACTAAAAATAAGAATAGCAAGAATAATCCCGCCAACTAAAGGGCGTAAGGGTGGATAGTGTATGTGTTTTGCAAAAAGTGCTCCCCAAAAATGAGTTGTTCTGGAAAATGCCATGGCAGCAAGGCCAAAGGCAATTCCCGCAGGAACAATCCAAAATAAATTTACAGTAGAAAGTTCCGGAACAAAAGGAATGTTGTAATGTGTATGTTTTATTTCTAACAGTTCTACCGTATAATAAGCAATATAAGCGACAGCAAATGAGGGGAGTATGCTGCTGAATCTTATTTTGCTGAAATACAAAACCTCAAGAGCAAATATTGCTCCCGCTAATGGAGTTCCAAAGATAGAAGCAAATCCGGCACTTATCCCAATTATTAATATGGTTTTTCGTTCTGAAGGCTCTAGTTTAAACAAACGTGTAAATTGGTCTGAAATAGCACCGCTCATTTGTACGGCGGTTCCTTCCCGTCCTGCGGAACCGCCAAAAAGATGTGTAAGGACTGTTCCGATTAATACCAATGGGGCCATTTTAAAAGGAATGGTTTTCTTAGGATTATCATATTCCTCCAAAATCAGATTGTTTCCTTTCACGACTTCTTTACCGTAGTAATAATAGAGCAATCCTATTATTAATCCGCCAATAGGCAATAAAGCAATGATCCAGTAATTATTTTCTCTATAAGCAGTAGCCCATTCAAGTGAGATAAGAAAAATAGCAGACGCCAGACCGGAAAGTATTCCTGTGAGCAAACAGATTAAAATCCATTTGGAAAGAAAAGATAACTTGTTTTGAATGCTTGTTGATTCCATGTCCGTAGGTTCGTTCATTTGACAACCAGAACCATTTCTATGATTATAAAAAGACGAAAAAGACGTGTCTGATTAAAAAATAGGTTGAAAAACAGTAATGCAATACTACAAAAAAACTTTTTGTTTTTTTGCCGATGCGTTTTTAATTTCAAATTAGTAATAGTATTTTTGCGCATGCAACACAACGTACTTATTTTAGATTTCGGATCGCAATACACACAACTAATTGCGAGAAGGGTTCGCGAATTAAATATCTTCTGCGAAATATTCCCATACAATCATTTTCCGAGTGATTTATCAAGTTATAAAGCCGTAATTTTATCAGGAAGCCCTTTTTCTGTAAGAGCAGAAGATGCACCACATCCCGACTTATCACAAATCAGAGGTAAATTACCAATGCTGGCCGTTTGTTACGGAGCACAATATCTGGCTCATTTTTCGGGTGGAGAAGTGGCACCGTCCAATATCCGTGAATATGGAAGAGCTAATCTTACTTTTATTAAAGACGATGAAGATTTCTTTGATGATGTGCATCTTAACAGTCAGGTTTGGATGAGTCATAGCGATACCATCAAAAAAATGCCGGAAAATGGCATAAGACTGGCAAGTACAAAAGATGTAGAAAATGCTGCCTATAGAATAGCTGGCGAAACCACATACGCAATACAATTCCATCCGGAGGTATATCACTCAACCGATGGAAAACAGATCTTAGAGAACTTCTTGGTTAAAATTGCAAAAGTGCCTCAAAACTTCACGCCAAATGCATTTGTTGAAGAAATTGTAGCCGAACTTCAGGAGAAAATCAAGAATGATAAAGTCGTTCTTGGATTATCAGGAGGTGTTGATTCAACCGTAGCCGCAGTTTTGCTGAACAAGGCAATTGGTGAAAACCTGTATTGCATTTTTGTGAATAACGGATTGTTACGCAAAAACGAATTCGAAAGCGTTCTCGAGCAATATAAAGGAATGGGACTCAATGTTAAGGGAGTTGATGCTTCGGCACGCTTTTTGGGTGAACTGGAAGGTATAGAAGATCCGGAAACAAAAAGAAAAACAATCGGGCGTGTGTTCATTGAAGTTTTCGATGATGAATCCAATAAACTGGAAGATGTAAAATGGCTTGCTCAAGGAACCATCTATCCTGACGTAATCGAATCGGTTTCTGTAAAAGGACCATCAGCAACAATCAAATCACACCATAATGTGGGAGGTTTGCCTGATTTTATGAAACTGAAAATCGTAGAACCGTTGCGTATGCTTTTCAAAGACGAAGTAAGACGAGTAGGTGCTACATTGGGAATCTCTCCGGAATTATTAGGAAGACACCCTTTTCCTGGACCGGGATTGTCAATCCGAATTTTAGGCGATATCACTCCGGAAAAAGTGAGAATCCTACAAGAAGTAGATTACATTTTTATAGAAGGATTGAAGTCACACGGATTATATGACAAAGTTTGGCAGGCAGGAGCAATACTGCTTCCGGTAAACAGTGTGGGTGTCATGGGAGACGAAAGAACGTATGAAAAAGTTGTTGCCCTGAGAGCTGTTGAATCAACAGATGGAATGACGGCAGACTGGGTACATCTTCCGTATGAATTTTTGATGACGATTTCTAACGAAATTATTAATAAAGTAAAAGGTGTGAATAGGGTTGTATACGACATCAGCTCAAAACCGCCAGCCACAATTGAGTGGGAATAATAAATTGAAAAATTAAATTAATTAAGTCGTTGCTTTTCTCTAAATTAGTAACGACTTAATAGCTTATAAAATCTATATAGCCTTTAAAAGAAAGAATAAAATGAAGCAGTTTTTTTATGTACTTGTATTGATGTTTTTAGTGTCCTTTACAACAGAGGCACAGCAAAATGTGAAACACACCGTGACTGGCGGTGAGACGGTAACACAGATTGCGCAGAAATATAAAGTCACGCCTTTGGACATTTATACGCTAAATCCTGATGCGAGAAATGGTCTTAAGGAAAACTCAATTTTGTTGATTCCTTCAAAAGGAGCCGTTAAGCTTCCTGTTAAAGAGCAAAAAGTGATAGATACGCCATCCCAAAAGAAAAACGGAACGCATACAGTCGCGCCTAAAGAAACAGTTTATGGTTTGGCGAAGCAATACAGCATTTCTGTTGCCGACCTGGAAAAGGCGAATCCTGAAATAAAAGGCGGGCTAAAAATTGGCCAGGTACTGATAATACCTAAAAAAGGTCAGGAAATGCCAATGCAGGAAGTAAAACCTTCTAAAAAAGAGGAAAGAAAAGCTGAGAAGGCTGAAAAAAAAGCTGAAAAGGAAGAAAAGAAAGAGGCTAAAAATACAGCGCAGGATATCAGCCATGAAGTACAGCCAAAAGAAACAAAATATTCTATTGCTAAAAAATATGGAATTACTCTTGAAGAACTGGAAAAGAGAAATCCTGAAATCAAAGACGGCTTAAAAATAGGACAAGTATTGGTCATTAAAGGTAATCCTTCAAAAGTTGAAGTTGCTGATAAAAAGCCTGAAGCTAAACAAGAAGCTCCAAAACAGGAAACTGCAGATTCAAATTTTGATAAATACGAAGTAAAACCTAAAGAAACGCTTTATAGTCTTTCCAGACAATTTGGCCTAAGTCAGAATGAGTTGATAGACCTAAATCCTGAATTGAAAGATGGCGTTAAAGTGGGAATGCAGCTAAAAGTTCCTGCTACTTTGCCGGTTTCGGTTGCGTCATCTAAAAACTTTACAGACCTGACCAAAACGCTTTCCAAGAAAGATAGAAAAGAATTGGTGCTGTTACTGCCTTTTAACCTTACAAAAATAAGTGGAGACTCTACATCGACTGTTCAAACAAGACTTAAAAAAGATGGTTTCCTAAACATGACTCTCGATTTTTATTCAGGAGCCTTGATGGCAATTGACTCTGCAAAAACATTAGGACTGAATATTGATGTTAAGATTTTTGATTCTCAGGAAAACAAAAATACATCCAATATTTCGAGCACTTTTGTACAGAATAATCTATCTAAAGCAGATGTCGTTGTAGGGCCATTTTACCAGGTACATGCAGAAAAAACAGCAGAAATGTTGAACCAGAGTAATGTTCCTGTAATTTCTCCGTTGTCAAAAGATAGTGGCAAGCTGTATAGCAACCTATACCAGTCTATGCCTACGGCTGACTATTTGAGAAGCGCTATGTTTGATTACATGAACAGCAAAAATGGTAATATAGTGGCAGTTGTTGATCCGAAGAAAGCCACTACCCGAAAATATATTTCAGACAACTACGGTAATGTCCGATTTGCAACATTTACCGATAAAGGAGGATTGTCTGCAGAAAGCCTGAAATCGTTGCTAAAACCCAATCAGATGAATTATGTTGTTATGGAAACGGCAAGCATCTGGATGATCAAATCTACCATTACGGCTTTGTTGGCAGCGCAGCCTGAATACCAATTGCAATTGGTTATTTTGGAATCGAATGATGCTTTGAATTCGGATGAAATTCTGGTTTCCAATCTTGCTAAGCTAAAAATGATGTATCCTGCCGTGACACGTGAAAATGATACGTCGGAAGCATTGATTTTTGCAAAAATGTATAAAAAGAAAAACAATATTCTGCCAAACCAGTATGCAACCCGTGGATTTGATGTTACGTTTGACGCCATGCTACGACTTTCGCAAGAGAAAAGTTTTGAGGAAACTATCTATGACGTGGCTACAGAACAGGTAGAAAATAAATTCAATTATAATAGAAATCCGGCAGGTGGTTATTCTAATAAAGGCGTTTATATTCTTTATTATGATGAAGATCTGTCTGTTAAAGAAGCAAAATAATGACATCAAAAGTAACTTACCTTGGAGATTTAAGAACTTCTTCTGTACACCTGCAATCAGGAACTGAAATCCTTTCCGATGCGCCAACCGATAATCACGGGAAAGGCGAAGCTTTTTCTCCTACCGATTTATTAGCCAATGCACTGGGCAGTTGTATGGTTTCGATCATGGCAATCAAGTCAAAAGATATGGATATAAATTTAGTGGGTTCGACTGTTGAAGTGACTAAAATCATGCAGGCAGAACCGAGAAAAATTGCCAAAATCGAAATCGTGATGAACATGTCGGTTGCTGCTGATGAAAAAACTAAAACCATATTAGAAAGAACAGCTATGAATTGTCCGGTTCTCTTGAGCTTGAATCCGGATATTGAAAAAGTAATCACCTTTAATTGGAAATAATCATTGGAAAATTCTCAATTTATTACTTTTCAGAAATTCAATCTTAAAGAAGATGCTGTCGAATTAGCTACCTTTTTAAAAGAAAGTCAAATAGAATACCGCATAGAAGATGTTTCGTCTGGTTTGGACGGCAACTTTGGAGGTTCAGAACTGACCAAAGATTATCTGATAAAACTACAAAAGGAAGATTTTGAAAAAGCAGATACTCTTTTGTTGCAGCTTTCATCTAATTTAGTTGAGACTATCGGCGCAGACCATTATTTACACGGTTTTACAGATGAGGAATTAAAAGAAATCATCGTCAAAAAAGACGAATGGAGTCATTTGGATTACTTGCTGGCTCAGAAGATTCTCAAAGAAAGAGGTCATGAAATAGCCCAGGAAGAAATAGAAAAGCACAGAAAACAAAGATTAGAAGATTTGGCAAAGCCGGAAGGACGCCAAACCACTTGGATTATCATTGGTTATAGTATGGCTTTGTTAGGTGGGTTTATGGGAATCTTTATAGGATGGTATTTGAAAACTCACAGAAAAACACTTCCTAACGGAGATCGTGTCTACAATTATATTGAATCGGACAGAAAGCAGGGCGGTAGAATTTTAACGTTAAGCATAATTTCTCTTTTGTTTTGGATTGGTGTCAGAATCTATTTTTCTGAATAAATGGACGAACAGAAAAAGCTTCTCATAAAATTAGCCCATACCAAAATGCCTTTCGGAAAGTATGAAGGCCGTTATCTGATAGATTTACCGGAATATTATGTAGTCTGGTACAGCAATAAAGGTTTTCCAAAAGGAGAATTAGGACAGCAATTACAGTTGGTCTACGAATTAAAACTAAACGGACTGGAAGAGCTCGTCAGAAACATAAAGAAACAATACGCCAAACCGTGAGTATTGAACATAAAAAAGCCTGTGAACGTTCACAGGCTTTGTCTTTTTTTTGAAAATTATTTGTTGACCACTCTCGTTTTTGCTAGATCATCACCCAGTCTTGGTTTGTCGATAAGTACCAGGATAAAATCTACTAACGGAATAAATAAAGTCACATTTCTTGTAGCGCTCGTAGCGTAATCCCCTTCTAAAGAAGAGCCATCTTGTTTGACTGCTGCATACTTTATCAGCTTTTTGCCAATGCTTTGTCCGCCCGGAAGCGCATCTCTAAACAGGTAATAGCCAATACTAAGTAACCATCCTATGTAGGCAATTAATCCAACACCGGCAAGTACCGCTATGAAAGAAAACACAAACATGGGAATGTAAGCAATGATACCGTCAATTAAGAGCCCAAGAAATCGATTTAATTTTGATACTTCTGTCATAATAATTTTTATTTGGTTGATTATGACTAAAATACGTAAATTTTATAACAAATGGGATTTTATTTAAAATAAATTAATGTAAAATCTTTATTGCCAGTAAAACCGCTTCTAAATTTTTCATTAAAAAATAATGTCGGCTCCTGCTTCTCGATTATCAATTAATAATTCGTACTTTTGCCACGTTTTTTTACACAACTACAACGACAAACAACAGCACAATGAATCAGACAAAATATATTTTTGTTACAGGCGGTGTGACTTCTTCTTTAGGAAAGGGGATTATTGCCGCGTCTTTAGCAAAATTATTACAGGCCAGAGGATATCGAACGACAATCCAGAAATTTGATCCTTACATTAATGTGGATCCGGGAACTTTAAATCCCTATGAACACGGAGAATGTTATGTGACAGATGATGGAGCCGAGACCGATTTGGATCTTGGACATTACGAGCGTTTCTTAAATGTTCCTACTTCGCAAGCCAATAACGTGACTACAGGAAGAGTTTATCTTTCTGTAATTGAAAAGGAGCGAAGAGGTGAGTTTTTAGGCAAAACGGTTCAGGTTGTTCCGCATATCACCAATGAAATCAAGGAGAGAATGCAACTGCTTGGAAAAACTGGCGATTTTGACATTGTGATTACTGAAATAGGAGGAACTGTAGGGGATATCGAGTCGCTTCCGTATATTGAGTCCGTTCGCCAACTGGTTTGGGAATTGGGCGAAAATAACGGAATCGTAATTCACCTGACATTGGTGCCTTATTTGGCTGCAGCAGGAGAGTTAAAAACAAAACCGACACAGCATTCTGTTAAGACATTGATGGAAAGCGGTATTAAAGCCGATATTTTGGTTTGCAGAACAGAACATGAGCTTTCTGATGAATTGCGTCAGAAACTGGCTTTATTCTGTAATGTAAAAAGAGAAGCCGTAATTCAGTCGATTGATGCTTCTACGATTTATGATGTTCCAAATCTGATGTTGGAAGAAGGTCTTGACAAAGTAGCATTGAAAAAATTGGACTTGCCGGAAAAAGCAACTCCGGATTTAAAACAATGGAACGAGTTCCTGCAAAAACTGAAAAATCCTAAGCATATCGTAAATATCGGTTTGGTTGGGAAATATGTAGAATTGCAGGATTCCTATAAATCGATTTTAGAAGCCTTTATCCATGCAGGAGCGGCTAATGAAACCAAAGTGAATGTAGTAAGCATCCATTCAGAATATGTGGATGATAAAAATATCGATGAGAAGCTAAAAGATTTAGACGGTATTCTTGTAGCACCAGGCTTTGGAGAAAGAGGAATTGAAGGGAAAATTGAAACGGTTCGCTATGCAAGAGAAAACAATATTCCATTTTTTGGAATCTGTCTTGGAATGCAGATGTCCGTAATAGAATATTCAAGAAACGTTCTGGGTTATGCCGATGCCAATTCAACAGAAATGAATGCCGGAACAGCACATCCGGTTATCAATCTGATGGAAGAGCAAAAAACAATTACAGATAAAGGCGGAACAATGCGTCTGGGAGCATGGAAATGTGATATAAAACCAGATACATTAGCTTCAAAAATTTATGGCAAAAGCCAGATTCAGGAGCGCCATCGTCACCGTTATGAATTTAACGGCGACTATTTAGAAATGTTAGAAAAAGCCGGGTTGAAAGCATCGGGTATAAATCCGGATACGAAATTGGTGGAAATCATCGAGATTGAAAAACATCCGTTTTTTATCGGAGTGCAATACCATCCGGAATATAAGAGTACGGTAGCACAACCACATCCATTATTTGTGAGTTTTGTAAAAGCGGCTGTAGCACATAAAAATAAATAGTATTTGAAGGAGACTTCAGGAAAGAACTAACGCGTTAAATGCGTAATTAAATTAATTATTTTAGAATACAATGGAAGAAAAAAAGTTTGATCGTAATTCAATTATTGGTTTCTTTTTGATTTTTATGCTTTTGTTAGGCGTAATGTATTTCAATAAGCCTTCAAAAGAAGAAGTTGATGAAAAAGCCAAGATTGAGGCAGAAAAACAAAAAGCAGTACAAACACCTGAAAAAGAAGCCGCACTGACCGCAGTTGATACTACGGCAAAAGACTCGCTTCAATTAGAAAAACTAAAAAGTTCTTTAGGTAGTTTTGCTTATGCTGCAACACTTCCATCAGCAAAACCGGAAATCCAGACTTTAGAAAATGATTTGGTAAAACTTACTTTTTCTAACAAAGGTGGTTACATTGTTGGGGCAGAAATGAAAAATTTCGAAGCTGTTAGCAAAGGTTCCGGTAAACTGGTAAAAATAATAAAAGACAATAACGCCAAACTTAACATAGAGCTTAAAACACAAGGCAATCTTGTATTGAATACAAAAGACCTGTATTTTGAGCCATCTGTTTCTAAAGAAGGCGAAAACCAGGTATTGACCATGCGCTTAAAAGCAGGGGCTGAACAATATTTGGAATACCGCTATGTATTGAAGCCAAATGAATACATGCTTGACTTCTCTATCAGAACGCAAGGCTTGAGCAAAGTACTTCAGACGTCTAATCCGCTTCCGATGGAATGGACAATGAAGACATACAGAAGCGAAAAGAGTATTTCGTATGAAAACCGTTATACAGAATTGGTTTACGAATATGAAAATGGCAAGGATGACTATTTGGGACAATCTTCCAGCGACAAACAAGCTAAAGAAGTAACCTATATCGCATTCAAGCAACACTTCTTTACTTCAATCCTTTTGACAGACACGCCTTTCAAGGTAGCTGAATTGAAATCGGATAATTTGGTTAAAGATATTGAGAAAGATACCATCTTCACTAAATCATTTAAGGCTACTGTTCCTTTGGCATTCAAAGGAGGAGAAGTTAATTATAATATGAACTGGTACTACGGACCAGCCGATTATAAAATCTTAAACAAATACGAGAAAAACCTTGATGAAGTAATTTCACTGGGTTGGGGAATATTTGGTTGGATCAACCGTTGGATTTTTATTCCGGTTTATGATTTCTTGAGCCTTTTCTTGTCACACGGAATCGCAATTATCGTATTTACTATTTTGGTACGTTTGGTAATGTCACCAGTGACTTATAAATCCTATTTATCTCAAGCAAAAATGAAGGTGCTTCGTCCGGAAATCATGGAATTGAACGAAAAGTTCAAGAAAGACCCGATGAAGAAACAACAGGAAACAATGAAGCTGTACAACAAGGCAGGCGTTAATCCTATGGCAGGATGTCTTCCGGCTTTGATGCAGATTCCGGTATTCTATGCTTTATTCCAGTTTTTCCCTTCGGCAATTGAACTAAGACAGAAAAGTTTCCTTTGGGCAGAAGACTTATCTTCTTTTGATGCTATTTTCTCATGGAAACAGCATATACCGGTAATCTCTGGTTTTTACGGAAACCACATCAGCTTGTTCCCGATTTTGGCAGCAATTGCTATCTTCTTCTATATGAAAATGACAACCGGTGACCAGGCAATGAGTGCACCGCCACAGGAAGGTATGCCGGATATGAGCAAAATCATGAAAATGATGATTTATATCTCGCCTTTGATGATGATGATTTTCTTTAACAACAACGCTTCGGGATTGAGTTTGTACTATTTTATTTCCAACACGATTACAATTGGTATCATGCTGGTAATTAAAAATTACATCATCAATGATGAAAAAATCCATGCAAGAATCCAGGAAAACAAAACTAAAGAAAAGCCGAAAAGCAAATTCCAGCAAAAAATGCAGGAAATGATGGAGCAGGCACAAGAGCAGCAAAAACAAAAAAACAAAGCTCTGGAGGATAAGAAAAAATCTCTAGACGATAGAAAAAAGAAATAAAAAACAAAAAAGCACTCAACTAGGGTGCTTTTTTAAATTCTTAGAGAATCTGTAGTGTAAAAGTTTTCGGCAGGCTTTTTGAAAAGAAAACGGCAATAAAAACAGATATTTTTAGTTAACAAGAATAATAAATCCACTATTGCATGAAATCACTTATCATAACATTTATTCTATTTTTATCCTTATCCCAAATTTCCTATTCTCAGGAAACCAATAAGTTTGACGAAAAAGGTCAGCGTCACGGACTTTGGAAAGGAACGCATGCTGAATCAAAAAGACCACGTTATGAAGGAACTTTTGATCATGGAAAAGAAACAGGAACTTTTAAGTATTTTGATGATACTAAGGAACTAAAAGTTATTGCAACAAGAGATTTCAGTGCAAAAGACGGCAGTGCCTATACCACTTTTTTTGACCAAAAAGGCAATAAAGTAAGCGAAGGAAAAGAAGTAAATAAGCTTTATGAAGGCGAATGGAAATACTATCACCTGGAGTCAAAAGAAATAATGACCACTGAGAACTATTCCAAAGGGAAATTAAATGGCGTAAGGAAAGTTTTTTACAGAAGCGGAAAAATAGCTGAAGAAGCTAATTATAAAGATGGGATCAAGAACGGGCCATATAAAAAATATAGCGAGAGAGGAGTTGTTTTAGAGGATGCTATCTATAAAAATGGCGAATTTGACGGAGCCGTTGTCTATAATGATGATGCAGGTAAAACCATTAAAGGGCAATTCAAAAACGGTAAGAAATCCGGGATATGGAAATATTACGAAAACGGAAAACTTGTCAAGGAAGAGAACCCGAACAAGCCGGCAAAACAGAAATTTAAAATAGACAGCAAAAACAAAGGAGCTCGAAAACTGCCGCAAAATGCTCCTGCAAACAGATAAATTTCTCAAATGCATTTATAAATTAAACAAATGCAGTGAATACAAATGCTATTCTATTTTGACGTAATTTTGCAGCGTCAAATAATTTGAATAAAATAATAAGAAAATGAAACGTGTTGTAGTAGGTCTTTCAGGTGGTGTCGATTCCAGTGTTGCTGCTTATTTGCTTAAGGAGCAGGGCTATGAAGTCATTGGCCTTTTTATGAAAAACTGGCATGACGATACTGTAACTATTTCTAACGAATGTCCTTGGCTGGAAGATAGCAATGATGCACTTCTGGTAGCTGAGAAATTAGGCATTCCTTTCCAGACCATAGATTTAAGCGAGCAATACCAAGAAAAAATCGTGGACTATATGTTCCGCGAATACGAAAAAGGAAGAACACCTAATCCCGATGTGTTATGCAACCGTGAAATCAAGTTTGATGTCTTTATGAAAATTGCGTTGAGCCTGGGAGCTGATTATGTAGCAACCGGACACTATTGCAGAAAAGGAGAAATTGAAGTGGATGGAAAGCCGGTATACCAACTACTTGCCGGGGTTGATGGAAATAAAGACCAATCCTATTTCCTTTGCCAGCTTTCGCAAGAACAATTGGCAAAATCCTTATTCCCAATTGGTGAATTGACAAAACCTGAGGTGAGAGAAATTGCCGCCAAAATGGGACTGGTTACAGCTGAAAAGAAGGACTCACAAGGATTGTGTTTTATCGGGAAAGTACGCCTACCGGAATTCCTACAGCAAAAATTACAGCCAAAAGACGGATTGATTTTTGAAATTGGAGCCGATCAGGAAATTTATAATAAAGAGAAAACCCGCTTTAATTCCCTGCAAGAAGAATTGGCTCATGAAGCTGCATCCATTCCGTATGTTCCGGAAATGGGTAAAGTAGTGGGGAAACACCAAGGCGCCCATTATTTTACAAAAGGACAACGAAAAGGACTGAATGTAGGCGGAACCGTAGAGCCTCTTTTTATTATTGAAACCGATGTTGAAAATAATATCATCTATACCGGACAAGGAAATCACCACCCGGGACTTTATAAGAAAGCGCTTTTTGTAGAACGTTCTGAAGTGCATTGGATCCGTCAGGATCTGGCATTGAAAACTGGTGAGACTATGGAAGTGATGGCAAGAATCCGTTACCGTCAGCCATTGCAAAAAGCTACGCTATATCAATATGAGGATGGTCTGTATGTTGCTTTTGAAGAAGCACAGTCAGCCATTACAGAAGGACAGTTTGTTTCCTGGCATTTAGGAGAAGAACTTATTGGTTCGGGAGTAATAGCTTAAGTTGTAGCTTTTAAGCTACTAAGTTTATTTTGAATTGGACTTCTCAATAACATTAAAATATAACCCGTTAAAATAAAACCCGACAATCACTTGTCGGGTTTTTTGATGAACAAAATATATAACAAACAAACTAAACAAGTAATTAGGCAATATCCAACAGTACAAAAGACTTGTCAATGCTTTCGTCAAAATGGATGTTTCTTAGGTTTTCTAAAGAAATAGTACCGGTTATATAACCCGATTCATGATTGAGATAGGATTCGTCAATAGCAGAAAAATGTTTCTTTAAAGTAACGGCATCTTCAATCTGATGTCTCAGAAAAACCTTTAGATTTACGTCGTCAGTCAGGCTGTAATCTTCCTGCTGCGCAATCTTTTTATATTCGTATTGGTAGTCATAGCTCAAGGCAGAAATATCACTCAGTACAGCAGAAGCCGTTGGATGGGCACCGGCACCTTTGCCTACAAAAAACTGCTCGTCAGCAAAACTGGTTTTAGTAATCACGCCATTAAAAACATCATCAACATTAAACAGACGGTCATTAGAATCCACAAATTTTGGAATAACAAAAGCAGTAATATTTCCGTCCGTATTCTTAAAAGCCTGTGCGACCAATTTTATTTTTAGTCCTTTCTCACGGGCATATTTTAATTCTAATCCGCCAATATTATTAATTCCAATATTCAGTAAATCTTCTGGTCTTGCAATATATCCGAAGGAATGTGCCAAAAGAATCAGCAGCTTGTATTTGGCATCAAAACCGCCAGTGTCCAGAATTGGATTGCTTTCTGCAAATCCTTTTTCCTGGGCTTCTTTTAAGGCTTCTTCATAAGACAGGTTTTCCTTAAAAGTTTTGGTAAGTATATAATTGGTTGAGCCATTCACTATACCTTGAATAGACTCTAAAAGGTCATTGTCATAATATTCTTCCAGATTCCTAATAATAGGCATGCTGGCGCAACAGGCAGCTTCATAAAGTAATGGCACATTGTGTTTTCTCTGCAATTCTAATAATTCCTCAAAATGCTCTGCAATCATTTTTTTATTAGCAGAAACTACTGCCTTTCCGCTTTTTAAAGCAGTTGTTACAATTTCGTAAGCTGCATCTGCATCATCAATAAGTTCAACGATAACATTAATTTCGGGATCGTTGAAAATATCA
This sequence comes from uncultured Flavobacterium sp., assembly GCA_964518395.1. GTDB lineage: Bacteria > Bacteroidota > Bacteroidia > Flavobacteriales > Flavobacteriaceae > Flavobacterium. The sequence goes on from CAZFGA010000006.1 coordinate 106,482, forward strand.
TTTTTGTCGAAAGTAAAGTTCTCAGCTCCAATTTCGCGTGGCTTGTTTTGGTTTTTAACACAGATTTTTCTGATGTCGGCTTTTAACCCCGGTGTTTTCTGCAACACTTCATACAATCCGAAACCTACGCATCCAAAGCCGAATAATCCTATATTTAATTTTTTTCTTGACATTTTTCGTGTAATTAATTTTTATGGAATTCGACAGTAGCGTTTTCTTTAATAGCATTTTGGATGGCCTGCTTTAAATCATCAATCAGATCATCAGCATCTTCCAAGCCCACAGAAAGACGGATTAAACTATCAGTTACGCCAGATTGGTATCTTTTTTCAACAGGAATTGATTTATGAGTCATTTCACATGGCAAACAACACAAGCTTTTCACACCGCCCAAGCTTTCTGCCAATTGAAATAATTTGGTTCCCGATACAATTCTTGAAGCCAGTTCTTTATCGTCAATAACGAGATCAAATGTCACAACACCTCCAAAATATTTCTGCTGACTTCTGGCAATTTCATGATTACGGTGTGTTTTAAGTCCCGGATAATAGACGTTTTTGATTAATTTTTCAGTAGTCAGAAATTCAGCGATTTTCTGCGCATTTTCAGCATGCTGCTTGATTCTCAAGTTTAAGGTTTCAATTCCTCTAATAACCAGCCAACTATCAAATGGACCTAAAATAGCGCCTGAAGCATTTTGTATAAATTTAATCTTAGCCCCTAATTCTTCTGTAGCTGTTATTACTAAACCGGCTATCAGATCGCTGTGTCCTGAGATATACTTGGTTGCACTGTGAACAATCAGGTCGGCACCAAAATCAATCGGTTTTTGAGCAATAGGAGAGGCAAAAGTATTGTCTACGCAAAAAAGGATATTGTTTTCTTTTGCGATTTTTCCAATGGCACGCAAATCGGAAATTTTTAAAGTTGGATTAGTAGGAGATTCAATCCATATCAGGGCAGTCTTGTCGCTTATAGCATTGGCAACGTTTTTTGCATCAGTCGCATCGACATAAGTTACTTTTATTCCGAATTTTTCATACACATGAGTAAATAGGCGGAAAGCACCTCCGTAAATATCATCTACAGCTATGATTTCGTCTCCTGCAGATAGTAATTTCACAACGGCATCTATTGCGGCAAGTCCGCTGGAAAAGGCATAGCCATTGGTTCCGTTTTCAAGTTTGGCAACTAAGTCTTCAAGAACTTTTCGTGTAGGATTATTGCTTCTTGCATAATCGAAACCTTTGTGAACACCCGGAGCGTCTTGAACAAAAGTGGAAGTTTGGTAAATTGGCACCGAAATGGAACCTGTTAGTTTATCAACCGGAATGTAGTTTAGAATTTGAGTCTGCTCTTTCATCTTGATTCGTTTTTTACGTTTTTTACTATTTTTTTCGCTTTTAAAAAAAATATTCGAAACCAGATATCGGAAAGGGCATAAAATAAAAATGCTCCTCCGATAAGTCAGAAGAGCAAATAATATCTCGAGTTATTATGTACTATTTTCTAAGCTTATCTTTCCCTGCCAAAGCAAGGGTTGAATGTGGCACCTTATCCTCAATAGGACAGGTTGCCAAGACGTCATCGGGTCAATTCCCTCGGTCTTTCTGGATAAGAATAATCTTTTAAAGAACTTGGGTGCAAATTTAGAATATAAAATATTTAAAAACCTAATAAAAAATAAAATATTTTTTAAAATATTGATTTTTAGTGTTTTAATATTTTTATAAGTGTTGAAAATAGTAGAAGTTAAAGTGTTTTATGAAATTTCATTTTTGTAAATTTGACATTCAGATCTAAAAATATACTGATTTTGAATTCAAAAATTGCCCAAATTATACCCCAGCTTCCTTCTTTAAACTTTGAAAAGTCCAAACAATTTTATCAGGAAATTTTAGGTTGTAAATTAGTAGATGAATATGAAGAGCTTTTAATTTTTTTATGGGATGACAATGAAATCCACCTGTGGAAATGCAATGAAAAAATAGTTCCTGAAAACTCAAGCTGTTATATTCGGGTAAACGATATTGAAGCTGTTTTTGAACGATATAAAAAAGTTCTGGAAGATAAGATAGCGCTTAAAGACCAGCCTTGGGGAATGCGTGAGTTTTATATTTATTGATGATAGCGGCAATTTGTTTAAGTTTGGACAGCCAATTCAATAGCTTATGAAAAAAATTACCTTTTTTGTTGTTTTGCTTTCAAGCTTCTGGGCTATGGCTCAGGAAGATGCCTGGGTTTATTTTACAAATAAGCCCGATGCAGCCTATTATCTGGCAAATCCGCTGGAAATGCTTTCGCAGCGTGCACTTGACAGAAGGACAAGGCAAAATATTTCATTGGATGAGAAGGATATTCCAATTTCTGCATCCTATATCAATCAGGTTACAGCTTCGACAGGAATCACGGTCAAGGCTAAATCAAAATGGTTGAATGCCCTACATGTTAGAGGCTCGGTAGAAGCCATCCAAAACCTTGAAAACCTCGTCTTTGTTGATCATGTTCAGTTTGCTAATGCTGCATTGAATACCTCGGGACGAGCTATGCGGTTGTCCCAATCGACTGTAGTGAATAAAGAGCAGGAAACTCAGGTAAGCTTTGGATACGGTACATCTGCTAATCAGATTCAAATGCTCAAAGGAAATCAGTTACACCAGCAGGATTTTACGGGTAATGGGAAAATAATTGCTGTTATGGATGCCGGTTTTCCTAATGTGAATACAGCGCAGCCTTTTCAAAGACTTCTCAATGGTAATAAAATTTTAGGAGGCTATGACTTTGTAAACAGAAACACAAATTTTTATACTGGAGGCACTCACGGAACTTTAGTACTTTCTACTATGGGTGGTTATGTTGAAAACCAACTGGTAGGAACAGGACCGGATGCGTCTTATTATCTTTTTATAACAGAAGATATTTTGGATGAAAACCCTGTTGAAGAATCCTATTGGGTTGAAGCTGCTGAAATGGCTGACAGTCTTGGTGTTGATATAATCAATACGTCGTTAGGATATTTTATATATAATAATCCGAACTACAGTTACAACTATTCCAATATGAACGGTACGACAGCCTTTATTTCCCGTGGTGCTGATATTGCTTTTTCAAGAGGAATGATTTGTGTAGTTTCGGCTGGAAATTCCGGTGCCGGACCCAACCCAAACATCACTGCTCCGGCAGATGCAATACATATATTGGCCGTAGGTGCTGTTGCTCCTGATAGCAGCTATGCCAGTTTTAGTTCTATTGGTCCTTCATCAGACGGTAGGGTAAAACCTGATATAATGGCGCAAGGACAACAAGCTGTTGTTTCCGACACTTTTGGGAATATTGTTACTGCCAATGGAACCTCTTTTTCGTCGCCTATAATTTCAGGTATGGTAGCCAGTTTATGGCAGGCTTTTCCCAATAAAACCAATTTGGAGATTATGCAAATGATTAAGCAGTCTGCTCATTTATACGCCACACCAAACAATCAGTTTGGCTATGGAATACCGGATTTTAGCAGGGCGTTGGCTAATGCTTTAGATGTTCCTGGTTCTTCTAAAAATGAATTTTCAATATATCCGAATCCGGCTAATTCTGTCGTAAATTTAACTATTCCTGAATCTTATGAAAAAATACAGATTTTCATTTACAATCAGCTAGGACAAGAAATAGTAAATAAGGAAATCAAAAAAGAAAATCCTGTGATTTCTGTTGAGAATCTGCAATCTGGTATTTATTTGTATAAAATCAAAGCAGGAAATACATATAAGACAGGTAAATTAGCTATCAAATAATAGCTTGAAAAACAAAAAACAAATAATAAACCATAACTAAATTAAATGAATAAGATTACACAGCTTTTCAATATCCAATATCCAATTGTTCAAGGTGGTATGATATGGAACAGCGGTTACAAATTAGCAAGTGCAGTTAGTAATGCCGGAGGATTGGGATTAATAGGAGCAGGGTCAATGTATCCTGAAATTCTGAGAGAACACATCCAGAAATGTAAAAAGGCGACTGATAAGCCATTTGGAGTCAATGTTCCGATGCTCTATCCGAATATTGAAGAAATCATAAATATTATTGTAGATGAAGGCGTGAAAATCGTGTTTACTTCTGCAGGTAATCCTAAAACATGGACAAGCTTTTTAAAAGAGAAAGGAATTACTGTTGTTCATGTAGTCAGCAGTTCAAAATTCGCTCTAAAAGCACAGGAAGCTGGTGTTGATGCGGTTGTAGCAGAAGGTTTTGAGGCTGGCGGTCATAATGGAAGAGAAGAAACAACAACGCTGACTTTAATTCCTATGGTTCGCGAAAAAATACAGATTCCGCTTATTGCAGCCGGTGGAATCGCAACAGGAAGAGGAATGCTTGCCGCAATGGTCTTGGGCGCCGATGGCGTTCAGGTTGGAAGCCGTTTTGCTGCCTCGGTTGAAAGTTCATCCCATGCCGATTTTAAACAGACAATTGTTGATCTAGAAGAAGGCGGAACGCAGGTGACTTTGAAAGAACTGGCACCGGTACGATTAATTAAAAATAAATTCTATCAGGATATACAAGAGCTTTATGCCAAATGTCCTACAACAGATGATTTGAAGGTTTTGTTGGGTAGAGCCCGTGCCAAGAGAGGAATGTTTGAAGGTGATTTAGTAGAAGGTGAACTTGAAATCGGTCAGATATCAGGATTAATTCACGATATAAAACCTGTGAAAGAAATCGTTCAAAACATGATTTCTGAATTTGAAAAAGCAAAACAGGAAGCTGTTTCTTTATAAAAAAATCCCTTTGCATAGCAAAGGGATTTTTTTTTAATCATGACCAAGATTATAGATTTCCATGATATTTTTCATGATATGGTCAAAATCCAGTTTTAAATCGATTAGTTTTCCGGACTCTATATCAAATACCCAGCCGTGAATTTGAAGTCCTCTTTCGTTGTATGCTTTTTGCACTTCGGCAGTTTTAACCAAATTAACGCACTGTTCCTGTACGTTTAATTCTACCAGCCTGTTGTATTTTGCAGTTTCATCTTCAATGGCATTCAGTTCCTGTTTGTGAAGCCTGTATACGTCACGTATGTTTCGTAACCACGGATTAAGAACACCCAAATCTTCAGCCTGCATGGCGGCTTTTACACCTCCGCAGAAATAATGACCACAAACTACAACATGATTGACATGGAGATAGTTAACAGCATAATTTAATACAGACATTACATTCAGGTCGATACTAATCACCATATTGGCAATATTTCGATGTACAAAAACTTCTCCGGGAGAAACTCCCATTAAATCTTCAGCTGTAACACGGCTGTCAGAACATCCAATATATAGAATGTCCGGACTTTGCCCTTTTGACAAGTTCATGAAATAGTCAGGATCTTTCTGTAATTTTTCAGCAATCCACTTTTCATTATTTTGAAATACTTTTTCTAGCTCCATAGTATGATAGTTAGTTGGGAGATTTTTATATGATAAAGATAATCAATTAGTGTAAATTCAAAAAAATATAAGTGACACGTTTAAAGTCAACAAAAAATAGAAGACAAAGATGTATAGCTATCTATAGACAGAATCCAAATGCAACAACAAACCCATTCGCAACCACCACAAGAAGATATTACTGCAAAACTGCAAAAACTAAAAACCTTGTTTGAAAGCGAGCTGATAGATGAAGCGGAATATAAGGCAAAGAAAGCCGAATTGATGGATAAACTATAAAGTCTATGGAAGAAGAAAAGAAAACACTTTCCCTTTTAGAAAGGTTGAAGCTAAAGGCCAAAGAACAAAAATCGAGCGGAAGTGACTATGTGGAAGAACCGGCTAAGCTAAATTCGAGAACCTGTAGCAATTGTGGCGCAGGAAGAGCGGAAGAAGACGGATTGCCCCACTGTGCTTATTGTGGCTTCGAGTTTCTTTCGGTACAACTTACAGATGGTATACACCTCAAAAAAGAAGATAATTCCCGTAACTAATACCCAATATTTTCCCCAAAATGAAAGATATACAAGAACGATTTTTCCTGTTTATTGACAAGCTGGAAGACAAACTGCGTGAATTTGCCGAAGCCTCCATTCCCGAATTGGAAGAGCTTAACCGCAACGATACTGATGAATATAAAAGAGAATATTTCAGTATGAAAAATGCGGTATTGGGACAGTTTGAAAGCATTATGAAAAAAGCCCGTGAAGTACAGGAAGAAAAAATTATCGACTTTCCGTATTACGAAAACGAAAGAAATACCTATTACGAATTCCGAAATGCGTGTTACCAACGGTTGAATCAGTTAAGCGAACTCAATGCTGCCTATTGTCAACAAGTAGAAAACACCCAGCAGGAAGATTATGAAGCCAAGTACCAAAAAATATTGGACGAATATCAAATCATAAAAGATCAATTTCGTTGTTCGCAGTGTTCAAGTCCTGTTCCTATTGATAAAATCTACTTCACAACCACCTACATAACCTGTTCATTCTGCAATACCAAAAATACTTTTGAGCCAAGCTCGCAAGCCAAAACACTGGAACAATTGGGCAGAAGCCTTGCCGAACAGCGAACAGCACACCTGTTGCTCCAGTATCAGGAAGTATGCCAGAAACCCCAGCTGCTTTACCGGCAAATACATGAACTGAAACTAGGTCTTAACTGGGAAAAGGATAAAAACATCGTGGCACAAAAAGAAAAACAAATACAAGATCTGAAACAGGAGAAGGAAAGGCTGGAACAGCAAGCTCCTGAATTGTACCAAAATTATTTGCGTACTATGTTCGACGAATGGAATAACATAAACCTGGAAATGAAAGAGGAACACGAGAAATTTTACACCCGATTGTTGAATGAATATAAATCAAATTAATTATGAGTAACCCTTTATTAGAACCAATCCACGGAGTTTCATTGCAAGATTATTCCGCTGTATCAGCAAAGATAGCTTCAGGTATTGCCGAAGCAGATATCCTGAAAGCACTGGGGATAGAAAAAGCAGTTTTTGATGAAGCCTCTGCTTTATGGATTGCCAGAATGCAGGAAGACAGTACGTTTGAAGTAAGTATACTGTTTGGACAATATTTTGGTGAATCAGACCAACATCCCAAATTGGGGAATCTGAAAGCGGAAGTAAGCGAAGAAGGTAAAGCAAATTTAGAAAAAATGAAAACCGACCGTTATTTTCGTGAGGAACTAAACGGAGCCAGACAGGCTGCCTATGTGTACGGATTGGATGGAGCACAATGGATACTAAACAATTTTGGAATTTCATTGGGCGATTTTCAAACGGTAGAAATGCAATGGATTGCCCTTAATGGCGGTGAAGATTTTGAAACAATACGTCATTTTATGGACTACAGAGATGAAAAGGAAATGTAGCGGATGATGTAGAATTTTAGCGAAACGAATTGTAAAGCAAAATCCAGTCCTGCCCTGATTGCCCAAAAGAAAAATTCGCCCGACTTAGGTGTCAAAAAAGGAATATTTTTACTTTTAGGCAGTTCTATTTACAAAGAGGCTGTCCGAAAATTTTGGGCAGCCTATAATTTTGTCGAATTTATTCGTGTACCCACTATACAGGAGACGTGTTCAAATATTCTGCTCTCAAGGGAGGCGTACGACTTTTCAGACAACTTCCTTTTTTATAGGTTAAAAACTGTCTAAAATTCTTTTGTTTCTACTTGTCACTAAATGTTTTGTATCGTCTTTATACTTTCTATACTCATCAATTGTCTGCGGCAATGGTGATCTGTTGAAGTTGTCAAATGGTAATTGATTTTTTAGAAGTCGAGATTTTTCAAATAACGATTTCAATTCTTTTTTTTAGTCTTAGAATATCTTCCATTTATAATAGTATAGTTTTTTTTTAATTACGCATAACGGTTTTCGGGCTTGGCGAAGGTGGCGGATTAGAAAGCCAAACTTTCAACTTCTCCCTTAAATCGCTTTAAAAGAGGTTATGTATTATTATTTTTTATCCCAAAATGCAAGTTGTGAACGGTTACCTTTGTTGGCGGTTGTTTTTATTTTCCTCTTGTCTTGACTTTTTCATGTTCAAAATCGGGAGGTGTTGTTTTGAAAGATTTATCATCTAATTGATATGGTAACCTTTTTGATTGAAATTTTCGTAATTCTTGTATATCAATTTCATATTTTAAGACAACATTATTTTGGCCTCCCTTAACTCTTACTGGATTCATCCTAGTTGTTTCTCTAGGTTCAATAATCCGAGAATCTCCGTAATCTGATGTGTTTGCTTGAACAAAGTAGCAGTGTAAATCTCTTGAAACGCTTTCTGCAATATTGCTAAAATAATTAATATCTCGATTATACTCTATTGCAAACATTATATCTAATTCGGATCTAAAAATAGATCTATGAAGTATATCCGCTAATTCATAACAATTATACAGTGTGAATTGAATTCCTCTCCATTTGATTAAATGATAAAAGTCGGCTGAAAGAGTGGGAATTAATTTCCCATAGGTCAGAATCTCTTTACTTTCTCCAGGCGAGTAATGATTTTTGAGTCGAGGAATAATTAGAGTGTCTTTCACTTTACCTTGTTCAAATGGAAGTATACAAATTGATAGATTAAAGCAATTGTTATTAAATGTAAAATGTTCTAATCCAAAAATAAATGCTCGATTTTTACGTCTTCCTTCATCCGAATAAGAGAAGATCCATTCAATTGGTACACAAGTTTCTGGGGATATCAATAAGTCAACTTTTTCTTCTTCTGCCTGATTCAGTAATTTGATATGTCTTACCCTTTTTTCTCTATATACTTTTGATTTGTCTGAAATTGCTTTTTCAATTTCATTGTAAATAACTTTAAAATTAGACAAACCTATTTTGAGCTTATCTAGCTTTTTGTCTTTTTCAGAAATTGTAATTGTATCTGAAAAAATTCTAACAGTATTGGTTTTTTTGTCGACGTATTGTTTATATTTTGTACTTTGAATTATTTTTGAAATCGTTTTATTATTCACATCTGAATAAAGTGCTTCTGAATTAGCAAAATAGTTGTTTATAAATGAATCTTGATTTTTAGTGTAAAACAAGTTATTAGTATTGTTATAATTCTTCACACCTTGCAATAGATAAAAAAAGTTGATTTCTTGAAGATAAATCCATCTTGGAATTTTCCATCTATTTTCTATCAATTTGGTGTTTAAATCAAAATCTTCATCATTTAATAGTTTATCAAACAAACCATTAGAGAGTACAGATTTTTTAGTATTTGTATAATAGTTTGTAAGTATTAAAAAAGGATACACTAAATAATGATGTCTAGTAAGTAAACTCTTTCTAAAGTTAGACACTGATTTAATAAACTCTTCTTTATTACTTTTGAAGTTTTGATTTTCTGTTATTGTATTTGCTATTAATGGATTTAAAGTTAGAGCAAGTTTTAGGGCAACGTTTACATAGTCTGTAAAGTCAGACAATACTTGCTTTTTATATTCAGTCAATTCAGATTCGACTTCTATTTTGTTAATTTTTACTAGAATTTTACTGTAAAGTATATGAAGTGATTTAAGGTCATTTGTTACAATTAAATAAGTGAAAACTTTTTCCCACATATTATACAATGATAACAGAGAATTACCTTTGAAAAATCTAAATACTTGAAAAGTGATTTTATCATCAGCTATTGAATTATGAAGTATTGCAAGCTTAATTTTCTTTGCAAGAAACACAGAAGCTCCATATTTACTAGCTTTTATTTCTGAAATACTTCTGAATTTATTTATTGTATCTTCATATTTTAAATCATATGCTTCATCATCTAAAGTATCTTTCATTTCTTCCTCATCAGGAAGAAACCAAAATGCACTACTGTTTTCTTCGAGCGTTTTTTGAAATTTATTTAACATGGCATGAGGCCATTCGTGATTAAAATAATATAGCTTCAATTTATCAGATTGAATTTTTAATCCGTTATATTTTTCGTCGGAAAAAGATAAATACTTGACTATTTCATTTTTAGAATTTATTTCTTCGGTAATTTTTAATGGTCTATCATCATAGAAATACTTGTTTTTTAGCCATTCTAAAACCTCATTTTCTGGCTCATCAACGTTACTGACAACTATGAAAATATCGTCTACATATCTACCATAATAAACTGGTGTTGTTTTTTCTTTAAGTTCTTTATCAAAGTCGCTTAGAAACCAATTGGCAATAACTCCTGATGAAACTAAGCCAATGGGAAGAAGCGGGAATGTATTTTCTGATTTTGATTTGTTCGAGCCAATAATTTCGGTATACTTTTCACATATTCTTTGAATTAAGTCAGTCATTGAATGACTATTCTCATTCAAATCTTTTTTCAAATCACTAAAATTGATACTGCAAGAGTGAAAGAAGTTTTTTATATCTAAACTTATTAGTAAAACATTATTTTGTTCATCTATTTGTTGTTTTGCAGATTTTATACCTTTATCTCTCCATTCTTGATATTTTTCGAAATACTTTGTGAAAAGCATTTTTTCTGATTCTATTTTACCTGTAGATTTATTGATGGGTAAATGATAACCATAATTATCAGGGCCAATTTTCGCTTGTAGTTTAACACCTTCTATGATTATCCAAAGAGTCGAAATAATATGAAGTTCAATACTCCCTTTGAATAGCTGTGTGATTTTATCTATTTTATATTGGCTAGAATCTTTATTGGAAATTAGTAAGGTTTCTTTCTTTTCTTGAGATTTGAATGATTTCGGAATAATATAATAGCTTATTTCGTCTATTTTCTTTGTTAGAGAATCGTTTATCAAACCACTTTGTAAAAAGTAATTAATATCATCAGTAAGTTTTTGAAAAATAGGTTGTAAATCAATATTGCTCGCTTCAAAATCCGAAAGCTGTTTCCTCAAGAATAAATTAAAATTATCATAATAAACATAAGCTTTTAGTTTTGAAAATGCTTCAATTGTTTGTTGTATAGTAATCATTAATTTTATCTATTTCGGTCAAGGTTTGTTTTAAAATTGCGCAAAGCCGCCGGGACGATGTGACGCAAGGAGCGTAGCGGATTGCGTCACATCATCATTTTTCACGAAACAAGATACATAAATATTTCGTAAAAAAACACCTATACCCGCATTTCGTTAAATTCGCTACTAACACAATTAGATTTATGAAAATGAAATACTTAGTAAATTATTTTTTTGGATAACGAAATAATATTAGCTAGAATAATCTTTTTAAAATATGGATAGCGAAACAATTCTAAAAACGTTATATGCCCGATTACAACTACAACTATATGCGAATACCCCTCACTGGGTTCGAGCATCATACTCGTGCTAGCAAGGGAAGAAAGACCTACAAATTTTTAATATCGGTTAGCCGTAGTCCGGTCATTTTTTTTATTTCTTCGTTTGTCATGCCGGCATTTTTGAGTTTTCTTGCAATTTCCAACGCTTTTCTTTTCTCGGCTTCTTTTTCCGCTATTTCCGCTAACATCTTGTTTAGGTCGGCTTTGGAACGGTCTACCAGTTCCCATGCACCATTTACTCGTATTTCCGCCATTAATCCGCTGTCTACAAAACTGGTGTATTGTTTTTCGGCGATTACGAGATGGTCTATTACGTCGATTTTAAGAAATTTTCCGGCTTTGTAAAGATAGTCTGTCAGTTCTTTGTCTTCCTGCGATACTTTTGTACTTCCGCTGGGATGATTGTGCACAAACATTACCTGACTGGCTAGTTTGTATATAGCCATTCTAAAGGCTTCCGGCGGATTTGTGTTTACTCTGTTGTGTTGCCCTAATGCCAATAATTCTATGAAAAGTATTTGGTTTTGGTTGTCAAGACCAACGATCCAGAAATGTTCCTGTGCTCTGCGAAGTTTATTTTCACGCAGTAATATTTGCTGCATTATTTTGTAAATATCGTCAGAACAGACCACTTTTATTTTCTGATTTTTGGTGAGTTTTACATTCATTGTTAATCGTTTTTTACAGGCATTTAGTTACTTTGCTTGCTGCTTTTACTTTTATTTTAGCTATTCAATGGATTTGCAAGATACAAATTTTTTGGTCGGATTGGGTTGGCGGCTAGTATTCCACAAATGTAATGCAGGGTTGTATGTTTAATTTTATCAACTTCAAAAGCAAGTATGTGTGCAATTTTATGTCTACACTTTCATTTTTTATAGATTTTGCTAAACGAGTCGGTCTCTTGAAGCTTCCAAACTAAAGACATCTATTAGAAACTCTTCAAGCAAATGTCCAATCGAAATACTTCAGCCCTGCTTTTGGCAAATCGTTGTTAGCTGTCGTTGTTTTTTTTGATTAGTTTTTTGTTCCAAGTCAGTAATAGTAACATAAAAATTATGAAACAAATCAATGCTACTATGTTTGCCTGAATAATGAAAGCGTGAATTGCTGCTGCAACAATTATTGACTTAGTTCGCAAAACTGCAAATGTTAAGATAAAAGAAAATATTATACAGAATGCTAAGAAAATCCAAAACCCTCCATATTGGTCAAAGTTGCTAAAAATTACAAGATGCCAAACACCCCAAAATATTCCTGAAATAACACTTTTCAGTACGAAGTTCACTTTTTCTAAACCTTCAATCAAGTAACCCCTCCAAGCATATTCCTCCATCAAATTGTAAATGAATGCAGACAAACAAAATATAAATGCCCATAAATGTTTGTCAACTCCGTGATTATTGTTCATCCCATATGTGGAATAACAGACAAATAGAACAATTGGAAATAGAATGCTTTTGAGCTTATTGTTTCCCAATAAAGTGATTTCTTGTTTTTTTCGGCTGAATTTATAGAATAGTAGTGTTGCGATTAAAGCAATAAATCCGTGATTGTAGTTGAATGTAAATGGAATGTCAGTAATTTGTTCTAAAATTAGATTTAATAAGTTTGGTAGTTTTCGTGCAAAGTAAGTCCCGGTAAGTATTACACCATAGAACAATAGAATTTTTAACCATTTTACTTCTCTAATTTCATTCAGAATTTTCATCTCGACTTTTTGTTGTTTACTTTTCAGTCTGTATTTTGATACAGTACGGTTTTACAATGATAGCTAACGTTTTGGGTATTGGCGTAGTGGCGGAAATCGAAGCGCAAAAATTCAATCGAAGAACGAAAGTTGAACCTTTTACAAATGTCTAATCAAAGCCGTTCAGCTCCTTTTTTGGCAAACTCTTGTTGGCGGTTCGTTCTTTTATTCCGCTTGTAATCTATATTCAAATTGTTCTTGTCCAATTGTTATGGTTGTTTTTAGTTTTTCGTATTGTTGTTCGCCACCTTCCATTGTCGGCAACATATCAATATATTGCTCAATTGCCGCATTGATGTCATTCAAACTTTGCTTAGATTTAATCCAGTTTTGAGGACTGAAAATAGCATTGTTTGGTAAGCTTCTGTTCGATGCAACTCTCATTGCTGTGTTCAAACATCGTCCAGTTGTCTTTACAATTTGGTCAACCATTCCGTGAGCTTTTGTATTTTCCCAAGTTGAGTTTGGTGATGGAACACGGTCAGATTTGTTGTTTCCAATAGCAAAAATCATAGAAACAGCATACAAATGATGAAACGGTGCATAAGCCTTCATTGTTAAGAGAGTTTCATTTAATCCTAGCGGATTTTTGTCCGTCCAGTTTTTCATTATTTCTTTCATCCAATTGTTAAGTCCTTGAATATTTTCAGGTTTATAATCCCGTTTGAATAAAATTTCAAAATACTTGTCAAATATTTTGGTTTCTCCGTAAGAGATATTTGGTCTTTGTGAATGCCAAGCAATTAAATATTTACCAAGGTCGGAAAGATCAATTATGAAATTTTTGTCTTTTTCTGGGGGTGCAACTTCACCTCGTTTTGTGATAAAGTAACCTTGAGCATATTTTTGTTCAAATTGTCTTTTTAGATTTAAAACTCGTTTGTCGTTGCTTCGTAAATCTCTTGGCTTTACAGCGCTTTGAGAGTTGGTGTTGATGCTTATTAAGTCTGCTCGGTCTCGTTGCGGAATTTCATAAAACCTAAACAAAACATAAGTTTCGTCTAACTTTTTTACTGTTTCGCTACAACTTTGGATAGTGTTTAGTGATTGACAACCGTTCACAACACTCAAACCATAAAGTTTAAGTTTATTGTCGTCAAGTTCCATTCGGTTACAAATTGCTGTAATGCCGTTATGGAAAAAGAAAAAATCTTTATGCTTGTCACCTAATATGGTTTGTCGGATTTTCTTGTTCACAGCATTGCTTGTTCCTAAACTTTGCCTTACGTTTTTTTGAAAAAGTGAACCATCTTTTATTCCTTGAATTTGTACGGCTTCTTTTAACGGAATTGCAGCAATAATAACTTGCGTTCCAGCAATTTCAACTGGCATACATTTGCTATCTGCCAAGTTTAAAGTATAATTTATTTGAGGATTATCTGTTTCTAAAGCTAAATCGTAACGTCTGCCTAATTCTTCTTCGTCTACCAGAGAAATGATTGCATCAAAATCTTCATTTTCAGAAATATCGGCTAATTGCTTTTGAAAAGTTTCTAAATCTTTGGTTGCAGAAGCAGTTAATGAAGCCGTTGTTATAAGTTCAAAACAAACTTCATATTCGTCTTCAAATGCTTTGGCAACCTCTGAAAGTTTTCGTTGCAGTTTTGGATTAGCTACATTTTGAAGTCTTACCAAATCTCTAAGCTGTATCCACGATGACAAAACTTCTCTAAGCGGTTCTGCATCAACTTGTCCTCCAGAAATAAATTTTCCTTGTATAATGAAAACGGTTTGTTTTTCATCGTCAATTACGATTGCATCAATTTGTTTGTCGTCAGTACCGTCAGTAATGGCATCTTTCGTTTGGTTTCTGTCTTGTTTTAAGATATTAAATAGATACCAAGCAACAAAACGTTGTCCATCATTCGCATAATTCTGAATGTAGTAGTCTGCTTTTATTTCTTCTGAAATTTTCTCGTAAACTGTCATAAGTTTTATTTGTGTTATTGTTTTGTTGGGTCAGTTAGAATGACCAGTAACATCGTTTTTTTACGAAACAATATACATAAATATTTCGTGAAAAAAGACCTACATCCGCATTTCGTTGAATGTGCTACTGATATAATTAGTTTTATGCAAATGAGATACTTAAATAAAGTATTTTTTGGGATAGCGAAATAATATTAGCTAGAATAATCTTTTTAAAATATGGATAGCGAACCTATTCTAAAAACTTTGCATGCCCGATTACAACTACAACGATATGCGAATACCTGTCACTGGTGCGAGCATGATGCTCGTGCTAATACAAACATCCTTTTATGAAATTTATATCTATACTTATTTAAAATCTATATTCCATTTTTAGTAGAACATATCTTGGCATTAACCTATATTCGGTTTGTGAAATGTTGATGTCAGAAATACTGTAATTTCTAAATGTCTCAGTATTGAAAAGTTTATTGTCTAAAAGAAAAATTCGCCCGACTTAGGTGTCAAAAAAGGAATATTTTTACTTTTAGGCAGTTCTATTTACAAAGAGGCTGTCCGAAAATTTTGGGCAGCCTATAATTTTGTCGAATTTATTCGTGTACCCACTATACAGGAGACGTGTTCAAATATTCTGCTCTCAAGGGAGGCGTACGACTTTTCAGACAACTTCCTTTTTTATAGGTTAAAAACTGTCTAAAATTCTTTTGTTTCTACTTGTCACTAAATGTTTTGTATCGTCTTTATACTTTCTATACTCATCAATTGTCTGCGGCAATGGTGATCTGTTGAAGTTGTCAAATGGTAATTGATTTTTTAGAAGTCGAGATTTTTCAAATAACGATTTCAATTCTTTCTTTATCTTCCATTTATAATAGTATAGTTTTTTTTTAAATTACGCATAACGGTTTTCGGGCTTGGCGAAGGTGGCGATTTTTAGCACAAAACTTCATTCGAAGCACTGAACCGCCACTTTTGCCAAACCCGTGTTAGGCGTATGTGCTTCTTTTCTTGTCAACCTGTTTACGTAGTTCTGTTGGCAAGTCGTCCAAATGTAAGTAAAGCAATGCCATCTTGTAGTGAATACAAATAATAACAAACTGGAAATGTTTTGTCGGGGTTGTGATTGCATATATTTTGATACGCTTTTACTGGTGTCAATTGAGCAAGATCTGCAAGTGAGAAAACGCCTATTTCGTTTAGGCGTTTCTCAATACTTGCTCCAATATTTTTGCACCTTTTAAATTGTTTGAAAATTGCGTTTTCATAACTATTTGTCTTGTGGTGGTGAATATTTTACAATGTCAATGCCAATGCCATTAGGGTCTTCTATGGCGAAATGCCTGTCGCCCCAAGGTTCGTTGCGGATGTCAATTTTTATGGGTATACCTTTCTTTTTAAGATCGTTGTAGATGCTGTCCACATCATCTACTTCAATTGTCAGATACATTCCTTGTCCCAAAAATGGTTTGTGAAAGAAAGGTTGCTGACTTGGGTGGTTGGGAAGCAAAAAACTAATTTCAGCTTCGTGATTAGGGGTGTGTAATAAGAGGTAAAACTCATTTTCAAATGTTACCTCAAAACCCAAATTGTTGGAATAAAAAGCCTTGCTTTCTGCCAACTTTGTTGTGAGAACTCCTGCGTTTAATTTCATCTTGTTTTGATTTTTAAATGTTGAACTTGATTGTGAAAAAGCATTTGCCGTTAAGCAAGCTATTGTTAGAATTGTAAGTATTCGTTTCATCACTTTTTGTTTTGATTTACGATACAAAATTCCATCAAAGCACGGTTCAAACATTGTATAAAACGGACATAATCATCTGCCAAACGCCTTGCTTGGGGTTACGCCATAAAAATTCTTGAATTCTTTTATAAAATGGGCTTGGTCGTAATAGCCAACATCAAAAAACAATTTGTTCTGCCGCAAACTTTGAGATGAAGGTTTAGCACGAAGTATGTTTTGGAAACGAACCACTTTTGCAAAAGTCTTAGCCGTATCGCCAATGTAAAACTCAAAAAGTCTGCGAAGTTGTCTTTGACTTATACCTGTGTCCAAGTCCTGTTCAATATTAACAACCCCAAACTCTTGAAGTATCTTTTCAATAGCATTGTAAAGTCTGCTGTCGTTGTCGAAAGTTGTGTTTTCAATAAGATTGATAAAATAATTATCAAATGTTTTTTGTATTTGTTCTGACGTTAATTGAATATGAAAATTGTCAGCAATGAAAGTTGAAACTTTGGGAGCTACATTACCTAATTGTTCAAAACGATTACTCAATTCAGAAGCATTTATTCTGAAAAGTTGCGGAAACATTGTCGGCAAGAAACGAACACCTATGTAATGAAATGAGTTGTCAAGGGGGAACTCAGTGAACTTTTTACAAAATCCCATTACAAAATTGTCTTTGGGATTGTTGAGTTCAAAAAAGATGTCAATACAACCGTCTGCAACTACACGATAAATGAATGGCTCCGAAAGTGTCTTGTTCGTTTTGAGTTGCCAGTAACAATAAATATAGTTTTGCAGTCTGATGTCGGGCAAAAGTTCTGAATAGGTTACATTGTCAGCCGATTGTTTAACTGTCGGTTGAATTGGTTTATAAAGTTGTCGTATGTCAGCTGATAATTTCAATGTGTATAGTTTCTGTCAGCATTACGCCTAACGTTCCGGGTATTGCCGAAGGCGGGACGTTTAAGCACTAATGTTGATTTGACAAACAAATGTTCGGTTAAGCACAAAAGTGTCATAGTAGTGCATCACCTCCACTTTTGGCAATACCATCTTAGCAGAAGTTTTTATTTTTTTAGTTCTAAAATTATTGTTAGTATCCCAATTGTCAGGCATAAAGGTGAAAAATATTTTGTGTCATTTTTTCCAAATTTTGTGTGCTTTATTTTCTTGAAAAAACCTACATAATTAAAATCTCCAATTGCTCTTAAAGTAAAAATACTTGTAATAATCCAAAGTCCGTATTTGTTGATCCACTCTGGTATGTCAAAGGCTATAAGTCCAGACACTACTAAAATCAAAAGCCCAAAACTTAGTAAGCCAAGCGCTACAATTAATGTTGATAAAATTGTAGGATTTAAAACTTTTGTGTTGTTGTCGCTTTTAGTAGGAAGTACGGTATTACTTCCCCATTTCCCTCCAAATGCCCAATAGACATGAATTAAGGAAATAAATAAGAAAATTAAAAATAAAATTAAGGCTATTACAGTTGTCATGTTAGTTCAGGTTATGTCTATTTGTTTTTTACTTCGTTTATCCATTCTCAAACTAATTCCAATCAGATTCTTTTATTTTTGGTAAGTTTTTTTGGGGTCTTGTCAAAATTGTATACAACGTTTCTTGGTGTAAAACAAAAAAAGCACAGTAATAAATTTCTGGACCAGTCCTAATCTCGTTCAACAAAAGAAAATGTTTTTTAAAGCCGACTATTTATTGTCTATTGTCATTTCTAATAGCATTTGTTGTCTTCGTAAGGTTAACGGTAACTCTCAAATATACTAAACTTTCGTCATTTTATTTTTAATTCAAGTTTAGCCAAACCAACAAATTCGTTGGTTTCATTATCAAGCATTTTAAAATTCCCAAAGGTTTCACTGAGCATGTTATTTTGCATTAGCTTATCAAAGTCAGATTTTGCTTCGTCAATTTCGATTGCTCTTTCTGTAATCATTTCCATTACTTTTCATCATTTACCAATTCAAAGTAATGGTTAAAATCTTTTTCTGTAAATTTTTCGAGTTTTATGTTGATTTGCATTTTTTTCATTTTGAACGGCTGCATCAATCAATGATTAGTCATTTAATGAATTCATACCTTGTTCTTTTAGTTTTTCAAGGTGGTCTTTCATTGTCTTAACCTGGTCTGCGGGATGTCCTTGCCAAACCGTTATTTCTCCAATCACTTTGAAAGGTTGTGTTGAGCGATATGATTTTGTTGGATTTCCTGGGAATTTTTTATCAGTCAGATCTGGATCATCTTCAATTTCACCTGTTGGCTCAACCAGATAAATTCTTTCTCGTCCTTCACCAAAGGCTAGTTCGGCACCCCAAATTGCAGCATCTAATGTTGCCGATAAAAAAATGTATTTTGCATTTTTCTGTTGTCCGTAGTTTGAGCTGTGGCCTATTTTAATCAGGTCGCCAACTTTTAAGTCTGCCTTTGTTCCATGAAAGTAGGTTTGTTTGAATGGCGTGGGTCTTTGTTCGTTTTTGTTTTGCTCCATTGTCAAGTTTTATTGTTTTGTTATTCTGTTTTCTTTCCAATTTTAATTTACAGACAATGCGAATGAAGGTAAGAAAAAATCCTGTCCTGTTGATTAAAACAGGATCAGGATTTTCAATATAATAAAAAAAGTAAATTCCTAAAATGAGAGAGTTTTAAAACTTATTCTCAACTTCTGCTGCCTGTAGCATTAAATAATGCAGGTCAGTATTCTTAACAAAAGGTTTTAAGAGCTCGCTTCCAGGACCAAACATGGCCAACTCAACATAATCTGCAGAGTGGTCCATACTGATCCATCCTACTGAATTTGTTTTCTGCTGCATTTCAGAAAATGCCTTATATGGCAGTTTTTTATAATTGTATAGACCTTCTTCTTTATGCAGGCCATCGTAATAGCTTAATATTGTTTTGGCTTCTTCATCAGAAGGAGTGTGTCCGTTTGCCTTTTCGATAACTTCTTTTACTTGCGAAACTGAAAAGCTTGGAGTTATCTGGTTCAAAATCCACTCATTAGTTCGCGTGTACTTTTGGATGCTGTCAAAATTGTCATTGGCATTTTTCCCATAGATTACTCCGGGATTGGCATTTCCGTGGTCGGTTGTGATAATAACCAGAGTTTCCTTGTCTTTTTCGGCAAAATCTATGGCAACCTTTACGGCTTCATCAAAAGCGACCTGATCATTTATTAAGGCTGCAATATCATTGGCATGAGCTGCCCAATCTACTTTTCCGCCTTCTATCTGAAGCACGAATCCGTTTTTGTGGTTTTTCATGCGATCAATGGCTTTTTGTGCCATTTCAGCTAAGGTCGGAACGGTTTTCTTTAAATCGTTATCATTGTTTCTGTCAACAGAATAGGGTAGTGCATCATCTGAAAAAACACCTAATATTGGTTTGTCATTTGAGGCGCTGAACATTTCTGAACTTGTTTTTGCGATCTGATAACCTTTTGCCTCAAATGCAGCAAACATATCCTTTTTGTCTTTTCTGGTTTGGGCAGAGAAATAATTTTTACCGCCACCCATCATAATATCAAATTCCAGTTCAAGATAAATTTCGGCTATATCATCCTGACTGTTTCTGCTTTTGCTGTTTACACAAAAACCAGCAGGTGTAGCATGAGTAATCGGAACTGTTGTAACACATCCGGCCATTTTTCCGTTTTTTTTGAATTTTTGCCAAATGGGAAGGTGTGGTTTTCCGTCAGGACCTACATTCAGTGAACCGTTGTTTACACGAAAACCACCGCCCCAAGACGAACTGGCTGCGGCAGAATCTGTAACAATCGAACTGGCTGAAGCCGTGTCCATCAAAGCTCTTGAAACCCGGTTGTCTTTATATAATTGTATCCAATTGGATCCTTTTCCGTATTTTCTGTTCAGGAATAAGTCGGCCATATTTAGTGTTCCCGTGCTCATTCCGTCACTGACAAGCAAAATGATGTTTTTTGCCTTTTTATTTTTGTTAATCGTTTCAAAATCCAGAACATTGGCGCTGCCCTGAAAGGGATTCAAAACTGCAGTTCCGATTGTAAACAGTGAACCGTTTTTGAAAAATTTCCTTCTATCCATTGTAAAAACTTTAATGTAGCCCAAAGATAATGAACTAACATTTTACAGCGATTAAGTATTTGTTATTTTAAGAGTTTTTATAAAAAAAAAGCCCCAAGCTAATGTATGGGACCCTTCCTCAAAATATACTTAACCAAACTAATTTTTAGAAACCAGCTCGTAACTTTTTTCAAAATCTACAATAACCTGGTTCTTTATTAAATCGTCAAAACGTTCTCTTTCTCTAATTAGGTACCCTTTTCCTTCATGCCATAATACTTCCGCAGGTTTAAATCTGGAATTGTAATTGGATGACATTGAAAAGCAATAGGCTCCTGCATTTCTAAAACACAAAATATCACCTTCTTTGATTTCAGCAATTCTTCTATTATTGGCAAAAGTGTCCGTTTCGCAAATATATCCTACAACCGAATAAAAGCGCTCTTTGCCTTTAGGGTTGGAAATATTTTCAATATGATGTTGCGAACCGTAAAACATTGGTCTTATCAAATGATTGAAGCCACTGTCTATACCAGCAAAAACAGTAGAAGTTGTTTGTTTTACCACATTAACTTTTGCTAAAAAGAAACCGGCTTCGCTAACTAAAAATTTGCCCGGTTCAAAAGCCAAAGTCAAGTCACGGCCATATTCATTGCAAAAGGCATTGAATCGTTTGCTCAGTTTTTTGCCCAACTCTTCAATATTGGTTTCAATATCGTCTTTTTTATAAGGCACTTTGAAGCCGCTTCCAAAATCAAGAAATTCAAGATTTTTGAAATGTTTAGCGGTATCAAAAAGTATTTCTGCCGCATATAGAAATACTTCAATATCCAGAATATCAGATCCGGTATGCATGTGGATTCCGTTGATATTCATGCCTGTATTTTGGACAATTCGCAATAGGTGAGGCATCTGATGTACAGAGATTCCAAACTTACTATCGATATGTCCTACGGAAATATTGGCATTTCCGCCAGCCATGACGTGTGGATTGATTCTGATACAGACCGGAATGGATGGGTATTTTGCTCCAAAATGTTCGAGTACAGATAAATTATCGATATTGATCTGAACACCAAGAAGGGCCGCTTCTTCAATTTCTTCAAAAGAAACACCGTTGGGTGTGTAAATGATTTTTTCCGGCTCAAATCCGGCATACAATCCCAATTGCACTTCCTGTATTGAAACGGTGTCCAAACCAGACCCCATTTCCTTTAGAAGTTTTAAGATGGAAATATTAGATAATGCTTTTACAGCATAATTTATACGTAAACTTCCGACTTTTGAAAATGCATCTGTCAGTCGGGTATATTGTGACTGGATTTTTGCAGCATCATATACATACAGTGGGCTTCCAAACTCTTCTGATAATTGCAGTAAATCTTTCGTTTGCATGACTTTAAATTCTTTTATGCAAAACTATAATCGAATTTGTTATCATGCAAAATAATAACTTATATTAACAAATAACAACATATTGTTGTTTTTGAAACATTTAAATATTGAAATCTGAATTATTTTAACGAATAAACTTAAGTATGATGCCATCTGCTTCTCCATTATTAATCTGTAAGGAGGTAGATGTTGTAGAATAGCACCCATAATTTGCTCCTTCAAGGAATATATTTTTGCTACATGTTCCAGGTGATACATCATGGCTTTCAATAAAATAACCGTAATTACCTGATTCAAATACGTCTTGTTTTGATTCGTCAGTATTGTTGTTCACGACCGTGAAAGTATGGTTGGACGTATTAAAATTCCATTGAATAGTTCCCGGTTCAAACTGGTCCCTGATTCCGGATATAGTACCGTTGACTTCTATTAATTTCCATGTTCCTTGCAATGAAGTATCATTTCTATTATCGTCGTCGTTATTGCAGCCTAGTAATATCATTATTGCAAATAGGCCTAATAGTTGAATTTTTTTCATAATTATTTGTTTTAAAGGATTGGGTTATGTTTTTAATGTATAGTAAAGATGTTAAAAAAGTAAAAAAGTTGCTTTTGTTTTATGTTTTTAATAAAAAATATAAAATAAGAAATATCCTCCGATACTAAAAAAAGTTGCATTAAAATAGGTTGAGTGGTATCAAATAAAAGGAATAATTCTTTCGCTGATTAGATGAAAATTGTATTTTTGTGGCACTTTTAAAAAGTCAAAAAACTTCAATATGGATATACACGAATACCAAGGAAAAGAAATATTAGCCAGCTACGGCGTGAAAGTTCAACGTGGTTATGTTGCCAATAATCCTCAGGAAGCTGTTGCAGTTGCAAAACAATTGACGGCTGAAACAGGAACGGGATGGCACGTGATTAAAGCTCAGGTTCACGCAGGTGGAAGAGGAAAAGGTGGAGGTGTGAAATTGGCTAAAAATTTACAGCAGGTAGAAGAGTTAGCTGAACAGATCATAGGAATGCAACTTATTACTCCTCAGACTTCTGCTGAAGGAAAAAAAGTACACAAAGTTTTGATTGCTGAGGATGTTTACTATCCAGGTGAAAGCGAAACTTCAGAATTCTATATGTCAGTTTTATTGAATAGAGGTAAAGGACGTAACATGATCATGTATTCTACTGAAGGTGGAATGGACATCGAAGAAGTTGCTGAAAAAACACCTCATTTAATCTTCACTGAAGAAATCGATCCTACTGTTGGATTACAGGCTTTCCAGGCTAGAAGAATTGCATTCAACCTAGGACTTTCAGGAAATGCTTTCAAAGAAATGGTTCAGTTTGTTGACTCTTTATACAAAGCTTATGTTGGTTCAGACGCTTCTATGTTTGAAATCAATCCGGTTTTAAAAACATCTGACAATAAAATTATCGCCGTTGATGCAAAAGTTAACCTGGATGACAATGCGTTGTACAGACACCCTGCTTTAGCTGAAATGCGTGATATTCGTGAAGAGAACGCTATCGAAGTTGAAGCAAAAGCTGCAGGTCTTAATTATGTAGATCTTGATGGAACTGTTGGCTGTATGGTTAATGGTGCCGGTCTTGCTATGGCAACGATGGACTTGATTAAATATGCAGGTTTTGAACCGGCTAACTTCCTTGACGTAGGTGGTACTGCTGATGCAAAACGTGTTGAATTGGCTTTCAGAATTATCTTGAAAGATCCAAACGTAAAAGCTATCTTGATTAATATTTTTGGTGGTATCGTTCGTTGTGACCGTGTTGCTCAAGGTGTTATCGATGCATACAAGAACATGGGTGACAGCATAAACGTGCCAATCATTGTTCGTTTGCAAGGAACTAACGCGGAGCTTGCTAAAGAAATGATTGACAACTCTGGTATGCCAATCTTATCTGCAGTACAATTCCAGGAAGCTGCTGACCAGGTAAAAGCTGCACTTAGCAAATAATATTCCTAAACCCAATAAAAAAATCCTAATCGAAAGATTAGGATTTTTTGTTTTATTCCAATTTAAGTAATGCTTCGTAGGGATTTCCCTGTAAACCTAAAAGCAGGGTAAAAGCAGGTTCTGTTTTATAACCTTCTTCTTTTAATTTCCTGATTTCTTCTCGGAAATTTTTTCCTTGCTGTTCTAGAATCTTGTATTCGATTAACATATGGCGGTACCCATATTGTTTTTCTACAGCAATGCCCTGTCCAAAAATTTCTATTTCGAAATTGTCTAAGATAAAGCTGGAGATAATTGTTTCATGGCCATTGATAATTGTCTCAGAAATTTGAAAACCGGTTTCTTCCCCAAAATTGGCCTTGATGTAAGTGTAAAATTGGTCTTTATCTTTCCAACAGCAGGCAATATCTAAATCACTTGATGGAATATCAATACAAATTGGAATCGTTCCTACCAGTACCGGGCTAAACTCTGAAAGTTTTTCAAGAACCGTATGTTGCGTTAAGGTTTGGTAGACTTCACGCTGTCTGCTATTTCCGGATTTAAGATATTCTATCGTTAGAAAATCAATCAACTTATGCCTTTTTGTTTTTACCGTTTTTGAATTTTACCTTTTCTACGGGATTGATTTTGCTTTCTACCCTTTTTGGTTTAAAATTTTTACCTGCAGGTTTAGTCGTTGGCTTTTTTGGAGCTTCTTTTGGAGTAGCCTTTTTGACAGCCGATTTTACCTGTTCTTTATTTTTATTGATAATATCCATAGCGTTGGTTGGGTTTTCTTTTGTCCCACGCAAATGAATGATCAGACCATTTAAAAAATTACGTAGTACCTGATCGCCACATTCCATATAATTTGGATGATCGTCAGATCTGAAAAAGGCACCCAATTCAGGTTTTGAGATTCTGAAATCAACCAGTTGAAGTATGTCTACTATTTGGTCATCGCGAAGTTGTAGCGCTACGCGAAGTTTTTTGAAAATATCGTTGTTGTTCATGTCCTTGATTTGTTGCAAAGATAGGTTATATTTTAGATAATAACCTTGCGGAGTTCAAAACCCTGCCAGAGTTCCAAACTCTGGCAGGGTTATCAGGCTTAATTATTTAGAACAACCACAAAACAGCTTTCGCAAAACCTTCCCTCCATAATTTTTCACTGTGTTGTCCTCCTTCTACAACTACGGTCTTATCTAGCTTTAAGCAGTAGCATCTGTTATGGTCCAAAAGTTTTTTAATATTTTGGGCATCGATAACCATATCATCACTTTCAGAATCGCCATATAAGAAATAGATTTTTGCTTTGATCTTTTCTGATTTTTCGGTTAGGGTATATATATCGTCTGTAAACCCGAAAGAAGGCGAGAAAACACCTGCTTTTCCAAAAACTTCCGGGTATTTTAAAACAGCATAATAGGAGACAAGCCCACCTAACGAACTACCAAAAATTGCGGTATTATTGGCATTGGTTTTTGTCCTGTAATTTTTATCAACGTAAGGTTTTAATGTGTTTACAATAAAATCCAAATAATCATCAGCTTTGCCACCTCCATGTTTTTTATTTGGAAAAGGAGTAAGCTCGTCTATTCGTTTTTCATTTCCGTGTTCAATTCCAATAACAATAACTTGTGCCTTGAGGCTATCCAGTGTTTCGTCAACATTCCATTCGCCGGCATAGGAAGTTTTCGCATCAAACAGGTTTTGTGCATCATGCATATAAATTACAGGATACTTTTTCTTAGAAGCCTTATAGCTTTTTGGTAGATAAACCCATATTTTTTTGACCGTTTTTAATTGAGGTGCTTCTATTTCAAAAGTGCTCACCTGTGCTGAAGCCGTACTTTCCTGAGCTTTTAGATTTAGAAAAAAGCAGAATAAGGAAATTGTGAATAAATATCTCAAGTGAATGATTTTAAGGATGGACAAAAAAGAATATTTTAGCTAAAAATAAAGATTTAATGAACACCTACGAACAAAAGTTAAGTCTTCTTGCTGAAATGATTGCTTTTGCGATTGTTGATGGAAAGCTTCATGATAGAGAGTATCAGTTTTTGAGTATTGTTGCCAATGAGCTAAAAGTCGAAAAAGAAGATTTTAAAAACCTTTTTCATGAAGAATTACAAGTGCTTCCTATAAAATCTGAGCAACAGCGAATTCACCAATTTTACAGACTGGCTTTACTGATGCATTGTGATGGCGTATTACATGAAAAAGAAGTAATAGCTATCAAGCAGATGGGTGTGAATATGGGATTAAATCCTTTTGCAATCAAAAGGATATTAAAAGCGATGGAAGAATCACCAACTGGAATGATAGATCCTGTAATGCTGATTGAGATTTTTAAAGAGCAGTTGAATTAATTATATCTTTTCCTGCAAAGCTTTTATCTCGTCTCTGTATTTTGCCGCTTGCATGAAATCTAAATCTTTTGCTGCTTTTTCCATAGCCTTTCTTGCCTCACGGATTTTTTTCTCGATTTCTGGTTTTGTCAGGTATTGGCTTTCCGGTTCGGCAGCTTTTAGAGCCTGGTTTTCAAAATATTGGGTTGAAACAGAATTTTTCGCTAACGTACTGTCGATTTTTTTATTTAGTGCTTTTGGAACCAGATTATGTTCCTTGTTGTAATTAATCTGTTTTTCTCTTCTGTAATTGGTCTGGTCAATCGTTTTCTGCATGCTGGCCGTAATCTTGTCGGCATACATAATTGCCTTTCCGTTGATATTTCTTGCCGCTCTTCCTACGGTTTGGGTTAGCGAACGTGTATTTCTCAGAAAACCTTCCTTGTCGGCATCCAAAATGGCTACGAGCGATACTTCCGGAAGATCTAAACCTTCACGCAGCAGGTTAACACCAATTAATACATCAAATAGTCCTTTTCGTAAATCCTGCATGATTTCAACACGTTCCAACGTATCCACTTCAGAGTGGATATAACGGCAACGAATGGCTACTTTGGTAAGGTATTTTGTGAGTTCCTCTGCCATTCTTTTTGTAAGCGTGGTTACCAAAACACGTTCGTCCAGTTCAACACGCTGCTGTATTTCTTCAATAAGGTCGTCAATCTGGTTCAGACTTGGTCGTACTTCGATTATTGGATCAAGCAGTCCCGTTGGACGGATAATCTGTTCTACATAAATACCTTCTGATTTTTCCAATTCGTAATCGGCAGGAGTTGCAGATACATAGACAACCTGGTTCTGCATGGCTTCAAATTCTTCAAATTTCAGCGGACGGTTGTCCATAGCAGCGGGTAATCGGAAACCGTATTCTACTAAATTTTCTTTTCTCGAACGGTCACCTCCATACATGGCATGAACTTGTGATACGGTCACGTGACTTTCATCCACAACCATTAGATAATCTTTTGGGAAGTAGTCCAACAGACAGAAAGGTCTTGTGCCTGGAAGTCGGCCGTCAAGATATCTCGAATAGTTCTCAATACCGGAACAATAGCCTAATTCACGAATCATTTCCAGGTCGAAGTTTGTACGTTCTTCCAAACGTTTTGCTTCGAGATGTTTCCCGATTTCTTTAAAATAGTCTACCTGTTTTACAAGATCCTGTTGTATTTCCCAGATAGCGCCGTTTAAAACTTCAGGCGAAGTAACAAACATATTGGCCGGGTAAATATTCAGGCTGGTGTATTTTTCTATGACCAAAGATGTTTTGGGATCAAAAGCTTCGATTTCTTCAATTTCATCACCAAAAAAATGTATTCTGAAAGGTTCGTCTCCATAGCTAGGGAATACTTCTACCGTATCGCCTTTGATCCGGAAAGAGCCGGGATTAAATTCGGCTTCTGTTCGGGCATATAATGCCTGTACTAATTTATGTAGTAGTTTTGTCCTGGAAATTACCTGGTTTTTTTCAACTGTAACCACATTCTTTTGAAATTCCACGGGGTTACCAATACCGTACAGACAGGAAACGGAAGAAACGACTAAAATGTCCCTGCGGCCTGAAAGAAGCGAAGAGGTTGTACTCAATCGCATTTTTTCCAGCTCCTCATTAATGGAAAGGTCTTTCTCTATATAGGTACCGGTTACAGGAATAAAAGCTTCCGGTTGGTAATAGTCGTAGTAGGAAACAAAATATTCTACTGCATTGTTTGGGAAAAACTGCTTGAACTCAGAATATAACTGTGCAGCAAGAGTCTTATTATGAGCCAGAACAAGCGTAGGTCTTTGTACTTCCTGAATCACGTTAGCCATTGTAAACGTTTTTCCTGAACCTGTAACTCCCAATAGCGTCTGGAAGCGTTCGCCGTCTTCGATGCCTTTGCTTAATTTTTCAATAGCTTGGGGCTGATCGCCAGTAGGTTTGTAATCAGATACGACTTGAAATTTCATGTGGTTTTGAAGTTTAAGTAACAAAGTTACAAAGGAAAATAAGAAAAAAACTTTAGGAAACCTTAAAAGTTATACTTGAGCAAAAAGCCTATTCCAGCAAATTATTGATTTTGGCATATTGGAGAAGCATGATGGTTTTGGCATCTTTTATTTCTCCGGTTTCAATCATCTGCATGGCTTTTTCAAAAGGAATTTCAAGTACGTCAATGTTTTCATGTTCTGTAGAAAGTCCGCCACCTTCGCTTATTTTCATTTCTTTTGAATATTCCGCCACAAAAAAGTAGATGATTTCTGTAACTGATCCGGGTGACATATAAGCTTGAAAAACTTTTCGTACCTGAGTCAGGCTGTATCCTGTTTCTTCCTCAGTTTCCCGCTTGATGCATTCTTCAGGATTTTCTTCTTCCAAGAGTCCGGCACAAGCTTCGATAATCATTCCTGTTTTATTACCATTTACAAAGGTAGGCATACGGAATTGGCGTATAAGAATAACTGTTTTTTGGGCTTTGTTATAAAGAAGAATGGTAGCGCCATTACCACGATCGTAGACTTCTCTGGATTGTGTTTCCCAACTGCCATCTTTCTTTTGATAATCAAAGACAATCTTTTTAAGGATGTACCAATTGTCTGAAAGGATTTCGGAACTTTTTATTTTTATATCGGGATTGGTCATGTTGTATAGCATTTGGTTTTAAAAGAATCAATCAAAACATTCCATCAGTAATAAGTCGCCTTCTTTATGCTCTATAGTTACCATGCCATCTTGGGCTGCATGATTACTGCTTCCGGTACGGTAACCCATAGTCAGGGTTTCATCGTTTAGCAGGTAATCCAGATTGGTTGATGTAATGCCGTGTACTGTTCCTATAGGGATAATTGAAATAGGAAAACCTTTCGGATACCATTTTTCATAACGTTTTGGCAGCTGAAAAATTTTGGAATGGTCGTCAAGAATGACTATTTTCAGTTTGTCTCGAAAGCGTACGATATTGGTTATGTTTGTTATTGTATGGTCGGCTCTTCTGCCTGTTGCCCATACTACATTGACCGCTTTGTGTCCTTTTTCGACCAAGTAGTCGAATGCCTTTTCCAAATCGGTTTTTTCCTGATCGGGCGTATATACAATTTCCAATGGGAATTGTGATGATTTATAATATTCAGGGTCTACGCCATTGTCAAAATCGCCTAAAAGAACATCAACTTTAATGCCTAACGGCAGCACTCTTTCAATGGCCGAATCCAAAACGATTACCAATGGTGACCATTCTAATAATTGTCCCAATAGGTCACTGCTGCATGAAGCTCCATTGGCAATGATTAAAGCTGGTTCCTGGTCGTCGCGAACAATATGGTGTGAAGACATGTTTTAGGTTTTGGTAAAATAGTAAGAATGATAAAGTATAAAGCAAAGAAATAAATTTTATAAAAATCGAATTTATTTTATTCTAAAAACATTTCTACAATCTTAATATTTAGTTGGTTGTTTTTTTTCCATTGTATCCAGGTTTCAGGAGTGTTTTTTTCCGGAGCTTCCCAGAGTTTTGTAGAAACGGATATCCAATCGTTTTTTATTTCTATAACTTTTAAATAACGGTGTGCTGAGTCCTTGTATAAAAGCTTTCCGTTAGGAGAATCATATATATTTTCATCGATTGGAGAAACTGCTGCAATTCGCTTTAGGTAGGTTTCCCAACTCTCATAATTCAGCGATGCATCTCCTGATTTTAAAAAGGCTTTTTTCTTAGTGTCTTCATTAATTAGTACTACAAAGCCATCTTTTTTTCTTTCGATAACAGAAAAGATTAATTGAGAAGGCTCGGGTCCTAGTCCTGAATTGATTAGTTGTTTTGATTCAATGTCACTACTTCCGGTGGTTAGCCTATACGGTTTTATAGAATCATAAGCTCCGGAAAAGGTAAATTTTATTTTTCCGCTTTCTTTACCAAATAAGATTTTATCAGCAGTAATTGTAGCCGCTTTTTTGTCTCCGTCTTCTGAATATAAATAAACCGGATTACTAAAATCTACGCCCAAAAGGCCTATACCGACCGGATTTTCAGTTTCGGATTCCAGAACTACCGGTGAACAGGAAGCTAATAAAAGAAATAGAATAAACAAGGTCAGATTTTTTTTCATAGACTAAATGTACTAATCTATAAGCATTATAGGTAATAAAAAATCATAAAAGATAGTCGGTATGATTTGTTATTTCGAGTAAATAAAAAGACGACTGTATACAGTCGTCTTTTCTATAAAATATGCTAAAGGATTAAGCCAATTTGGCCAAAGCTTTATTTAATGTTTCGCTTGGTCTCATAGCTTTGTCAGTCAAATTGAAGTCGGGTTTGTAATAACCGCCAATTTCCTGATGTTTTCCTTGAGCACCGATTAGCTCTTCATTGATTTTAGCTTCGTTGTCAGTAAGTTCCTTGGCTATTTCAGTGAAAGTTGCTTTTAATTCAGCATCTTTATCCTGTGCAGCTAAGGCTTGAGCCCAGTATAAGGCAATGTAAAAGTGTGATCCTCTGTTGTCAAGCTGTCCTACTTTTCTAGCTGGTGATTTGTCGTTGTCTAAGAATTTTTCTGTTGCCTGGTCCAAAGTTTCAGAAAGTACCAATGCTTTGGAGTTGTTTAGGGTTTGACCCAAATGTTCCAAAGATGCACCTAAAGCCAAAACTTCTCCAAGAGAATCCCAACGAAGGTAGCCTTCTTCAATAAACTGTTCTACGTGTTTTGGTGCAGAACCACCGGCTCCGGTTTCGAATAAACCACCGCCATTCATCAATGGAACGATAGAAAGCATTTTGGCTGAAGTCCCAAGTTCAAGAATAGGGAATAAGTCAGTCAGGTAATCACGCAAAACGTTTCCTGTTACAGAAATCGTGTCTTTTCCATCCTTAATTCTTTCCAAAGATAGTTTAGTAGCTTCAACCGGATTCATAATCTTAATATCCAATCCGTTTGTATCGTGGTCTTTTAAGTAAAGTTTTACTTTTTCGATTAATTGTCTGTCATGAGCTCTGTTCTCATCCAACCAGAAAATAGCCGGAGTATCAGATAATCTTGCTCTGTTTACAGCCAGCTTTACCCAGTCCTGTATTGGAGCATCTTTTACCTGACACATTCTGAAAATATCGCCTTTTTCTACTTTTTGTTCTGTAAGGATTTCTCCTTTTGAGTTAATGACCTTTACAGTTCCGTCTGCTGTCATCTGGAAAGTCTTGTCATGTGAGCCGTATTCTTCAGCTGCCTGTGCCATCAAACCTACGTTTGGAACGCTTCCCATGGTTTTTGGGTCAAACGCACCATTTTTCTTGCAGAAGTCGATAGTTGCAACATAAACACCGGCATAAGAACGGTCTGGGATGATTGCTTTTGTATCTTGTCCTTTACCTTCTTTGTTCCACATTTGTCCAGAAGTACGGATCATGGCTGGCATAGAAGCATCAACGATTACGTCAGAAGGAACATGAAGGTTCGTGATTCCTTTATCAGAATTTACCATAGCAATAGCAGGCCCGTTTTCGTAAACTGCATTTAAGTCAGCTTCTATTTCTGTCTGTTTCGGATGTCCGGCAATTTTTGCATATACATCGCCTAATCCGTTTTTAGTGTCTACGCCAAGTTCTGCAAATAGAGTTTTGTATTTTTCAAAAACCGGTGCAAAGAAAACATCTACGATAGCTCCAAATATAATCGGGTCAGAAACCTTCATCATGGTAGCTTTCAAGTGTACAGAAAATAAAACACCTTTTGCTTTGGCATCTTCAATTTCTTTAGAAATGAAGCTTTTCAATGCTTTTACGCTCAATACTGCGCTATCGATAATTTCTCCTGCCTTTAAAGGAGATGTGTCTTTTAGTAATTTAGTAGAACCGTCATTGCCTACGAATTCAATTTTGAAAGTATCGGCATCCTTGATAGTCACGGATTTTTCACTTCCATAAAAATCGCCTTCGCTCATGCTTGCTACGTGTGTTTTAGAATCTGCACTCCAGGCACCCATAGAGTGTGGATGTTTTTTAGCATAGTTCTTTACCGCTTTTGGAGCTCTTCTGTCAGAGTTTCCTTCACGTAGAACCGGATTTACGGCAGATCCAAGCACTTTAGCATATTTAGCCTTGATAGCTTTTTCTTCGTCAGTCTGAGGGTTTTCAGGAAATTCAGGAAGTTTATATCCTTGTGCCTGCAATTCTTTGATCGCTTCTTTCAATTGAGGAACCGAAGCTGAAATGTTAGGCAATTTGATAATGTTTGCTTCCGGAGTTGTAGCCAGTTTTCCAAGATCGGCAAGATTATCATTGATTCTCTGTTCTGGTGTAAGATAGTCTGAAAGGTTGGCGATGATTCTTCCGGCCAATGAAATATCTTTGGTTTCAACAGTAATTCCTGCCGGAGCAGTGAAAGCTTTTACGATTGGTAAAAAAGAGTGGGTGGCAAGCATCGGAGCTTCATCCGTAATTGTATAAGAAATCTTTGCTTTATCTGACATTTTCGAAAAAAATTTGTTTGTTTATTCTTGTTTGTAAGGATTGCAAATATATGAAAACCATAGCGAATTTAAGAATTTGGAGAAAGCGAAAACGTTTGATTTAAGAAATAGGTAATTAAAAGATTGATAAATGCGAAATCATCAAATAACTATAAAATTTTAACGTGGATATTTTATAAGTTGGAAATATTTTAGCAATTGAATTCTTTAGGTTTTCTTAAATAAAAAAGCAGCTAGAAGATAAAAGCTTCTGGCTGCTAAGGATGTATTTTATAAAAGGATTTTAGTAGAACAAATAATCTGCAGCGCTATTGCTGTCTTTGTTGATTGCTTTTGGGAATCCGTTTTCATTGTATTCGTAAGTATTCATGACTTCAACTACACTTGGGTCTTGAATTAGGCTGTTACTGATACAGTTTTTTGAACTTCCTACATTAGTTGTAAAACCATTGAAATGCGCCGAATTGTAGAAATAGTGATACAAAAATAACTTGTTGTATCCGGTAACATTTTTCAAAGGGTGGTTTTTACTGTCGTAAGTGTATTTTACGGAAGGTCTTGGTCTGCCGCCGTTCAGATAAACATATTCAGAAATTTCATTGTCTTTTACGGTAAAATACCCTACGAAATCGTACGAACTTCTGTAGGCTCTTGCCACAAAATTTACGGTGTCTTGCCCAACATAGGTAAATTCAACTGTCAAAGGATTATCACTTTCCTGGATGAATTTTTTTAGTTTTCCATTAGGAAGATATTCAAATTCTACAGTTTGAGACAATGTATTGTTTGTGTCAGGATTGTCATACCAGCTGATTTTTGAGATGTCGTTTCCGTTGTAATTGAATTTTTTATTTTCCTTGACGCTTCTGGCCTCCAGTAATTTTTTACCGTCATATTTATAAAGCGTTTCATAGCTGCTGCCATTGCTTTGGGTGATGGTCTTTTTTAAGAGCACATCAGATGAAGTGTCATGCGGCTGTGATGAATCGTCACCCGAACATGAAAGAAGTATGGCGAGACAAAATAGTAAAGCTATTTTTTTCATAATGTCTGGTTTTAGGAAAGTTGCATACAATAGGTAAAGGTATGATTTTTTATTTCATGTTGCATCTTAAAAAAATAGGCAATAAAAAAATCCCGAAGCGATTCGGGATTTTTTTATAACTAAAAGACGTTAGATTATCTTCTTCTGTCTTTAATTTTAGCTTTTTTACCTGTAAGTTCTCTGAAGTAGAAAATTCTAGCTCTACGAACTTTACCAGTTTTGTTGATTTCAACTTTCTGTAAAGCAGGCATATTCACAGGGAAGATACGCTCAACTCCAACAGCACCAGACATTTTACGGATTGTAAAAGTTTCAGTCGTTCCAGAACCTCTTCTTTGGATTACAACTCCTTTGAAGAACTGAGTTCTTGTTTTTTCACCTTCTTTAATTTCGTAGTAAACTGTGATTGTGTCACCAGCTCCGAATTCAGGAAAATCTTTTTTTGTTACAAATTCGTCTTTAACGAATTTCATCAAATCTGCCATTTTGTTTGATTTAATTATTTGATTATCAGAGCAACATTCACGATTATCGCCAGAGGTTGGTCCAAAGTGGGTGCAAAGATAAAGAAAATTATGAATTATGAATTATGAATGGATGATTTTTTTAAGAAAAATTTGGATGAAAGACCATAGGTAGCAGATATGAGATAGCAGATGTTAGTTTTCAGGTTGCAGAAATAAGTTTGTAGTTAAAGTGGGTCTGCCTTCTAAAATCTGAAATCTGCAATCTAATAAGACTATCTGTCCAACAAATCCGGTCTTCTATTCTTCGTGTGTTCAAAAGCTTTGTCTTCACGCCATTGGTCGATTTTGGCAAAATGACCACTTAGTAAAATATCGGGTACTTTCCAGCCTTTATAATCAGATGGTCGTGTGTAAATTGGTGGTGACAACAAATTGTCTTGAAAACTGTCTGTTAAGGCTGAGGTTTCATCACTTAATACGCCCGGAATAAGTCGGATTAAGGCATCAGATAATACTATTGCTCCTAATTCGCCGCCTGAAAGTACATAATCTCCAATTGAAATTTCTTTTGTAATCAGGTGATCCCGAACTCTTTGGTCTACACCTTTATAATGACCACATAAGATAATAATGTTTTCTAACGATGACATCTGATTGGCCATGCCTTGGTTTAGGGTTTCCCCATCTGGAGTCATATAAATGATTTCGTCGTAGTTGCGTTCGCTTTTGAGCTTTGCAATACAATCATCAATAGGCTGGATCATCATTACCATTCCGGCACCTCCGCCAAATTGATAGTCGTCAACGCTCTTCTGCTTGTTTGTCGTATAGTCTCTCAAATTATGAAAATGGACTTCTACCAGTCCTTTGTCAATCGCTCTTTTCATGATAGAGGCTTCGAAAGGGCTTCTTAATAATTCAGGAAGTACGGTAATAATGTCGATTCTCATTTTGGGAAATTTGATTAGGATTTTAGATTTAGGTTTGTGATTTTAGATTTATGATTTTAGAGTTCGGTTCTAAAATCATAAATCTAAAATCAAATATAATTTAAGCTCCGAACTGTTTTAAATGGTGGTCCAGGTGTTTCCATTGCATATAGTCCCATTCTTCTGTGGTAAGATTTCCGAAGAAAGGATGTTTTGGGTTTTTTATGGCGCTTGGCCCTTCGTTAGAAAATTTTGAGATTAGGGTAATTAGCTCTGTTTTGGATTGCTCAAAATCAGGATGTCCTTTTACTATAAATTCTTTAGCAGTTGGCAGGTTCCTTTTGATTGGGTTTTTGCTGGTTATGCTTTTTTTTGCCATTTTTCCAAATAACAAAGCCATAAGTCCGACTTTAATCTTCAATTCCCCAAAAGCAACCTTAATGGGCATTTGGCAATGTACGAGCATTTGGCTTACGTTCATTGTTCCCCATTCGTTGTGTGTAATAGGAGTGAGCGTCTCAATACGCTCAATAAGTTTCTTATTTCCTTCAGGATGAAAAATGCTGTTCATGTGGTTGGTTGTTTTTATTTTCAGAACGGAGAATTCTCTTTTTTCTGTGATGCAAATTTAAGTAAATACCTAGTTTCTTTGTTTGACCTAGGTCATTAATTGTATTTATTTTCACATTTTAATTCGTAATTTTGCGTGATTCAAAAATAAAATTAATAAGATGGAAAACGGAATATACGCAAAATTCAATACTCCAAAAGGTGCAATCGTAGTGAAACTAACACATGATAAGACGCCAGGAACTGTAGGTAACTTTGTTGGGTTGGCTGAAGGAAATTTAGAAAACAAATCAAGACCACAAGGAAAGCCTTATTATGACGGGCTTAAATTTCACCGTGTGATTCCTGATTTTATGATTCAGGGAGGTTGTCCTCAAGGAACAGGAACAGGCGGTCCTGGTTACCAATTCGATGACGAATTCCATCCGGAATTAAAGCATGATAAGCCAGGTGTATTGTCTATGGCTAATTCTGGTCCGGGTTCTAACGGTTCACAATTTTTTATCACACACGTTCCAACAAACTGGTTGGATAATAAGCATACTGTTTTTGGTCATGTGGTAGAAGGACAAGATGTTGTAGATGCAATTGCTCAGGGCGATGAAATCCAAAGCATTGAAATTATCCGTGAAGGAGAAGAAGCAAAAAAATGGAATGCTATAGAAGCTTTCAGAGTATTTGAAGGTTCTCGTGCGAAACGTGAAGCAAAAGCAAAAGAAGAAGCAGAAGCTAAAATGGAAAAACTAGCGGCAGGATTTGATAAGACTGAAAGCGGACTTCGTTATAAAATGATTCAAAAAGGAAACGGTAAGAAAGCAGAAAACGGTAAGACAGTTTCTGTTCACTATACAGGACAGTTGGAAGACGGAAAAGTATTCGATTCTTCTTATCCAAGAAAAAAACCGATTGAATTTCCTTTAGGAAAAGGTCACGTAATTGAAGGATGGGACGAAGGAATTGCTTTACTTCAGGTTGGAGACAAGGCTCGCTTTGTTATTCCATCGCATTTAGGATATGGTTCTCGTGGAGCGGGAGGCGTTATTCCTCCAGATGCTACTTTGGTTTTTGACGTAGAATTAATGGATGTGAAATAATAATATTTCGATTTATAGTTGTTAAAAGCACCTCATTCGGGGTGCTTTTTTCTTGGAATGCTATTTGCTTTTGTATTTTTGCCATTACTAAAATTCATCCGATGCGTTTTTTGCTTTTTATTCTTCTCCTGTTTTCGTTTTCTTCAAAAGCCCAGGTTGCACAACATTGCGGCTATGATTTTACTTCTTATTTTGTATTGAATGTACACGAAGCGGGCAAAAAAGAGAATATTCCCGGATTAAAAATCACCATCATTAATGGGTTAGGCCTTGATTTGCTGAACATCAATAATCTGTACAGCTGGACAAGTGCCGGAAAACCATTAACTTTTACTGCCAATTATAGAGTCGATGATAAAGGCAATAAGATAACAAGCGATTCTAAGGTTTCAAAAGAACGCTGGTTTTTTCCTTTTGCAAAAGACAATTACCTGCTTTCCATCAAGAATACGTTTCCAGGAGATGATTTTAGCCTGAAAGTTGAAGATATTGACGGTGAAGAAAACGGAGGTAATTTTAAAACACAGATCGTAAAGCTGAATAGTTTCAATATGTATGTTTTGTGTTCGAGCAAAGCTCGTGAAACACAGTTTGGCCCTAAGATGAACCGTCCGATTGATATTGTATTGGAAAAGAAATAATTATTTCCACTTGATATTACAACCGAGGCTCGGCTTTTGGATTTCAGGAAGGCTTCTGTTGTAAATCAATGCATCGATTGCATTTCTCAAGTCGCTACCGCTTAAAGGAATTCCGTTTGAAGGTCTTGAATCGTCAAGCTGTCCTCTGTAAAATAATTTGTCCTGCGAGTCAAAAAGATAGAAGTCGGGTGTGCAGGCAGCATCGAAATCTTTTGCGACTTCTTGAGTTTCATCGTATAAATAAGGAAAATCAAAACTATTTTTAAAAGCAAATTCCGACATCATTTCCGGTCCGTCCTGTGGGTATTTTTCAATATCATTACTACTGATGGCGATAATCCCGATGCCTTGTACACGATAATCGTTGGCAATCATCAAAATTTCCGGCAACGCATGGATAACATAAGGACAATGGTTGCAGATAAACATAACCAAGGTGCCTTTTTTGCCTCTCAGGTCTTCAAAAGAATAATAAAAATTTGAATTAGTATCTTTCAGTCTGAATTGTGGAGCAGAAGTCCCGAGTGGGAGCATGTTTGATGGTGTTTTTGCCATTGCATTTAAAATAAAATTCGAGCTTTAAATATAGGCAGAAATTTTCGAAATTTGACCAACAATATTTAGAATAGAAAATTAAAATTATGAATTCAGAATTACAGAATAATTTATCATGGTCCGAATTTGAAAGAGTAGAAATGCGGGTTGGGACTATTCTGGAAGCCAATG
Source organism: uncultured Flavobacterium sp. (assembly GCA_964518395.1). GTDB lineage: Bacteria > Bacteroidota > Bacteroidia > Flavobacteriales > Flavobacteriaceae > Flavobacterium. The sequence goes on from CAZFGA010000006.1 coordinate 144,885, forward strand.
GTTTTCCTGAAGCCAGAAAGCCGGCGTATCAGCTGGTTATCGATTTTGGTTCTGAAATCGGAATCAGAAAAACTTCGGCACAAATCACTAAACATTATGAAAAAGCAGATTTGATTGGAAAGCAAATTGTTTCCGTTGTGAACTTTCCTAAAAAACAGATTGGCAAATTTATGAGCGAATGCCTGGTTTTAGGAGCAGTAGGCGAAGAAGGTTCTGTTGTCTTGCTGTCTCCGGATTTTAAAGTAGAGAATGGTTTGAGAATTGGATAAAAACAACAGCCTCTTTTAAGGCTGTTGTTATACTTCTAAAACGGTATGGATTTTAATTAGTGACCGGCTGCCCCTGCTTATTAATATAAAAAACATCATTGCCTTTTCGTACTTCAGCTTTTCCGTTTCTGAAATTTTCAGCTCTAGTATATTTTGTAAATGGAATGATAAGTTTTCCGGTTGTGTCTACATAACCACTTTCTCCTTTGTCAGTAACGATTAATGCCAAGCCTTCACTGAAAAAATTAGCTTTAATATAAATGCACGGAACAATTTCTTTTCCCTTTTTATTGATAAAGCCCCATTTGTTGCCTATCTGAATTCTTGACAATCCAGATTGGTCGCTATCAAAACTGCCCATACCATCATAAATTAATGGAGCTATAACTTTTCCGGTTTTATGAACCAGGCCGCATTTGTTGTTGTTTCTAACAATAGCTACGCCGCCTTTAAAATCATCTGCCAGTTCATAAATAAAAGGAATGACCGTTTTTCCTGTTTTATCTACATAACCGCGTTTTTGTCCTTTTGTGGCTACAGCCAGTCCATCTTTAAAAAAGCCTATTTCATCATAAATACAAGGAACGACTTCTTGTCCTTTTTGATTAATGGCTCCAAATTTCCCATCTTTTTGTACTCGTGTCATGCCTTCTGATGTAAAACCAGCCGTCTCATAAATAAAAGGAATGTTTTCTTTGCCGGAAGGATCGATACGTCCCCATTTATCTTCTTTTTTTACCCACGCATAACCTTCTGAAAAGCCTTTGGCTTCATCATACATGCAAGGAATGATTTCTTTGCCTGATTTATCGACAAAACCGTATAGATTTTCTTTTTTGACTAGTGCTCTGTTTTCTGTAAAGCTGGCGACAGTGGAATCATAAATAAGTGGTACAACAATAGTTCCTGTGCTATCAATTATCCCTGAAACTTTGTCTTTTGAAACAGATGCATAACCTTTAAAAAAATATTGGATATTGTAGGTCTTGTCTTCGGTTGTGAATTTTTTTGTCTTTGTATCATAAGTCCCGGTGATTTTTGTCTGTGCAAAAAGGCAATTGCTTATGAAGAGGCATAGGATAAGAAGATGTCTCATTTAGGGGTTTGTTATGGTGTTAGGTTTGAACTTGAGAAAAAACTATGCCAGATTCTTGTATAAACAAAAAATTCCCGAAAGGTCATTTCGGGAATTTTGTTATTGTGTATCGATTAAATATCGTCAAAGTCAATATCTGTAAAGCTTGCGGTGGCGGTAGTTTCAGCAGTAGCTTTTTCAGTATAGAACTCTTTCTTGAAATCTTTTTGATGTCTTTCAGAGATTACTTCTTCACCTTTGTGGTTTAAGACATAAGAAGTCATTTCTTCTAAGATTTCTGAAAATGCGGTAAAATCTTCTTTATAAAGGTAGATTTTGTGTTTTTTAAAATGAAAAGAACCGTCTTCTTCAGTGAATTTTTTACTTTCAGTAATTGTGATATAGTAGTCGTCAGCTTTTGTAGCTCTAACATCAAAGAAATAAGTTCTTCTTCCGGCTCTCAATACTTTAGAAAAAATCTCTTCTTTTTCTAGCATGTCATTTTCTCTCATAATCCGTCGTTCAATTGGTTTGTGTTAACTGGAAACCAAAAATCTAAAAAATAGCTGAATTAAACAACATTTTTATAGGATTTCTTTTTCAGAAAGTTGTTTCAGATACAAGTCTTTGTAATAGCCTTCTTCGTTTACCAATTGATTATGAGAGCCTTGTTGGATGATTTTTCCATCGTCAAGAATAATGATTTTGTCTGCGTTTTTGGCTGATGAAACTCTGTGGCTAACCAAAATAGTTGTCTTGTCTTTACAGAATTCAAGAAGGTTGTTCAGGATCGCTTCTTCGGTTTCTGTGTCAACTGCTGACAGACAGTCATCAAGCAATAAAATATTCGAATCTTTGATAATTGCCCTTGCAATAGAGACACGCTGTTTTTGTCCGCCCGACAATGTAATTCCTCTTTCGCCAACTACGGTTTGGTACTGTTCGTTGAATTCCATAATATTAGTATGGACAACCGCTTTTTTGGCCGCTTCAATTACTTCGGCTTCGGTCGCATTTTCCTTTCCGAACTTGATGTTGTTCATAATCGTATCCGAGAACAAGAAAGCGTCTTGAGGCACAAAAGCAATGCTGTTTCTAACATCATGAAGGTTCAGGTCTTTGATATTATGTCCGTCAATAGTGATTTCGCCGTCTTTGATGTCGTACAATCGGCTGATCAGGTTTAAGATGGTTGATTTTCCGGAGCCTGTTTTTCCAAGAATCGCCAGCGTTTCTCCTTTTTGAATTGTGAAACTTACTTTGTTTAGTGCCGTGATATTGGTATCCTCGTAAGTAAAGCTTACGTGGTTGAAAGTAATCTTTCCTTCAATGATGGAGCTTTCTAATGTTTTGTTTTTGATTTCCGGCTGTATTTTCAAAAATTCATTGATTCTTTTTTGTGAGGCTTCCGCTTCCTGTATCATAGAAGAAACCCATCCCAATGATGCTACCGGCCAGGTCAACATGTTGATGTATAGTATGAATTCAGCAATAACGCCGATACTTTTTATAGATCCGTGGATGTACATCATACCTCCAACATAAATCACGACAAGGTTACTCATCCCGATTAACAAAATCATCAAAGGCCCAAACAAAGCATTAGTCTTGGCAAGTCTCATGCTTTTTTCGCGACTCTCTTCTGACAGGTCAGAAAATTCCCCATGTGATTTTTCTTCCAAACTGTAGGCCTTAATAACTCGGATTCCTGAAAAAACTTCTTGCGTATAACTTGAAAGTTGTGAAAGGTTCTGCTGGAAAATTCCACTCCTGACATTGATTTCGTTACTAAGCTTAAATATCAAATAGGAAAGAATAGGCAGGGGCAGTAAAGTATATAAGGTGAGTTTTGGCGAAATAATATACATCTGTACGATTACAACGGCAAAACGTATAAAGGTGTTGATCGTATACATAACGGCAGGACCTACATACATCCTAACTTTACTAACATCTTCACTGATGCGGTTCATCAGGTCGCCCGTCCTGTTTCTTTTATAGAAATTCTGTGAAAGATTTTCATATTGCCTGAAGACTTCATTTTTCAAGTCGAACTCTACATAACGTGACATTACGATTAAAGTCTGGCGCATTAAAAAAGTAAGTACACCTGCAATAATAGTGGTAATTAAAACCCAAACAATATTCTCCAGAAGGATGTTTTTTGTGGTTTCAGCATCAAACTCTTTCTGCGTCAATGCATTGATAGAATTTCCAATTAGCTTTGGTGTATAAAGGGAAAAAAACTGGGCCGCAATTGTGGTAATAATTCCTAATAAAAAATGGTATTTATATTTAGTGAAATATTTGTTTAAATATTGAAGTTCTTTCATTGTATTTGTAAAAGTGATAAGGTAATATATTGTTTTATGTTAAAAATATAAGTAAAATATTTTTTTATTTAAAATGCAAAAAAGCTATTTTCATTAATGGATTGCTAATAAAGGTTAATTTCATTGCAAAGTTTTGATTTAAATCTTAATTTTGCGACATCTTTTTGATGAAATCATAATTAACCACTTAATAAAAGATAGTATGATAACAGAAGTAGCAAAAGCAAGTGAGCTTCACAAAATCGACCCGGTTTTTGGACAATTATCATTTGACAATCACGAGCAGATCGTATTTTGTAATGACAAAGATACTGGTTTGAAAGCAATAATCGGCATTCATAACACAGTTTTAGGACCAGCTTTGGGTGGAACGAGAATGTGGAAATATACCAACGAATGGGAAGCTCTGAATGACGTTTTGAGACTGTCTAGAGGAATGACTTTTAAATCTGCTATCTCAGGATTGAACCTAGGAGGTGGAAAGGCCGTCATTATTGGCGATTCAAAAGTTGACAAAACTCCGGAAATGATGATAAAGTTTGGTGAATTTATCAATTCACTAAGCGGAAAATATATTACTGCTGAAGATGTAGGTACTACAACTCCTGATATGGATTTGATTAGAGACGTTACTCCTTATGTAACAGGTATTTCTCAGTCAAGAGGTGGTTCTGGAAATCCTTCGCCTGTAACAGCTTATGGTGTTTACATGGGAATGAAAGCAGCAGCTAAGTACCAATTCGGTTCTGATAACCTGGATGGTAAAAAAATCTTGGTTCAGGGAACTGGAAACGTAGGTGAGACACTTATTGACCACCTTACAAAAGAAGGTGCTTTGGTACAAATTACAGATATCAACGAAGCTAGATTGAAAGAAATCAGCCAAAAATACGGTGCTCAGATTTTTACAGGAGAAGATATTTACAGTGCTCCGGTTGATATTTATGCTCCATGTGCATTGGGTGCTACAATTAACGATGCAACGGTAAACAAAATCCAGGCAAAAATAATTGCTGGTGCAGCTAATAACCAATTGGCTAATGAAGAAATCCACGGAAAAATCTTGAAAGACAGAGGTATTGCTTATGCTCCTGATTTCTTGATCAATGCTGGAGGTATCATTAACGTATATGCTGAAATCGTTGG
>CAZFGA010000007.1:0-141721 GCA_964518395.1 uncultured Flavobacterium sp.
CTTTTGGCTTTTAGCAGACATCAGGCAGAAAGTTTTCCTATTGACGAATTGGTTATTGAAATCTCCCGCCACAACTATACTCCGGAATACATCAGCCTGACAAAGGATTTTTACCTGAAGATGTAATCCTTTTTATTTGTACAATTTGCTACAAACAAAAAAGTCTATTACCCGAAAGCAATAGACACTAATTTTTCATGCGATGGAATTCTTATTATGAATCCTGACCGCAAAGAAGTTTTGTCAAAATTTCACAGCTATCCGCATGCCCAACAACAACATTACCTGTTCCCGGACAAATGCATGCGATAATATCATTACCACCGCCTCTGATTATTCCGTTCCCTTTAATGGTTTTTTGCTCACCATTGCTTAGCTTGTGAACGCCTTCTAATTTCAAAATGTTTTCTAACATAATGTGTAGGTTTAAAATTATGATAATAGGGCCCAATCATTTAAAGACATTCAGGCTTTATGTCTGTTATCTTAAAATATTCATTCTCTGCATGTTCAAAATTAAATTGTAAGATAAATGTACCGAAAAATAATTTACCTCAGATCGATTCTTTTAAATTTATCTACGTTTTTTTATCAAAAACGCAATGATCAGATACTTTCTTAAAAATTACAGCAACACTTTCTAACATTTGTTGATTGTTTTGTTGCAATTCTTTACGTAAGTTTGCAAACGTTTTCGGATAAACAAAAACCAGTTAAAAACAGATAGCCAGGCTATCGAAATGATAAAAATAATGAGACCCGATCTTTTCCAAGCTCCAGATTATTACCTTTTAGACGAATTATTGTCTGACGAACACAAAATGGTACGCGACGCTGCCCGCGAATGGGTAAAACGTGAAGTATCTCCAATCATCGAAGAATATGCGCAAAAAGCGGAATTCCCAAATCAAATCATTAATGGTTTGGCAGAAATTGGCGCTTTTGGCCCTTACATTCCTGAAGAGTATGGGGGTGCCGGCCTAGACCAAATTTCGTATGGCTTGATTATGCAGGAAATTGAAAGAGGTGATTCTGGTGTTCGTTCTACTGCTTCTGTACAATCTTCGTTGGTTATGTATCCTATCTGGAAATATGGAAATGAAGAGCAAAGAATGAAATATTTACCAAAACTGGCTTCTGGTGAATTTATTGGATGTTTTGGTCTTACTGAGCCTGATTACGGTTCAAACCCATCCGGGATGGTAACCAATTTTAAAGATAAAGGTGACCATTATTTATTGAACGGTGCTAAAATGTGGATCTCTAATGCTCCTTTTGCTGATATCGCAGTAGTTTGGGCTAAAGACGAAGCCGGCAGAATACACGGTTTAATTGTTGAAAGAGGTATGGAAGGATTTACAACTCCTGAAACACATAACAAATGGTCACTTCGCGCTTCTGCTACAGGAGAATTGATTTTTGATAATGTAAAGGTTCCTAAAGAAAATTTATTGCCTAATAAATCTGGCCTGGGAGCTCCACTAGGATGCTTGGATTCTGCACGTTATGGAATTGCATGGGGTGCTATTGGTGCCGCAATGGATTGTTATGATACGGCGCTTCGCTATGCTAAAGAAAGAATCCAGTTTGACAAGCCAATTGCCGGAACCCAATTACAGCAGAAAAAACTAGCTGAAATGATTACCGAAATCACCAAAGCGCAATTATTGACTTGGAGACTTGGTGTTTTGAGAAACGAAGGCAAGGCTACTTCTGCCCAGATTTCGATGGCTAAGAGAAACAATGTGGACATGGCGATCAATATTGCGAGAGAAGCAAGACAAATCCTTGGCGGTATGGGTATTACAGGTGAATACTCAATCATGAGACATATGATGAACTTAGAATCTGTTATTACATACGAAGGAACACACGATATTCACTTATTAATTACCGGACTGGATATTACCGGAATTCCTGCATTTAAGTAATAAACAAATATTAAAGTATCTTAAAAAGCTTCTCATTATAGAGAAGCTTTTTTACATTTGTAAAAATCCCTCATCATGAAAATTGACACTATTAACGCCAACATCCAGCCTCAAAAAGACATTTTATTAAACCATCCACTGTATAAAAAGATACAAAATCTGGAAGATTTGCGAAAATTCCTGGAAAGCCATGTATATGCCGTATGGGATTTTATGTCACTTTTAAAAGCATTGCAGTCTAAATTGACCTCTACAACTACGCCATGGCTTCCGGTAGGAAATCCGGAAATCCGCTATTTGATTAATGAAATTGTTTTGGCTGAAGAAACCGACCTGACTCTTGACGGTAAAAGACAGAGCCACTACGAAATGTATATTGATGCAATGAAGGATTGTGGGGCAGATATTTTGGAAATTCAGAGTTTTTTAGAAAATGTCATCACAACACAGAATATTTTTGTATCCATAAAAAAAAGCGATTTACATCCAAAGATAAAAGCTTTTCTTGATTTTACTTTCCGCGTTATTGATGAAGGCAAACCTCATGAAATTGCCGCCGCTTTCACTTTTGGAAGAGAAGACCTTATTCCTTCTATGTTTACAGAAATATTGCGAAATTTTCAGGAAAACTTCCCAAATGCCGATTTGCGTAAACTAATTTATTATTTCGAAAGACATATTGAACTAGACGCTGATGAGCATGGACCGATGGCCATGCAAATGATAGAAGAGCTATGCAACGATGATGAACTCCGGTGGCAAGAAGTAAAGGAAGTCTCTATTCAAGCGCTAGAAAAAAGAATTGGCCTTTGGGATGCTATTGAAGAACAGATTTCCGTGAAAGCCGAAATGGCCTAATTATCTTTAGAAAAATGGTGTATTTAAATCCGTCATTATACTATTGCAGTAAATTCTTATAACTCTTTAAAAGTCAAGACAGTTTTTAAAGATTATTTAGATTTATTTTAGATTATTTCAAAATTTTAACTTTAAAATTCTAAGATATTTATACCTTAGCGCGCTTGTTGTTTTGTGCAGACAAGTAAATAAAATATCACTAAATTATTAATTTCCAATTTTCATATTTCCATGAAAAAAATTACACATTTTTTGTGCCTTGGTCTTATCGGTTTTTCCGCTCTGGCACAAAATACACCAAATGTCTTTGGAAGAAAAGTCCAAAGCGTTAACCCTACTACAGGAATAATCAAATGCGTAACTACAGAATACGAATCATTCCTGCAAGAAAAAAACAGTAAGAGAGCAACGACTCAAGAATTTGAAGAATGGCTTGCTCCAAAAGCAGAAGTTGCCAAATCAAAATTATTAGCACGAAGAGGTACTGAAGGAACAAATGCAGTAATCACTATTCCGGTTGTTGTCCACGTTATACATAACGGACAAAACGTAAATAATAATGGGATGAATATTACAGATGCCAGAATTCTTTCTCAAATTACCGTCCTTAACCAGGATTTCCGAAAAATGATTGGAACACCAGGATATAATGATAATCCTATAGGTGCAGATGTCGAAATTCAATTCTGTATGGCGCAAGTAGATCCAAGTGGGAATCCTACAACGGGTATCCACAGGGTTAATCTTGGAGTTTCGGAATGGGATGAAAATAGCGTTGAAACCATATTAAAGCCACAAACTATATGGGACTCTTCAAAATATTATAATATTTGGGTATGTCAATTTGGGTATGATTTAGATGGTGTCTTAGGTTACGCTCAATTCCCAGGCAGTTCAGGATTACAGGGATTACAAGGACCTTATACTGCAGACACCGACGGAGTAATTATTGACTGGAGGGCTTTTGGTTCATCAGATTTTTCCGGAGCCGGAGGAAGTTATTTTCCAAGCATTAACAAAGGTAGAACTACTACCCATGAAACAGGACATTTTTTAGGTTTAAGACACATTTGGGGAGATAATTCTTCTTGTACTGTAAATGCTACTGATAGTTTTCAAGACTATTGTCCAGATACTCCTGCTGCCAATAGAGAGCATTATGACTGTTCTCAGGATTATGATACCTGCACAGCTTCTCCTGGCAAAGACATGACAGAAAACTATATGGATTATTCTAATGATACCTGTATGAATATCTTTACTTTAGACCAAAAAGCAAGGATGATGGCCGTAATGCAAAATTCTCCGAGAAGAAGAACCTTAGCTACTTCAACAGCATGCCAACCACCATTAAGCAATCCATCATTTGAATTATTACAGGGAATAAAACTGTATCCAAACCCTGCTAATGATGTATTGAACATTGCAGTGTCTGACAGCTCTAAAACTCCTGACAGCTATACAATATATAATAGTTTAGGACAAGTTATCAAGCAAGCTACAACTGTTAGCGAAGGAAACTTAAAAGTAGACACTTCTAACTATGCTACCGGAATCTATATGATCCGATTTACAAAAGGTAATGAAACAAAGACTTTACAGTTTGTAAAAAACTAAACTGAGTCAAATTACATAAACAAAAAAGCCCTCTTTCGAGGGCTTTTTTGTTTTAATATTCCGGAGCTAATTCTATTTCCAATCCATCCAGTTCTTCGGTAATATGAATCTGGCAGCCAAGACGACTGTTAGACTTAACAAAGAAAGCTTCTGAGAGCATTGCTTCTTCATCATCTCCCATTTCAGGAAGGGCAACGTCATTAAGAACATAACACTGGCAGGAAGCGCACATAGCCATGCCTCCGCAAACACCAATTGTTCCTTCCGGCGCCAGTTCGTAGGCACGAACCAGTTCCATGATATTCATATTCATATCCGTGGGAGCCTGAACTTCATGCAAAGCCCCTTCTCTATCGGTTATTTTTATAGTAACATCCATTTTTGTATGGTAATGCAGCCTGATTAATCTATCGATTTCACGACTGCTTTTTCAGCTTCTTTTCTTGTTCCGTCAAATCCATCTACACCTGAAACAGTAGTATATTTCAATACGTATTTTTTACCAGGATTTAATTTATTGTAAACGCTCTGGCACATCAATGTAGCTTCATGAAAACCGCAAAGAATCAGCTTTAATTTGCCCGGATAGGTATTGACATCACCAATAGCGTAAATCCCTTCAATATTAGTCTGATAATCCAATGCGTTATCTACTTTAATGGCATTTTTTTCAATTTCAAGTCCCCAATTGGCTATAGCGCCAAGTTTAGGCGACAATCCAAAAAGCGGAATAAAATAGTCTGTTTTGATGTTTCTATGCGCTCCGTTTTCATCAATATCAATCGATTCCAAATGTTCAGCACCATTTAATCCGATGACTTCTGCGGGTGTTATCAAACGAATTTTACCGGCATGTTTTAGTTCCTGTACTTTTTCTACAGAATCCAATGCTCCGCGAAATTCATTTCTTCTATGAATCAGTGTTACTTCAGAGGCAACATTAGAAAGGAAAATACTCCAATCCAAAGCAGAGTCTCCTCCACCGGCAATTACAATTTTTTTGTCTCTGAACAGTTCCGGATCTTTTACGAAATATTCAACTCCTTTATCTTCATAAAATTCAATATCTTCAATCAACGGTTTTCTAGGTTCGAAGCTTCCCAAACCACCGGCAATTGCAACGGCTTTACAATGGTGTGCGGTTCCTTTATCAGTAGTTACAATAAAAGTTCCGTCCTCTTGTTTTGCGATAGTTTCTGCCTTTTCATTCAAAGTAAATCCCGGCTGAAACTGTTTGATCTGCTCCATGAGATTATCAACAAGATCACCTGCCAATACTGATGGATAACCTGGAATATCGAAGATTGGTTTTTTAGGGTAAAGTTCGGAAAGCTGCCCGCCTGGCTGAGGCAAGGCATCAATAATATGACATTTTAACTTTAGCAGTCCTGCTTCAAAAACGGCGAACAAACCTGTGGGTCCGGCACCGATTATTAATATATCTGTTTCAATCATTTTTTAAAAATTCTGAGGGTTCTAAGTTTCTGATACAAAATTCAGGAAACCAAGAGTTATTTAGTATGATAAATATCATGTAACCGCATGCTTAATCGCTATTACGAAAACATATTTGCCCTAAAAAACGCAGGACAACTGGGCAATCTATGCAAGATTGCACCAAAAAAGTCAGGCAATAGAAAGTATTGCCCGGGCAAACTTATTTTTAAGCTACATTTACCACAGTCTCAATCTGTGGCGCATATTTTTTTATAGTAGTTTCAACGCCGGCTTTCAATGTCATTTGATTGACACTGCAACCTACGCAGGCACCTTCAAGACGAACTTTCACATGCTTGTCGTCTTCAATTTCGATAAGCGAAATATTTCCTCCGTCCGACTCAAGAAATGGACGGATTTCATCCAATGCCTTCTCTACGTTTAATTTGATTTCTTCTGTTGTCATAATATTGTTTTTTGGACAAACTTAGATTTTTAGATTTCGAATGGGTCAATAATAACCTTCACAATCTAACATCTTATTTTTTTACTGCTGAGCATCCAGCCATTGTCGTAATTTTTACGGCTTCTGATGGCGGCAGATTTTCATTTCTGTTTACGGTTTCCTGAACTACGTTTCTGGCAATATCTTCAAAGACTTTTTCAAGTGGAGAAGCGGTCTGTAAAGCAGCCGGTCGACCATAATCTCCCGCTTCACGGATAGACTGTACGATTGGAACTTCTCCCAAAAATGGAACTTCCAAATCTTGCGCTAGATTCTTAGCCCCTTCTTTTCCAAAGATATAATATTTATTTTCAGGTAGTTCTTCTGGCGTAAAATAAGCCATGTTTTCGATAATTCCCAAGACAGGAACGTTGATCGAATCGGATTGGAACATAGCCACTCCTTTTTTGGCATCTGCCAATGCCACAGCCTGTGGTGTACTCACAACAACAGCTCCTGTAATTGGCAACGATTGCACTATCGACAAATGAATGTCACCGGTTCCAGGCGGCAAATCGATTAGCATGAAATCCAATTCTCCCCAATCAGCATCAAAAATCATCTGGTTTAGTGCTTTTGAGGCCATAGGACCTCTCCAGATTACAGCCTGGCTTGGCGCTGTAAAAAACCCGATCGAAAGAATTTTAACTTCATAGCTTTCAATTGGTTTCATTTTGGATTTTCCATCAACAGTAACCGAAATTGGTTTTTCAGATTCTACGTCAAACATAATTGGCATTGACGGACCATAAATATCCGCATCCAATACGCCTACGTTAAAGCCCATTTTTGCTAATGTTACTGCCAGATTCGCTGTAACAGTTGATTTACCAACGCCTCCTTTACCAGAAGCTACAGCAATAATGTTTTTGATTCCCGGAATGGATTTTCCTTTGATCTCGGTTTTTTCGGGAGTTTCAACCTTAATGTTGACTTTTACCTTGGCATCTGCTGAAATGTTTTCATGTATTGTTTTGATAACGTCAGCTTCTGCACGTTTTTTAATGTGTAATGCAGGTGTTGTAAGCGTAAGTTCTACTACTACTTCGTCTCCAAAAGTAAGTACATTCTGAACTGCTCCGCTTTCTACCATATTTTTACCTTCCCCAGCAATGGTAATAGTTTCCAATGCTTTAAGAACTTCTTTCCTATCTATTTTCATTTTTGTATAGCTCTCTTTTTCAAGCCTTTAAATTAGACTGATTTTAAATTGCAAAGATAGCATGAAAACTTTGTAATGTAAAGTTAATAGATTGAAAAAGTTTATGGTTAGATAGACGAATTTGGACAATACAGTTTATTGCCTTAAAAAACGATTACAATTCGTTTTTTTGGATCAGGTTAATCTTCAGAGAAGCATACTGAACCAGTAGATTATTCTTCAGGAAATCATATTCAGAAGACAGTAATTGGTTCTTTACCGAGGTATAAATCACGGCATCCACTTTTCCGCTGGTAAATTTTGCCTGCGTAGTCCTAAATGATTCTTTGGCATATAGCAGCGTATTCTGCAAGTTTGAAGTCAGTTGGACATATTGTTTTTTTCGGGTAGTTTCCAATTCAACCTGCTGCTGTATTTTAATTTTTTCCTGTTCTGAAACCAACTTGACTTTTTCAGCTTCAATTTTTGATGCTGTAATCTGCCTGTTTCTTTTAAATCCGTTGAATACCGGAATATTTAGTCTTAAGCCTACTTCATGGTTTTTATTATCGTCAAATTGAGACTGGAAATTTGGCAGATTATCATTAGGTTGATTTATTGGCGAGGAATAGAACGTTGAAAGGTTATAATATCCTATGATGGAAGGAAGATTATCCGACCGTAAGATGGATATTTCTTTTTTGGAACTTTTATACGACAGTTCGGCATATTCAATTTTTGGATTTTTAAACAACTGTTCATTTTTAGGTTCTGTCTCTTTTGCAAGATAAACTTCAAAAGTAATGGCTTCAAGATTATCTACCGGGAAATTCATCAGCTGAAAAAGCTGTAATTTTTGGGTTTCAAATAATTGCTGTGCCTCAAGCAAACGTTTCTCATCTTGCGAAAAACTCAACTTGATATCATACAAATCACTTTCAGGCTTGTTACCAATTTCCACTTCTTTCTTAATACGTTCGAGATTGAAAGTTGTGTTTTGTATCTGCTCTTTCTGGATTTTAACCAATTCCTGCGAAAACAAGGCGTCAAAATATTTTTCCAGTAATTGCAACTTATATTCGTATTCTATAACCTCTTTGTCTGCCTGAGCCAATTCGATATTTATCTTATTTTTTTGAGCAACAGCCAGATTTCCAAAATTTAAAAGACTCATATTGGCTCCCAAACTCAAATTGTCGTATTGGATATCAGAGCTTACCCTGTTGTTTGTACTGGGATCAATGGTAGAACCAAAGTTATAGCTATGATTTCCTGTCAGGTTTACTGTTGGAAACAACTCCAACAATGGATGCGTATACAGCTTTTTTGCCCTGTTGATTTCGAGCTGTTTGATTTTTATATCAATATTATTTTGCAAAGCTGTAGCGAAACACTTTTGCAATGACCAGGAATTCTCCTGGCCATTAACAAAAATGCCCGAAGTAATTAGGAGCAAGCTCAAAATTAATTTCTTATTCATATTTCAGATATTTCAAAACATTAACTCGTGTAGCCTGATAAGCTCTTGACAATACTACAATCAACATCAACAACAAAAGTGCTAAAAAGCCTACGACAAACGGAACAATAGAAATATCAATGCGATAGGCAAAATTTTCCAGCCATTTGTTTAGCAGAAAATGAACTGGGAATAGGGCAATGAGGAAACCTGCCATACAGAAAATCACATATTGCTTGGAAAGTTCTTTAAGCAGCGTTTTCGTTTCCGCACCCAGAGTTTTTCGAATGGCTATTTCTTTCATTCTGCGCTGGATGGAATAAGAAGCCAGGGCAAACAAGCCGGACAGCGCAATAAATATCACGATAATATTCAGCAATGAAAATAAATTTCGCTGATTCACATAAGCTTGATACGACCTTGCATAACTCTTGTTTACAAAATCATATTTAAACGGATATTCCGCGTCTACTTTCTTAATCCAGAAATTTTCAATTTCCTTCAATGCGCTTTCCATATGTTCCGCATCTATTTTCACAAATATCTGATGGGCATTCTGAATCATCCACGGAATGGTTTTATAGTGGAAAATGGTCATTGGGGGAATTTCTTCCTGCGGACCGTTAACATGGAAATCTTTTGCAACACCCACAATTTTTAGCTTTTTGTCATTCCAATTGATTTCTTTACCTATCGGATCTTTTTCATTCATCATGCGTAAAGCCGTTTCATTAATTAGAATATTTTCAATAGTATCTGTTGAAAGCGAAGAAGAAAGATCTCTTCCTTTTGCCAGTTTAATATTCATCATGCTTAGCAAATCAAAATCAATTGCCATATTTCTTCCTTGGATAGCTTTCTTGTTGTACTCATATCCCGAAGAAGCCTGGGCGCCGTTTCCAAAGTCAAAAGACCCAATCGAAACCTGTTTTACTCCTTTAATTTTTAGTAATTCCTGACGGATAGTTTCATAGCGCAATACTATTTTTTCCAAATATCCTTTTTCTTTAAAATCATATGGGTTCCTATAGTTAACCTGAACAACCTGATCTCCTTTGAATCCTAAATCTTTAGAATTCATGTAGGAAACCTGTTCGTAAACGATATACGACCCTACAATAAAGAAAGAAGCGATGGCAAATTGCAGAATCAGCATACCATTCCTGAGCCAGATTCCATTTTTGCTTCTGCCAAAATTGCCTTTCAATACTTTTAAAGTTTCAAAGTTTGAGACATATACTGCCGGGAAGATACCTGCCACCAATACCACCAGACCAAATATCAGCAGAATTTGAAGATAGAACTGTCCGCTATGGATAATCAGGTTCTTATTCAAAAATTCATTGTAATAAGGCAGGGAAAGCTCTACAATTACCAATGAAATCAAAATAGCAAAACCTGCCATCAGCATTGTTTCAAAAATAAATTGCTTGACAATATTGCCCCTTGTGGCTCCAATTATTTTTCGGACACCTACTTCTTTTGCCCTTTTTATGGCATTTGCTGTTGCCAGGTTTACATAATTTGCAATGGAAAGCGTCAAGATTAAAAGAGATAGTCCCATCATTATCAATAAGAACTGATAGTTTCCCCTTCCTTCTGCATAATTTGATGTGATGGAATGCAATCTTGCCGCAGTCAATGGTTCTAAAATAATTTTAGAGACTTGGCCTTCACTATTTTTCTTCCTCCATTGTTCTGGTGTAATCCCTTCTTCTCTTGCCCATTTCAGCTCTCTGTTTTCATGCATCAACTTTTCTAATTTGGATATTACCAACCCTCTCTGTTCCGGATTTTTTAATTTAAGCATCAGCCCATAATTAAAATTCCCCCATTGTGTCCTATCTTCTTCCAATCTTCTATCGATTGTACTGATAACAACCTCTGGCGCCATAGAAGATTTGCCCGGAACTTTATAGAGTGCTCTTACAACATACCTTTTTTCGGAATAGGTAACCTCTCTTCCTATTGGATCTTCATTTCCGAATAATTTTTGGGCTGCCGCTTCAGATAATGCCATGCTGCTATTATCTGCCAAGGCATTTTGGGCACTACCTTTTATAAATTCAAATGGGAAAAATTCGAAAAAAGTTTTCTGGGCATCTGTGATTTTCAAAGTTTCCTTTTTTCTCTTGTAGCTTACCATATCTTCTTCATAATCTGCATCAAAATAGCAGTAGGACTCCAGCTCTTTATAGTCTTTAAGATAAGGCTCATAACCTGCCAGATTGGTTGCCCAAAGCATGTTTTCGCCAAGATCAGAAATAGAAAGAAAGATTCTTTCCTTATCAGGATTCCATTCGTTATAAGAATGTTCATCATTCCAATAAAGGATAGCAAAAACCAACCCTGCGATTCCCATACTCAGCCCTAAAACATTTAAAGCCGTAAAAATCTTGTTGTCTTTAATCTGATATAAAAATATTTTTAGCCAATTTTTCAGCATAGTATTCTTTTTTATTAGTTACCCATTGGGAATTATTATTCATATTTTAAATATTTCAGGACATTCATCCTTGTTGCCTGATACGCTTTTGAAATTACCACAGCTAGTGTTAGTATCATCAGGAAGAAAAGGCCCGTTATGAAAGGGATTGGAGAAATGTCAATTCGATAAGCAAAATTTTCCAACCATTTGTTCAACAGCAGGTAAACCGGAACCAAAGCAATTACAAAACCAATGATACAGAACACCACATATTGTTTTGAAAGTGTTGCAAGCAGCGTTTTGGTTTCCGCTCCCAGGACCTTTCTTATAGCAATTTCCTTCATTCTACTTTGGATGGAATAGGAAGCCAAGGCAAATAATCCGAAAAGAGCAATCAGGATAACAACAAAATTCAATAATGAAAACAGATTCCTTTGGCTGATATAGCCTTGGTAAGTTCTTGCAAAACTCTTGTCAACAAAATCATATCGGAAAGGATATCTTGTGTCTAATTTCGCTGCCCAGAATTTTTCTATGTTTGAAATTGTCTCCTCCATATTTTCAGGAGAAATCTTTACATAAAGCCTGCTTAAATAGCTACTTTCAGAAACCGTTTTCAGATGGTAAAAAAGCATAGGAGGAATTTCTCTTTGTGGGCCATAGGAATTAAAGTCTTCGACAACGCCTACAACTTTCAATCTTCTGATACCCGGTTTGTCGCCGTCATCTCTAAAATCAAACTCTTTTCCTATCGGATCTTTTTCACCCATTAAAGCAGCCGTTGTTTTATTGATAATCACAGAATTGATCGTATCTGAAGCGTATTTTTCCGAAAGCTTTCTTCCTTCCGCCATTTGGATTCCCATCAGATCAAACAGACCAAATTCCATCGACATGTTTTCTACTTCAATATCTTTTCCTTTATATTCAAAAACTGTTGTAAAATAGCCTCCGCCACCAAAAGAAAAGTTACCAGCAGAAACTCCTTCTACTCCTTTTATTTTCAACAATTCATTGCGGATCATTTCATAATCGGTCGGGTTTTTCGCTTCATTAAAAGGTATATCAATGACCTGATTGCCGTTAAACCCAAGGTCTTTGTCCATCATGAAATTCACCTGCTGATAAACGATGTAGGAACCTATGATGAAAAAGGAAGCAATTGCAAATTGAAAAATCAGCATTCCGTTTCGAAGCCAGATTCCTCGTTTGCTTCGGCTGTAATTCCCTTTTAGCACTTTCAGCACATCAAAATTGGATATATAGAGTGCTGGAAATACGCCGGCAGCAATAACCGTTACCACAAAAACTGCAATCAACTGGAGATAAAACTGTCCGCTATTCAGAACCATATTTTTCGACAAGAATTCGTTGTAGTACGGAAGCAGCAATTCTACTATTACCAGAGCAAAAAGAATTGAAAAGGAAGTGGTGATTACTGTTTCAAATAAAAACTGCCAGACAATCTGTTTTTTGGCAGCTCCGATAATTTTACGGACACCAACTTCCTTGGCACGCTTTATTGCATTTGCCGTTGCCAGATTTATATAGTTTACAATCGAAAGAACTAAAATCAACACTGAGAGTCCCAACATAATCAGAAGAAATTGATAATTACCGCTTCCTTCCTGATAGCCATTGTTTACTTTTGAATGCAGCCTTGTCGTTTTTAACTGCTCCAGATACGGAATGTCCAATCCATAATTTTTAACATAGTCTTCTGTAGAAATCCCTTTTTCTTTGGCAGCTTTTGTTGCCTGTTTGTCAACATAAATCTGGTGGATTTGCTTTTCAACCATTTCCTTATTTGCCGGATTTTTTAATTTGACAATTAAAAAAACAGTATGGGCGCTCCAATTATCTATATTCTTTTTTATGAATTCTTCAAATTCTTCGCTTATTACAATTGCCGGTTCTACTGAAGATTTCCCTGAAATTTTATACACCCCACCAACAACACAAGTGGTTTCGCCTACTTTTATGGATTTACCTATTGGGTCTTCATCACCAAATAATTTCTGGGCTGTTTCTTCAGAAATTGCCGCATTATTTTTTTCTTTAAGAGCCGTCCTGGCATTGGATTTTATAAATTCAAAAGGAAAAAAAGAGAAAAAAGTTTTTTCTGATTTTAGCACTTTTGATACCAGTTCTTTTTTGTCACCGTATTCAACGAGAGCTCTGTTGTAGGCCGGATAAAAAGCACAATATTCTTCTACTTCCGACGAGACTTCTTTTAACCGGGCACCCAAAGGCATTACATTATAGGCCAGAAATCCTGACCTTGGCTGGTCGTTAACTACTTGGAAAACATTTTCATTCTCAGGATTCCATGCGTTATACGACTGCTCATCATTCCAATACAGGATAGAAAACACCAATCCCGCAATACCTATACTCAACCCCAAAATATTCAAGGCTGTAAACAGCTTGTTCTTTCGGATTTGGTACAAAAATATTTTTAGCCAGTTTGAAAGCATACGATTTACTTTTTGAAATTTGTAATTCTTATGCTAAAACGTTCACATTTCTACTATTCAGTTTTTCAGAAAGAACGATACCGTCTTTCATCAGTATGGTTTTTTGAGAAAAGGAAGCATCATAATCAGAGTGGGTAACCATCAAAATTGTAGCTCCATTAGCGTGCAAATCTGTCAAAAGTTCCATTACTTCATTACCGTTCTTACTGTCCAGATTCCCTGTAGGCTCATCGGCCAATATGATTTTAGGATCATTGATTAAAGCTCTTGCTACTGCAACTCTTTGCTGTTGTCCTCCTGAAAGCTGTTGCGGAAAATGTCTTAATCGGTGAGAAATAGCAAGACGCTCTGCCATTGCTTCTACTTTTTTCTTTCTTTCAGAAGCGCTTACATTGTTATAAATCAGAGGCAATTCGATATTGTCATAAACAGAAAGTTCGTCTATCAGGTTAAAATTCTGGAAGACAAAACCGATATTCTGTTTTCTAATTTTTGATTTTTCACTTTCTTTTAGTCCACGGATCTCTTGTCCCAATAGCTGATAACTCCCTGAAGTAACATCATCCAAAAGCCCGACAATGTTTAGTAATGTTGATTTTCCACAGCCCGAAGCTCCCATAATGGTTACGAATTCGCCCTGCTTTACTTCTAATGAAATTTCATTCAGTGCTTTGGTTTCTACTTCTTCTGTTCTGAATACTTTTGAAAGGTTTTGAATTTTGATCATGATGTTAATTTTTTTAATTGTTCGTTTTTGATTGATGATTGAAACTGATGATGATTTATTTTTCTATCCATTGGCAGAAATACGATCCCGCGGTCTGTACTCCTATGAACTTTATTTTATATTCCTGATTTTCCTGAAACAGCACTTCTGTTTCGCCTTTTTCGTCGTTAGAAAATGATTTCTGAAACAGCACTTCGTTCTGGCTATTTACCACAATCATCTCCAGGGTTCCTTTTTTTACTTTGATGGCATACTTAAGCAAAGTGGTAACATCTTTTGAGGTAGTAATCTTCACAAAAGTTTCTCCTTCATATTCTGAATATTTTGCTTTTGTAAAAGAGTTCCCGTTTTCATTTCCCCATTTTTTATCTTTTACAGGTTCCGTAAAATGCGTCCCGTTGGCTTTGATATATTTATTATTGGCCAATTCTTTTTCTTGTGCATAGAGTTGAAAAAAACTCAGGACCAAGAATGCTAGTAGTAATAAAAACTTTTGCATAATTATTTAAAATTTAAAATTTCAATTTCTTTATAATCTTTATAAGATGAAGTCACCACCTTATCTCCTGCTTTTAATCCGCCTAAAACTTCATAATATAAAGGATTCTCTCTTCCCAGGCTAATTTCTTTGCGGACTGCTTTATCGCCCTCAACAATAAAAATCCATTTGCCGGAAGTATCTTCATAAAAACTTCCTTTTGGAAGCACGATACTTTTTGACTTTTCAGAAAGCATCAGTCTGACTCCAAAACTTAATCCCTGTCTGAGATCCAATTTCTCCGTACTCATAAAATTAAGTTCCACCTGAAATCTGCCATTTTTTACTTCCGGGATTACTTTTGAAACCGTTACCGGAATCATTTCTCCTTTGAATTCAATTTCTCCATTTTGACCCGAAGAAACTTTTTCAAGATAAAATTCATCTACATCAGCCAATAGCTTGTAACCTTTCATCACATCTATTTTCCCGATGCTTTCTCCGGCAAGATAGTTTTTACCCAAAACAGGTTCAAAAGAAGACAATCTTCCTGAAAGCGGAGCCGTAACCAAAAAGTTCTTTTTGTTGTTTCTCAAAATATGGAGACTTTTCTGCATGATGGCCTGTGACTGGTTAATCTGACCAATCTGAATCTGGTTGGTCTGTTTTTCTTTTTGGATGCTTTGCTGGATTATGTTTTTTCGTTCTTTTTGGAACCTGAAATTTTCTTGCGTCTTTTCCCATTCGTTTTTAGAAAGAATTTGTTCCTTGAATAATTTCTCATTCAATTCATACAGACTTTTGGCATCCAGATAATCGTGTTCTATTGCGACTAGATCTTTCGCCAGGTTCAGTTCCTGGTTTCTCAAGTCCAGCTTTACCTTATTCAAGTTGTTGATTTGTTCGATCATGGACGTTTCTTGTGTCATGTAGCCTAATTCCGTATTCGGATTATACAATCGTGCCAAGGGTTGTCCTTTTTGCACAAAATCACCATTGCCAACAAAAATCTCCTGAATGGAACCGCCTTCGATAACATTGAGCAACATCGAATTGAGGGGTTCTACCTTTGCCTGAAAAACAATAAAGTCTTCAAAATAAGCATTCTCCACAGTTTTAATAGTGATTTCACCTTTTTTGACATCCAAACCTCTTTTTTTAGTTACAGAGGAAAACACCACATAAGCCGCCAATAAAAAAAGAGGCAAACCAATTAACAGGTATTTATTTTTTCTACTTTTACGAGGAACGATAGTGTCCATAATTAAATTATTTGTGAAACTAAATAACAATTTTGTGCCACGATTTTAAGAATTGTAAAACCTTATAATACAAGGATTTTTATTTTTAAGCAAAACCCCAAGTGTCCGAAAATGAACACTATTTGTCCATAAACGAACAGTCGATGAAAAAAACGCAAGCCACAATTTTAGTAATTGATGACCAGGAAGATATTTTATTTGCTTCCAAGATGGTTCTTAAGAAACATTTTGAGACAATCTATACGCTGAATAATCCTAAAAACATACTGGATACACTATCGCAAAACCAAATCGATGTTGTTCTTTTAGACATGAACTACAGGATAGGTTTTGAAGATGGAAGAGAAGGAATTTACCTTTTAAAAGAAATCAAGACTTTTTCGCCACAAACCATAGTAATCTTAATGACTGCTTTTGGTAAAGTAGAAACTGCGGTCGAAGGTCTTAAAGCCGGCGCTTTTGATTACATTCTGAAACCGTGGGATAATGAAAAACTGTTGGAGGTTGTAAAAACGGCCGTTGAAGAAAACCGAAAAGAGAAGAAGAAAATAGCAAAAACACCTAAAAAGGACTCTTTTTTTATTGGAAATTCTTCGGGCATACAAAAGGCCTATTCTCTGGCTGAAAAAGTAGCAAAAACAGATGCCAATGTCTTGATCCTTGGAGAAAACGGAACCGGAAAATATGTAGTGGCGAATCATATCCACCAAAATTCTAACAGAAATACCCATCCGTTTGTTCATGTGGATTTGGGTTCCTTAAACGATAATATATTTGAAAGCGAACTTTTTGGGTATGCCAAAGGCGCTTTTACCGATGCTAAAAATGATACGCCCGGAAGGTTTGAACTGGCTCAAAAAGGGACCCTCTTTTTAGATGAGATTGGAAATGTTCCACTGCAATTGCAGGCAAAGTTATTACAGGTCATACAAACCAAATCGGTGACACGACTGGGTGAAGCGAAACCAAGACAACTAGACGTTAGAATAATCACGGCTACCAACATGGATCTCAAACAGGAAGTCAGCCAAAAGAATTTCAGGGAGGATCTTTACTACAGAATCAATACTATGGAAATTACGCTGCCACCACTTCGCGAACAAAAAGAAGATATTGTGCCTTTAGCCAATTTCCTGCTCGATCGGACAATTGAGAAGTATGACCGTGGAGAAATTGTTTTTGACAGCAGCGCCTTGGCTCAAATGGAAAAACATTCCTGGAACGGAAATGTCCGTGAAATGGAAAACCGCATAGAACGGGCCGTTATCTTATGCGAAAACAATACAATTACAGTTTCTGACCTGGATTTGGATACTATTTCCAAAACAGAAAGCAATGATGACGTTCAGCTTTCTGATGTTGAAAAAACTGCCATTGAAAAAGTCCTGCAAAAGAACAGTTTCAATATCAGCAAATCTGCCGATGAACTTGGCCTTTCAAGGGCTTCGCTTTACAGAAGAATGGAAAAATATAAAATAGACAATCCAAATGGTTCCGAATAGAAATACCTTATTATTGTTACGATTCTGTGCTATATTGGCAGGCCTTATTGTTTGCTTTTTCTTATTTCAGAAAGGGCTTTTTTATACTTCAGTCTTTCTGTTCTTTATTGTATTCATTCTTATTCTGGAATTGTTTTCTGCCATAAGAAATATGTTCTTATTCTACGACAAAACGATACAAGCTATATTAAACAATGATTTTTCTGCTGATTTTTCAAAACATGCTTCTTTCGAAAATTACAAAACACTTTTCAAGCTATATGACAATCTGAAAGTAAAACAAAATGAGCAGGTTTCTAAAGATTTGGTTTATCGTTCCATCTTGAATAATATAGAAACGGGAGTATTGATCTTAGAAAAAGAAAACGAAGACTGGAGTATTTTTTTGATGAACGATTATTTCTCAAACCATTTTCAGGTACCAAAAGTTTCAAAATGGCATTATTTGAAAAACCAGCTGCCTTCACTTTGTACGATTATTGAAGAAAGGAATTTTCAGGAAATAAAAACCTCATTACAAATTAGCGTAAACAAGCAGGCATCACAGACTTTTATTCTTCAGGCATCAAAAACAAAAACCTTCGACAGAGAGTATTATATCATTTTGCTTGATTCCATACAAAAGGTAATTGAGAAAAAAGAAAAGGAAGCCTGGATCAATCTGATGAAAGTTATCTCGCACGAATTGATGAATTCTATCACGCCTATCCGTTCCCTTACACAAAATCTAAATGAGCTAATGCAACAGGAATCTTTATCAAAAGAGGATTTGGAAGACATCAGACAGAGCGTTACGACCATCATTCACAGAAGTGACCATTTGCAGAATTTTGTAGAAAGCTATCGTAAACTTGCTATGTTGCCTACGCCAAACAAAGAAATAGTAGAACTAAAACCTTTGCTTGAAAACACGCTACAGGTAATGGCTCCGCTTTTTAAGAAAGGAAACGTTACTGTGAAAAACACAATTGAATCCAACAGGCGAATAAAGGCCGATAAACTTCAAATCGAACAAGTCCTGATTAATTTGCTGACCAATAGTATTTATGCTCTTGAAGACAGGAATGAAAAAGAAATTGAAATTGTCTGTGAAGAAAAAAATGCCCGTACTTTTATTATCATATCCGATTCCGGAATGGGTGTAGATCCTGCCATAGAAGAAAAGATCTTTCTACCTTTTTTTACTACCCGCATTGAAGGAGCAGGTATTGGACTTACTTTATCTAAAAACATAATCGAGGCACATGGTGGCTACCTTAGCCATAGTAATGACAATGGGCGAACCCGCTTTACGATTTGTTTATTGTAGAATTATTACGACAATTTTATCAAAAAACTCAGAAAAATTAACAATATTTTGTTTTTTATCATAAATTCGTGTTAATTAACTTAATAATTTACAACTATGAAAAAATTATTTGCTGAGTTTTTTGGGACATTTTGGTTGGTTTTTGGGGGATGCGGAAGTGCTTTGTTTGCTGCCGGAATTCCAAACCTGGGAATTGGTTTTGCCGGAGTCGCTTTGGCCTTCGGACTTACGGTACTGACAATGGCTTATGCTGTTGGACATATATCTGGAGGACATTTTAATCCGGCTGTTTCATTTGGACTATGGGCCGGCGGAAGATTTTCAGGAAAAGAGCTGATTCCGTATATTCTTTCACAAGTTGTTGGAGGAATCGCAGCGGCTGCAGTCTTATATCTGATTGCTTCCGGAAAAGAAGGTTTTGCAATTGATGCGACAAAAGCAGGAGCTTTTGCGGCAAATGGTTTTGACACCCTATCTCCTGAGGGTTATTCTTTACAAGCGGCTTTCATAGCAGAACTGCTTCTGACCTTTTTCTTCCTGATTATAATTTTGGGTGCTACCGATAGATTTGCGAACGGAAAATTTGCCGGAGTTGCAATCGGACTTGGGCTAACCCTGATTCACCTTATCAGCATTCCAATTACAAATACATCCGTAAACCCTGCAAGATCAACCTCGCAAGCGCTTTTTGCTGGCGGTGAATATATCTCACAATTATGGTTATTTTGGGCTGCTCCAATTCTGGGTGCCATCCTCGCCGGATTTGCCTATAAATTCTTGTTACAGAATAACGACGAATAATCTTAAAATATAAAGGCGGGAATTTCCCGCCTTTTTTCTTATCTCAATTCAATTGCCGGATCCCAAAAATGTTTTTCAAAATCCACAACTTGATTATCTACAACTTCAATGCCTTCGTTTTCCAAAAGCTGCTGCATCAGGGTTGTACCATCAAAATGATGTTTACCTGATAAAAGGCCAACGCGATTCACCACTCTATGCGCCGGGATATCGTCATTATTATGGGATGCATTCATTGCCCAACCTACCATTCTTGCTGATCCTGATGAAGCCAAATACTTTGCAATCGCTCCATAAGAAGTAACTCTTCCGTAAGGAATTTGTTTCGCGACCTCATAAACTCTCTGGAAAAAATTTTCTTCTTTCATGTCCTGAAAATTTAATTCCTAAGAATCTTAATCAGGTTGATGATCGCTACCAATCCCGTAACAGAGCCTAAAAAGTAATTCATGTTTTCCATCATCCAATTGGTCTTATGCTCAATTTTTTTAAAGAAAACGATATAGAGATAAAAAATCGAAAAAGACCCCAGAACAACTCCCATAACAAACAGCCATATCATGAGAGGCGTAAATTGCAGATAGCCGTTATTTGCCAAGGTAATGCTCACAAAAACATAATATGGTATTGGAAAAAAGTTTAAGGCAGACAGCAGCATTCCAAGAAAAAATCTTCCGGTTTTTGTCCTGATTTTACTATCTTCTTCTTTAAGTTTCGGCTTTTTCGCAATAAAGAAAAAGTAAATGGTAAGCAATGCAAACAACACCAAACCAATTTCCTGAAGCAGGTAAATAATATCCGGCCTGCTGTTTATGAATTTTGCGAATGCAACCGCAATATAAGTCTGAAAAAATACAACAACCGTAGCACCTGTCGCAAAATAAACAGCACGCGAACGGCCATCACGAACGCTTATCTTAGCAGCCGTCATGTTTATCAACCCTGGAAGAGCAATTCCAACAGCCGACAGAAAAATTCCCCACAACAGCGCCATTGCAATTGCCATATTATTTTATTTTAAATCTAATATAGGTAATTGCCTTATTAATTTCCAAATATTGTTTCTCATAAAATGTCTGGATGCTTGTCACTTCTTCAGGACTACCTTCATTTTTGTAGACGTTATGATTTGCATACAAAACCTCATGGCCTTCTCCATGAAGCAATCCAAGCGTATAGCCGTGCATGAACTCGCTATCCGTTTTCAGGTTTACGACACCATCAGGCTTTAGTATTTTTTTATAGAGTTGAAGGAATTCCGAGTTGGTCATCCTGTGTTTTGTCCTCTTGTATTTGATTTGCGGATCCGGAAAAGTAATCCAGATTTCATCTACTTCATTTTCTCCAAAAACATAGTCAATCAATTCAATCTGCGTTCTTACAAAAGCAACATTCTGCATACCGTCTTCAACAGCAGTTTTTGCACCACGCCAAAAACGGGCACCTTTGATATCGATTCCCACAAAATTTTTATTTGGATATTTTTCTGCCAATCCAACAGAATATTCTCCTTTTCCACATCCCAATTCCAGGACTAGCGGATTGTCATTTTTAAAAAAAGAGGAATTCCATTTTCCTTTCAAAGGAAATTCGCCGCCCACTACTTCTTCTCTGGTCGGCTGAAAAACATTACCAAAAGTGGCATTCTCTTTAAATCGTTTTAGCTTATTTTTACTTCCCACGGCTTAATTTAAAATTTTGGTAAAATTAAGGAAATATATAAGAACTGAATTACTTTTATCTTGCTTGAAATTTAATTCGAGATTTGAAGCTACAATTTGGGCTTTTATCATCAATTGTAACCGTTCTTTTTTGCCAAGGAATGAAATAACCCGGCAAAAAAAGAGGGAACAGAAGTCAGACAGTAATGATTATTTTTAAACTTTTAACAGCAGGATCGAAAAGCCATGTCTTCAAAAAAAATATTAGTGGCTCCATTAAATTGGGGCCTGGGTCATGCCACAAGATGCATTCCTATTATAGAAGCTCTTGAAAATAACGGCTATATTCCGATTATAGCTTCCGATGGAGTTGCGCTGCAAATGCTCCAAAAAGAATTTCCGCACCTGCAAAGCCTGGAACTGCCTTCTTACCACATCGAATATGCCAAGAATGGCGCTTTTTTTAAATGGAAAATGATTAAGAATTCCCCAAAAATGATTGATGCTATTCTTCAGGAGAAAAAGACCATCCGTCAATGGATTGATGAATATGATATTGCCGGAATTATTTCAGACAACAGGCTCGGCGTGTATTCCAAAAAAATACCTTCTGTTTTTATTACGCATCAGCTTAATGTATTGACCGGTAACACGACATGGATTTCCAGCAAAGTACATCAGCATATTATCAAGAAATTCAATCAGTGCTGGATTCCTGACGTTGAAACCAAACCCAATCTTTCGGGAAAATTAGGCCATCTTGAAAATCCGGAGGAGAATATAAAATACATTGGCCCATTAAGCCGACTTCACAGAAAACCAACCGATAAGAAATACGACCTGATGGTCATCTTATCTGGTCCTGAGCCGCAACGCGGCATGCTTGAAGAACAACTGACCCAGGAAATGGGACAATTCAAGGGAAAAGTAGTTTTTATCAAAGGAAAAATTGAGCCAGAACAAAAAATTGAGCAGGTTAGCAATGTGACTTATTATAACTTCATGAATACGGAGCAGCTTGAAAACACTTTCAACGAAAGCGAAATCGTTCTATGCCGTTCCGGCTATACTACAATTATGGACTTGGCACAGCTTGGGAAAAAAGCCTTTTTTATTCCTACTCCGGGACAATACGAACAAGAATATCTTGCCAAAAAATTAAAGAAAGAAGGATTGGTTCCTTTTGCCAAACAGGAAGATTTCAAGATTGAAAATCTTTTGGAAATCGACCTGTTTAAAGGATTGAAAAACTTCGGAACAGCAATAACCTGGAATAAGCTATTTTGTCTTTTCGAGGGTAAATGAAAATTCTGATCCTTTGCCTACCTGACTCTCGACATAGATTTTTTCGTCGTGGGCTTCAATAATATGCTTTACGATAGAAAGACCCAATCCAGAACCACCTTCACTCCTGGCACCGCTTTTGTCTATTCTGTAAAAGCGTTCAAAAAGTCTTGGGATGTGCTGTTTTTCGATACCATCACCATTATCCATAATCCGGACAATGACTTTGTTGTTGACAAGATCTTCAACGCTGACTTCGGTAGTGCCGTCTTCTTTACCGTATTTTATGGAATTGACGACAAGGTTTGTAACTACTTGTTGTATCTTTTCCTTGTCGCCATATACATAAATAGGTTTCACATATTTCAAATCGAACATCAACAATATGTTTTTCTCAGATGCTTTCATCTCCAGCAAATCGAAAACATTTTGTATAACTTCCAAAATATCGAACCGTGTATTCACCAGATTCAATTCACCGGCTTCCAGTTTCGTAATCATATCCAAATCCTGTACGATATAGATTAGTCTTTCGACTCCTTTTTCGGCTCGCTGAAGGTATTTTTTACGAATGGTTTTGTCTTTCATTCCGCCATCCAAAAGCGTTGAAAGATATCCTTGTACGGTAAATAATGGTGTTTTTAACTCATGGGAAACATTTCCGATAAATTCTCTTCGGTATTCTTCGCGGACTTTGAGGGTTTCGATTTCGAGTTTTTTATCGGTGGCGAATTTTTTCACCTGCTTGGTGAGCGTAGCCATATCGGTAGTAATAGGCTGCGACCTGAAATTAGTAGATTCGAGTAGCGAAACATCGTCATAAATCTTCTTCACTCTTCTATAAATAAATCTTTCTACGCGGTATTGTAAAACGAAGAAAGAAAAAACAGCAATGCACAAGGCAAAAATAAGGCAGAATTTCCATGAAAAATCAAAAAACAGGCTAGTAAGGATTCCCACCATTCCGGTAGAGAAAAAGGTAATATACAGCGATGATTTTACCGCAAAACGGTATGTTTTCTTGAAACTTACGGACATTAAACTTCTAATTTATAGCCAACTCCTTTTATGGTTTTGAATAATTCTTCTCCGATTTTTTCTCTTAATTTTCGGATATGGACATCAATGGTTCTTCCGCCAACGATTACTTCGTTGCCCCAAACCTTGTCCAGAATTTCTTCTCTTTTGAATACTTTTCCCGGCTTGGATGCCAATAAATAGAACAATTCAAATTCTTTTCTTGGCAATATGATTTCTTTTCCGTCCTGAATAATCTTGTATTCTTCTCTGTTGATTTCGATACCGCCCACATTTAGGGTTTCCGAATTCTGTTCTTCCTCTTTTAACCTTCTTAACAGCGATTTTACTTTGCTTACCAACAATTTTGGCTTAATTGGTTTAGAGATATAGTCATCCGCTCCGGCATCTAATCCGGCTACTTGCGAATAGTCCTCGCTTCTTGCCGTCAGAAACGTAATAATTACGTTGCTTAGCTCAGGCAGCTTTCTGATATTTTCACAGGCTTCCATTCCATCCATTTCCGGCATCATCACATCCATGATAATCAGGTGCGGCAACTCCTTTTTAGCCTTGAGTATTGCCTCTTTCCCATTGCTGGCTGTTACAATCTGATAGCCTTCCTGTGAAAGATTGTACCCTACAATTTCGAGGATATCTTGCTCATCATCAACCAATAAAATCTTAATGTCTTTCTTTTTCATCTTTAGGAAAAAATTTGCGTTTAGCGGTTGTAAATGTAAATATAAAACAAAAGGATTATATGTGTTAACTGTAATTTAATATCGTAACAATTTAGTAAAGTTAATGAAACTTAAAAGTAACAAGTCGCTAACATCAGCTTTACAAAACGACCGTTCCTTTGCGCAAATTTAAACAACACACACAATGAAAATTAAATTATTATTCATCACTTTACTGCTTAGCACTCTTGGTTTTGCACAAAGCAAAAGTACGATTTCAGGAGTAATTACTGATAAGGATTTGAATAACGAAACATTGCCGTTTGCAACAGTCACTGTTAAAGGAACAACTACTGCAGCCCAAACGGATATTGACGGGAAATATACTTTAACTGTAAAACCGGGAACCCATGTACTGGTTTTTGCCTTTTTAGGTTATGAGTCACAAGAAGAAACCGTTACAATTAAGGCCGGAGAAACAAAAACGGTAAACAAAGCATTAAGTTCCGGAAGTGTAACATTGGAAGACGTAGTGATTGAGTCAGTACAGAGTCGTGAAAAAGAAACTGCTTTGCTTTTAGAACAGCAAAAAGCGGTAAACATCACACAAAGTATCGGAGCACAAGAACTGGCACGTAAAGGTGTAAGCAATGCGGCGGCGGCTGTAACTAAGGTTACGGGGATTTCAAAACAGGAAGGAAGCAGCGGTATTTTTGTTCGTGGATTGGGAGACCGATACAACAGTACAACTCTAAATGGACTTCCATTGCCTTCAAATGAGCCAACAAATAAAAACGTTGCATTAGATCTTTTCTCTACCGATGTGATACAATCTGTAGGAGTAAGCAAAACATATTATCCGGATTCTTATGGTGATGTTGGTGGCGCTAACATAAACATCGTTTCAAAAGAACACAATGGAAAAGGAAAATTGAACATTGAAATTGGAAGCGGCTTGAACAATAATGCATTCAACACCAATTTTAAAGTTGCAGATGGAATTCAAAAGTCTGGTTTTTACAACGTAAAAAAACCAAACAGCGTAACTACGTACCAATTCCAAAACAGATGGGTTCCTAACCTAGAAAACCATCCTGTTGATATCAATTTTGGAATTAACGGAGGAACGAGCTTTAATATCGGAGAAGAAAGCAAACTGAACATTTTCGCTACGGCTTCTTTCGAAAATGGTTACAATCTTAAAAAAGGATCGCAAAGAAACATTGGAAATACAAATGACAACATCATTGAAGATTTCTACAATGTGAATAAGTATGAGTACGTTACAAAAACAACCGGAATGGTCAATCTTGCTTATAAAATAAACTCAGACCACTCCTTAAAATTAAACAGTGTTTTTGTAAACTCATCTAAAAGTGACGTTAATGAATATGACTTTTTCAATGAAAATGGCACAAACAGTTTCACCAGACAGACAGTAACAGAACAGAACAAATTATTTGTAAATC
Source organism: uncultured Flavobacterium sp. (assembly GCA_964518395.1). Lineage (GTDB taxonomy): Bacteria > Bacteroidota > Bacteroidia > Flavobacteriales > Flavobacteriaceae > Flavobacterium. The sequence continues at coordinate 26,047 of CAZFGA010000007.1, forward strand.
AGCTTTTAGGAAAAAATGCCTTGAGCAACAGACTAGAACTAAACTGGGGCGGATCATACGGAATCGTAAATTCTGATATGCCGGATAGAATTACCAGCACATTGCTTGAAGGAACTAATGGGTTTACATTCAACACCAATTCACAGTCTACAAACAACCGTTACTTTCAATCGCTTAAAGAAAATGAAGTAGCTGCAAAAGCTGTTTTTTCATATAAGCTTTTCAAAGGTGAAGGAGAAGACTACAAGGGAAAACTTTCTTTTGGATATAACGGAAAAATGAAAACGAGAGATTTTGAAGCGACACAATTCAACTTCAGAATCAACGGAAGTGTTAATACATCCGAAAGCACGATCGATGATTTCTTAAATTCAACCAATCAGTCTAACGCAACAAACATTGATAATACTTTCAAAATCCTAACTTCAAGAAACGCAGGAAGTCTTAAGCCGTTTACCTATTCAGCAGACTTAGACGTCCACTCAGGATTGGCTAATTTTGAATATTCTCCATCAGAAAAATTGACGTACACTATTGGTGTCAGAGCAGAAAAAGTATTACAAACTATGAAATGGGATACAAACATTTCATTGCCAAACGTAAACTTTAATGATGCAAAAATCGATGAATTGTATATTCTTCCTGTAGCTACTTTAAAATACAGCTTAAACGACAAACAAAATCTTCGTGCAGCGGTTAGCAAAACATACACATTGCCTCAGTTTATTGAAAAAGCCCCTTTTAGATTTGAAGTAGTTGGAGAAAGCACTGTTGGTAATGCATTTTTGAATCCATCAGACAATTATAATGTTGACATCAAATGGGAAATGTTCCCTAACAAAGAAGAGTTAATTTCGATTACAGGTTTTGGTAAATACATAATCGACCCAATCAGTAAAGCACGTTTGAACTCTGCTTTAAACGATAACACTTTTGTTAATGCGGGAGATAATGCTTTTGTTGTTGGAGCTGAATTTGAAGTTAGAAAAAACATTTGGAATGTAGAAGACAAACAAAATTTATCAGCAGGTTTCAACTTTACTTATATGTATTCTGAGCAAAAACTGGATTCTGAGAAAGTTGCTTCTGAAACCAACAATACAATCAGCGTTAGTTTTAACGACACAAAAGACGGACTGCAAGGAGCATCTCCTCTTTTAGTAAATGCTGATATTACTTATAGAATTGAAAGCGGGACATTTAAGCCAACCATTTCATTAGTCGGAAACTATTTCCATGATAGAATCTACTCTCTTGGTAACATCCAAACTGGTGGAAACGTAATGGAAAAAGGTATCCCGACCCTTAACCTTGTTTCAAGTGCAGCTGTTGGTGACCGCCTAAACATTAGCTTCAATGTTAAAAACCTTTTGGATAGCAAAATTGAAAGATACCAGGAAAATGCACAAGGAGATGCTACCACGTATTCCTTTAAAACAGGACTTGATTTCAGTTTGGGAATTAAATACAACTTATTCTAACAAAGAATTTTTATAGCTAAAAAAGACCGCCTTCCCAGGCGGTCTTTTTTATTTTACAGCATCAAACTCCTGATATCGAGTAACATTAAGTTTACAATAATTCCATTTTAAAATAAAGATTAGATAATACTCACTTAACTGCATTGATAATCTCTCTCGCCATATTTGCACAACTAAATAAACAACATAATATTTTAGAAAATGAAAAAACTAGTATTCAGCCTAGCTATCTTAGGTACACTTTTTACAGGTTGTTCAAGTGACGACAGCAACGACGGTCCAAATGTTCCAGAAACAGGAATTTTGAGTGGTAACATTACACAAGACATGACGCTTAATGCGGGAACACTTTACACTTTGAGAGGTTCAACTTATGTTAAGCCGGGAGTTACATTAACAATACCAGCAGGAACAAAGATCGAAGCTGATGCATCTTTTGAAGAAGTTGCTTTCTTGGCAGTTGAAAAAGGAGCCAAGATTATTGCTCAGGGAACTGCTGCTAATCCAATCGTATTTACATCTAACAGTGCTAACCCAGCTCCACAAGATTGGGGAGGACTTGTAATTTGTGGTAATGCAATAACAAATTTAGGAACAAACGTAACTGCAGAAGTTACAGGACTGACTTACGGTGGTACTAATCCAGCTGATAACTCAGGTATACTTTCTCACATCATTGTAAAATATTCTGGTAACCTAATCAATGAGGATGCAGAATTCAACGGAGTTACTTTCTACGCTGTAGGTTCAGGAACAACTGTAAACAACATTTTAGTTTATCAAGGTTCTGATGACGGTTTTGAGTGGTTTGGTGGTTCTGTAAACGCTACAAACTTAGCTGCTATTGGATGTCAGGATGATTCTTTTGACTGGACTGAAGGATGGAACGGAACTGTTTCTAACTTATATTCTGACCAATCGTCTGCAACAGGTCTTTCTGCTGACAGCCGTGGTATTGAAGCTGATAACAACCAAACTAACCCACTTTTAGCTCCAATTTCCAACCCAACATTAAGCAATGTAACTCTTATTGGAAGAGGACTTGCAAATGTTGCTAAAGAAGGTGGAATATGGTTGAGAAGAGGAACTCACGCTACTATCACTAATGTTTACATTGCTAACTTCAGCAGCACTGCTTCTGGATCTGGTTTTGGAATTAACTTTGATGGAACTGATTCTCAGACTTTCTTCACTGCAAATCCATTAACAAACATTACAATCACTGGTGTAACTACTCCAAGTAATATGGCTGCTGGATTCAACGCAACGACTACAGCTACTGGAGCTGGAAACGGAGCTACTAAGCCAAGCTGGATGAACTGGATGGGTCTATAATATCAAAGACAAATATGACAAAATGCCTTTCAAATTGAAAGGCATTTTTTTTGGTATAATTATTGAAATATCTTTTATATATTTACAATACCAAATCCATGCTATGGCTAAAAAATACTTTTATATTATATTTTTCTTCCTGTTCCTTTTCTCTGCAAGAGTTTCCGCTCAAGAGTCAAGGCCGGCTACTAACGGAAAAGCTCAGGAAACTACCATTGAAGGATTGAGTTTTTATCCAAATCCTGTCAGCAATGGTAAGATTTATATTACTTCAAAATCAACTTTAGACAAAGAAATTGCCATTTATGATGTACTTGGCAAAAAAGTTTTGCAGTCTGTTGTGACTTCAAAAGAGCTTAATGTTTCCTCACTTTCACCTGGTGTTTATATCATAAAAATTAAGGAAGGTGACGCCACCGCCACTAGAAAGCTAATAGTCAAATAGTTGCATCACAACTAAAATTTTACATTTAACTATAAATTTACACAGATATTTTTGTCTCTGACAAATAGTTCCTATCTTTGCAATACATTTTTATAACAAAAAACAAGTTAACATGAAAAAACTTTACATTTTATTATCTGTTGCTTTTGTATCAGTTTCGGCTTCTGCACAAGTAGTTATTAGCCAAGTTTATGGTGGAGGTGGAAACGGCGGATCTACTTACAAAAATGATTTCGTTGAGCTATTCAACAGAGGAACTGCACCAGTTAGTCTTAACGGCTATGTTATACAGTACGCTTCAAGTGGAGGAGCTTTTGGCGCAGGAAGTGCTTCTGCTCCATTGAGAACATATTTACCAAACGTTACAATTCAGCCTGGAAAATACTACCTAATTCAACAAGCTGCTGGAGCAGGTGGAACTGTTAACTTAGTAGCAGATTTTGTACCTCCTGCGACAGAAACTATAGCAATGTCAGGAACAAACTTTAAAATTGCCCTTACTTCAAGTGATGTATTTGTAACTTCACCAACTGATGCGAATGTTTTAGACTTTGTTGGTGTTGGAAGTGCAAATATGTCTGAAGGTAATGCACCTGTTGGAGTATTATCTAATACAACTTCTGCATCAAGAAACAATAATGGATGTGCTGACACAAACAATAATACTGCAGACTTTACAGTTGGAGATGTTAATCCAAGAAACTCTTCAACAGCTGCTAACACATGTAGCTTAGGAGTTAAAGATAACGACATCGCTGGACTTAAAGTTTATCCAAACCCTGTAACAAACGGAAAATTATTCATCACTACAGATTCAAATGTTGAAAAAACAGTTGCTATCTATGATGTATTAGGAAAACAAGTAGTAAACACTAAAGCTACAGATTTCGTAAGTGTTTCTAACCTAAAAGGTGGTGTTTATATCGTTAAAATCACTGAAGAAGGAAAAACAGCTACTAGAAAATTAGTTATCAAGTAATTAGTTTCTTTCAAAATAATATAAAGCATCCCGATTGGGATGCTTTTTTTTTGTATTATTGTCTCATAATCTAAAAATATAACAAAAACATGAGAAAATTTTACATTTTATTATTGGCGGTTTCTTTTGGAAATAGTTATTCCCAAACTGTCATTTTTTCAGAAAATATGGGAACCCCACCTACTAATCCCGCACAAACTCAAATTGCCAACCATACATTTCAGAATAGTAGCCCAATTATTTTCTCTGGTGATGCCGTAATGGTACTGCCAAATAATCCAGATATTGCGATGCCTTCATCAGGTTATGAAGGAGCTTCAGGTGGTGGCTGTACGGCCATTTTTGCAACAGACAAGACTTTTATGATCGAAGGCATAAATACTTCAAATTATTCAAACATCACACTTTCATTTGGGCAATTAAAAGGAAATTCACAAAATTCAAATACAATAACAATCGAAACAAGTCCAGATGGCACCATTTGGACTCCATTAACTTACACAGGAGTTGTTGGTAGCTTAACTACATGGTCATTGATTACCACTACCGGTACAATTCCTGCCACAGAAAATCTACGAATTCGTTTTAAAAACCCACCTTCAACCGTTTCTGCTTTCAGAATTGACGATATCAAACTAACCGGAAATGCTTTGGGAATTTCTGAAAATACAATTGCCGGCCTTAAAATATATCCTAATCCGGTTACCAACGGAACGTTTTTTATTACTACAGATTCAAATACTGAAAAAACAGTTACTATTTATGATGTTTTGGGAAAAGAAATAATAAATACGACAGCTATAGAAACTGTAAATGTTTCCGGTTTAAAAGAAGGAATTTATATGGTTAAAATAACAGAAGAAGGTAAAACCGCTACGAGGAAATTAGTTATTAAATAAAGCTAAAAAACATATCATTTAAACAAAGCCCTAATACTATTGGGGCTTTTTGATTTTCAGTCATTTATAAAAACAAAATTAATTTTATGAAGTAAATTCTGCTATTTTTTTAAATAACTTTACAACTCAACAATCTTAAAAAATCAAATTTTATGAAAACAAAACAACTTTTTTTAACTGGATTATTAACAACTAGTTTTTTTACAGCTAAAGCACAAAACGTACAATCTGATTCTCTTGCCACAAGTGGAGGATTAAATGCCGGAATAACAACTTCAACTCTAGGGGGAAATACTTTTTATGGATATTATGCTGGCTCAGGAAGTTCAGGAAATCGCAATACTTATATAGGAGGACGTACAGGAAATTTTAGCAACGGAAATGAAAATGTTTATTTAGGATGGAGAGCCGGCAATGGAGGAACGGGAAGCAAAAATGTATTGATCGGGAACAATAGTGGTAATGAAGAAAGACATTTTATGGGATCTGGAAATGTTTTCATTGGTAATAATTCTGGTTTTTCAGAATCAGAGTCAAATAATAAATTAGTTATTGGCAACGACGAAACGGTACAGTTAATATGGGGAGATTTTGCTCAAAATCTCCTAAAATTGAATGGCAAAGTAGGCATTGGATACGGGTTCGGAAACTTTCCTATTACAGCAGGCTCTGTAAACGTTTCAAATTACAACCTATTTGTAAAAGGAGGTATATTAACGGAAGAAGTTCGTGTTAATCTTCAATCAGCCTGGGCAGACTATGTTTTTGATAAAAACTATAATTTAAAAACTCTTGAAGAAGTTGAGACTTTTATCAACCAAAACAAACATTTACCAAATATGCCTTCTGCTAAACAGGTAAAAGAAGAAGGAATTGAATTAGGAGAAATGATTAAAATGCAACAGGAAAAAATAGAAGAACTGACTTTATATCTTTTACAACTCAACAAAGAAAATCAAAAAGAAAAAGAAGAAAACAAAATCCTGTTGAAAAAACTTTCGGATCTGGAAGAAAAAGTAAATCTGCTTCTCAAAAAATAACCACAACTTTTTAATCAACAAAACTTAACAACATGAAATTAAAACAAATAACAATTATCGGATTGCTTTTATCCGGATTCGCTGGATATTCCCAAAATGTAGCTTCAACTGCGACTCTAACAAGTGGAGGATTAAATGCAGGTACTAATGGAACTGCTAATACTTTTTACGGGCATCTAGCGGGGACATATACCAGTACAGGCGTAAACAATACATTCATAGGACATGAATCCGGCAGGGAAAATACAACAGGAAAATCCAATGTTTTTATAGGTTACGAGGCAGGAGCAAATAATATAACGGGAGCAAATAATACTTTTGTTGGCTCATATTCTGGACAAAGCAGCTTTAGTGGCTCTGGAAATGTCTATTTGGGTCAGTTTGCAGGAGGTGAAAATAACGGCAACTATAATACTTTTTTAGGAATCCAAGCAGGAGGAGACTCACAAGGCTCAAACAATGTATTAATAGGAAGTAATGCCGGATATTCTATGGCTGGAAATGATAAATTATTTATTGATAATAGGGATACATCTGCGCCATTAATCTGGGGCGATTTTGCCCTAGATCAACTAAAATTCAACGGAAAAGTTGGTATTGGGAACGGATTTGGAAACTTTCCTACAACAGCAGGCTCAGTAAACGTTTCTAATTACAACTTGTTTGTAAAAGGAGGTATACTGACAGAAGAAGTACGTGTCAATCTTCAGTCTGCCTGGGCTGACTATGTTTTTGATGAAAATTACAACTTAAAGCCTCTTGAAGAAGTGGAAAATTTTATCAAGGAAAATGGTCATTTAGAAAATGTTCCTTCTGCAAAGCAGGTAAAGGAAGAAGGTATTGAATTGGGTGAAATGGTAAAAATTCAACAGGAAAAAATTGAAGAACTAACTCTTTATATTATTGAGCAAAACAAAATTAATGAGAGACAAAACAAAGAACTCCAGGAATTAAAAGAAACTTTAAAAAGCATAATAAAGTAATATGAAAAATTTATATAAAATTCTATTTATGCTTTTTATTGGCATAAATTGTTTTGGGCAAAAAGCGGAAGTTAGTCCCGTTTGTGCGACAGATGAACTGTTGAGCCAGCTAGTAAAGAATAATCCTGAAATCCAGGAAAGGCTAAATCAATTAGATAATGTTGTAAATGAATCTAAAAACTTAAACAGAAATGCAAGTTTTCCAACTGTAACTATACCTGTAGTAGTTTATGTAATTCATGAAAATGGTCCTGAAAATATTTCTGACGCACAAGTAACAAGCCAAATAACAGCTCTGAATAATTATTTTAATCCATATGGTATTAAATTCTGTCTGGCAACCAAAGCAGGCACTAATGGTCTCGCAGGAGGAATTCAAACAAGTCCAGGAATATTACACAACTCTAACCCAAACTTAACAAATCATGATGTCCAAACAGAACAAGCATTATTGTCAAATATTGGAGTAAGTCCAGATAATTTTTTAAGAATTTTCGTTGTTAAAAACATTAGTAACTCAGGGACTTTATCTACTACCTTAGGCTATTCTGTTTTGCCCGGTACCTCTAGTACGTTCGATGGTGTTGTCATTCGATATGATGTATTTGGTGATAATACGTGTTCAGGGTGTAACTTTAATCTATTGCCCAATTACAATCAAGGAAAAACTTTGGTCCATGAGGTTGGCCATTACTTAGGCCTTTATCATACCTTTCATGAAAGCTGTGCAGGGATGAATTCTGGAAATTGTAATCTGCAAGGCGATAGAGTATGTGATACTCCTCCAGTAGCCTCTCCTAATTACGGGTGCGTTACAGGAACAAATTCATGCCATGAATCTTCTCCTGATTTACCAGACAGTATTCACAACTACATGGATTACGGCAATGACAACTGTATTAATGAATTTTCTCCTGGTCAGGTTCAAAGGATATTCAGTATTCTTTCTGCTTACAAAAGAAATCTAATAAGCAGTGATAATCAAATATATACCGGAACATGTGGCTATCAGAATCTCTTATCAGCCACTTTTAGCGCTAACAATTTTGCTCCTTGCGCAAATACACCTGTAACATTTGATCCTATAACTACCGGAACTGGCATAAGTTATTTATGGAATTTTGGAGATCCATCGTCAGGAGCTAACAATACATCAACTCTGGCAAATCCTTCCCATCTTTTTACTTCAATTTCTAACTCTCCCTATTTAGTAACCTTAACTGTAACGAGAGGGACAGAAAGCGTAATTTCAACAGCATATATAACCATAACTAATTGCCAGCCAATTAACAATACTGAAAAAAACTGGCTGTTAAGCTCCAGCAATATATTAGATTTTAGTACGGGAACTCCTATAGCGAATGGATTTCTTCCTAACGGAAATAGTTTCACTGAAGCTTGCGCTTTTCAAAATGACACCAATGGCAATCTACTTTTTTATACAAACAGTATAAGTGTTTGGGATAGCTCCCATACTAGAATCAATACCACAACACCGCTCTTTGGTCATCTAAGTAGTAAAGCCGGAAGTTTAATTATCCCAAATCCTGCCAATACAAACCAATATTATATATTCACAAAAGACTCTCAACATAATCTTAAAGGATTTAGATATAGCTTGGTAAATGTCAATAATGGAGTTACAACAATGGGATCCTCTATTAACATACCTATCAACTTCCCTTCTAACTTAGGATATTCAACAGGTGATAATGGGGCATTGTATGGAGGAGAAGGAATAGCCGCCATGGAAAAATGTAATGGTTATTGGATTATTACTTCTTTAAAGAAAAACACAGGGTTTTCTCTAATTGTTTATTCGCTAACAACCAACGGTCTGGCTTACCAAAGTGAATTTCCGCTTCCATCGGTTTTGCAAGATATTCAGGTTGCCTCTGTTAAAATTTCTCCCAATGGAAATAAATTAGTCTACTCAACGAACTCAGGTCCTTTCAATGGAGCTTACTTATTTGATTTCAATAAATTTGAAGGCACTATAAGTAACCAAAAACAAATAGCCGATTTTGGCGCATATGGAGCTTGTTTTAGTCCAGATTCAAATTTGCTGTATATTACTAGTCCAGCAAGTGATATATTTCAATATAATTTGAATTCAAGCAACATAGAAAACAGCAGAGCTAAACTTGCAAAAGAATCGAATCAAATTGGAGATATTCTACAAGGACCTGACAACAAACTTTATCTTAGTATTTATGGAACCAAAAGATTAGGAGTGATCCATTTTCCCAATAACTTAACAACTGAAGCTAATCCAAATGCTTGTTTTTATATGCGAAATGGTCCAGGAGTAGAGAAAGACCTTAGTTTTAGTTTACCTAATATGGTAACAAAACTTTCACGTGCATACAACAATACTATTTCTGCAACTTCCAGTGATTGTTTTACCTATAAATTTGCCCCTAATGTTTGTGGTAATAGTTTCTCCTGGAACTTTGGAGACCCTGGTTCTGGAAGTAATAATACATCAAACCAATTTAATCCGACACATGTTTTTTCAGGTTATGGAAATTACACTATAACATTAAATACCGGAACCACTACAATCACATATAACCTTGCCATAAATACAATTAATCCTGTAATACTTGGAAGTACAACAGCATGTGTAGCAACAGCACCTATTACAAATAATTCTGTGGTCTTAGCTGCTGGGCAAAAAGCACTATGGTCCGTTAGCGGAGGCGTTATATCGGGTCTAAATAATCAATCTGATGTGACAGTTAATTGGTCTTCCTTACCAGGCACTATTACATTGACCATTACTAATGCGACAGGATGTTCAAAAACCATAACAAAAACCATAACCTCTCAATGTACTACTCAACCTACTTGCGATGTAAATTTAACTTTTAACAGTACGCAAACTACTACCGCTCAACATCAGGCATCGCAAACCATAACCACCAATACAAACTATGCGGTAAATAGCGGTATAAACATTGATTTAAAAGCAGGACAAACGGTTGTAATAAGTCCAAATGCACATATAAAAAATGGTTCTGTGTTTCTTGCCCATATTGGGCCATGTACTCAGGCAAAAACACAAAAGCAAAGTGACACAAAACCGGTTATAAATACTATTGATCAGGTTTTAATTTATCCAAACCCAACTCCTGACTTTGTAAACATTGAAGTATCAGACTCTTTAATGACAGAAATAACTGTGAATTCTATTGAAGGTAAACTCATTCATTATAAAAAGACTGCAAACGTCAATTATTATTCGCTTGACCTAAGTCCTTATGAAAAAGGAGTTTACTTATTGAATTTAAGAACATCCACAGGAAAATCTATTACTAAAAAAATAGTAAAACAATAACGTTTCTCCTATTCTTAATAGCCCCAATTTAAATTGGGGCTATTTTATCATATAAAATCGCAAAATGAAATTATTAAAATCATTTTCCATATCCTTTTGAACAAATACAACTACACGTTAAAATTCCTTTCTCAAAATCTTCAATTATTATTTTGAAATCTATTTTTAGATTTAAATAACAAATTATCTCATTTACAGCATATTAATTATTTTTTTATAATATAAATAGTGTTAATTTTAGGTTAAACCTTAAATCAACATTATTATGAACTTAACAAAAACCCTATGCGCAGGATTCCTGCTTGGCGGAATCTTTTCTGCAAATTCGCAAAATGTCGCTTCGACTAATCTATTAACCAGCGGAGGTCTCGACGCAGGAACCGTTGAAAAAGAAAATGCGTTTTATGGCTATCAGGCCGGACGCTTTACCGAAAATGCATATAATTCATTTTTTGGACATTTGGCAGGCGCTAAAAATGTCTCGGGAGACAGCAACTCCTTTTTTGGGCATCAGGCTGGAATCAATAATGGCGAAGGCAGTTCAAATACCTTTATAGGTGCCAGCGCCGGATCTTATAATTATGAAGGAAGGCATAACGTTTATGTAGGTTATGCCAGTGGTGCATCAAATCAAGGAAACACAAACACTTTCATCGGAGCTTTCTCAGGCGCAAAAGCAACAGGAGAAGGTAATGTCCTGATTGGAGCCTATGCAGGCTACGGAGAAACAGATAGCAACAAGCTCCATATCAATAATGCCTATGATGTAACACCCTTGATTTGGGGTGATTTTTCAAAATACCTCATCAAATTAAACGGAAAAGTAGGTATTGGCGATGACTTTGGAGCATTTCCTAATTTTTCAGGAGGATTAAATATTTCGCATTACAGGCTGATTGTAAAAGGCGGCATTCTTACCGAAGAGGTGAGAATCAACCTTCAGTCTGACTGGGCCGATTATGTTTTCGCTGAAGACTATAAGCTAAAATCATTGGAAGAAGTTGAGAAATACATTGAAGATAACGGCCACCTGCCAAACGTTCCTTCCGCCCAACAAGTAAAAGAAGAAGGAATTGAATTGGGTGAAATCACAAAAATCCAACAGGAAAAGATTGAGGAACTGACACTGTATCTGATTCAGCAGAATAAGGAAATCCAGGAGTTAAAAGAGATAGTGAAAAACTTAAAGCAATAAATGTGGAAAATCTATACAAAAAACCAAAAATAGGGCTGGTTATCCTCTTTTGTTTTTTAGCAGGTTCTTTTCATTCAGAGCTGTATTCACAAGAACAGATTATATGGGATAATGTGCCTGTAAACACGACGGGCATTACCGCAACGTATTCTGGCGGAACATTAAATGTAATGGCTACCGGCACAGGATTGAATATGGTATTCTACAGCATTCCTACCAATCCAACCGTATTCCAGACAACAGGTGCATGGAATAATGCTCCATCAAAAGATCTGACATTCACCTTTCCAGAAAAGGTAATAATAACCCGGTTTCGTGTATATGATATCAATTACGGAAATTGGAACGATTCCTTCAGCTTTTCAAGCATTACATTCAGCGGAGTAACTGCATCTGCCGGATGTTGTGCAACGACAAGCGGTGTTACAGTATCAGCCGGAACTCCACCAAATACAGATGTTCATTGGTTGTGTTCTAACGCAGTAGACAACTTTACGATAAATTATGCCAATACCAACGGAACGACTCATGCCTATCTGTTCTACACTATGGAAATCCTACGGTTACCGTCAATAGGAACACTGTGTTATAACAGTATTCCTCCTGCACTTCCGGCAACTTTAGGCAATAATATCCAGGGAAGCTGGAGTCCCGCTACTATCAACACCAGCGTGGTGGGAACAACACAATATTTCTTTACGCCAAACCCGGGACAAACTATTCAATGTCCGGTATCTATAGACGTTACCGTATTGCCTTCCGGACAGCAAAACTGTTGTGTACCAGACATAACATTATACTCTCCGGGTGATGATGTTGCTTCCGGCAATCAGGACAATAGGGAAACTTCAAATACGATTACGGCCCACAACACGATTAACTCGGGAGCTGTAGGAATATATCATGCCAAAAATGCCATTACTCTTAAAAAAGGGTTTTATTCTGCAAATGGCTCCAGATTTAGAGGCTACATACAAGGTTGTTCTGGTACATTTGTGGGAAGACAACCGACACCGGCAGAAAACAAAGATGTTCAAAAGTTAATAACCGATACCAAAGTCCCTCAAAAACTGCTTTTGTATCCAAATCCTGCTACGCAAAAAGCAACTATAGAATACGACCAGCCAATCCGAAATATCCTGGTAACTTCTATTGACGGGAAAACGATACTTTCGAAAGAGCTTGATGCTAACTCTTATGAGATTGACCTTTCCAATTATAAAAATGGAATGTATATCGTTACGGTACAAACCGGAGACGGAAGAACAATTACTTCCAGATTGGTCAAAAAATAGTTTAAAAACAGAACTGAATTATCTTTTACCCCGACTAGGAATAAAATCCTGTCGGGGTTTGTTTTTAAAATAATTACCTTTGCCAAAAACAATTCCCATTGATTCCAGCGTCCGACATATTCAGCATTTCCAACAATAAGCAGTTTGAAAAAATATCCCTGAAAGTATTCCGGTTCCAATACGACAACAACAGCGTATATCATGAATTCTGTAAATTTTTGAATGTAGAAAAACAGCAGGTAAAATCATTACAGCAAATTCCGTTTCTGCCTATACAATTTTTTAAAAGCCACGAAGTCCTATCTTCACAGGAAAAAATTCAGGAAACATTTACAAGTTCCGGAACCACAGGAATGGCAACAAGCAGACACCTTGTTACCGATATTTCTTTATACGAAGAAAGCTATCGAAAAGGATTCTCCCAATTTTATGGGAATGTTGAAAATTATGCCGTGCTTGCCCTTCTTCCATCCTATCTGGAAAGGGAAGGTTCATCGCTTATTTATATGGTTGATGACCTGATTAGGCTGTCCAACCATCCGGAAAGCGGCTTTTACCTCAGCAATTATGATGACCTGATTCAAAAACTGCTTCAGCTTGATGAAGCTGGTGAAAACATTATCTTAATTGGCGTTACCTATGCCCTGCTCGACCTGATTGAGAAACAGAATTTCCAATTGAAAAATACAATCATAATGGAAACCGGAGGTATGAAAGGGAAACGCAAGGAAATGATTCGGGAAGAACTCCATGAATTGCTTTGTAACGGATTTGGAGTTGATGCCATCCATTCAGAATACGGAATGACAGAACTGCTGTCACAAGCCTATTCTCTTGGAAATGGCATTTTTGAATGTCCAAACTGGATGCAGGTACTCATTCGTGATACCGAAGACGCTTTATCCTATATCGAAAACGGGAAAACCGGTGGAATAAACGTGATCGACCTAGCCAACATTAATTCATGTTCATTTATTGCTACGCAAGATTTAGGTAAAAAACAACCCAACAATTCATTTGAAGTATTGGGGCGTTTTGATAATTCTGATATTCGCGGATGCAACCTTATGGTGCTTTAGCAGTTTAATAATAGCCGATAACTTTCATCCACAGACCACCAACAACCATATAAATCACAAGCATGATTACTCCGGTAATCAGACCTTTTGTCCACCAATTTTTAATATCCACAAATCCGCTTCCAAAGAAAACCGGTGCCGGCCCATGTCCGTAATGTGTCAGCGTACCATAAAACGAACCGCAAAATCCTAACATAAAAGCCAACAGTAATCCGGGAATCCCTATGGAAACTCCAACACCCAATAATGCCGCATACATCGCAGCAACATGAGCCGTAGCACTCGCAAAAAGATAATGGCTCAGGAAATAGACAATCATAATAACAGGAAAGGCAATCTGCCAACTCAGGTCTCCGATTTTAGTCTTTATCAATTCGCTAAACCAGCCTATAAAACCCAATTCATTCAGAGAACTAGCCATCATTACCAGAACTGCAAACCACACTATGGTATCCCAGGCTCCTTTTTCTGCTTTGACATCTTCCCAAGTAAGTACAGAAGTCAATAGCAGAAGCACCAGCCCAAGAAAAGCTGTTGTAGTGGCATCAATTCCGAACAAATCTCCGGTAATCCATAAAAAAAGCAGCACTGTAAAAGCCAAAAGCATCAGCCATTCATTTTTGGTAATCGGTCCCATTTCTGCCAATTTTTGTTTCGCAAGCGCGGGTGCGTCTCCTGTTTTTTTCAACTCAGGAGGATATACTTTATATAAAACCAAAGGAATAACGAAAAAAGCCACAAGACCAGGCACAAGTCCGGCAATTGCCCAGGACATCCATGTAATATGAATCCCCAAATCTGCCGCAAACTTTTGACACATAGGGTTACTTGCTGTTCCGGTCAGGAACATAGAGGAAGCAATCAGGTTCATGTTGTAACTGTTCAATGTAAGAAATGAGCCCAGTTTTCTATGCGTTTCCGGCTTATCTGGAACCGAATCAAAACTGATGGACATGGATTTCATTATCGGATAAATAATTCCCCCTCCACGTGCCGTATTACTTGGAATTGCTGGTGCCAAAGCCAAATCGGCCAAACCTAATCCGTAGGCCAGGCCTAAGGAACTTTTTCCAAAAATCCTTACAAAAAGATACGCAATCCTGTTACCAAGTCCTGTTTTAATAAATCCTCTCGCAATAAAAAATGATATTCCGATCAGCCAGATTACCTTGTCCCCAAAACTTCGAAGTGCGAGAGAAATTGATTTTGAAGGATTTCCAGGAGCCAAAACGCCACTTAATGCAACAGCCGCTATCGCCATCATACACATCGTTCCCATACTTGCCGCTTTGAGAATTATTCCCAAAATTGTCGCAAGAAAAATTGCCAGTAAATGCCATGCTTCCGGTTTTACTCCTTCCGGAATCGGAGAAAGCCAAATTGCTGCACCAAACAGCACGGTAATGGCCAAACGGGAGATTTTTATTTCTTTCATGATAAATATGTTTTAGCTAAAAACGGCTTTGGACTTGAAGAATAAACAGCTTGTTATCATACATAGGAGTATCCGGGATATTCCTTTTATAATCGTCTATTTGCATTGCCAGCTGTATTCTGGCATTATAGCTTTTTAAAAACTCTAAGCTCAGCATAGGCAGCCAGGTCTGTCTTAAATTAGAATTGACCCTAAAGCTGGAATCAAGATATTCGTATCGGCAAGAAAATTCTATAGAACTTAGTCTTCTGTACTGGATATCATATCTCAAATTCGGAAGGAAATAAAATCCCCTGGTCTGGTATCGGTTCAGATCATATATTCTTTCTGCTAGCAGCATACTGAAAAAAAGCGCATGGTTTGTGCCTTGTTTCGCCTCAAGTTGCAATTCAAGTGAAAATTTCTCTGACAAATGGAAATTGGAAGTCACATCAAATCCGGCGGCATAAACATCTTTGCGAAAAACCTGTCCTAATCCTCCGTTTAATCCCAAATTGACATTATTTTTTTCTGATAGCCGAAGAAGAAACCGGCCCGTATACTGCTTGCCGTTGTCCTTATCATTGTTTTGATTTCTTCCATTTCCATTAAATACGGTAAGTCCATATTGAATGGGCATCTTGCCTATAGAATCTCTCACAGAAACAGAAGCCCCAATCTGGAAACTTTCCCATCCATTAGTACCAAATTCATAATACTGGTTTGAAAAATCGATGGATTTGACAATATCGATTGGATAAGTATTCTCAAGTCCGAAAAAAGGTCTGAACTGGCCAGCCGTTATACTTATCTTATCTGTCAGCTTATACGAGATATAGGCATTTTCCAATACTTTGTTTTTGGGGTCGGATTTAAAATCTGCCAGGTTGACTGACATCGTTACGTCTGTACGGTCACTAATGATTGCCTTTACCTGAAGCCGGCCTCGTTTGATAAGGAACGAATTACTGACTTCTTCCCCATCAGAATGATGCAGTCCGTCTATATCCACATTCGTATTCAGGCTTGCAGCGTATTGTCCTTGAAAAAGTCCTTTTACTGAAAATTTAGGATAGGTTACGGCTTCTTTTTTTTCATTTTCGTCTGCTTGAGAAGTTTGCGAGAAAACACTGTCCGATGATAGCAGACAAATAAGAAAACTGGTTTTCAAAAAAGCACTTTGAAAATGTCTAAATATATCCATAGTCTTTGAATTAGTTGAAATAAGATAATTTGTGGGGATCTCTTTGAAATCGAACTATTGACTATTGTATTACAAACATCGTTTGTAATCCTTTTCTCAAATTTAAGAAATATTCTGATATATTTAACATTTATAAATAAAAAAAGGAGACTATGAAGTCTCCTTTTTTTAAAGTTATATGTAAAGCTTAGACAGCTCTTATTACAAAATAATTTTTCTTTCCTCGTTGTAAAAGGATAAACTGACCGTTGATCAGATCTTTTGATGAAACCTGAGATTCTTCGGTTACTTTTTCTCTATTTACAGAAATTGAGTTTTCAGACAAAGCTCTTCTTGCTTCACCATTCGATTTTAAAAATCCAGTCTTTTCATTCAGCAACGAAACAATATCAATTCCGTTTTCAATGTCTCCTTTTGCAACTTCTGCTTGTGGAACCCCATCAAAAACTTCAAGAAAAGTAGCTCCATCCAATTGCTTTAAATCTTCTGAAGTCGCATTTCCGAACAAAATGTTTGATGCCTGGATTGCCTTATCCAATTCTTCTTTGCTATGAACAAAAACCGTGATTTCTTCAGCCAGTTTTTTCTGAAGGATACGCAAATGCGGTGCCTGTCTGTGTTCTTCAATCAGGACATCGATCGTATCCTTATCAAGGAATGTGAAAATCTTGATGTATTTTTCAGCATCCACATCGGTCGTATTAACCCAGAATTGGTAAAATTTATATACCGAAGTCTTGTCGGCATCCAACCAGATATTACCACCTTCCGATTTACCAAATTTTGAACCGTCAGATTTTGTAATCAATGGAGTAGTCAAGGCATAGGCTTTTGCATTTTCACCGCCCATTCTTCGTACCAATTCTGTTCCGGTAGTAATATTACCCCATTGATCAGAACCGCCCATTTGCAAAATACAGTTGTAGTTTTTATATAAATGATAGAAATCGTATCCTTGGATCAATTGATAGGTAAATTCTGTAAACGACATACCTTCTCCTTCTCCACTGAATCTCTTTTTTACAGAATCTTTTGCCATCATGTAGTTTACCGTGATGCGCTTTCCTACTTCGCGGGCAAAATCAATAAATGAAAACTCTTTCATCCAGTCATAGTTATTAACCATGAACGGAGCATTTTTACCATCAGTACCAAAATCCAGAAAACGGGATAATACGCTTTTGATTCCGGCTACATTTTTGGCCAATGTTTCTTCATTTAACAGGTTTCTTTCATCAGATTTTCCAGATGGATCTCCAATCATTCCTGTAGCACCGCCTATCAAAGCAATTGGCTGGTGCCCGAAATTCTTTAGATGAACAAGGAGAATGATCTGAACCATGCTTCCAATATGCAATGAGTCTGCCGTAGGATCAAATCCAATATAGGCAGTCGTTGCTTCTTTAAGCAATTGTTCTTCTGTTCCGGGCATGCTATCATGATACAGCCCTCTCCATTTTAATTCTTCAACTAAATTTTTCATTTTTCTACTAATTTGCGCAAAGATAAGGGTATTGAAGTAATTAGAAAATCCGAATGGCTCCCATTTCTAATTTATTTGCATACAATCTAAAAGAAATTGTAGCTTTATCGTTCTGGCACTTTATCCAACAATCTCCTTATATTTGCAACTATGGTTTTAGTAACAGGCGCTACCGGATTAGTAGGTTCACATCTTTTACTCCTTCTTCTTGAGAATGGAGAAGAAGTACGGGCACTCTATAGAAACGAAAAAAACATACAACAAACAAAAGCACTTTTCGAATGGAAAGAACAATTGACTCTTTTCGAAAAAATCAATTGGACCCAAGGCTGCCTGACCGACATTCCCTCTCTTGAAAAAGTATTTGAAAACATAGATTATGTATATCATTGTGCTGCATTTATCTCTTTTGATCCGGGCGACGAAGAACAGCTACGCAAGACAAATATCGAGGGTACGGCAAATATCGTCAACCTTTGTCTGGCCCATCACATCAAAAAACTTTGCTATGTGAGTTCTATTGCGGCACTGGGGGATCTTCAGGGAAACGAAACCATCATTACGGAAGAAACGGAATGGAATCCGGAAATAGCCAAAAGTGATTATGCCATATCCAAATTTGGAGCCGAAATGGAAGTATGGCGCGGTCAGCAGGAAGGCCTTCCTGTTGCCATTGTGAATCCTGGCGTTATATTAGGACCTGGTTTTTGGAATGGTGGAAGTGGCGAAATATTCCAGCGGATAAAAAAAGGGTTGAAGTATTATACCGAAGGTGCTACCGGATTTGTAACTGTAGAAGACGTTACAAGATCTATGTACAAGCTCATGAAAAGCACTATCCAAAAAGAGCGTTTTATTTTGGTTACGGAAAGCATTACCTACCATAGACTCTCGGATCTTATTGCAACAGCATTGGGTAAAAAAAAGCCTTCCGTATATCTAAAACCTTGGGTAACCGGACTGGCATGGAGAATCGACTGGCTAATTTCTAAAATTTTCTTCAAAAAAAGAATACTATCTAAAGCAACTGCTATCTCATTGCATACACAATCCGAATTCGACAACTCTAAAATAAAAAATGCCCTCAATTTTGAATTTGAGGACATTGGTAATTATATATCTAAAATTGCCGTTACTGTTTAACGCTACTGTCTTTAGTCTCTATCTTATTCTTTTCCAGAACTTTCGTCGTATCAACTTCTTTCTTAAGCAGACTATCTATATGTATCTTTTCTTTTGCCGCCAACTCACTGATTCCTTCATACATTTTTTCGTACTCCTTAATATTTTCTATGGCATAATACTGGTCACTTTTCGCAAACTGAAGGCTATCTACTTTATATTTTTTATAAACAGCAGCTGCATTAACACCATTGGAATCCAAAGCCGCCTGATTGACGCCTTTTAGAGCCTGAAGCAAAGAAAGATCATAGATAATCTGCTTCATCTTATCTTTTGGAATAAGATTAGCAGGCGCTTCAATTGCTTTTTTCTGACAGGAAGCCATACTTAGCAAAACCAGCAATAGGAAACATTTTTTCATACTTTTCTATTAACGGTCAAATTCCAATCGCATTCCAGGGTGTACATCTTTCACCTTAAAATTATTATAGACCAATTCTCCATTTACAAATGTATGGGTTATTCTTGATTTAAAGGTATATCCTTCAAAGGGCGACCAGCCACATTTGTATAGAATATTTTCTTTTTTAACACTCCAAGGCAATCCGGCATTGACAATCGTCAAATCGGCATAATAACCCACTTTGATAAAACCTCTTTTTTGGATTTTAAAAATTTTCGCTGGATTATGAGCCATTTTCTCTACTATTTTCTCAACAGAAATTTTCCCCTGATGGAAAGCCTCAAACATAGCAACAACGGCATGTTGCACAAGAGGTCCGCCTGAAGGCGCGGATGTATATGGATTTTTCTTCTCTTCTAAAGTATGCGGAGCGTGATCTGTTGCAATAACATCAATTCTGTCATCAAGTAAAGCTTCCCAAAGCGCATCTTTGTCAGCCTGGGTTTTTACAGCAGGATTCCATTTAATAAGACTTCCTTTTTTGTCATAATCCTCATTCGTAAACCAAAGATGATGTATGCAGGCTTCGGCAGTAATCTTTTTCTCTTCTAAAGGAATTTTATTGGTAAAAAGCTTCATTTCTTTTGCAGTTGAAAGATGGAAAACATGCAGTCTTGCTCCGGTTTTCTTCGCCAATTCAATTGCTTTTGAAGAAGACAAATAACATGCTTCTTCGCTTCGAATCAGATGATGAAACTTCATTGGAATATCGTCACCGTATTCTTCTTTATATTTTGCAAGATTATTTTTAATTGTAGTTTCATCTTCGCAATGTACCGCAATCAACAAAGGAGTGCTTGCAAAGATTTTTTCCAAAACCTCTTCATTATCTACAAGCATGTTTCCTGTTGAAGAGCCTAAAAATAATTTTAGCCCGGCAACCGTCTTAGGATTCACCTTCAGGATTTCGTCCAAATTATCGTTAGTTCCACCAAACATGAAAGAATAGTTTGCTATGGATTTTTCGGAAGCAATCGTAAATTTATCTTCAAGCAGCTCTATAGTTGTCGCCTGAGGATTTGTATTGGGCATTTCAATAAAAGAAGTGATACCTCCTGCAACAGCAGCACGCGATTCTGAAGCAATATCTCCTTTATGTGTTAAGCCTGGCTCACGAAAATGCACCTGGTCGTCAATAGCTCCGGGAATCAAATAATTGCCTTCGGCATTGATAATTTTTGTTGATGATGATTTTGCACTGATGGTTTCCGCAATCTCAACAATAAATTCGTTTTCAATTAAAACGTCTCCTTCAAAAATAGTCCCCTCATTTACTATTTTGGCATTCTTAATCAAAACACTTTTCATCTCTTCTTTCTTTGTTTTTTTCGCACATTAAAACTGCCAGGAAAGCTCCTTACAGATTGTTGAACATTTTCTTTACCCTTAAGACAATAACACCAAAAATGGCCTCTTTAATAATAGAATTGCTCATTTTTGATTGTCCTTTTGTCCTATCTGTGAAAATAATTGGCACTTCAACAATTTTAAATTTTCTGGCATATGCCCTATATTTCATTTCAATCTGGAAGGCATAACCTATAAATTTTATCTTGTCCAGATTAATGCTTTTCAGTACATTTTGCTTGTAACATACAAATCCGGCTGTCGTATCGCGAATTTCCATTCCGGTAATCAATCTGACATAGACGGATGCAAAATAGGAAAGTAAAACGCGGCTTAAAGGCCAATTCACAACATTTACTCCTGTAACATATCGGGAACCGATAGCAACATCATATATACCAAAACGGCAGGAATCATATAACTTTTCTAAATCATGTGGATTGTGTGAGAAATCAGCATCCATTTCAAAAATGTATTCATATTCACGATCAATGGCCCATTTAAAGCCATGCACATAAGCGGTACCCAAACCTGATTTTTTACTTCGCTGCTCTAAAAAAAGCCTCCCGGGATATTCTTCCTGAAGCGCGATTACTTTTTGGGCAGTATGATCTGGAGAATTATCATCAATAATCAAAACATGAAACGGCTTCTGCAAAGAAAATACAGTCCTGATGATACTTTCGATATTTTCAATTTCGTTATAAGTAGGAATTATAACAATGCCGTCATTCATATTTGCATAATTTCATGACAAAAGTAAACTTTTTATAGTAGCCGATTCATAATAAAATTATAATAATCTCTGTATTTCTTAATTTTTATAGGGTTTATTCGCTTTTTGCCCTATTTCTTTTTTCTCCTTTATATAACCTAATTTCCTGATAATAATCAATAGACCTACTTCGAAAAAAATAAAAAAGAAAGTAATAAAAATCACTAATTTTACGCCATGTTAGAAATCGTTTTACAGCCGAGGATTTTGGAAAGCAGAGATTGGGCAACCATCCTCTTTGTGCTTTGCTTTGTACTTATTGCTGCCACAAAAGGCGTTTTCGAAGGTCGTTTTTCAGATTTTTCCAGATTGGCATACAGTGACAAATACATCAAGATCTACAGAGATAGTGGCAACCTTATGAACTGGTTTACGATTTCACTGTTTGTGGTACAAGTGATTTCCTTTGCGTTTTTTATTCAGATTATCCTGAGTTATTTCGGATATACTTCTAAAACCGATTGGATTACTTATGTTCAAATCGTTACGCTGCTGAGTGTTTTCATACTTTCTAAATACCTCATAGAGAAGATTATAGCCACTTCTTTTAATATTGAAGAATTTAGCGAACAATTTAATTTACAAAAAGTTAGCTACAGAACTTATATCGGACTTTGTATCCTTCCCTTAAATGTAATTTTGTTCTATAACGATACGCCAATAGATTTATTAATATATTTTCTTATTGCTATCATTTTGTTAATAAACATACTTACTTATCTTCTTTCTTTAAAAATTTATCAAAATTTGATTATTGGCAAGTTGTTTTATTTTATTTTGTATCTTTGCGCACTTGAAATAGCACCTTATTATTTCATGTATTATTGGTTTACAAAAAGGTAGTACACAAGAAAACGTCAACTATGAAAGTGAAAACAATTTTGGTTTCGCAGCCAGAGCCTAAAGTAGAAAACTCTCCATATTTTGAGTTGCAACAAAAGCACAAAGTCAAAATTGATTTCAGGCCTTTTATCCACGTTGAGGGCGTTAGCGCAAAAGACGTGAGACAGCAAAAAATTGACTTGAACAATTTTACAGCCATTATCTTAACTAGCAAAAATTCCATCGATCATTTTTTCAGAGTAGCAGAAGAAATGAGGTATAAGATTCCCGAAGATTTGAAATATTTTTGTCAGTCAGAAGCCATTGCTTTTTACCTTCAAAAATATGTAATCTACAGAAAGCGCAAGATTTATGTAGGGCAAAAAGACTTCGCCGATTTATCTCCGCTTATTAAGAAATATAAGGACGAGAAATTTCTTTTACCAGCTTCTGATCAGTTAAATGCTGATGCTCCACAAACATTAAATAACTTAAAAGTTAATTGGACTCAAGCCACTTTTTACAAAACAGTAATGAGCGACTTGTCAGACTTGGCAGATGTTTATTATGATGTTTTGGCTTTTTTCAGTCCAACAGGAATCAAGTCTTTGTTCATGAACTTCCCTGATTTTGAACAAAACAACACTAGAATTGCCGTTTTTGGAAGCACTACGCAAAAGGAGGCTTTGGATCATGGACTAAGAGTCGACATTATGGCTCCGTCTCCGGAAGCTCCGTCTATGACTATGGCTTTAGAAAAGTATATTGCAAAAGCAAATAAAGAAGTAAAATAAAAATAAAATTTCAAAATATATAAAAACCCCAAATTCAATAGAATTTGGGGTTTTATTTTGCGGGAAAACGAGAATCACCAACGAATGTCCTTGATTTACTAACGAATGTTCATCGCTTAAAATTTACTTTTTTTATTAATTAGATTTGCCAGATTTTTGAATTTCAAAAAACAATCACACTAAGCGAATCAAAAAAATAATTTAAAACCAAATCTACAAGCAACCATTAATAATATCTGAAATGGATTCAGATAAAAACAGAAAAACAATGAAAAGAACAATTACAATTTTATTATTATTTTTATCATTACAAATGTCTGCACAATGCTGGCAAAGTGTGAGTGCTGGTTATGATCACTCTTTGGCAATTAAAAATGACGGGACGCTTTGGGCATGGGGAAGAAATGATTATTCTCAATTAGGCGATGACACTACGGTAAATAAAAACACTCCAGCACAAATTGGCACAGCAAACAATTGGGTTAAAATATCTACAAGTTTAAGAACATCCTATGCAATTAAGGCTGATGGCACGCTTTGGTCTTGGGGAAGAAATCAATATGGGCAATTAGGACAAGGAGCCGCAACTATTGTAGCTACCCCAACACAAGTAGGTACTGATACTAATTGGCAAAATATTAATGCCGGAGAAGAACATTTTATAGCATTAAAAACAGATGGCACTTTATGGGGTAGTGGTAGAAATCATTATGGGCAATTAGGTGATAATACTACAGTTAATAAATCAACACCAATACAATTAGGCACGGCTACTTGGCAAGAAATAGCTACTAAAAATGACCATAATTTAGCCATCAAAACAGATGGTACACTTTGGAGTTGGGGTTATAATGCAAACGGAGAGTTGGGCTTAGGTTATGTTGTAGTTTCTCTTAATAGCATTACTCAAGTTGGAACTGATACTAATTGGCAAAAAATTTCTTCCAATGGATATCATTCTGTAGCCATAAAAACAGACGGTACACTTTGGGCTTGGGGAGCAAATCCCGGGGGTCAGCTGGGAGATGGCACTACAACAGACAGAAACAGTCCTGTACAAATAGGCGTATCAACTGATTGGCAAAAAATAGCAGCAGGATATTCTTTTACTTACGCAATTAAAACAGACGGTACACTTTGGAGCTGGGGAGAGGGCTTATATGGAGAGTTAGGAAATGGTGTTTCTTCACAAATAAAAAGCAGACCAACACAAGTAGGAACATCTTCAGACAATGCTGATGTATCAGCAGGAACAGAACATGTTTTAGTGAAAAATACCGCTAATTTTATAAAGTCAACGGGTAGAAATAATTATGGTCAACTTGGAGACGAAACCAATGTTAATAAAAACTCATTCAATTCTATTTCATGTTATTCCTCAGCACTTTCCACTAAAGATTTTGCAATTAATGAATTAAAAGTATATCCAAACCCAGTTAGAGATTTATTAAATCTTTCATTTGATAAAGAAATTACTGCTGTATCTATTTATAATTTATTAGGGCAAAAAGTGGCAACTAAAAACATCCACAACAATGAAAGCTCTATTGATGCCTCACACTTAACTTCAGGAACATATTTAATTAAAGTTATTTCAGGTGTTGGAGTAAAAACTTTGAAAATAATTAAAGAATAAAACTTAAAGACAGATATTTTAACCAAAAAAAGCTCAACAATATTGTTGAGCTTTTTTTTGGTTAGTTTGTTATTTTATAGTTGCGGTCCAGCTTTTACAAGATTTTCACCTTCTTCATTAGTGGCATATTGTGCAAAGTTCTTTACAAACAACTTTCCTAAATCCATAGCTTTCTCTTCCCATTCTGACGCATCAGCATACGTTTTTCTTGGATCAAGAATATCAGAATCCACACCTTCTAAAGCAGTTGGAATTTCGAAATTAAAAATCGGCAATGTAGTAGTTTCAGCTTTTTCAAGTGAACCGTCTAAAATTCTGTCGATGATTGCTCTTGTATTTTTAATAGAAATTCTTTTTCCGGTACCATTCCAACCTGTATTTACCAAATAAGCTGTTGCATTGTGCTCTTCCATCTTTTTCACCAATTCCTGGCCGTATTGTGTTGGGTGAAGCGAAAGGAATGCTTTTCCGAAACAAGCTGAGAAAGTAGGTTCCGGTTTAGTTACTCCTCTTTCCGTACCTGCTAATTTTGCAGTAAATCCAGAAAGGAAGTGATATTTAGTCTGCTCTGGCGAAAGTTTCGCTACCGGAGGCATAACTCCAAATGCATCTGCCGTAAGGAAAATTACTTTTGAAGCGTGTCCAGCTTTAGAAACCGGCTTCACAATATTATCAATATGGTAAATAGGATATGAAACTCTTGTGTTTTGAGTTACAGAACCATCTTTAAAATCAATTTTGCCGTCTGCATCAACTGTTACGTTTTCAAGCAACGCATCTTTTTTGATAGCATTATAAATGTCCGGCTCGTTTTCTTTGCTTAAGTCGATTGTTTTTGCATAACATCCTCCTTCAAAATTGAAAACACCGTCATTATCCCAACCGTGCTCATCATCACCAATCAATTCACGTTTTGGATCTGTTGAAAGTGTTGTTTTTCCTGTTCCGGACAATCCGAAGAAAACAGCAACATCACCATCTTTTCCTTTGTTGGCAGAACAGTGCATAGAAGCAATTCCCTGTAACGGAAGGTAATAGTTCATCATGGCAAAAAGACCTTTTTTCATCTCGCCACCGTACCATGTACCTCCAATAATCTGAACTTTTTCAGTAAGATTAAAAGCAATATATACTTCAGAGTTCAAACCATGTGCCTTATAATCTGAAAATTCAGTTTTTGAAGCATTCATTACCACAAAATCAGGCTCTCCATAATTCTCAAGCTCTTCTTCTGTTGGGCGGATAAACATATTTTTTACAAAATGCGCCTGCCAAGCTACCTCAACAATAAATCTTACTTTTAGTCTTGTATTTTCATTGGCTCCGCAAAACGCATCAACCACATATAGTTTCTTGCCCGAAAGCTGATCTACAGTTGTCTTTTTTAAAGCCTCCCAAGTTTGTTGGCTAATTGGCTTGTTGTCATTAACAGCCTTATCTGATGTCCACCAGATAGTATCTTTAGTAACATCATCCTGAACTACATATTTATCTTTTGGAGAACGTCCTGTAAAATCACCCGTCATTACATTTACTGCTCCTAGTTCTGTCAGCTGCCCTTTTTCAAACCCTTTGAGATTTGGATTTAACTCTTCCGCATACAGCATTTCATAAGAAGGATTGTAAATCACTTCTTCAACATTCTTGATTCCATATTTCTCTAACGAAATCGTTTTCGTGAACTGGGTGTAATTATCCATAGAATTCTAATTGAGTTGTGTTTAAAATTATTTGGCAAAAGTAAAAATTAAATTTCAGATTGAATATATTTGATAAAACTTTATGCTTTTCCCTTAAGTATATTTAAAAAAAGCAAAGCCCAGGCTATAATCATCAGCAATCCTCCAATAGGTGTTATAAATCCTATAACGCTAAAATCTACGTTTGTTATATTTCTGGTAGCCAAAAGATAAATAGAACCTGAAAATAACAAAACACCAGATAGGACTAAGTAGTAAATATTTTTTTTAGTCTTGTCAGACACCAATTTTGTACTTCCAAGAAATAGCAGAAATAACGCATGATACATTTGATATCGTACACCGGTTTCAAAAGATACCAATTGCTCAACATCAAGAACTTTTTTTAAAGCATGAGCACCAAATGCACCTAATATAATAGCGACAAAACCTAAAATTGCCGCGGCAGAAATAATCTTTCTATCCATTGTTGATTAAATTTACCACAAAGTTAAGCATCTTGAAAACTTTATGATAATCAAACCGATATTAAGTTTTTTAAAATATAACAAATACCTACTTTTGTGTTATTATTAAAAATTTACGGTTTTTCATGAGACATATTCTAATTATTGGGGCCGGAAGGTCTGCTTCTTCACTAATACAATATCTTCTAAACAAATCGGAAGAAGAAAACCTACACCTCACCATTGGCGATCTTTCGCTGGAATTGGCTCAGAGAAAAACCAAAAACCATAAAAATGCAACTGCAATTGCTTTCGATATTTTTAACGAAAGCCAGAGAAAAGAAGAAATCCAAAAAGCAGATATTGTCATTTCAATGCTTCCTGCTCATATGCATATTGAAGTAGCAAAAGATTGCATTACATATAAAAAACATATGGTTACCGCTTCCTATATCAGCGAAGCTATGCAAAATCTGGATACTCAAGCCAAAGAAAATAATCTGGTTTTCATGAATGAAATTGGACTTGATCCCGGGATAGACCACATGAGCGCCATGAAAGTAATTGACGAAATTCGTGAACAGGGCGGAAAAATTATTCTTTTTGAATCTTTTTGCGGCGGACTTGTGGCTCCAGAATCCGACAATAATCTTTGGAACTATAAATTCACCTGGAATCCTAGAAATGTAGTATTGGCTGGACAAGGCGGTGCTGCCAAATTTATTCAGGAAGGTACTTATAAATACATCCCATACCATAAATTATTTAGAAGGACAGAATTTATGGAAGTTGAAGGCTACGGTCGATTTGAAGGTTATGCCAATCGTGACTCCTTAAAATACAGAAGTGTTTACGGACTTGATGATGCTCTGACATTATACAGAGGAACTATCCGCAGGGTAGGATTTTCGAAAGCCTGGAATATGTTTGTACAGCTTGGAATGACGGACGATAGTTATGTTATGGAAAATTCTGAAACCATGACGTATCGTGAGTTCACAAATTCTTTCTTGCCTTACCATCCGACTGATTCTGTAGAAATCAAATTACGACTGATTCTAAAAATAGATCAGGACGACATCAAATGGGATAAGCTATTAGAACTGGACTTGTTCAATAGCAAAAAAATTGTCGGACTGAAAAATGCTACACCGGCACAGATTCTTGAAAAAATATTAAGCGAAAGCTGGTCGTTGGAAGAACATGACAAAGACATGATCGTGATGTATCATAAATTTGGCTATGTACTTAACGGCAAAGAAAAACAGATTGATTCCACTATGGTTTGCATTGGTGATGACCAGACTTACACCGCCATGGCAAAAACCGTTGGTCTTCCTGTAGCCATAGCTACTTTGCAGATTTTAAACGGAAATATCAAAACTCCTGGAGTTCAACTGCCAATACGCAAAGAGGTTTATCTTCCGATATTGAAAGAACTGGAAAACTATGGCGTTACTTTTAATGAAAAAGAAGTTCCTTATATGGGTTATAACCCGATGCATGTTGCAGGATAAAAATATTTAACCACAGATTCGCATAGATTTCCATTGATTAACTAAACTAATAAAAATCTGTGCGAATCTGTGTAATCTGCGGCAGCAATACACCAAAATAAAACATAAATTCATATTTTTGATTTAAAATCAAACTGAAATCTTCAATTCAGTTACAAATCAAAACTTATGAAGATTAATTCCTTACAAATAGAAATTGACGGCATCGACAAAGAAATCCTTCGTGACTTGATGGAAGATGCCCGAAAACCAATACTTCAAATTGCCAACAAAATTGGAATTTCCGGAGCTGCTATCCATCAGCGTCTTCGAAAGTTGGAGCAAGCAGGTGTTATTTCAGGATCAAAATTTGTAGTAAGCACAAAAGTTTTAGGCTACAGCACTATGGCTTTTGTGGGAATCTATCTGGATAAAGCAGCTAGAAATCCCGAAGCTGTTCGTGAATTACGAAAAATTCCTGAAGTCCTGGAGTGCCATTATACAACGGGGAATTGGTCAATCCTTATCAAAATGATTTGTCGTGACAACGAACACCTGATGCAATTACTAAATACCAAGATACAGGTTATTGAAGGCGTTTCCAGAACAGAAACTTTTATTTCTTTAGACCAGCAGATAGAAAGGCAGATTCAGTTGTAGGTTGGAGATTTATGGTTTGGGATTTGAGATTTGAGATTTTTGATGTTAGTCGCGAGATGTTTGCGAGTAAAGTTGAATAGCCTTAAACAAACTAGCTTAATCTTTCGAGAATATAGAAAATACCACTATAAAAAAATCCGTGCTTATTTAACACGGATCATTTAATTATTGTATTCTACGATTTAAGATCTGCCATCTCAAATTCTTTTTAATCTCTTCTTCCACCAAAAACCTGCAATGCCCAATACAATAGCGAAGCTAATGAACCTATTGCCGCTACTAGGTAGGTTCGTGCGGCCCATTTTAAAGAATCTTCCGCACCGGCATATTCTTGCTGACTCAACATGTTTTTATTTTTCAACCAGGCCAAAGCTCTGTTGCTAGCATCATATTCAACAGGAAGTGTAATAAAACTGAATAGAGTAGCAAACGCCATCATAACCAAACCAGCTACTGCAATATAGAAGCCTCCTACAAAACCGGTAGCTGCCCCAAGGATCAATCCTCCAATAACAACCCATTGCGACATTCCTGAAGTTACACTAACAACCGGAACTAATCTGGAACGCATATTCAACCACTCATAAGCCTGGGCATGCTGTACGGCATGACCAACTTCATGGGCTGCAACAGCCGCAGCAGCTGCATTTCTTTGATTATACACAGCTTCGCTCAGATTTACTGTTTTGTCTGCCGGATTATAATGGTCAGTTAATCGACCAGGAGTCGAAATGACACGCACACCTGTAATGCCGTGGTCTTGCAACATTTTCTCGGCAATTTCTGCACCGCTCATCCCATTGCGTAAATGTACTTTCGAATAAAATTCAAATTTGCTTTGCAGCTTGGCACTAACAGCCCAACTGACCAATGCGATAACCCCTATTAAGATATAATATCCAATCATTTTTTTTGTTTTTTGATTGTTAAGTTATAAACAAAAACCTCGCCAATATAGCGAGGTTTTGTCAATACTGAAAGTTTGTCAGTGCTAATATTCTCTTAAAATCAGCCTACCAAATTGATGATTTTTCCTGGAACGATGATAATCTTGTTAGGTGTTTTACCATCCAATTGTTTAATTGTTCTTTCATCAGCCATAACTATATCTTCAATTTCCTTTACGGTCAAGTCCAACGGAAGATTGATCGTAAAACGCATTTTTCCGTTGAACGATACTGGATATTCTTTATTATTCTCTATCAGATATTCTGGATTGAATCGTGGAAAAGGAACTGCAGAAATACTTTCTTTATGTCCTAATCTTTCCCATAATTCTTCAGCGATATGTGGCGCATAAGGCGAAATCACTACAGCTAACGGCTCTAGGATAGAACGTTCGTGGCAGTTCATTGCCGTCAATTCATTTACAGCAATCATAAAAGAACTTACCGAAGTGTTGAACGAGAAGTTCTCGATATCTTCCTGTACTTTTTTGATTGTCTTATGCAAAGTCTTCAACGCTTCTGGTGATGCAGGATTTGAATTTACAATCAAACCATTATCATCAAAATACAACTTCCAAAGCTTTTTCAAGAATCCAAAAACACCTGTTATTCCGGCAGTATTCCATGGCTTGGCTTGCTCTAACGGCCCCAAGAACATTTCATACAAACGCAATGTATCAGCTCCGTATTCATTACAAATGTCATCCGGATTGACAACATTATACCAACGTTTGGACATTTTCTCTACTTCTCTGCCTACAAAAAATCTTCCGTTTTCTGTTACAAATTCTGCATCATTGAATTGAGGCTGCCATTGTCTTAATTTCTCGATATCAATTTCATCAGAAGAATTCACAAGACTTACATCTATGTGAAGTCCTTCCGTTTCGTAATTATTTTTGATGTTTTTAGAAACATAAGTATTGGTTCCGGAAATTCTGTAAACCAAAGCACTCATTCCCAAAATCATTCCTTGATTGATTAATTTCTTGAACGGTTCTTCTTGGTTAACAAAACCTCTGTCTTTCAAAAATTTGTTCCAGAAACGTGAGTACAACAAGTGGCCCGTAGCATGCTCACTACCTCCTATATATAAATCGACATTTTGCCAATAATTTTGAGCTTCTTCAGAAACAAACTCTTCTTCATTATGGGCATCCATATAGCGAAGCCAGTACCAGGAACTTCCCGCCCAACCCGGCATCGTATTCAGTTCTAAAGGAAAAACAGTAACATCGTCTATCAACTCATTGCCAACAACTGTAGCATTTTTTGTATCCCATGCCCATTCCGATGCATTTCCTAAAGGCGGCTGACCATCTTCTGTTGGCAAATATTTTTCTACTTCCGGAAGACGAATTGGCAAATGTTGTGCTTCAATCATCTGTGGCAATCCGTTTACATAATAAACCGGGAAAGGCTCGCCCCAATATCTCTGACGGGAAAAAACTGCATCACGCAAACGATAATTGGTTTTTCCTTTTCCTTGCCCTAATTCTTCCAGTGCTTCGATTGCTTTTTTAGTAGCCTTCTTGTAATCCAATCCGTTTAGGAAATCAGAATTGTCAATTACCACATTATCTTTTGAGGCATAAGCTTCTTCTGAAATATCAACACCTCCAAAAATATTTTTAATCGGGATATTGAAATGTTTGGCAAAAGCATAATCACGCTCATCACCACAAGGAACGGCCATAACAGCTCCGGTTCCATATCCTGCCAACACATAGTCACCAATCCAAACCGGAATAGCTTCTTTTGTAAACGGATGTTCTGCATAAGCTCCTGTGAATACCCCTGAAATAGTTTTTACATCGGCCATTCTATCACGTTCGCTTCTCTTAGAGGTTGCTTCAACATAGGCTTCTACAGCTTTCTTTTGTTCTGGCGTTGTGATTTTTGCTACCAATTCATGTTCTGGAGCCAAAGTCATAAAAGTAACACCAAAAATAGTATCAGGACGGGTTGTAAAAACTTCAATCGTATGATTGTTTGTTTCGTCTCCACTTAAAATATAATCTACTGCATTTCTTTCAAATTGAGAGTCTTTTACTTTAAAAGTTACTGAAGCTCCAACTGATTTCCCAATCCAGTTTCTCTGGCTTTCTTTCAAAGATTCTGTCCAATCGATAGTTTCCAAACCTGAAAGCAAACGCTCTGCATAAGCCGAAATTCTCATGCTCCATTGCGTCATTTTTTTACGGATAACCGGATGTCCTCCTCTTTCAGAAACGCCATTTATAATTTCGTCATTTGCCAAAACAGTTCCCAAGGCCGGGCACCAGTTTACTTCAGTTTCCGCCAAAAATGTAAGACGGTATTTCAACAAGATCTTTTCTTGCTCTTCTTTTGAATAGGATTTCCATTCTTTAGCAGAAAAAGCAGGAATGGCATCATCGGCAACAGCGTTTACCTTTTCGTTACCATTTTCCTCAAATTCAAGGATAAGGGTTTTTATATCACGTGCCTGATTAGCATCTTTATCATACCATGAATTGAACAGTTGGATAAAAATCCACTGTGTCCATTTGTAATATTCAGGACTGGATGTTCTTACTTCTCTGCTCCAGTCAAAAGAAAAACCAATCTTATCCAGTTGTTCTCTATAACGGGCAATATTTTCTTTGGTTGTTTTGTCAGGATGCTGTCCGGTTTGAATAGCATACTGCTCAGCCGGAAGACCAAAACTATCATATCCTTGCGGATGTAAAACATTAAATCCCTGGTGTCTTTTAAATCTTGCATAAATGTCAGATGCAATATATCCAAGCGGATGCCCTACGTGGAGACCTGCTCCTGAAGGATAAGGAAACATATCCAAAACATAGTATTTTGGTTTTTCAGAATGATTCTCTGCGTGGAAAGTTCCGTTTTCTGCCCAGTATTTTTGCCATCTGGCTTCAATTTCGTTAGGATTGTATTTCATCGTATCAGATTCTAAGTCGCTAAGATCTTTAGGTTTAAGGTTAATGTTCTGAGAGTTATTTTGCTATATACAAAAAAAATCAATTCAAGGTAGCAAATTTACGTTTATTGTACGAAAGTCAAAACTTTGAGCGTTATAAACTGTGTTTAAAGAAATCTTTATTATTTTTACAGCATTAAATCAAAATTATGGCTTCATCATTTGAAAAATTTCAAAAACGACGACTTATTTCTTCTTATTTTTCCGTGGTATTGAGTGTTTTCCTTGTACTCTTTTTGTTGGGAATTTTGGGGTTATTTGTAATCAATTCAAAGAAATTGTCGGATGACTTTAAGGAAGAAATCGCTATGTCGGTTTATTTCAAAAACGAGGCTAACGACAGCATTATCAATGCTTTTGACACCCAATTAAAAACTTCCAAATTTGTAAAGTCTTACGAATTTGTAACCAAAGAAAAAGCCGCCAAGCAACATACGGATATTATTGGTGAAGATTTTATGGCATTTTTGGGCGAAAATCCTTTGGAAAATTCATTCGACATCCACTTAAAAGCTGATTATATAGTAACGGACAGTATCAAGAAATTTGAATCAAAGATTATTACTAATCCAATGGTTTCCGATATTGTTTATGATAAAGTTTTGGTTAATCTGGTAAATGACAATATCCAAAGAATCAGTTTTTGGATTTTGATTGCCAGCGGTTTCTTGGCTTTGGTTGCAGTTTTGCTAATTAATAGCTCAATGCGTTTGTCAATTTACTCAAACCGATTCATTATCAAAACGATGCAGATGGTTGGAGCGACAAAATCATTTATCCGCAAGCCTTTTATTTGGAGAAGTATCAAATTGGGAATCATCGGATCACTTTTGGCAATTTTCGCTTTAATTGGCGTATTGTATTATGTAGAAAATAATTTTCCAAATCTGAAAATCATGGAAGACCAAATGATGGTAGGCCTGGTTTTGGTAGGCGTTTTGATTGTCGGAATTCTGATCACATGGTTCAGCACTTTTTTCGCAACACAGCGATTCTTGAATTTGCGTACAGACGATTTGTATTAATTATGAGATTTTTGATTTAGGATTTTAGATTCAACATAAAAACTTTGGCTTCTGGCTATTAACTTTTGACTTAAAATTATGAGCACTAAAGAAACGAATACACAAAAAAACGAATTCCTTTTTGACAAGGTAAACTATAAATTTTTATTGATAGGGATTGGTGTTATTGCGCTTGGATTTATCTTGATGTCTGGAGGCGGAACCAATGATCCGGCTGTTTTTAGCGATAAGATTTTTGATTTCAGAAGAATTCGACTGGCTCCAACAACCGTACTGATTGGTTTCGGAATTACAATTTATGCGATTTTAAAAAGTCCTAAAAAATAGATTTGGATTTCTTATTTCGTCCAGCGAAATAACAATCTGATAATTGACAATCTTACCTAACAGAATGGATTTAATTGAAGCAATTTTAATCGCCATCGTTGAAGGCCTAACAGAATACCTGCCCGTTTCTTCTACCGGACATATGATTTTCACAAGTTCCTATTTTGGAATCCAGGAAGACGACTTTACAAAACTATTTCAGGTTTCTATACAATTCGGTGCCATATTGGCCGTCGTAGTTTTATATTGGAGAAAATTTTTCAATTTCACCAAGTTGAGCTTTTATATCAAATTAGCACTAGCGGTAATTCCTGCGCTAATTTTAGGCTATCTTTTTGATGATTATATTGATGCTGTATTGGGCAATCCTATACCAATTGCAATCGTATTGATTCTGGGAGGTTTTATATTGCTTTTTATTGACAACTATTTTAAAAACCCTGTTGTTGCAGTTGAAGAAGATATTTCAATAAAAAAAGCTGTAACTATTGGTTTCTGGCAATGTCTGGCTATGATGCCGGGAACAAGCCGCTCTGCTGCCTCAATTATTGGTGGTATGCAACAAGGATTAACACGTCAGGTTGCTGCTGAGTTTTCATTCTTTCTGGCCGTTCCGACAATGCTTGCCGTAACCTGTTATTCCGTATTTTTGAAAACCTATAAAGTATCCGGATTAAAGGGTTATGAATTGCTGACACAGTCAGGTGACAATATGAAATTATTTGTTATTGGAAATATCATCGCTTTTATAGTTGCGATTATCGCCATCAAATTCTTTATTGGAGTTATCAAAAAGTACGGTTTTAAACCATGGGGTTATTACAGAATAGTGGCCGGAGCACTGCTTCTAATCTATTTCATCTACATAAAATAATTTACCAGTGACAGCACAAGATTTTCAAGACGGACAGGTTTTACAGATAGACAAGCCTTTGAACTGGACCTCTTTTCAGGCGGTTAACAAGTTGAAATGGGCCTTGAAAAGCAAGCTGGGTTTAAAAAAAATCAAGATTGGTCATGCCGGAACTCTTGATCCGCTGGCTACCGGACTACTTTTGGTTTGTACCGGAAAATTCACAAAAAGGATTTCCGAACTGCAAGGACAGGAAAAAGAATATACCGGAACCATTACCGTTGGTGCAACAACACCTTCTTATGATTTGGAAACGGAAATCAACGAAACATTCCCCACTGAACATATTACAGACGAACTGATTCATGAAACCGTAAAACAGTTTATTGGCGAAATCGACCAGCGTCCTCCTATTTTTTCAGCCTTGAAAAAAGACGGTGTCCGTTTATATGAACATGCGCGAAATGGCGAAGAAGTTGAAATTCCAACACGAAAAACCGTTATCCACGAATTCGAAATTACCCGAATTGCACTTCCTGAAATTGATTTCAGGGTAGTGTGCAGTAAAGGAACCTATATCCGTTCACTGGCTTTTGATTTTGGAAACGCCTTAAAATCAGGAGGTCATCTTACCGCTTTACGGAGAACAAAAATTGGCAATTATGATGTAACGAACGGTTATGATCTGGAAACTTTTGTAGACTCTCTTTCTGAAAAAACAGAATAATTATGAAAAAAACAATCCTATTACTGCTACTCTTTTTCTCCTGTTTTTCATATGCCCAAATAAATTCTTCCGATTTACAAACCGGCGATTTTATTTTTCAGGATATGGACTGCGGACCTTTATGTGATGCCATTGAAGCCGTAACCGAAGGCTATCAAGGGAATGATTTTAGCCACATGGGGTTAGTTTACAAAAAAAACGATACGATTTATATTATTGAAGCCGCCGGTACAAAAGTGCGATTGAACACTTTGGAAAAATTCTCAAAAAACACTTCCAAACCAATGTATATAGGCCGTGTCAAAAAGAAACACATTCAATTGATTCCCGAAGCAATTTCTTTTTCCTTAAAACAAATTGGCGTTCCTTACGACGATGATTATGTTTATGATAACGGGAAATATTATTGTTCGGAATTAATTTATGATGCTTTTAAAAAGGCTAACAATGACAGGCCTTTTTTTCAATTGTATCCAATGACTTACAAGGAGCCCGGAACTAATGAGTTTTTCCCGGCTTGGGTTGAGTATTACAAACAAATAGGAAGTGAAATTCCTGAAGGAAAACCTGGATGCAATCCAGGTGGCATGTCAACATCGGATAAGATTTTTATTGTCGGGACTTTAAATAAGATTTAAAGGTCAAACAATTCCGTATTGTCGAGATTTTGCAAAATTTCTTTTGACGGATAATTATTTTGGTCAATGAAATTTCTCATTTGAGGAATATTGTCACAAAAAAGCACATCGAGTGAAAACCGGTTGTGTCCATAAATTCCCCTATGGATCATATTGGCAGAAAAAACCAATACATCGCCACGATCTAATCCAATAACTTTTCCTCGTTTTAAATCATCACTCGGAATTGCTCCATTCAAAGAATTTCTCACATCAAATTCTTCCGACAAGTCCCATTCACGATGCGTTTTAGGAATAAGCTCAATTCCTGATTCTTTTTTCATAGGAATCCTGAAATGAACAACATTTTGATTTTGGATGGCAGTTTTCTGTTCTTCAACCGACATTCCGGTGTATTGAATATCCCGATGCCAATAATTTTTCTGTTCGATATTTTTAGGATCAAAGAAAAGTTGCGTGTTGAGAAAAATAGGGATTTCTGAAAAAATCGTTCTCAAAATTGCTTGTAACTTGTCTTGGCTAATAAACCGAAAAAGCGCTGTTTTCTCTTCTTCGCCAAGATAATTACCAGAAGTAAGGCTATGGCTATTCAACAATCCTTTTTCATAATAAGCAGCATTGTCTTCCAGCCATTTTTCATGAAACTTATTCAGAATTTTTTCAATCGATACAATTTCAGTTTCAGAAAAGAAGTTTTCAAAATATAGATATCCTTGTTCTTCGTAACTTTCCATTATTCCTGGATTTCGATTAACCGCATCATTTCCAAAAGCTCATTTTGAGTACTTATTCCTTTATCGTGAAGATACCACATCTGTAATTCTGTTTTGATTGTTTCGTCTAAGATGCCATGTTTTTCTTTATAGTTCTTTACCAAATCAAACGCTTCTTTTGGTCTTGGTCCCCAATCTGCCAAAACTTCCAGAGTTTCTCTATCCAGAACAATTAATTTCGGTATCGACTTTCCGCCATTGGTTAGAAACTTATTCATCAAAATTTCATTTTCATCGCGAAGCACAATCTTAAAATCAATATGGTCTGTAAGCACTTCCATTTTATGCATAATAGGAAGCAACTGCGCAGCATCACCGCACCAACCTTCAGAAATTACCAGCCAGATGTAGTGCTTTCTTAAAAGCTTCAGTCTTTCTTCTATTTCGGGGGAAACAGTAATCGTTTTTTCCAAACGATTCATCCTTGTTTCATTCAATTTGCTGTAATGCAATAAATCATCTGATTGAGTATTGCCGGTTGATTTTCCTTCTAAAAGTAAGTCGGTCACTACTTTTCTGTATTCAAAATAAGTGATGCTTTTTTCTAAACTGCTCTTAATAATTTCTTCCATAATCTCAATTTAACGACACGAAAATAAGTCTAAAATTACGAATTACTTTTTTTTCGTCAACTTATTCCAAAAAAACAGATTATGACTATATTTGCACAACTTAAGCGAAAACAAAATCAACGGATGAAATACAAAAGAATACTCCTAAAATTAAGCGGAGAAGCCTTGATGGGCGACAGACAGTACGGCATCGATCCAAAAAGATTGGCTGAATATGCAGATGAGATCAAGGAAATTCATGACAAAGGCGTTGAAATTGCAATCGTAATCGGAGGAGGAAATATTTTCCGAGGTGTTGCCGGAGCCAGTAACGGAATGGACAGAGTTCAAGGCGATTATATGGGAATGTTGGCAACTGTGATTAATGGGATGGCACTTCAGGGAGCTCTTGAAGATAAAGGAATGCTGACTCGTTTACAGACAGCCTTAAAAATTGAAGCAATAGCAGAACCGTATATCAAAAGAAGAGCAGTTCGCCATCTTGAAAAAAGAAGGATTGTAATTTTTGGTGCCGGAACCGGAAATCCTTATTTCACGACCGATACAGCTGCTGTATTGCGAGGTGTTGAAGTTAATGCAGATGTTATCCTTAAAGGAACCCGAGTGGATGGTGTTTATACTGCTGATCCGGAAAAAAATCCAGATGCTGTAAAATTCGATACCATTTCATTTGATGACGTCTTGAAAAAAGGCCTGAATGTGATGGATACAACAGCATTCACATTAAGCCAAGAAAATGCCTTGCCAATTGTTGTTTTCGACATGAATAAAAAAGGAAATCTTTTGAAAATCTGCGAGGGCGAAAATGTTGGAACTGTAGTTAATGTATAATTAGAAAACAGAATCAGGATAACTGTCGGAAGACTGAAATCTGAATCTGAAATCTGAAATTCTAGATAAAATGACTGAAGAAATTGATTTTATATTAGATAGTGCTGAAGAATCGATGTCAGGTTCAATTGCGCACCTTGAAAAAGAATTCTTAAATATCCGCGCCGGAAAAGCAAGTCCTGCCATGTTAGGTAGCGTATTTGTTGATTACTACGGAGCAGCGACACCGCTAAGCCAGGTATCCAACATCAACGTGCCTGATGCCAGGACGATTACAATCCAGCCTTACGAAAAAAGCATGCTTCAACCGATTGAAAAAGCTATCCAGATAGCGAATATCGGATTTAACCCAATGAACAATGGTGATGTAATCATTATCAGTGTACCGCCATTGACTGAAGAACGTAGACGTGACTTGGTTAAACAAGCAAAATCAGAAGCAGAAGATGCAAAAATCGGAATCCGAAATGTGCGTAAAGATGCCAATACTGATATTAAAAAATTAGAAAAAGAAGGAACTTCAGAAGATATCTGCAAGAGAGCTGAAGATGAAGTTCAAAACCTGACTAATTCTTTTATCAAAAAAATAGATGAACTTTTGGCTGCTAAAGAAGCTGAAATCATGAAAGTTTAATACGAATTGCCTAATTTGTATTGCCTAAATATTAAAATCCACTTAAATAGTGGATTTTTTTATTGAAGTCGATTACTTTTGCATAGTGTAACAAAACTACTATCTATTCGTCTGTTACATAACTTTATGAAGCAGCTGACGTTTTTATTTTTTCTTCTTTCAATTTCGGTACAGGCACAATTTCAGATTTCTGGAATCGTGCGGGATGAAAACACAAAAAAGCCTCTCCCATTTGCTACTATAACCGGCAATACTATTTCGACAGTAACAGATGTAGACGGAAAGTTTCTTTTCCAGAGTGAAAATCAGACAAATTCTTTTACAATATCCTATATCGGCTATAGTCCAAAAACCATAGCTGTTGCGGGCCATAAAAAATATTATGATGTCTTGCTTGTACCAAAGGCAGAACATTTGGGAGAAGTACTACTCACTTCTGATGAAAACCCTGCCAACGAAATCATAAGCAAAGCCATTAAGAACAAAAAGAAAAATGATCCTCAGCAAAAACTGCTAAGTTTCCAATTCAAGTCTTATAACAAACTCATTGTTTCAGCAAATCCGGATTCAATTGACGGAAGTATTGATTCTGTATTTGTAGAACGCTATTGGGGAAAAGAATTCAAGAATATCGATTCTACAAGTTATAAGTTCAAGAAAATTATTGATCGCCAGCATTTATTCCAGACGGAAAAAGTATCACAATTCCAATTCAATGGCAAGAAGCTGAAAGAAACGATTTTGGGAACAAAAATGGCAGGATTTAAAAATCCTATCTACGAAATTATTGCTTTTAACCTGCAGTCTTTTTCAGTGTACGATCCGAAATACGAACTGTTTGAAACAAAATACAATAGTCCAATAGCACCCGATGCTTTTAAAGATTACCGTTTCAGGATATTAGATACGGTAAAACTCGATAATCGGGATACTTACATGATCTATTTCAAGCCAAAGAAAAAACGAAAGTCTTCCGGACTGGAAGGTGTAGTTTATATTGATAGGGAGAATTACGCCATTGCAAAAGCGATTATGCGAATCCGCGGTGTTTTGGATATTTCTGCTACACACGAATTTGAATATCTTGCAGACCAGGACATCTGGTTTCCGACACAAAAAGAATTTAAAATTGTCAAAGGAAAAAATGACGACGACATTCGAATTCTGGGCGGTACCATTAAATTTGAAGGTGATTTCGACAATAACAACACGCATCGAAAAAAAGACGCTTCTGATTTTACCTATCTGCTTTCAAAATCATACAACTTTGAAAAGGAACTCAATACTCCTGTGAAAATAAGACATGACGCCATTGCTATTGAAATTAAGGATAACGCCATCAAAAAAGACGACGATTTCTGGAACGGTTTCCGAAAAGACAGTCTGGACGTCCGCAGCGAAAGAACCTATTTTGCTTTAGACAGTATTGCCCAAAAAGAACGACTTGAAAAAAAGCTCCGCCTGGGAAGAAAAATACTAAATGGTTATGTACCAATCGGCCCTGTTGATATGGATCTCCGATATCTATTGAGCTATAATAACTATGAAGGTTTCCGGTTAGGTTTGGGAGGTATTACAAATGAGAAGTTTTCCAACAAATACCGTTTAGACGGCTATACGGCTTACGGAACCAAGGATGGCGATTTCAAATACAGTATAGGCGGTGCGGTGCGTGTTGGTATTTTTTCAAATTCATGGATTGGAGGAAGTTATACGGATGACGTACGAGAGATTGCGAGTACTTCTTTCGCCATCGACAAAAGGGTTTTTAAAATTTATGATCCGCGACCAATCAACTTAAGTACTTTCTATAACCATAAGACCTGGCGAGGGTATATTGAAACGAAAATCCTTCCTAAAACAGAAAGTATCTGGCAGCTTACCCACAGCAGGATTGAACCAAAGTTCAATTATATCTACATGGTTGATGGCAAATCCTATACAAATTACGATATGACAACGGCAATGGTTTCATTGCAATGGAATCCGTTTAGTGATTATATGCAGACTCCTACCGGAAAATTAGAGATTGAAAAACGATATCCGAAATTTACATTCCAGTTTACGCAATCCTTGCCAAAAGTTTTTGAGAATGATTTTGGCTTCTCTAAAATCGATTTAAGGGCAGAATACGAAAAGCGTTATCTGAACGGTCAAAGAACAGCATTATTGATGGAAGCCGGCTATGCATTGGGCGACGTTCCTATCTCGCATCTTTACAAC
Organism: uncultured Flavobacterium sp.; assembly: GCA_964518395.1. Lineage (GTDB taxonomy): Bacteria > Bacteroidota > Bacteroidia > Flavobacteriales > Flavobacteriaceae > Flavobacterium. The sequence goes on from CAZFGA010000007.1 coordinate 67,995, forward strand.
ACCTCTCCTAACAGCCTTACAAAAGAAAATCTGATTGAAAGAATTACGATTGCCGGTAAGAACAGTTTCGAGACGATGTATTTTAATGAGTTTTTCTCCAGCAAGTATGTCATGTTCCAATTGAAGCACGGTTTTAAAAGAGTAACCGTTTTTAAAGGAATCAAACCTTCCTTAGTTTTGGTTTCCCGAATGGCCTGGGGTGATATGGATAAACCGGAACAACACATCGGACTTAACTACAAAACACTAAGAGACGGGTATTTTGAATCGGGTATCGAACTGAACCAAATCTACAAAGCTTTTGGTTTATCCGGATTTTACAGATATGGACCTAACCAACTGGCCCGATTTGAAGATAACCTTTCTATCAAATTGACCGTAATATTGAACCTGGGACTTTAGAGACCGTTTTAAAATATAAAACCTGCTATGAACAACATAGCAGGTTTTTAGAATTAATAATAACGTAATCTTTATAAGTATAATCCAAACGCAAAAATAAAACTTTAAAACTTTTATGGCTTAATAATTAACACAGATGGTGTATTATTTAACCAAACACTTTGCGAGTCAACCAGTTTTTTCCAGCTGTCAAGACTAATAATCATCAGGTCTTGTTTCTCTAAAAATTCTTTTGTCATGGTTTTTTCTCCCGACATGGTGATATGGTTTGGAGCAATTTGCTCAATAGCTCGTATGCTCTCCTTAATTTCTGAATTGTTTTTTATTTCTCCGGTTGGATCCAACACTGTTACCTGTGAACCGTTATTGTGAATCAATTTCTGCGCATATTCTATCAGGAATCGATCTTCAGCAGAGAAAAGTGGCATAAAAACCTGATCAATTTCATCTAAATTTTTATCAACCAGAATACCAACCGGCATCTTGCTATAGGCAACAATATGGCGTGTTCTTTCGTCAAAAGGTGAATTCTCAAACAATCCTTCTTTTCCTGTAAATTTATCAATAAGTCTGTCCGGGTTTATGATTCTTGTGGTATATCCCAATACTCTTCCCAACAGAGTCCCTTCAAAAATAGACTGTCCTAATCCTATCAGCAACAGGTCAAATTCGCCTTGGTTTGCAATTTCGGTTATATCCGAATCAATATCTACCGATGCTTTAAAAAGTGTAATGATTTTTTGATCCAGATTTTCTGCTTCGTTTACAATTGGTTTGAAAACTTCCTGCTCATAATGGCTGGCATCAAATCCGTGTAATTCGTTACTGGAAGACAAGTGCATTGCCGTAACTATGGCATTGCCATTTTGTTTTCTTACCAAACTATTGGCAACTTTCAATAAAGAGATTCCTCTATCTGGAATAGCAAAAGAAAGCAATATTTTATATTTTATCTTGTTGCTTATAGTTTCCGGAATGATTGAGTTTTTAGTCTTAAAAATAAAGTTGATCAAGTCTAAGGCTGGACCTGTCATAAATGTCGTTACCAAAGCCATGATTACCATCATCGTAAAAATCATAGGAGAAAGCACACCCAGTTCATAACCGATATTAAGAACGATTAATTCCATCAATCCACGGGTATTCATCAGTGCACCTATATACAAACTGTCTCTCCAGTTTTGGCCGACAAATTTTGCCGCCAATGTACTTCCCAAAAATTTACCTGCTACGGCTACTGCTATAATCAGTCCTGTAATTTTCCATAAATAAGGATCGTCCAAAAGACCGATTTCTGTTCTCAATCCTGTAAACACAAAGAATAACGGAAGCAATACAATCAAGGCTACATCTTCTACTTTTTCAATAAAGATACTTCTGAATTTGGCACTTTCCGGCATAATTACACCTGCCATAAAAGCTCCAAACAAAGCATGTATTCCTATCACTTCTGTTACATAGGCTGATATAATCAAAGTCAGAAAGAAAATGGCAACAACAGGCTTGCTTAATGTTTTTCTGGAAGAATACAGGTCACCTACTCTTTTCAGGAACGGCTTAACCACTATAATCATCAGGAAAACATAGCCTATTGCCATGGCAATAATATACAATGAACTCACAAAAGATCCCGCTTTTACGATTGCAATAACGGCGGCCAAGATACACCAGGCCGTAATATCATCTGCCGCTGCACAGGTGATTACAATACTCCCTAATTTTGTCTTGTGTATGCCTCGTTCCTGTACGATTCTTGCCAAAACCGGAAATGCCGTTATACTCATCGCAATACCGCAGAAAAGCGCAAATGACAAAAACTCAACACCTTCAGGAGCATAGGATTCATACATAAAATAGGCAAGTCCAATTCCTAATGTGAAAGGAAAAATAATACTGGCGTGGCTAATTACCACAGCATCATGTGCCTTATTTCTCAAGACTTTCAAATCCAGCTCCATTCCGATAACAAACATGAAGAAAATCAATCCGATCTGGCTCAGGAACTGTAAATTTCCAAGAGAAGCTACCGGAAAAATCGTTTCCTTAAATTCCGGAAAGTACAACCCAAGCAAAGAAGGCCCCAAAGCAATACCGGCAATGATTTCTCCAACAACAGAAGGCTGCCCAATCTTTCTGCAAATCCACCCAAAAAAACGGGCCACTAAAATAATGGTAAGTATTTGGGCTAATAAAATTGCCAAAGGATGCTGCAAACTGTGTTGCATGGAAAGGATAAACTCTTCCCATTGCGTTTTGTCTGAAGTTTTTTCAATAATTGTTCTTCCATGTTCAAGATGCTTTCCTTTATCGAGAAACCAGTACATTATTCCGGAGAAAACAGCTATCAGAAGAACATAAAAAATAGAATTCCTGTGCTTTTGCATGAGGTAAGTAATTTGTTGTTGCAAATATCTGTATTGAAAATCTCTTACAAATTGATTTTGTAAAATACTTTGGGGCTATTGTAACAAGAGGGAAGAATTTTGTAATAAAACTCAAATGTTAACTCTACACAAAAAATCCGATCGATAAATATCGCTTAAAATAAGCACCAGATTCTTTCCGTTTTTATCCAGAATCGTAGCCGTAATTTCGTCATGTGCAAAGAATTTGACCACCTTCATGGCTATAATTTCTTTCTTGTTGATTCTGCAAAAATCAGCTTTGGGCAAATGGGATAGCAATTTGGCGAAGGTGATATTCTTTAACAATATGACATTTCCGTCTTTCATCAGAACTTCCTTATCGCGACTATCGGTTTCCGAAGGTTGTATGTATAAAATCTGGTCAAAAAACAGCAACGCTTTTCCTTTATCCGTATTCAGCTGAATAAACTTCTTGTTTGTCGCTTTTTTATTGATTTTTTCCAAAGCCTTAGCTATTGCTTTCTGCAGCCGTTCTTTCTTCACAGGCTTGGTAATATAATCAATAGCTTCTATATCAAAAGCATCGGCAGCATATTCCTTGTAGGCAGTAGTAAAGATGACCATCTTATCTTTCAATAGATTGGCAACGCTGAGACCGTCAATTCCTGGCATTTCAATATCGGTAATGCACAGGTCAAAATCAAGTCCTCCCATTTCTGCAAGCAATTTTTCAGGATTGTCAAAAGCTTTCACAACTTCCAATTCCGGAATTTGTTCGCAAAGCATTTTGAGATAGGTCAATCCCGGCAATTCATCGTCCAGCAGCAAGCATTTGAGCTTTGTATTCAAGTAAGTCAATTTTTAGGTGAGCAATATAAACATCATCCTCGATAAATTTATCGAGCTTGTAATTATTGTTGTAAATTATTCTAAGACGCTGATCCAAAGTGTTTGACCCTAATCCGCTGTTGTCCTTTTTCAAAGATTTGTGATCTGATATTTTATTGGAAACGGTAAGGTAAAAACAGCTGTCACGAAATTCAAATACAATAGAAATAAAAGCATCCGGGCTTTTTAGATCGGCATGTTTGAATGCATTTTCAATCAAATCAATCGAAATCATGGGCGCTAAAATCGGCTGTTCATAAAGTAATTCCGCCTCTTTGATTTTAGTTTTTACTTTGAGTTCAAAAAGCGGGCTGACCTTAATTTTATTGATTTCAATCAGGTTTAAGGCAAACTCGATTTCCTCTCTTGGCGACACAAATTTTTTCTGACTTTCATACAAAATATAATCCAGGACATTTGCCAGTTTGTCAAGCGCATGATAGGTCTGATAGGCATGTGATTGGATTGAATTCAATATGTTTTTGAAAAGATGCGGATTTAGTTTCGATTCCAAAGTTTCCAACTTTAGTCCATTGACTTTTACTTCAAGCGTATTGTATTTTTCCTCAAATTCTCTTCTTTGAGATTTAGCCTTTTTTAATTTGTAAATAAGAAAAAATACAAGAACAACGAGAATTATGATAAACACAATCCCGATGACATACAGTGTATCTGATACCAAAATATTGGTTTTCATTTTTATTTTTTTGTAAAATTAGATAAAAAAACGGAATACAGACTTGGTAACGCATTAGGCATCTGTTGACTGATTTTTTTATTATCTTTGCGTTCTGTTTTTCAGAGCGAAAAGCCTGTCTTTTGGCTCGCAGAAATAAATCAAAACTATTTTATAACATTAAAAATGAAACACACAAAAGTTAAGGAGCTATTGAATAGCGCTCAAACATTGCAGGAAGTTTATGTAAAAGGCTGGGTAAGAACATTCAGAAATAATCAATTTATTGCTTTGAATGATGGCTCAACTATAAATAATATCCAATGTGTGGTTGATTTTGAGAATACTCCGGCTGATACACTAAAACGCATCACTACTGGAGCAGCTGTAGCTTTAAAAGGTTCTTTGACGGAAAGTAAAGGCGCCGGACAGAAATATGAAATCCAGGTAAGCAGTTTGGAAATTTTAGGTGATTCTGATCCTGAAAAATTCCCAATGCAGCCTAAAAAACATACGCTTGAATTTTTGCGTGCCAACGCCCATTTACGTGTAAGAACCAATGCTTTTGGCGCCATTATGAGAGTGCGTTCGGTATTGTCTTTTGCCGTACATCAATATTTCCAGGAAAAAGGATTTGTTTACGTAAACACTCCTGTAATTACCGGAGCTGATGCAGAAGGTGCTGGTGAAATGTTCCAGGTGACTTCATTACCGTTAGACAACCTGCCAAGAACAGAAGAAGGTCATATCGATTATAAAAAAGATTTCTTTGGGAAGCATACCAACCTAACCGTTTCCGGACAGTTAGAAGGAGAAACTTTTGCCATGGCATTAGGACAGATTTACACTTTCGGACCTACATTCAGAGCTGAAAACTCAAATACTTCCCGTCACTTAGCGGAATTTTGGATGATTGAGCCGGAAGTAGCATTCAATGATTTGGATGACAACATGGATTTGGCAGAAGATTTTATCCAGTATGTAATTAAATACACTATGGATAAATGTGCTGACGACTTGAAATTCCTGGAAGGCCGTTTATTGGAAGAAGAAAAATCTAAGCCACAAGCGGAAAGAAGTGAAATGACTTTGCTTGAAAAATTGAACTTTGTTTTAGAAAACAATTTCAAACGTGTTTCTTACACCGAAGCTATCGATATTTTAAAGAATTCGACTCCTAACAAAAAGAAAAAGTTCCAGTATATCATTGAGGAATGGGGTGCTGACCTACAATCGGAACATGAGCGTTTTTTAGTTGAAAAGCATTTCAAATGCCCTGTAATCCTATACGATTATCCGGCAAACATCAAGGCTTTTTATATGCGTTTGAACGAAGATGGAAAGACAGTTCGTGCTATGGATATCCTTTTCCCAGGCATTGGAGAAATTGTAGGAGGATCTCAAAGAGAAGAGCGTTACGATGTTTTGGTTGAAAAAATGAAAACATTAGGTATAGATGAAGAAGAACTTTGGTGGTATTTAGATACCCGCCGTTTTGGAACAGCAGTTCATAGCGGTTTTGGTCTTGGTTTTGAAAGACTGGTACTGTTTGTGACTGGAATGACAAATATCAGAGACGTAATTCCTTTTCCTAGAACTCCTGGAAATGCAGAATTTTAACAATTAGCAAATAAAATCACATAAAAATTCATGGTTTATACTATTTTTTGTTAACTTTAACAGAAATATTATAAGCCATGAAACTATTTAAGCACTTTTTAAAAGTTAGCATTTTAGTACTGTTAGCTATCAGTTGTACTAAAGACGACACATCAGGACCTACTGAAAACATTCAAAAAGAGTATAAACTTATAAAAACAAATTTTGCAGAACTAAGCAAAAAAGAAGAGTTTATAAGGACTTTACCATTACTTTCGAGGTATCACTCTGCAAAATCCGGATTTTTAAAAAAATCTCCTTTAGAAGATGCCAATGGTTTTATTATCGATTCTACTCAAATAAATAAGATCAGCACAAAAGGATACACTTCTTACACATTCGCCATCTTAAGGGATGAATTTGATGATAATTCATTTGAAAATCTTTTAGTCGAAATTATAGATGGAAAAGAAGAGCCAAGAGCTTCTGTGATCAAATACAAATACAATAAAGATTCAGATGGTCTGGCTGTAGCGGAAACCTATTTTGTAGATTATAAAACAGGAGCCCGAATGGGAATAGGAGATTGTTATGTACTGACATTTGTAACGGAAAAACAATGCCCATGCGCAGGACACTGGCCAGGACAATCATGCAGTTGCCAAAGCGGGCCCAGCAGTAGCACCTCACACATGTTTATTTGCAGTTCTTCAGGTAATGGCGGTGGAGGCGGTGGTGGTTATATAAACTATCCGTCAAATCCTATTCCTGTTCGTGGCCCAGCACCAGGGACATCTGTTCCAAATACGGTACCTGTACATGGTGATAATGTAAATGTTGGCAGAAGGTTGTTTTTAGCAAGTTTATCACACGAACAGCGAACCTGGCTTGTAAGTAAAAGGCCCGAAGCGGTTTATAGCTCCATATTTAATTTTTTAATTTCAAACAATTTTTCAAGTCCGAGTTCACTTTTTGCTAAAGAAGCTATTGATGCGATGATGCGTGGCGGGGAAGTTGATTTTACATATCGAATAATAAAAGACCCCACTTTTGAAAATAATCCTTGCCTCAATAATGTATATACTCAATTAGGGAATGCTCCCACTTTTCAAAATTATTTGCAGAACTTTGATGGAGATTTTTCTGTAGCAAATTTAAAGTTTAGCGCCAGCGGAAACCTTGCAGATTTTAATAATGACCCTGCTACAAATGCTCAAACCTTAACCCCGCTTACCTCTAATTTAATTGAAATACAATTTAACACCAATAACCTCAACAGGCCTTCTTTAGAAGTTGCAAGAACAATGATACATGAAATGATCCATGCTGAAATCTATCGTAAAATGCTTAGCTGCACTAATGTTCCTCATGTAAACTTTCATAATTATTCGCAACAACAATGGGTTACTTATATCAATAACCTTCAAAGTAATTTCCCAGGTATTTATGATTATTATGTAAGATGGGCGGTTGGAAACAATAATCCTGGCGCGCAACAACATGAACAGATGGCACAACATTATATCAACATTATTATTCAAGCTTTAAAGCAGTTTGATAATAACTCTCAGCCCGACAACGTTTATAAATCATTAGCTTGGGAAGGATTAATGGGAACCGGTCCTTTTAATCAATCTACAGGACTTCCTGCAAACCCTACTGTAGCTTGGAATCACATTCCTCTCGCAGAACGATTAGCCATAAGAGCTGTTAGGCAAAATTATTTAAACAATAATACTAATTCACCATGTCAATAAAAGGAATTATAATACACAGTTTTTTCTTCTTTACGATTCAAGTGGTTTTTTGTCAAGGACAAAACAAGCCTAAAGAAACTATTTATATTTTTTATGACGACAAGGACATCAACAACAAGGAAATTAAAATTGATTCAATTACTACTAATTTTTATATAGGAAACAGAAGTTATTTCAGCTATAATAAATCCAAACAAAAGCAGAAATGCATTTCAGAAAATGATATTTCAAAATTAATTACAGAAAAAATGGCGGTTGAAAAAATCATGAATCAAAGAAAAAAATATGTAAAAAAATGGAGGCAGAAAAATCCTAAAAATACCCCTCCACCTATCATAGAAACTAGCTATAATTCTTATTTTGAAAAAGTTTTTTTATACAAAAGAACTTCCCCTAATGCTGGCATTCTATATGAAGTCAGTTGGCATTATTATAAAGGCATTGAATAAAACAACAAAAAGTATTAAAAATAATCAGCACTCCTTCTATTATCATTAGCTTTCAATTTGTAATATGAAATAGTAAATTTTCAATTGTTGTTTGACAAAATATTCCTTTATGACAAAGAAGCGAGATTATAAACATAATAACTAACAAATCCACCATGTCAATAAAAAATAAAATATATAGTTTATTATTTGTCTTTTTAATCATAAATAACTCAAGCTCACAAAACAATGAAATAAAAAAAGAGACGATTTATATTTGTTTTGATAAGAATAACGGTGACGAGAAATACTCTGATAATGAAACCATAAATTTTTATTTAAAAGACAAATCAGTCACTAAGAGTAATCATAAGCTTGCTTTTGTATTTGATAGCAGTGGTATAAAAAAGGAGGTCAATTTCAAAGACTATGAAAAAAAATTAATCTCTGGAAAACAGGCCATTCAGAAAGTCGACAATTATTTAAAAAAATTAAACGGCCTGTCGTTGCATACTATTATAATGATTATTTCGATAAAATTTACATCTATGAAAAACTAAGTGATAATAAAGGTATTCTATACAAGGTAAAATGGAATTGGTCTATTGAGTGATATAAACCAAAATACAGTTATTTGGAATAATTTGTTTCAACTACAGAGAATAATTTCACTAACGTAACAACTTAAAATTCGAACACTAATTGTAATTAGCTATGATGAGGAAATATCTGATAATTCTTTTTGTAATTGTTTTTACAGAAAGCTTTTCGCAAATCAACAAAGAAAAAGTCGTTATCATTTTTGATTCCTCAAAAGACTATTTTAAAGATGGCATATTCACAATTGATAATCAAACTTTTAAATACAACAAAAAGAAAAAGAAAAAAGAAGAAAAATTCGACTCAATTAAAGGTGATGTCTGCACAATTAAGGACTTAAATAATAAGGTTTCAACAAAATTAAAGGCTAAAAGAGAAAAGAATTTTGAATTTTATTATTCTGAATTCTTTGATATAAGCATTTACACAAGAGATAAGGAGAATTTTGGGCAATTATATCCTGTTGAACGAGTTTGGTTGGTAGAAAAATTAATTAAGGATTAAATAGTCAAGACACCAAAACTTTTTTATACTTTAAATAATAAAATGTTCTCGTTTTCATTATAGAAAAAACATGATTGACAATTCAAATTATGAAAAAAATAATAGAAAAAGGATCAAAAAAAGAGATAATTATTCGCCGCTATTTTTCAACCAAAAATAATAGATTTAAAAATTAATTATAAAAATCGTCTCCAATTTATTGTAGACTAATTTCTTCTTATAACTCCTTACCAAAAATGGCACAAGTTTATCTTAACGTGTGCCATTTTTAGTTGAAAATGTTTAAATTTGAACTATAAATACCAAATAACTCAATAGATGCTTAAGCAGTTTTTACAACTTAAATTGTCCCAGAAATTATCTCCACAGCAAATCCAGCTGATGAAGCTAATCCAATTGCCTACGCAAGCTTTTGAACAACGATTAAAAGAAGAAATGGTTGAGAATCCGGCATTGGAAGCTGGAAAGGAAGAGGATGAATACGAAAGAGACGAATTCGAAAATGATGATTATGACGAATACGATGAATTCGACAATGACAGAATTGATGCCGAAGACATCAACATCGATGAATATTTAAGCAATGACGAAACGCCTGATTATAAACTACAGGCAAATAATTATAGTGATGATGATGAAGACCGCAGTATGCCTTTTGCAGCACCTGTGAGTTTCCATCAGGATCTTATCAATCAGTTGAATACTTTTATACTGAATGACGAAGAACGCGAAATCGCAGAATTTTTGGTAGGAAGCATTGACGATATGGGCTACATTCGAAGAAGTGTTCCCGATATTGTTGACGATATGGCTTTTACACAAGGTATTTATACCGATGAGAAAAATGTGGAGCGAATCCTGCATATCATCCACGAATTAGAGCCTTCCGGTGTGGGCGCACGCGACCTTCAAGAATGCCTTCTGCTACAATTAAAACATAAAACGCCGACCGAATCTGTCGAATTGGCTATTGATATTTTGGAAAATCAGTTCGAATCTTTTACCAAAAAGCACTACGACAAATTGCTCCAAAAATATGGCGTTTCCCAAGACCAGCTAAAAAAAGCAATTGATGAGATTGAAAAGCTAAACCCAAAACCGGGCGGTGCTTTTACCGGAAACAATAAGATGATCGAACACATTGTTCCTGATTTTACTATCCGTATTGTTGATGGCGAACTGGAATTGACTTTAAACGGACGAAATGCTCCGGAACTACACGTTTCTAAAGATTATCAGGAAATGATGCAGACCTACAAAGCATCACGCGATAAATCAAACCAACAGAAAGAAGCCGTGCAGTTTATCAAGCAAAAATTGGATTCTGCCAAATGGTTTATTGATGCTATTCGTCAGCGCCAGGAAACCTTATTCGTGACCATGAATGCCATCATGCATTACCAGCAGGAATATTTCCTTGACGGTGATGAAACCAAGCTGAAACCGATGATTCTAAAAGATATCGCCGACATGATTGGCCTTGATATTTCTACGGTTTCGCGTGTGGCAAACAGCAAATATGTAGAAACTCCTTATGGCACAAAACTGATTAAGGAATTCTTTTCTGAAGCCATGAAAAATGACCAGGGCGAAGATGTATCTACTTTGGAAATTAAGAAAATATTGCAGAATGTCATCGAAGAAGAAGACAAACAGAAGCCACTTCCTGACGATCAATTGGCCGAAATATTAAAAGAAAAAGGCTATCCGATTGCCAGAAGGACGATTGCAAAATATAGAGAGCAATTGGATATTCCGGTTGCCCGAATGAGGAAGAAAATATAGCTGGTGAAAAAACTGCTTTCAATAGTTTCCTATGTTTTCCATCCGATGTTTATTTCGGTGTATGCAGTCCTGCTCTATTTTTTCCTGACAGACCGATACCATCCCTATCAGGAAATTTTTTTGGTTACGATTCAGGTCATCATCCTGATAATATTGATCCCGATTTCAATATTTTATTTCCTGATGACCTTGGGCAAAGCCAATTCCTTTATGCTTTCGGAGATTTCACAACGAAGAATTCCATTGGTTGTAAATGCCATATTGCTTTATATACTGATTACGCAAAGCATCCGGATTGAGCTTATTCCTGAGTTGTATTACTTTTTCTTTGGAGCTTTGGTCAGTACGATTCTGGCTTTCCTTTTTATTTTTATCAACCTGAAGGCAAGCATACATATGATTGCTATTAGCTCAATAACCGTTTTCACAATAGGGTATAGCTTACACACTCAAACTAACCATCTTTATCTGGTCGCATTTTTCCTGCTGCTAAACGGAATTGTGGCGGCATCAAGATTATCCATGAAAGCTCATGACACCAAAGAATTGATTGCGGGTTTTTTGTCGGGAGTACTGCCTCAGATAGCGCTTCTTTATTTTTGGCTATAGGATGTAGAACATCAGGCCGATATTCAAGGTATTCATATCGATTGATTTGCCATCGATTTTTGCTTCCGATTTGAATAACGAATTCAAGCCATAATAGGCATGGAAATTCCACGTATTATAACCGAAAGAAATATAGGCTCCATATTGCAGCTTATTAAAATCGTCATTGCCAAAAATCCTGATTTTCTCATTTCCCTGGACATATTTGGATTTGTTAAGCACCAGATAGCTGAGCTTAAATCCTGTATAAATTCTCCAAAAACGATGACTCTGGATTGTTGAAGTCCTCCATCTGAATTCGATTGGCAGGTCAATATAATGGAGTGCAAATTTATTCTTGTCGAAATTAACGTCATTTTCGTTGACCACCTCATAAAAAGGTTTTCCATCAACTTCGGTGATTTTTATATTCTGCCTGTAATCATTCATCGAATAACCCAAACCAATACCTATAGCAACATTCCTTCTTTTATTTAGCGGAAAATCTCTTAAAAAACCAATGTGAAGTCCGGAAGAAAATGAGTTTTGACTTACACCATCTGGCCTGTTTTGTAATAAATCATAGGTCAGTCCAATATAAAATTGGTCTTCCCTATACAAAGAATCGATTACCGTTACCGTAGCATTTATGGAATCTTTTTTTCTTTGATCCTCTTCCACTTTACGGATATCGGTGGTTGTATCATTTCTTAAAACTTCCTTGATACGCTCCTGTTCTTCTTTTTCCTGTGCCTGCTTAATCTGCTTCTCTTTCACAGGATCCTGGGCAAAAACGTTTAAAGAAATAAAGAATATAAGGATGCTGAAGTACTTTTTCATAGATAGGACTGTTGTGCAAATAAAAGTAATAAAAAAAGACAATTGAAACTGAAGTTTCCTTCATTTTCAGACTTGCTTTTATATACTATTGAAAATTAATCGTTATCCTCATTATACAGTCTCATATTTTTTACCGAAAGTCTTTCTTTGAGCCATTGTCTAAACCGTTCTTTGTCCTTTTTGTCCAGTTTTGCAGAAGTTTCATAAATAACAGCCGTTATTGGAATGATACTATCCTTCTGAATAGCGATATTATTTTTATACACACCTATGGAAGTAACTGAGGGAAAAAGCGCTTTGCTTTCTTTAAGAATTTGCAAATTATCAAAACGCATCTCGGCAAGTTCCTTTTCCAACTTCATAATTTTAGCATCTTTACCATCTACTTCGTTTTCATTGCTTTTTATCTGATTAAGTATGTCTCCTTTGAGAGCTGAGAGCCTATCTGTACTGTCCTGGCGAATAAGAAGCTTACCGCCTTGTAAATATTTGTTCTTTACAAATTCTTTTTGAAGCTCGTTAAGCTCGGTCTTGTCAAATCTTTTAGATAAAAAAGCCAGTTCAAGTTGCTTTCTTCCGGAACTATATTCGGTCTTTTTATAGATAACCGTATAACCATTGTTTGTGAATTTATTTTCAATAAACAGATCGGCATTTTTCTTGAATTGTTGTTCCCTATATAATGTATAGGCAAGGTAACTACTTGGAACAATCATAATCGCGATCAGAAAAGAAATAATATATTTGACTTGGCGCTGTTGTTTTTCATTCACCTGTTTTACAGCAGGATAGTTAAGATACTTTATAATCAAAAAAGTAGCTAGTCCTATAAAAACACAATTAATGCAATACAGATAAAAAGCTCCTAAAAAGAAAGACCATTGTCCGGTTGCTATACCATAACCTGCTGTGCAAAGTGGTGGCATCAGGGCTGTGGCAATTGCAACGCCAGGTATTGGATTACCTTTCTCGACCCGGGTTACCGCAATAACACCAACGAGTCCACCAAAAAATGCGATGAGTATGTCGTAGATATTTGGCGCCGTTCTTGCCAAAAGTTCAGACTGAACATCTTTGAAAGGACTTAAAAAAAAATAGAGCGTAGAAACCGTAAGACTAACCACAGTAGCAATCAATAGGTTTTTGAGCGATTTTTTCAGAAGTCCAAAGTCATAAATTCCCAATGCAAAACCGGCTCCAACAATTGGCCCCATAAGAGGCGATATGAGCATGGCTCCTATTATGACAGCGGTCGAGTTTACATTCAATCCTACTGATGCTATGATTATGGCACAAGCCAAAATCCAAAGATTAGCTCCTTTAAAAGAAATATTTTTCTTTATACTTTCGAGTGTCTTTTCCCGATTGTCTTCTCCTTCACTCAGGTTAAACAGGGTTGTAATATTCTTCATATTCCCTTATTTTTAGCATAAGGTACTCAATTTAATTTTAAAGTCAAAATAGAGTGAAAAAGACGAAGTTTAGTTTATAAAGTGGACTTATTAGGATACTGGATGTCATAGTACAGGAAGTAATGAATCTTATCGCAGGTTTCTTCTATCGTTTTCCCCTTTAGGATTTGTGATAGTTTGGCAACCTGTTTGTAAAAAGCCTCCCCCAAAACTTTCATCATCCTGACCGAATAAAAAGTGTCTCCTATTTTGAGTTTTACCTTTTGTCCTTTGGGTTTTTCAATGAGGTGGTTGAGCTCGTCTCCGCTTTTTATCCTGCGCTTTAGAATTAAGTTAATTTCATCTTTGGTCATTTTCATTTGCTAACTTTCATAGGCAAATGTTTGAAATAAAAAACCTCGCCTTGAAATATTGCGAAGTATTGTAAGGTGTCATAAGGGTCTTTAAAGTATGAAGAAGTATGCTAAATAACATTGCAATTGCTGGAAGTAGGTTTTCTATTTGTTACCATACATTGTCCAATTCAATTTAATTTCTGAGAGTTTTTTGTACTCTGTAATTTTTCTCATTATTGACTTTTTATGTTCGGCACCAATTAGAAACACTGCTTGATTATATTGGCTTTCTTTGCTGTATTTATAAATATTCTGAAGCATTGCATTTTCGCGGTTATCGTGTTGTTCTATGCGAAATAATTTATAAATATTAAGTAATCTATCCTTTCCGATTTCAGAATCCAGAATACTTTTTTCTATAATCTCCTTTTTTTCTAAAAAGTCTAAAAATTTATCACTTTTGAGATAATGAAAACCTTCTTGTACTATTAAAACTTCTTTCTCATTATCTAATTTAATATAATTCTCATGTTTAAATATTGTATATTAAATATAAAATTAATTTCATCTTGATATTCAGCTATTTTTTGTCTTACATCAATATCGACAGGAACAATTTTAATGTTATAGTTTTGTTTATATTTTTTGACACATTTTACTTCAAGAGGAAGTTCTTGAGGTTGCCGATTAAGCAAAATGCTATTGGCATAATACCTATCAAATGAGTCGCCATAATACTTATCAAATAAATGGCTCGGCAATTCATCAAAAATCACTTCGGGATTTATATTTTAAATGATTTTATACAATTCATCAGGATTACATTTTCCATTTTCTGAATGTATAGTGCCAATAAGAGTTATATTATACATCTGTTAGTTACGTTTTTGTCCTAAAATTTTAAAATCTTTTTAATCAAAACTATATCTTCATTATGAATTCCAACTGGAATATTTTCCAAACTTAAGAAGTAAGACAATTTAGCTCTGTGTTGTCCATCACGAAATGATATTATTGAGTCTTGAATTGAGCCAATATAAATTGTTGGTGGATCGACAAATTCATTGTTATCCCAACGCGACAATATTCTAGTTATTCGCATGTCATTTTTTTCTTTCCCATTAAAAAGCGTATCAAATTCAACATCGGAAAATATTGATTTTTCAATGAGTATAGAGGTGTTTACCACAAATATTGTATATTCTTTTTTTCTACCCTTTAAAGCTATATCGAGAATTTTATTTCTATTTCTTCCATAAGCCCATTTTGGATTAATTGACTTAAGTTGTTCTAAAGATTTATTTCGGTAGTATTCAAGTTTCTCTAACATGTTTTTTCAGTAAGGCTGTCAAAAATTGCAACTAACGTTTGGCCGCTTTACGGCAGTTACGGCTTTCGGAGCTGAATGCTCTTGGCTATAAAGAACGAAGTTATGGAAAAAGATGGTTAATTTTAAAAGGGAAGGGAATTGGTAAAAACCGCGTTACCTGAAGTAACTTTTATATTAGACCATCTTCTCGGTCAAAAAATATCTGCTCAATTTCGATTACAATATCTCGAACTTCCCAAGTAAGATTTTTGATCTGATTTAATTCAAAAATGTAAACTTTCCCAAAAGTAAAATGTGGTAAAGAACCAGTATTTAAAAGTTCTAACTTTGCTTCTCGACAGCTTACATAAAATTTACCATTTTTTCTTTGAAAAGGTTTATCCCAAATTCCGTGTATAAATAAATTTCGATTTGTTCTTACCGCGCTTACTTTGGAGATTATCTTTTCGATTCTTTCTTTTTCCCATCCATTATGTTTGATAATTCTTCTTAACAAGTCAATGTTCTGGGACAAAGAATTTCTTTCTAAAGTAACATTAGATATAAACGCATTGATTTTTAGAGCACAACCAATTAAATCAATCAAGCTCGTTTCTAAAGATGCAAACTTCGTTGAAAGTAATCCAAGATAATAGTAAAACTCTTTTTCCTCAGCTTTTGCATTTTCAAAATGTTCATAATTATACCACATTATTCTCAGCTATTTCAGGTAACGTGCCGCGGCTTGGCGTAGTAGCGGCAAGTTAAGAAAAATATTCAGCGTTAGGAAAGATTTCGGGAAACCTAATGGTTTCCAGCGTTGCAGATAATAGGATTATGCCAAACCGCTTTTATGCGCAGCTCATCTCCAATTTAAATTTCCTTCATCGTCTGCACGAACTCTTTGTTCTATTGGAATAAACTGGACATTTCCAGTTGTTTGTTTATGATGAACAACCCAAACCTGCATAGCATCACCAAATTTCATTTTTGAAATAACAGATTCTGGTTTTATAACGAGATTGTCCGATTCATATGCGTTCGGCACACTCGCATAAAAAATACCGTCATATTCCACTGGAACGTTAAAACCTTTGATTTTATCGAAAATTCGATCTTTGTAATAATTTGACAAGTAATAATCCTGCTCACATTCAATTTGAAAGTTCGCAAAAGCGTCTCCGAACAATTCTAATATTTCGTAATCTATATCTGAAGCAGTTAATTTTTTTATTTCAGATATTACAGCATCTATTTTTTCATTAGAATGCTTGACGAGTTCGAAATTTGTTTTCTCATTAATTAAATTCCAGTATTTTTTTGATATTGGAAGTTGAGCGATGAGTAAAGGTTTTTCAATCACCCATGTCCCAACTGTAAGCATACCAGAGCCGGTCTTTTGAAAATCTATACCCTTACTCAAGGTTTCAAAACAAGCGGTTGGATAATGAATTGCACCATAGAACATTGATTCGCCTTTTTTATTAGCTCTCCCAAATTCTGTGATCAAATGTAGTTTATCTTCTGGGATGAAGCTTATGTCCGAGACTTTTGGATACGGTTGGTTTTGTAGATTTGTAATTTTACGACCACGGTACACAATATTTCGCCCGCCAAATTTGTATTGCCCAAAGAAAAAGGGTTCATTTTCAAATCTCAAAGGCAAAATTGGTATGTGGGGGAAATGTTCATTGCATGCAGTGACTAATTCATCATAAGTCATACTTTTAACTTCTGTCGGAATACGTTTTATAAAATCTCTTATTTGAGTTTCTGTTTTCATAAAGTTACGCATAAAAACCGCTGTTAGTGGTAGGCATTTTTATTTAGTTTGGCACAGCATTTACAACTTCCCAGCCAATTGTATTTACGTCTTGATAATTGTCAATTTTCAATTCAAATTTCTTAGTTGAATTAGGTGGAAACGTATCATAAATTGTATATTCTTTACTTCCTAAAGCTGTTTTGGTTTTAGTGTAATATGTGACTCTTACAATTGCATCTTTAAATGTCACAATTGTGGCGGAATTTTTAATTGTTCCATGAACTTTTAGTTTATTTCCCCAAAAATTTTCATTATAATTTCCGTCGGCGGATAAAAATGTTGTTGGTTCAGCTCTTTCAGTTTCTTCAACTGTCATTACTTTTTCCTCATAAGTTTGTCCGGAAGAGCTGCTCGAATGAGAGTTTTGATTAGCGAAAATAGCTATGATTATTACCAACGCTATTAACGGTAAAATATACTTTCCAATTCTGTTTTTCTTTTTTTCAGGCTGTGTTATTTCACTTCTTGGAGTTTCTTTTTTTGGAATTGGTGGCGGTTCTGAAATAGTAGTTTTAAAAGCTGGTGGAGAAGCAGAGAAAATTGATTTCAATTCTTCTACTTTTTCAGCAGTTGTCCATTCATCTAGTCCCTCAAACCAAATTGATGTTTTTCTAGAAATGTTTTTTGCTTTTAGTTCTTCTATGTCAAAAGGACCTTCTTGGCCTTTTCCATTGTGTGTAAAATATTTTTTCATTCGATTAGTTGTTTTTTGCAGGATTTCGAAATGCTTACCACTAACTTGTTTATATGCGAAACAAATATTTATAAAGCTATTCAAAATGGCTGTTTAAACATCCGTTCATCTTCGAATATAGGAAATAATTCTATAAATTAATTAATAGGCATATTATCTTCATCATCAAGATAATATCCTTTAGGCATTCCATAGGTTTCTACAAATTCCATAAACTCCAAATAAGGTATCATTTTAATATCTTTTTATATATTTTTCTCGCTTAAAATTTCATTGATCTGCTTTCTGATTTTAGCTTAATGATAAATTTTAAAAGTCTATAAAAGCAAAAACCCTGTAAGTCATCAGATTTACAGGGTTTGGATTTTTCAGCAGAGAGGATGGGATTCGAACCCACGATACAGTTACCCATATACAAACTTTCCAGGCTTGCTCCTTCAACCACTCGGACACCTCTCTATTAATTCGCGGTTGCAAAGAACTGCAAAAATTCCGACTATAGAAAATTTATCGCTAAAAAATTATGACAATTCGCCACGCAAAGCGGTTTCATAAATAGTCTTGAAAACATTTGGAGAAACTTTCTGTCCAATGAGATACATCAGCTTTGTTATTGCCGATTCTGTCGTAATGTCTTTGCCAGATATGACGCCTATTTTTTTCAAAGACGTACTCGTTTCATAATGCCCCATACTTACGCTTCCAGCCGTGCATTGCGTTACATTAATGACATGCAGTCCATTTTTGATGGCCTTCTTCAATAGTGAAATAAACCATTCATCTGTTGGCGCATTTCCGGCACCATAGGTTTCTATAACAATACCTTTCAGGTTGGGAATATTAAAAATAGCAGCCAATACATTTTCACTAATTCCTGGAAACATTTTCACGACAGCCACATTGTTATCCATTTCTTTATGTACCTGGAATTTTTTGTTTCCGGATTTTGGCAGCAACAAATCATTGTTCACTTTTAAATGGACGCCGGATTCAGCCAATGGCGGGTAATTTGGCGACATAAAAGCATTAAAGTGCTCTGCGTTTATTTTTGTAGTCCGGTTTCCTCTGTACAGCTTGTATTCAAAATAAAGACATACTTCGTTAATAACCGGCTTGTTTTTATGTTGCAAGGAAGCAATTTGGATTGCCGTAATCAGATTTTCTTTGGCATCTGTTCTTAGATCGCCTATTGGCAATTGGGAACCCGTAAACACCACTGGTTTTGAAAGATTCTCCAGCATAAAGCTTAAAGCTGAAGCCGAATATGACATGGTGTCTGAACCATGAAGCACTACAAAACCATCAAAAGCAGTGTAGTTATCCTCAATAATCGTTGCAATCCTAACCCATTTATCAGGGTTCATGTTAGAAGAATCTATGGGAGTATCGAAAGAAACCGTTTCAATCTCACAGTCCAGCTGTTTCAATTCCGGTATTCTTTGTAGCAGTTTGCTAAAATTGAAAGCTTTTAAGGCACCTGTCTCAAAATCTTTCACCATACCGATAGTTCCGCCGGTATAAACCAAAAGTATTTTTGCTTTAGAGAGCATTCTCATATTTTGATTTATTGACTACCGGATTGGCATACATTGCCAAAAATCCTTGCAGTTCGACCGGATTACTTTCATCAATTCTTATTTCCAATCTTCTTTCGAAAAGTGATTTTTCTTTTTCGGTATACAGATGGGAATATTTATCTGTATTGTTCAGCAAATCGTAAGCAATATAATTGGTTGGCCACAACTTGTAGTTAGCCAGCACAGCATCATCTATAGTTTGAGCCAAAGCCTGGATCTGCCTGTTTGAATTGTCGAATTTCGAAGCAATTTCATCCAGTTCAGCTTCTAAAACATCTCCTACATGAATATGGATCCTTTTTTTCTGACCCATAATTCCGCTTAAGAGCGTCATAAAGTCTTCGTTTTTTTCTTTTATGTACACCTCATCATTTGCTTCTGCCATCAACTGTGGCATTTTTAGCGCGTCTGTCGGGTCGTATTCATAGGATATAGATACCGGAACAATTTTTAATTTCTTAAAATAGTCCATCAGATTATCTTCTTCTGAACCCATCGAAAGCATTTTCAGTACCCCGGGATGTGTTGCATCATTACCGTCTTTTGTTCTTCCTTCACGTTGGGCTATCCAAACAGAACGGTTTTCTCTTAAAATAAGCTGGCAGATATATTCTGACATCAATTTTGAGCTTTGAAGCAGTTCTCTTGGAGACAAGCCTCTCTGAACCAGAAAATTCCGATTCAATTTAGATAAAATATGCAGGAAAGTTTTACGCACTAAATTATCGCCAATTGCGGAAGCCGTCATTACCAAACCGTGGTCAAAAAGACAGGTATTCAGCAATGAGGTATCTAAAATGATATCCCTGTGATTGGAAATAAAAAGATAAGGTGTATGTTTCTCTAATTTTTCAAAACCAGAAGTAGTCAGTCCGTCTGAACTTTTTTCGAGCACCTTCATGACTGCATGATAGATAAAATTGCATTGGAAATCTCTAATGGAATGTGTCCTTTTTAGTTGTTCTATCCAATCTTTTTCTTCGACTTCCGGATACGTAAAGCTCATCATGGCTTTCATCATCGGATGATCGGCAACTTTGCATAAGGCTTCGTTTACTTCGCTATCATAAAACGGTCGAATCTTATCGAATTTTGACATTACTTACGTTTTTTTAACAATCTACAAATGAACAAAAATTTTATGAATTTGATGTGTTTTCTTTGTTAAATACCGAAAACCTCTTTGGCATTTTGGGTAGTAATTTTAGCAATTTCTTCAATAGAAACTCCATATATGTGAGCTAATTTTTCCGCTACCAGCTTTGTATAGCTACTTTCATTTCGCTTCCCTCGAAAAGGCACCGGAGCCAGATATGGAGAATCGGTTTCCAAAACAATGTGTTTCAGATCGATTTGGTTCAGAAACTGATCAATTTTTCCATTCTTAAACGTTGCAACACCACCAATACCCAATTTCATGTTGCATGAGATTGCCTGTAGCGCCTGTCCATAATCGCCGGTAAAGCAATGGAAAATCCCAAATAGTTTTTCATCTTTTTCTGATTCAAGAACTTCAAAAACCTCATCAAAGGCATCCCTGCAATGAATATTTATTGGAAGTTCATATTTTTTTGCCAACTGAATCTGTCTTTTAAAGGCAATTTTTTGCTCTTCCAATCGGGTTTTATCCCAAAAAAGGTCAATTCCTATTTCACCAACGGCATAGAATTTTCTTTTTGACAATTCAGATTCCACAAAAGCCAGTTCCTTTTCATAGTTTTCTTTGATATAGGTAGGATGCAAACCCATCATCAGAAATACATTTTCCGGATATTGCTTTTCCAAATCATACATTTTTTGGGTATAGCCGGAATCGATTGACGGCACAAAAATTCTTTGAACGCCGGCATCAAAAGCACGTTGCATCATTTCACTCCTGTCCTGGTCAAATTCTTCGCTGTAAATATGCGAATGTGTGTCTATTAAAATCATGTTGCAAAAATAGGAACAATGCGGGCAAATCCCAAAATCAAGAAAATCTTAGCAAAATATTATGTTTTGGATGGGATGGGTTTGTCCGTAAATCGTTATTTTTGATTTACTCATAGCTTACAAATGGATACTATTTTCGATGCCTTAAAAAAGAAAGGTTACAAAAAAATCAAGTTAAAAATCTCAAAAACGAACCATCTCGTCATTAAGGCCAAAATTAATGGCGTTAGTGGCAGTTTTATATTAGACACCGGAGCTTCTAACAGCTGTGTAGGCTTTGGTGATGTTGAGCATTTCAACCTATTTGCCGAAGAATCTTCTACAAAAGCAGCCGGAGCCGGAGCTGTGGGAATGGAAACCCAAATGTCGACCAACAATACACTTCAATTGGGACGTTGGAAAACTGATGATTTTTCATTGGTTATCTTTAATATGTCACACGTCAATCTGGCCTTGGAGCAATACAAGGCAAAACCTGTTCATGGAATTATTGGTGCCGATATTTTGATGAAAGGTCACGGAATTATCGATTACAATGGAGAATATTTTTATTTGAAACAATAATCCAATACATAAAAAATCCCGCTCAAAAGAGCGGGATTTTTTTATATTCTAAAGCCTGAGATTATAGTTCCAACGCTTTTTTAGGATTGTTATCCATCAATAATTCTACTGGATTCTCCAAACCTTCTTTTACTGCAACCAAGAAACCAACCGACTCGCGTCCGTCAATAATTCTATGGTCATAAGAAAGTGCTACATACATCATTGGATGAATTTCCACTTTACCGTTTACGGCAATAGGGCGCTCGATGATGTTGTGCATTCCTAAGATTCCAGATTGTGGCGGGTTGATGATTGGTGTTGAAAGCATACTTCCAAAAACACCTCCGTTAGAGATTGTAAAAGTTCCTCCGGTCATATCGTCTACAGTAATTTGTCCGTCACGAGCTCTTATTGCCAATCTCTTGATTTCAGACTCAACTCCACGGAAAGTCAGGTTTTCAGCATTTCTAACCACAGGAACCATAAGTCCTTTTGGTCCTGAAACAGCTACTGAAATATCGCAGAAGTCGTATGAAATTTTTTCTTGTCCGTCAATCATCGAGTTTACATCCGGATAAAGCTGTAAAGCTCTTGTCACAGCTTTTGTAAAGAATGACATGTAACCTAGGCCTAATCCGCCATGTTTTGCCTTGAAGGCATCTTTATATTCATTACGAACCAAGTTGATTGGCGTCATGTTTACTTCGTTGAAAGTAGTAAGCATTGCCGTTTCATTTTTGGCTGCAACCAAACGCTCAGCAACTTTTCTGCGAAGCATTGATAATTTTGTTCTTTCAGAACCACGGTTTCCTCCTGTTGGAGTTCCCATAGAAGGTTTTGCATTTACAGCATCGTCTTTAGTGATTCTGCCTCCTTTTCCTGTTCCTTCAACAGATGATGCTTCGATATTTTTTTCGTCCAGGATTTTTCTTGCAGCCGGTGAAGGAGTTCCTGCAGCATAAGTCTTTTCTGCAGCAGGTGCTGGTTTTGCTTCTGCCTTAGGTTCTTCTTTCTTAACTTCTACTTTTGGAGCTTCTTCTTTCTTTTCTTCTTTTGCCGGAGCATTTCCTTCAGGCTTAGCCGCACTTGTATCAATCAGGCAAACTACCTGACCAACAGCTACAGCATCACCTTCTTCTGCTTTTAGCGTGATAATTCCGCTAGCTTCAGCCGGCAATTCCAAAGTTGCTTTATCTGAATCTACTTCAGCAATCGCTTGATCTTTTTCTACGTAATCTCCGTCTTTTACTAACCAAGTTGCGATTTCAACTTCGGTGATTGATTCCCCCGGTGAAGGAACTTTCATTTCTAAAATCATCTGTATATAATTTTATGGTGTTGTTATTTGTATACTACTTATTATTTCAAAATTACGTTTTTTAGCCTTGACAGGCATCAAAATCTTAATTAGCTGAAAAGATTTTTATCAAAAACCATTGCTATTGCAGCTGCATGACGTTTTTTAGAACGAGCATAGCTACCAGCAGCTGGTGCGCTATATGCTTTCAAAGAAGCTACTCTTAATTTCACTAAATCAAAATTCATCAGCATATATCCGTAAGCTCCCATGTTTTTAGGCTCTTCCTGTGCCCAAACATAATCGTCAGCATTTGGATATTTTTCAATAATCGCTTTCAACTGCTCAACCGGCAATGGGAAAAGCTGTTCGATTCTTACAAAAGCTACATCTTTTCTACCGTTTGCTTCTCTTTCTGCAACCAAATCATAATAGAATTTTCCGGTACAGAATACTAAAGTCTTAACATCTTTGGCATTTACATTCGGATCGTCTAAAACTTCCTGGAAGCTTCCGTTTGCAAATTCATCTACAGTAGAAACTACTGACGGATGACGCAACAAACTTTTTGGAGTAAACACAATCAATGGTTTTCTGTAAGCCGTTTTCATCTGTCTTCTCAACAAGTGGAAGAAGTTCGCCGGAGTCGTACAGTCGGCCACAAACATATTGTGGTTAGCACAAAGCTGCAGGTATCTTTCCATTCTTGCAGAAGAGTGTTCTGCTCCCTGACCTTCATAACCGTGAGGCAGCAACATTACAAGCCCGTTTTGGTTATTCCATTTATCTTCTGCAGCAGAAATATATTGGTCAATCATGATTTGAGCACCATTAGAGAAATCTCCAAACTGAGCTTCCCAAATCGTCAATGTTTTTGGACTTGCCAAAGCATATCCATAATCAAAACCAACTACACCATACTCTGACAATAGCGAGTTATAGATATGGAATTTACCTTTTTGGTCTTTCAAATGTTGTAATAAGATTACTTCTTCTTCAGAATCTTCTACTTTCACAACAGCATGACGGTGAGAGAATGTACCTCTTTCCACATCTTGTCCTGAAATACGAACATCATAACCTTCGGTCATCAAAGAACCGTAAGCTAACAATTCAGCCATTGCCCAATCCAGCTTGTCAGTTTCATACATAACTTTTCTGTCATTGATCAACTTCTGGATTTTGCTGATAAATTTCTTATCACTTGGCAATGTCGTAATGGTCTGCGCAATTTCTCCCAATGTTGCTTTTGAAAAAGTCGTATCGACTTTCTGAAGCATTTCTTTTTCATCTGCCTGAACAAAACCATTCCATTCGTTTTGCATGAATGGAGTAATTATTGTCAGGTCTTTTTTACGTGATGCTTCCAGATTTTCATCCAGCATCGTTTTGTATTCTTTTTCTAATTTGCCTACATATTTATCATCAATCACACCTTCTGCTATCAATCTTTCAGCATAGATGTCTCTTGGGTTTTGATGCTTAGCAATAAGCTTGTATAATTTTGGCTGGGTAAAACGAGGTTCGTCACCTTCGTTGTGCCCGTATTTTCTATATCCCAGCAAGTCGATAAAAACATCGCTTCCAAACTGCATTCTATAGTCTAAAGCAAAAAGCATGGCATGAACTACCGCTTCTGCATCATCAGCATTTACGTGTAGAACCGGCGAAAGCGTCACTTTTGCAATATCAGTACAGTAAGTAGACGAACGGGCATCCAGATAGTTGGTTGTAAATCCAACCTGGTTATTGATTACCAAGTGAATTGTTCCTCCTGTCTTATATCCGTCCAATTGCGCCATCTGAACAATTTCATAAACAATTCCCTGTCCCGCAACAGCCGCATCTCCATGAAGTGCGATTGGCAGTACTTTTGAGAAATCATCCGGGAAATGACGATCTTGTTTTGCTCTTGTGATTCCTTCAATTACAGCTCCTACTGTCTCCAAGTGCGAAGGGTTTGGTGCTAAATTGATATTGATATTTTTTCCTGACTTTGTCTTTTTATCAGCAGTCAATCCTAAGTGGTATTTTACGTCACCATCGAAAAGCGCATCATCATCATAGTCTTTTCCGTCAAACTCAGAGAAGATATCTTGTGTGTTTTTTCCAAAAACGTTTGCCAAAACATTCAAACGGCCCCTGTGTGCCATCCCCATAACAAACTGTTCTACTCCTTTTTCTGCAGCTGCTTCAATCAAAGCATCAAGGGCAGGGATTAATGTTTCACCTCCTTCAAGAGAGAAACGTTTTTGTCCTACGTATTTTGTATGAAGGAAGTTCTCGAAAGAAACTGCCTCATTTAATTTATTAAGAATATTTTTCTTTTGGTCATCTGAGAATCTAGGATGATTGTCATTGTAACCGATTCTGTCCTGAATCCATTGGATTACTTCCGGCTTACGGATATACATGTATTCCACACCAATATGCTGGCAGTAGATTTGGTCTAAGTGACCGATGATTTCCTGTAAAGAACAAGGTGCGATTTTGATAGCTTTTGCCGCATCAAAAACAGTATTCAAATCAGACTGTGAAAGTCCGAAATTTTCAAGATCCAGATTTGGACTGAAAATCCTTCTGTCTCGTACCGGGTTGGTTTTCGTAAATAAGTGACCGCGCGTTCTGTAGGCATCGATCAGCTTCAGCACATTAAATTCTTTTTGTAATTTTTCTGAAATCTGGCTTACATCGACATTGCTTGATGTTGCATAATTTGCAAGCTGCTGTGCCGGAGCCTCATGTTCTTCATTATAAGTCTGCATCCCGAAATCGAACCCCTGAAAGAAACTTCTCCAGCTTGGTTCTACGCTATCCGGATTCTCAAGATATTCATCGTATAATTGAGCAAAAAATTCAGTATGTGCCGCGTTTAAAAAGGAAAACCTATCCATAATTTAATTGAATGTCCTAATTTGTTAAAAATATTTTTGCAAAAGTACGACAATTAGAACAATCTAATAAATATTTCATACTTTTATGTCTTAAACTTAACATAAATTTTGGCCATGAAAATACTTAATCTTAACCATATAACAAAAACCTTGATGGCAGTTATTTTCCTGGCTGTTTCATCAAATGCTACAGCACAGCAAAATACAAACAATGATTTTCAAAGCAGGATACGTTTCGGCGGTGGATTGGGACTTGGTTTCGGCTCAGGGTATACAAATATTTCGGTAGCTCCGAGCGCAATATATGATTTCAATCCCTATTTTTCTGCCGGCTTGGCTTTGCAGGTAAGTTATGTACGGGATAAAGATTTTTACGAATCTTATATCTATGGCCCCAGCCTTATTCTATTAGCAAATCCGATTCCGGAAATCCAGCTTTCTGCCGAACTGGAGCAGTTAAGGGTTAATCTTGATTATGATGATAAGTTTGGAGGCGGCTCTGATAATTTTTGGAACACGGCCCTTTTTCTTGGCGCCGGCTACCGCATGGATAACGTTACGGTTGGTGCGCGATATAACGTTTTACACGACAGTGACAAAAATGTTTACAATGACGCTTTGATGCCTTTTGTGAGGGTGTATTTTTAAGGAGCTAAGACACTAAGGTTCTGAGGCGCTAAGGTTGTGTGTTTTTTAAGATGCTAAGGCACTAAGGCTCTGAGATACTAAGGTTGTGTGTCTTATATTTAAAAAAGAATATTATTGAAAGTATATTTTTTGTATGTTTTTTATTTAACGAATTAGCTTCTTAAATCTGTGTAATCATTCTAATCTGCGGCTAAAAAATTTAATCCGAAAATCATCTGGCTAAAAAAGAACTAAGAACCTTAGTACCTCAGCAGCTTAGAACCTTTTTAAAGCCTATTTCTAAACCAAACTTTCTGCCATTCTCTTTTTAGGATAAGAAAAACGATTTGTTCGGAAAGCTCTACCAGATCAGAGCCATCTAATTTTTTGACCTCAGACTCAGGCACATCAATAATATAAAGCAGATTTAGGTATTCCGCAAATTTATGCTGGATCAGCCTGTACACTTTTTCATGCAGCTGGATTTTCAATTCTACAGGCTTAGTGCTCATTGGAAAATCAATTGGCTCATTCGCAAAATTAAAGTCCTTGTTGACTTGTTCCAGCAATTTCAAATACAGATTTTCTTTCTCAGCTTCAGAAAGTAAATTATCAGTATTTATAGGCGCAATAAAATTCATAGTGTTTTTTATAACCTTTTCAGGGTTTCGAACACTGAAAAGACATTTCGTATTTTGTATCTATTAAACTTTTCTTCCCATCAAATTTTCTCCAAAAGCTCTCAATATTGCTTTTTTATCCTGCCCAATATTTAATTTTTCCAATGTTTCAAAAGCTTTAAATGTATATTCCTTTATGGCTTCCTGGGTTGCTTTTGATGCTCCGGTAAGATTAAAAATTTCCTTTACAGAATTTATCTTTTCAGAATTATCAGTAGGTTGTATAGAATATAGATGTAGCAACTGTTCTTTTTCTTCTGGTGTTGCAAATTGTAGCGTCTTCAAATAAAGATACGTCTTTTTGTTTTCAATTATATCACCTCCCACTTGCTTCCCGAATGTTTCCGGGTTTCCAAAAGCATCAAGATAATCATCCTGCAATTGGAAAGCGATACCAAGATTTAATCCGAAATCATAAATAGCTTCGCAGTTTTCAACAGAAGTCCCAGCTATAATCGCTCCCATTTTCATTGCGGCACCTACAAGCACAGCGGTTTTATATTCAATCATTCTCAGGTATTCCGGAATCGTAACATCATCCCGGCTTTCAAAATCTACATCCCATTGCTGTCCTTCACATACTTCAAGTGCCGTTTTGCTAAAAAGCTTTGCCAAAGACTGGAAAATTAACGGCTCATACTTTTCAAAATATTGATAGGCCAGAATCAGCATAGCATCTCCTGAAAGAATCCCTGTATTGATATTCCATTTTTCATGAACGGTCTCTTTACCACGACGAAGTGGCGCATCGTCCATTATATCGTCATGAACAAGTGAAAAGTTATGGAATACCTCAACCGCCAAAGCTGCCGGTAGTGCTTTTTCATATTCCCGATCAAAGATCTCGGCTGCCATCAATGTCAAAACAGGACGAATCCTTTTCCCTCCTAACGACAATATATACTGAATGGGTTCGTATAGTGATTTTGGTTCTTTGGTAATCTTCTGGCTTTCTAGATAATTTAAAAAGCCTTCTTGATATTCGCTGATGGAATGCATAAAAATAATTTTCGCTAAAGTAAGGTATTCTTTATAGTGCAACAAACTTTCACAGTTCTAAAATTCAACTGTTTCGAAAACGTTTTTTTGTTAAAGAAAAGTTAAATTATATTTGACAAATTTGTCAAAATAAATTATTTAATAATTTTGTTTAACAAAAATGTTAAACACTATGTACATTAAAAATAAAGATGAGGCTACTGAGGATTTAATTAAAAAAACTGCCAAGAGATTATTCTTTGGTGAAGGAAAATTTAATGCGACCACTCAAGAAATAGCTGATGCGGCGGGAGTTAACAGAACTTTGATCAATTATTATTTCCGTTCCAGAGATAAACTATTTGAAATTGTTTTTGCCGATGCGCAAGAAAAAGAGCAGCAAAGAACTGAATCAATTGTTTTTTCTGAACTACCATTTAAAGCAAAAATTGAAGAGTTTATAGACGATTCTTTTGTAATGGCAAAAGAATATCCTTACATGGAAATTTATCTGGTAACTCAATTTAATCAGGGTTGCTATTTCAAAGATGAAGAAGGGATGGAACGGATGCTTAAAAAATTCTATGAAGAATTGCTTATAGAAATGGAAAATGGAACTATAGAAAAAATGGAACCGATACAGTTTATAATTAATATGGTTTCACTAATCTCTTTCCCTATTTCGATGCGTCCTCTTTTTCAGAAAACCATGCGTCTGACCGATGAAGAATATGAAAAAATCCTGGATGCCAGAAAAGACATCATAATGAATACCCTATTTGGAAAACAGAACAAAATCAATCAATAATAAATAATTTAAATCAAATGAAGAGTATGAACAGACTCGCTATCCTGCTTATTGGATTCATTTTTTCGCAAGGCATTCAGGCACAGAGCCGAAAGCTGACTCTAAAAGATGCTGTCCAATATGCCTTGGAAAACAAAGCAGATGCTAAAAAGGCGAAGCTTAAAGTAGAAAATAGCGAATACCAGATCCAAGAAGTACGCTCAAGAGCTTTACCACAAATCACAGCTCACGGAAATGTGACGTACAATCCAATATTACAATTAAATGCCTTACCCGGTGATTTTTTCGGACAGCCAGGTACTACCATCTTAGCTCCTTTAGGACAAAAATGGAGTTCAGTAGGCGGTGTTACATTAACACAAAACATTTTTGACCAGGCGGTATTTACAGGTTTGAAAGCGGCCAGAACAACCCGAGAGTTTTACCAAATCAACCAACAGCTTACCGAAGAACAGGTAATTGAAAGGGTAGCCAACAATTATTATCAGGTGTTTGTACAAAGACAAAAGCTTTCTGTAATCGACAGTAACTTTGTAAACACTACAAAGGTTAAAGAAATTATCAAAGGCCAATTTGATAACGGGCTGGCGAAAAAAATCGATTTAGATCGTATAACTGTAAAGTTACACAACATCAATACACAACGCCAACAGCTGATTAATGATTTACAGCTACAGGAAAACTCTCTGAAGTTTTATATGGGTATGCCTATTGAAACGGTAATCGAGATTCCGCAGACAGAATTTGAAGTCACGCCTCATGCGCTATCAGAACAGCCTGATTCAACCCAAAGAACGGAGTATGCATTGTTGAAAAAGCAAGAGCAGCTTTTGGACTATCAGAAAAGATCTATTGTTGCTGAATATTATCCAACTCTAGCTATTTCAGGAAGCTATAATTATATCGGACAAGGGCCTAAATTGCCTTTAGGAGCAACTTCTTCAGAAGGTGTTTACTGGTCTGATTATTCAATCATAGGACTGGACCTGAAAATCCCAATCTTTACCGGATTTGGAACAAGAGCAAGAGTTCGTCAGGCGGATATCGAAATAAAACAAGTCAAAGAAGATATGTTGGAAACAAAACTTTCTCTTGATTTGGCTTATGAAAATTCGAAAACACAAATCAATAACAGCATTATCACAATCAAGAATCAAAAAGAGAATGTGAGACTGGCCGAAGAAGTGTTAAGCGATACCAAAAACAATTATTATAACGGACTGGCTACACTAACTGACCTACTTGATGCTGAAAACTCACTGGTTGAAGCGCAAAACAATTATAACTCCGCTTTATTGGATTACAAATTGGCGGAAGTACAGCTGATCAAAGCTAAAGGAGAACTAAAAACTTTAATCAATTAAAAATCAATCATACAAAAAATGAAAAAATTAATATATATAGGTATTGGAGTAGCCGTCCTTGGACTGATCGGTTTCACTTTAATGAACAATAAAAAGAAGAACGATGCGGAAACGGCAATCGTTTCGGAAAAAAACACTACAGTTGCCGTTCGAACTGCATCGGTAAAGACGGAAGCTATCAATTCTGATTTCGTAGCAAACGGTAATTTCATTCCTTCACAGGAATTAAAATTCTCTGCAGAAAATTCGGGAAGAGTTATCAAAGTCTTGGTAGAAGAAGGAAGCCAGGTAAGAATTGGCCAGACTTTGGCAATCATAAAAGGCGATCAATTGTCTATTGATGTGCAGAATGCTAACGCAGCCTACCAAAATGCTTTAACAGACAGCAAACGTTATGAAAATGCATACAAAACAGGTGGTGTTACGCAACAGCAACTAGACCAGGCGAAACTGACTCTTGTCAATGCTAAGGCAAAATTAGATCAGGCTAAAATCACTTTTGGAGATGCTACAATCAAATCTTCTATTAATGGAATCGTAAACAAAAAGAGCATTGAGCCGGGTTCTGTAGTAGCACCGGGAACAGAATTGTTCGAATTGGTAAACGTTTCGAAATTAAAGTTGAAAGTGGCTGTTAGCGAAAACCAGATTCCTGATTTAAAAGTAGGATCTGTTGTGAAGGTGAAGGTTAGCGTTTATCCTGATAAGGAATTCTCAGGAAAAATTACTTTCATCGCGCCTAAAGCAGACGAATCACTAAACTTTCCTGTAGAAATCGAAATCACGAACAATCCTAACAATGAAATCAAGGCAGGAATGTACGGGACGGCAGAATTTACATCAAAAGCTACACAGCAAAAACCCCTTAAGGTTATCCCAAGAAATGCCTTCGTAGGAAGTGTTAGCAGCAACCAGGTATTTGTTGTAGAAAACAATGTTGCAAAACTGAAAAAGATTGTTGCCGGGCGTGTTTTTGGCGAAAAAGTTGAAGTATTAGACGGCTTGAATGACGGTGAAATTGTTGTCACTAGCGGACAAATCAACCTTGCTGACGGAACAAAAGTAAATCCAATAAAATAGTTGACAGTTGATAGTTTTTAGTCGATAGTTGGTAAAACAGCTTTTGACCAAAGACTTTAAACTTTAAGACTTTAAACCTATAAAATGAAAATAGCAGAAATATCAATCAAACGACCAACCCTTGTGATTGTGTTGTTTATCATTCTAACACTCGGCGGTCTGTTTAGCTACAGCCAATTGAGCTATGAATTGATCCCGAAGTTTGAAATAAACGTGGTTACGATTTCTACTGTATATCCGGGAGCTTCTCCGGGAGAAGTAGAAAATACGGTAACCAAAAAAATTGAAGACGCCGTTTCTTCTCTGGAAAACGTAAAGAAAGTAGAATCAAAATCTATCGAGAGTTTGTCTATCGTTATGGTAACTCTGGAACCGGAAGCCGATGCAGATTATTCTCTTAACGACGCCCAAAGGAAAATCAACGCGATCGAAAAAGATTTACCGGAAGATGTTGACCCTCCTTCCCTGACCAAATTCTCTTTGAGCGACTTGCCGGTAATTACTATCGGAGCAACCGCCGCAAAGATGGATGAAGTGGCATTTTATGACTTGCTAGACAAAAAAATCCAGCCTATACTTTCGCGTGTAAAAGGTGTGGCTCAGGTCAACCTGGTTGGTGGTGAAGAAAGAGAAATCCAGGTGAGTCTTGACCAAAACAAGCTAAAAGGTTATGGAATCTCTGTCCCGCAGGTACAGCAGATGATACTATCTTCTAACCTTGACTTCCCGACCGGAAACATCCAAACAAGAGAAACGACAATGTTGGTTCGCCTTGCCGGAAAATACAAGAATGTAGAAGAAATGAGAAATCTTGTAATTTCCTCTAAAAACGGAATCCAGATACGTCTTGGTGATGTAGCCGATGTTCAGGACTCGCAAAAAGAAGTTGAAAAAATTGCCCGTGTCAATTCCAATAATGCTATCGTATTACAGGTCATCAAGCAGACCGATGCGAATGCGGTAACAGTGAGTGAAGATACCTATGCTGCTATTGCTAAAATTGAAAAAGATTATGAAAAACAAGGGTTAAAGCTTTCAGTAGCCAACGATACATCTGAGTTTACCTTGGCAGCGGCAGACTCGGTAATCCATGACTTGTTCCTGGCTGTATTCCTGGTAGCATTCGTAATGCTTTTCTTCCTGCACAGTATCAGAAATGCTTTTATCGTAATGGTTTCCATTCCGGCTTCCCTGATTGCTACGTTTATCGGGATTTATATGATGGGCTATACCTTGAACTTAATGAGCTTACTCGGACTTTCATTGGTGGTTGGTATTCTTGTGGATGATGCGATTGTGGTACTGGAAAACATCTACCGCCACATGGAAATGGGTAAAAACAAAGTACGTGCTGCCTTTGATGGTACTGCGGAAATCGGGTTTACCGTAACTGCAATTACCTTGGTTATCGTGGTCGTATTCTTACCTATTGCTATGAGTACAGGATTGGTTGCTAACATTATTACACAGTTCTGTGTTACCGTTATTATCGCCACGTTGCTATCCTTGTTATCGTCATTTACAATCGTGCCTTGGCTTTCTTCCCGATATGGAAAATTGGAGCACGTAACAAACAAAAACTTTTTTGGAAGAATCATTCTTGCTTTTGAAAGAGGTCTTGATAATTTTACGCATAGAGTAACCAACATTTTAAAATGGTCTTTGAAATATAAAGCTATTGTATTGATTATAGTTGGTGCACTCTTTTTTCTTTCAACAATTGGTTTACTCGGCGGTGGTTTCATTGGAGGGGAATTCTTCCCGAAAATTGACCGTGGACAGTTCCTTGTTCAGATTGAATTACCAAAAGATGCTTCTATTGAGCAATCTAACTTTATAGCCCAAAAAGCAGAAGATTATCTGAGACATAAAAAAGAAATTGAAGAAATCGTAACTACTGTAGGACAGACCAGTGAAGGTTTTGGTGCTACGCAGGCTACTGTTTACAAAGCAGAAATCGACGTGAAGCTGATCGACAAATCGCTTCGTGAAGACGGAACTTATATCTATGCAGCAAAAATGAAGCGTGAATTGGAAAAAATTCTCGTAGGTGCCAAAATCAAAACCGTACCTGTAAGTATTATGGGTGGTGCCGATGAAGCTCCAATTTTCTTGACTGTTACCGGACCGGATTTAGAAAGTGCGACTGCCTTTGCTAAAAAAGCAGAAGCACAATTGATGAAAATCAAAGGAGCAACAGAAATCAAACTTTCAGTAGAAGAAGGTAGCCCGGAAATTGCCGTTCAGGTTGATAGAGACAAGATGGCTGCTTTAGGACTGACGCTACAAACTGTTGGAACAACAATGCAGACTGCATTTAACGGAAATACAGATGCTAAGTTCCGTGCCGGAGAATATGAATACGACATCAATATCCGTTTTAATGAATACGACCGTTCCAACATCAATAACGTTAGTGACCTGGTGTTTATTAACGATATGGGACAGCAAATCAAATTATCACAATTTGCAAGCGTTAAAGAAAGTTCTGGACCAAGCTTACTGGAACGTCGTGACAAGGCAACTGCCGTATCGATTAAAGCACAGACTATTGGTAGACCTTCCGGGGATGTTGCAGCAGAATGGGAGGCACAGTTTTCAAAACTGGAAAGACCAACCGGAGTAAGTTATGTTTGGGGTGGAGATATGGAAAACCAGGCAGAAGGTTTCGGTACATTAGGAATCGCTTTATTGGCCGCTATTATTTTGGTTTACCTTGTAATGGTAGCCTTATATAACAGTTTCGTTTATCCGTTTGTGGTTTTATTCTCAATACCGTTATCCTTTATTGGAGCATTAATGGCATTGGCACTAACCAACAACTCGCTGAACATCTTCACGATTTTAGGGGTCATCATGCTTATTGGTCTGGTTTGTAAAAACGCAATTCTTCTTGTCGATTTCGCTAACCACAGAAAAGCCGAAGGCGAGACTACTTATATGGCGCTAATCCAGGCGAACCATGCCCGACTTCGTCCAATTTTGATGACGACGATTGCGATGGTTTTCGGTATGGTACCTATTGCATTGGCTTCAGGAGCTGCTGCCGAAATGAACAACGGTTTGGCTTGGGTAATCATTGGTGGATTGATCAGTTCGTTATTCCTGACCTTGATTATCGTTCCTGTTGTATATGCTATTTTCGATAGCCTGATTGCAAGATTTAACAAAGGCAAGGAGCCTACAAAATATGAGGAATTAATGGTGGCCGATTATGAGCACAAAGAATTGAGCGACGACGGATTTACTGCAAAACACTCTTAAAAAATCGTTCCAAAAACGAATTAACCTTGAAATTTCCCGGCTGAACACCATCAGTCGGGATTTTTTTGAGGCATCCAAAACTTATTTTCATAGCTGTTAAGAATAAATTTGGCTTGCATTGTTTATATTGCAGTAAAATTCCATGCTATGAAAAAAATAATTGCGCTCTGTCTTTTTGTTTCCTTACTGTCCTGTTCTTCTGACAAGACTGAAACCATAACCGTAAAAAACAAATATTCTGTAGAATTGCCTTCATTTCTTTCGAAAGCAAAAGACCTCCATGAAATGGCTTCTTTGCAATATCAAAATGCTTTTAAAGAGTTTTATATTGTTATCATAGACGAGCCTAAAGAAGAATTCGCGAATGCAGCAAAAGGCACGACTGAATTTACTCCCGATTTCGACGGTTATTATCAAATTCTAAGAGGAAGTTTGGAAGCATCGATTAAAAATGGCGTTTTCACGGACACAAAAGACACTCGAATCAACGGGCTGAAAGCCAAAACATTTACACTAACCGGAAAAGTTGATGAAATCCCTGTTTTTTACGATATCGCTTATGTTGAAGGAAATGACAGATTCTACCAAATCGTAATCTGGACCATAGAAAGCAGCAAAGAAAAATTCAGGGAACCGATGGATAAGATTATCACTTCTTTTAAGGAAATAGGTTCAGGAAAAAGTAATGACAGAAGTTCAAAATAAGAACAAAAAAAATCCATTAGAAAACACTAATGGATTTTTCTTTTGAAAGATAATCAGATTTAATTTCTGTTTGCAAGAGCATCCTGCTTCCAGTTTTTAACTGCAGCAACTCTGCTGTCAGAATAATCAACTTCACTTAAATTATTATCTGTCCAAAAAAACCATTTTCCGGTTTTTGCACCGTTATTATATTCTCCTAAAGATTTTTTATTTCCTGCTTCATCATAAGAAACCCATTTTCCGTGAACTTTTCCATCCTTATAGAATCCTTCTTGCATCACTTTTCCATTATCATAAAAATAGGTAGCCTTTACCATATTATCTACAACTTCATATTTATGATCCGCCTTTTGCGCAAAAACAACTCCAGAAACCAGCATCACTGCCATAATCAAACACTTTTTCATAATTCTGTCTTTTTTAGTTATTTACAATTCTCTAACAAATATAATTATTCCTTTACAATTAAAAAACTTTAACTTAACAATTTGGTAACATTAAATGAAAACTTAACATTAGAATTCTCCTAAGCCTCATAAATACTGGCATTCCAAAAAACCGTCAAAAAAACTTTCAATGTCATTCTTGATTGAATTAAGAAGCATAAGCCTAAGGAACATAGAATAAAGCCTATATAAATTTTACTTTTCTCTCTCTTTATAATTTAAAAATCATAATCCATAATTGACAATTATCACTAAATTTGCCATCTAAAATTTTGATAATGTATAGAAGTCATAATTGTGGAGAACTGAATGCTTCACATATTAATACAGAAGTTACGCTTGCGGGTTGGGTTCAAAAAACACGTGATAAGGGTTTTATGATCTGGGTTGACCTGCGCGACCGCTACGGAATTACACAATTGATTTTTGATTCAGAAAGAACCGATGCTGCTGTTTTTGAAATGGCTAAAACATTGGGCAGGGAATTTGTCATTCAGGTAAAAGGAACTGTTATTGAGAGAGAGTCAAAAAACAAAAATATGTCAACTGGCGATATTGAAATTTTAGTTTCAGAATTAAGCCTTTTGAATGCTGCATTAACTCCGCCGTTTACGATTGAAGACGAAACAGACGGAGGTGAAGATATCAGAATGAAATATCGCTACCTGGATATCAGAAGAAATCCGGTAAAAAACAGCCTGCTTTTCCGCCATAAGGTGACTATGGAGGTTAGAAAATATCTTTCAGACTTAGATTTCTGTGAAGTAGAAACGCCATACCTTATCAAATCTACTCCAGAAGGAGCCCGTGATTTTGTTGTGCCGTCAAGAATGAATGAAGGACAGTTTTATGCTTTGCCTCAATCACCTCAAACATTCAAGCAATTGCTGATGGTTGGAGGTATGGATAAATATTTCCAAATCGTGAAATGTTTCCGTGATGAGGACTTAAGAGCCGACAGACAACCTGAATTTACACAGATTGACTGTGAAATGGCTTTTGTGGAGCAAGAGGACATTCTGAATGTTTTTGAAGGACTGACACGCCACCTGTTAAAAGAAATCAAAGGAATTGATGTGGATAAATTCCCAAGGATTACTTATGATTATGCCATGAAAACGTATGGTAATGACAAACCGGATATTCGTTTTGGTATGGAATTCGGCGAATTGAACGAAGTAGCACAACATAAAGAGTTTGCCGTTTTTAACAGTGCAGAACTTGTTGTAGGAATTGCGGTTCCTGGCTGTGCTTCTTATACCAGAAAAGAAATCGACAACCTGATTGATTGGGTAAAACGACCACAAATAGGCGCTACCGGAATGGTATATGCTAAATATGAGCTTGACGGAAGCATTAAATCATCAGTAGATAAATTCTACGATCAGGATGATTTGCAAAACTGGGCAAAAGTTACCGGTGCTAAACCGGGCGATTTAATCCTGGTTCTTTCTGGTCCTGCAAACAAAACAAGAGCACAATTAAGCGCCTTGAGAATGGAATTGGCAACCCGTTTGGGATTAAGAAATCCGGAAGTTTTTGCTCCGCTTTGGGTAGTAGATTTCCCATTATTGGAATTTGATGAAGAAAGCGGGAGATACCATGCGATGCACCACCCGTTTACGTCTCCAAAACCAGAAGATATTGCCCTGCTTGAAACTGAACCAGGCAACGTAAGGGCTAACGCTTACGATATGGTCTTGAACGGAAACGAAATTGGAGGTGGCTCTATCAGGATTCATGATAAGGCAACACAACAACTGATGTTCAAATATCTTGGCTTTACTGAAGAAGAAGCCCGAAACCAATTTGGATTTTTGATGGATGCTTTCCAGTTTGGAGCCCCGCCACACGGAGGTTTGGCCTTTGGATTAGACCGATTGGTTGCTATTTTAGGAGGACAGGAAACCATCCGCGACTTTATCGCTTTCCCTAAAAACAATTCGGGACGCGACGTGATGATTGATGCTCCCGCCGCAATTGACGATAAACAATTAGAAGAACTTCATATCCGACTTAAATAAAAAAAGCCCCGAATTCGGGGCTTTTTTATGGCAACTCTTTATTGAGTTCATTCAAAAAGTAGGACGGATAAATGCCCGTAGAAGTAAAAAAAGCCTTTGAAAAATGCTGCGGAGTGCTAAATCCGGATTCATCTGCAAGCGCTTTAATTGTATAATTGCGATATCTGGACTGACTTTTCAAAAGCTCGACAATATAGTCGATACGCAGATCATTCAGATAGGTATTATAGTTTTTGTTCCGATAATGATTTATGACTTTAGAAAGATAATTGGAATTCGTATTGAATGCCGATGCCAAATTAACCAAGGTCAGATCTTTTTCTAAAAACTTTTTACGATTTTCAAATTTCTCCAATTCCTTTAATATCCCTGCAACAACGTCAGGATTGATGTCGAGTCCTTTTTTCTCTACATCTTCTTTTTCAACGACTATATCTTTAGGTTTTTCTTTTTCTCCTCCCATCAATTCTTCAAATTTTTGACGGTAGAGTTTCTGGTTACTATAATAACGGTAGAAAAAATACAGTGTTAAAAAGAAAAATACGGCTAATGAAAAATACAATAATAAAGTAGTTTTCTCCTTGCCTGCCAATTGTTTTTCAATTTCCTGCTTGGCTTGTCGAAGAGCTTTAGTATCATATTCTTTATGAATTTTTCCAGACATATATTTAAAATTCGCATTAAGTACACTGTCTGCCTTCATCAACCTGTTGATATAATAAAGCTGATTTTTTACATCTCCTTTTTCTTTATAATAGCCAACCAGTAGTTCATAATTTTCCCTTAGATCAGGGCGTATGTACTTTTTTTCGGAAAAAACACGATCAACTTTTTTAAAATACGGGAGTGCCTTTTCCTGCTGGCCCTGATCCCAGTAGCATTTTCCTATATAAAAATAACCTACCGTTTCATTGGCAAAATCATTGTTTTTTATAATTGCCGGTAATGCTTTTTGGATCTCCTGAATCGCTTTTGAATAATTTTTTTTGAAATATTGATTGATTCCTTCAGAATGGACAATATAATTTTGTGTCAGCTCTACATTCAGTCGCTTGGCTTCTTTTAACGCGAATTCATTTGTTTCTGTACTTAAGTCATATTCCCCAAGTCGGTTATAGACCAATCCCAAAGAATGCAGCGAATTCAGATAACCTCTCTGATACTCGTATTCATCATACTTTTTAAAAAAATCGACACATTCTTTCAGCAAAACCAGAGCTTCATCATTGAATCCCAAATGTATTTTGATTCCGGCTATATGGTATTTGAGTTCATATTTGAGATAATTATCATTGGAATTGGAAATATAGTCGCTTGCTTTCAGGTAAAAATTCAAGGCCTGAACATAATCTTTGATGGAATAATAAAAATTCCCTTTTGAAATATAAGCTGATCCGATTATCGGAGCCTCATTGGTCATTTTTGCAGTAAGCACGATACTGTCTGCATATATCGGTTTGAGACTGTCAGACACAAAAAAAATGACATTGGAATAAGCATTGACAATCTCATTCAGGTTGTTTTCCAATTTTGCCTTTGACAAATAAGAATCTAAGTAAAATCGTGCTCTTACTGTATCCTCTTCATAGAAATCAATCTTATTATTGAGATAGTCATAGGATTTATCTTTTAAGGAATCTGGCAGATAAAATCCTTTTTGCTGAGAAAAAACAGGAGAATTTAATACCAGAAAGAGTAGTAAGAAAATACCCGACTTATTTATCATAAGAAATTTCTGCTGTTTCTTGATTTGCATAGTACATTCAAATAAGTAAATGAGTCATAAATGTAGCATAAAAATAAATAAAAACGTTAAAAAAATCCGTTTTTTAATATGTCGAATAACTTGAACTAAATGGCAAATTAAAAACTTCCGATTTAAATTGTAATTATTTGATTTACAAAGTTTTAAATAAATAAAAACGCACTACGAATTCGTGAATTCGTAGTGCGTTTTTCGTGAATTCGTATCATATGCGCTTGCAAACGGCAAACCCGCAAGATAGCTTTGTCAACGAAATCCTGAAGCAATTTTTTGAAAGGGATGGAAAAATCGAAAGTTCAAATGTCAAGGCAAAATGAACTGAAGAGCAAGATAGTTAAACAACAAACCTAACACCCCCACTCTCATGAAAAAGTTATTATCATTATCGCTGTTTTTATCACTATCATTTTTGTCATGTTCTACGGATGAGGACATCGAAATGGAAGCATCACAATCCAATGCGTCAGCATCTATAAATCATAAAAAAGAAAATCCAGGAAATTGGAGCCCTCAAAATACTGCTAATCCTTACGATCAAGCAGGAATTTTATACCGTCAGATTCTTGAGCAGTATAATGCCAATGTTCCTACAAATACAACTCCGTCTCAAATCATTTTCGATATCGAATCTATTGCAAATGGTTTTTCCGAGTTCTCTCCTATGAAAAACAACAGCTATACACCAATAGTCTACAACAGTATCAATTGGATTCTGAGCACTGAAGAAAGTTATCATACCGCCATCAGCAACAATAACAATTTATCGATCACTGCAAAAAACCAGTTAGAAACCATGGCTTCAACCCTAATACAGATGATAGATGCTCAGGCCACATCAAAAAACATCCATGATTACATCATTGGTTTTGAAGCTTCCATATCATCCAGCCTTGTTCTAACAGCCACTGAGAAAATGACAATCCTAACCTCAAGCTCAATTGCCAGACATGCCAATTACCAACGCAAGAAAGGAAGAAGATGGGACATCCATCATGGAATAACCGGATCAGTTTATGGCAGCAGTGAAAACATGGCAAAGGCCGTAACGACAGCCGCCAGCATAAACGTCATCGGGAATAATGAATAATTCGAAAGTAAGTAGTTTAAGTAAATAAAGTTCAACCAAAACCAATCAAAATGACCATGAAAAATATCAGAGATCACCCTTAGTCAGCCCTAATTCGGAAAACGTGTAGAATTCAGTTTGGATTCTATAAAAAACAATCAAATAAAACTCATTAATCAACCAAGGCAAAACCGCCTCCTTAACCAACCAAGGCGGAATGTCCTCTAAATTCAAAAATTATGAAAAATTTATTCTTCAGCCTAATGGCAATCGCAATGTTCAGCATAAGTGCTAACGCCAATGAAATTAAAGAAAATACAACTGCAACTGCAGCTGTTGATAAAATCGAGAACACAACAGATCTTGAAAATTTGACACAGCCAGCAGCGACCACATCAATAAAAATAACTTGGGGAAGAAAATCCAAAGGCTGTCGTGGTTTTGGAATATGCCGTATCGTTATCACTATTGATATCCAATTCAAAG
This sequence comes from uncultured Flavobacterium sp., assembly GCA_964518395.1. Lineage (GTDB taxonomy): Bacteria > Bacteroidota > Bacteroidia > Flavobacteriales > Flavobacteriaceae > Flavobacterium. Next base: position 109,542 of record CAZFGA010000007.1, read on the forward strand.
CTTCAGTAAACAGCAGAGGGAATCTTGTTTTAGAAGCAAATGCTGCAGGTCTTGAATCAGTTAGAAGCCATTTTGGGTCAAATACAATTACTGTTGAGGAAGATTACCCATTGGAAGCTGAGGTAGCGAGACAACTTGGATTGTCAGGTGACTATACTGTCAGAGCAGGAAGATATACATTGCAACCTGACGGAAATGGCAACTATGTAACAACAATGTAATACATTACCTAGTACTGTAATTCATCGGGAACTATCTAAAAAATCTGATAGTCCATTCTTAAAAATTCAACCAAAAAAACAATCAATTTTATTAATCAACCCAGCAAACCGTGCTTTTAAACCAACTAAGACGGGATGCCTCTAAATTCAAACATTATGAAAAATTTATTCTTCAGCCTAATGGCAATCGCAATGTTCAGCATCAACGCTAACGCTAATGAAATTAAAGAAAATACAATTAAACAAGACACAAATAATACTTGTGATCTAAATGAAACTAATCCTGTAAGACCTGCCGTAGTTATTGGTCTTGAATGGGGAAGAGCATCGAGAGACTGTAATGGCAATGGAATCTGTATTATCATCACTACTAGAGATCTTTCTTATTACCAGCTATCAACAACCGATGCCGGCAGAGTAGTTTTTAAAGCAGATGCTAAAGGCCTTGAAGCTGTTAGGGCTCGTTTCGGTTCAAACACAATCATCGTTGAGGAAGCTTATAAATTAACAGATGATGTAACAAGAGCACTTGAATTGCCAGCTGGTTATTCGATCAAACCAGGAAGATATACACTAGCTTCAGATGGAAATGGAGGTTTTGTAACAACGATGTAATATATCTACCTTGCTATCACACATGCATAATGCACTATCTGAAATTTCAGATAGTGCATTTATAAATTCCATATACAAAAGGAAACGAATTTCCTTTTCAGATAAGCTCCATATCTCAAAAGAATAAAAAAGCATCAACAACTTCACTACATCATCAATCAACATGAAGTTAACTACTAAAATACCACTAATTCTTATCATCATCGTCAACGTAATCAACCTCTATTTTATCATCGAATTATCGAATTATGACGAAATGATAAGCTATGTAAAGAATGAAGGAGAAAAGATCACCAGTCCAAGAAAAACAGTAACAATCTTTCTTTTCACGGCTCTGATCAATCTATTATTTGTATGTATTGTTTTTATGAGAAGTCTGATCTTTTCAAACAACACAAGATCACGATGATTAACCTAAGGCTATGAATACTATTGTTCAGAGTCCAACTAAAACAACAATAAGATGAAAAAAATTTTATACCTCCCTGCCTTGCTTTTTTCCGGAATCTCGCTGGCGCAAAGCAATCCCCCAAGCATTTCTATTGACGATAATGGTTTGGGAAAACAATTTCCCGACTGTCTTTTAAGTGGCTCAGTCTGCAAATTATTTCCAACCAATCAGGATCCTAAAAGTTCAAATGCCAATGCCTATAAAACCGGTGAGAGTTCTTTTTGCATAGGAATTAAAAAAACTGCCCTGACCGAAGAGAAACAAATTACGCTATTAGGCAAGGCCTTAAAAAACATTCATCCCGGAGAAAACATTACTTTCAGGATGTCTACTCCTTACACGGTAGAACATGATTTCTTAAAAGCAATCAGCCTTAGTACGGTAAAAGATCTTGTCGCAGCAGGAAACTATCCTGTAGAAATCAACTCCGAGTACGTCCTCATCAAATTGACACTTTCAGGAAACTAAAAAATCACAGTCATGATACGATCAGTCTTATGGGTTGCATTCCTTTTTTTCGCTACGCCTTTATCAGTATTTGCTACTGAATCCGATCCGGAATTTAATGTTATCTTCAAGGAAATGCAAAAAGAATTGAAAAAGATAAATGCCTATTATGCTCCTAAAATCCGGGAAAAAGAACTCCTTATTCAGGACATATCGGCTAAAATTTATGACGCTACAGAAACCACAGCCAAAATCGATTTTTTAATTCAGAAAGATTTGCTGAAAGAGGAAATTTTATTTCTTAAAAAAGAAGAAATGCAGGATCTTTCCAAAATCAGATATTTGAAAGGACTCCAGATTATTCGCCTTTTATATGAAAAGGTTTTAAGCCTGGATCATCATTTTGCGTCGGTCAGAACATTTTCTGAAATCAACAAGCTTTCGAATCCTAATCAATATCCCGAATATGAAAAACTCAAGGAAATTGTAAAACAAAGAAAAGATAGAAAAGCTGGATTTGACCTCACCTCTATCCTTGGAACCAATACAATTGTTTCCGTAGTACAGACATTTTCAAACCTGATGGTTTCTTCGCTTTCAAAGGATGAAAAAGACAAGGAAATTGCGAATATTGAATGCATTCTGGACTTCACGCTCAGAATGCAAAATGAACTGAACACAATTTATTTCGAAACAGCCTTCCTTCAAAAAAGCAACGATAAAATCCGAGCCGATATTGAAACTTTATTTAAAGAATATACCAAGCCTATCGGATATGCAAATACGTTGGAAAGCTGCAGAACATCAGATGATTGGGAAAGCGTAAAACAAAAAACGAATGATTATCTCGCCAACCTGAAAACACAACAGGGACCCCAACTGTATTCTGCACAGGTCAATATTATTTTTCCAATAGACAGACTTCTCCAGTTCATAACACAATACAACAGTTTTATTGATCAGGGAGGCAAGTTTTATGAAAAATTCAAAATTATTCTCAACAGTTATGAAAATGAGAAGCAGTGCGAAACAAAACTCCCTTTAGAATACAAAAAACTAAAAGATGATATTGATGTTGCCATTAATAAATTCAACATCGCATATCGACCGGTAGAAGTCAACGGATCAAAAATGAAAGAGATTCTCTATGGAATTAATGAGTTTGAATAATTCTTATAATATTTAGATTTTCTTTATCATAAATAATCAAAAAAATGAGGTATTTAGCTTAAAAATTGAAAATCAAATGATTGAATTCTGTGAAAAATCACAAAAAGATTTTTTATTCAATAATTTTTTTTCAATTTATTAACATAAAATTATACTTCGTATCATATTAAATACTACATTTGTTCATTATTAATTATTTTTATTATTACAATGCGTACAGGTACAGTTAAATTTTTTAATGAATCCAAAGGATATGGATTTATTGTAGACGAAGAAACAGGAAAAGACATTTTCGTTCATGCTTCAGGAATCAAAGCGGAAGAACTTCGCGAGGGAGATAGAGTATCTTACGAAGAAGAAGAAGGAAGAAAAGGTAAAGTAGCTGCACAAGTGGCAGTACTTCAAGACTAATATATAGCATACTATTTTTAGTTTCCTAAAAGTCAAACCGCTCCAAATTGGAGCGGTTTTTTTATGGCCTTAATTTAACACAGCAATAAATTATTTTCATTTTTTTAATAGTATAAATGAATTCTTGTCTTTTTTTAATTTAATTTTTTAAAAAACGAATAATACGAGCAAATATTGTTGTTTATTATTTTTATTCATTCTAAATTAAAATTAAGGACAATACTATATAGTATTGAAAACCTAAGGCGGTGAATTCAATATTGGCTCGTATATTTGTAACTATTTTATAAAATAAATTCATTATGAGTACTGATCAGACTAGTTATTTCCCTATATTAATGCAATTTTTGCTTGCTACCGGGTTTGTAGTTATGACAATTATTGGTTCTAGTTTTTTAGGCCCGAGGAGAAAATCAGTCAATAAAGACAAAAACTTCGAGTGTGGGATCGAATCTGTCGGAAACGCACGTATCCCCTTTTCTGTAAAGTATTTTTTGGTTGCCATCTTATTCGTTTTATTTGACGTCGAGGTTATTTTCATGTATCCTTGGGCGGTTAATTTTAAAGAAATGGGCTGGGCAGGATTAGGTAAAATGGCAATCTTTATGTCTCTTCTTGTAGTAGGTTTTTACTACGTAATGAAGAAAAAAGGATTAGAATGGGAATAATTAATTTTTTGATTTGGGAATTTCGATTTAACATCTTCTCAATTTATAAAAATGAGGAAACAGATTCGTGTTTTTAGATTCCTCAGAAATCTAAAATCTAAAGTCTAAAATCTAAAAAAATGAGTGATTCAAAAATAAATATGGTAGAAACTCCCGAAGGATATGAGGGAACAGGATTTTTCGCTACAAAACTAGACACTGTAGTCGGACTTGCCCGTGCTAATTCTCTTTGGCCTTTACCATTTGCTACTTCTTGTTGTGGTATTGAATTTATGGCAACAATGGGTTCGCATTATGATGTTGCACGCTTTGGATCAGAGCGTATGAGCTTTTCGCCACGCCAGGCAGATATGCTTTTGGTTATGGGAACAATTGCTAAAAAAATGGCTCCAATCTTACGCCAGGTCTATGAACAAATGGCAGAACCAAAATGGGTTATTGCTGTGGGTGCCTGTGCTTCCTCAGGAGGTATTTTCGACACCTATTCCGTATTGCAAGGCATTGATAAAATTATACCTGTAGACGTGTATGTGCCTGGATGTCCGCCAAGACCGGAACAGATACTTGATGGCGTAATGCGTCTTCAGGATTTAGTAAAATCTGAATCCGTGAGGAGAAGAAGTTCTCCAGAATATCAAGAATTACTAGCTTCTTATAACATTTCATAAAAATGGCTTTAGAAACTTCCGACATACAAAATAAACTCGTTGACAATTTCGAATTAATAGTAAGCGATTTTGCGCAACAGCACGATATTTTTTCTTTTGAAGTAGATTCAACATCAATACTCGAAGTAATGCAATTCCTAAGAGACGATAAAACATTGCGTTTTAACTTCCTTACGGATTTATGCGGTATTCATTACCCGGATGCTGAAACAAACAGACAATTTGCCGTAGTGTATCATATGCACAATTGGGTCGACAATGTTAGAATCCGAATCAAATGTTTTTTGAATGGTGAAAATCCGGAAATTGATTCAGTAACCAGTCTATTTCTTGGAGCCAATTGGCAGGAAAGAGAAACCTATGACTTTTTTGGGATTATATTCAAAGGCCACCCGCAGTTGAAAAGAATCTTAAATATGGATGAAATGGTCTCCTTCCCAATGCGAAAAGAATTCCCATTGGAAGATGGCGGAAGAACCGACAAAGATGACCGTTTCTTCGGAAGAACAACAGATAATTGCTAATAGTACTGAAATAATATCTATAATGTCAGACTTATTATTACCACCAGAATTACGATATGCCGATATCATCAAACAAAGACAGAATGAAGACGGAAGCGAGCTATCCATTCTGAACTTAGGACCTACGCATCCTGCTACGCACGGGATTTTCCAGAACATTCTTTTAATGGATGGAGAACGAATTGTAGAAGGTGAAGGTACCGTTGGTTATATCCACCGTGCATTTGAAAAAATTGCTGAAAACAGACCTTTTTACCAGATAACACCTTTGACCGACAGGATGAATTACTGTTCGTCTCCTATAAACAATATGGGATGGTGGATGACTCTGGAAAAAGCGCTAAATATAGAAGTCCCTAAAAGAGTACAATATCTTCGAGTAATTATAATGGAATTGGCACGTATTGCCGATCACATTATTTGCAACTCTGTACTTGGTGTTGATACAGGAGCATTAACAGGCTTTTTGTATGTATTCCAGTTCAGGGAAAAAATTTACGAAATCTACGAGGAAATCTGTGGCGCGAGACTTACGACCAACATGGGAAGAATTGGAGGTTTTGAAAGAGAATGGAGTCCTGCTGCATTTCAAAAAATCAATGAATTCCTCGAAGAATTCCCTCCAGTTTGGGAACAATTCGAAAAATTGCTGACACGTAACAGAATTTTTATGGATAGGACTATCGATGTAGGTCCTATTTCTGCTGAACGTGCAATGAGCTATGGTTTTACAGGTCCGAATTTAAGAGCTTCAGGTGTTGATTATGACATTCGTGTCATGCAGCCGTACAGTTCTTATGAGGATTTCGAATTTAATATCCCGGTTGGAAAATCTGGTGATACGTATGACCGTTTCTGCGTTAGAAATGCAGAAGTTTGGGAAAGTATCAGCATCATCAAACAAGCCTTGGCAAAAATGCCGGAAGGACCTTACCATGCAGATGTTCCTGATTATTACCTTCCTCCAAAAGAAGACGTTTATACTACAATGGAAGCTTTGATTTACCACTTCAAAATCGTTATGGGAGAAATTCCTGTTCCGGTAACAGAAGTATACCATCCTGTAGAAGGTGGTAATGGTGAATTAGGATTCTATCTGATAACCGATGGAAGCAGAACACCTTACAGATTGCATTTCAGAAGACCTTGTTTTATTTACTATCAGGCATTCAACGAAATGGTAAAAGGACAAATGCTTTCAGATGCGATTGCTACATTGTCAAGTCTGAACGTAATTGCAGGAGAATTAGACGCATAGAATTTAGGATTTGTGATTTTAGATTTAAGACAACAAAATCAGAAATCTCAAATCAAAAATCTAAAAATATATTAGGAGTATAAATTTTGAATGTCAGATTCGAATCTGAAATCAAAAATCTGAAATAGAAAATGGAACGTTTACATATCAAACAAGAAATAAATATCACAGAAGCATTGATGGAACGCATCAATGAGCTTTTGAGCCATTATCCGGCAGACAAGAAAAAGTCAGCCCTTTTGCCTGTCTTGCACGATGTTCAGGATGCGCATGACAACTGGTTGAGTATTGAACTGATGGATAAGGTTGCTGAAATACTTGAAATAAAACCGATTGAAGTTTATGAAGTCGTATCATTCTATACGATGTTTAATCAAAGGCCAATTGGAAAATATATGTTCGAGTTCTGTCAGACGTCACCTTGCTGTTTGAGAGGTGTTGAAAATCTGATGGACTATACTTGTGACAAACTGGGCGTTAAAGTTGGCGAGCCAACGGCAGACGGAATGTTTGAAGTACGAGGAGTTGAATGTCTTGGAGCTTGTGGTTATGCACCTATGATGCAGCTTGGCGACTTTTTCCAAGAAAATCTGACGAAAGACAAAATCGACCAACTTATTGCTGATTGCAGAGATAACAAGGTTATATTACACGATAAATAATATGTCAAAGAAAATATTATTAGAGAAAGCGAGTATTCCTGGGATTAAGACTTATGAAGTCTATCGCCAAAATGGCGGTTATGCTTCTGTAGAAAAAGCCCTGAAGTCAATGACCCCGGATGAAGTTGTGGAAGAAGTGAAAGCTTCTGGATTGAGAGGTCGTGGTGGTGCCGGTTTCCCTACCGGAATGAAATGGAGCTTCATCGATAAAAAATCTGGAAAACCAAGACATTTGGTTTGTAATGCCGATGAATCAGAACCGGGAACTTTTAAAGACCGTTTCCTTATGGAGTACATTCCTCACCTTCTTATTGAAGGAATGATCACTTCCAGCTATGCCTTAGAAGCAAACTTATCTTATATCTACATCCGCGGCGAATATATGTGGGTGTACAAAATTCTTGAAAGAGCAATCAAAGAAGCTTATGCTGCAGGATGGCTTGGAAAAAACATTTTAGGAACGGGCTACAATTTAGACTTATATGTTCATTGTGGTGGTGGTGCCTATATCTGTGGTGAAGAAACGGCCCTGATTGAATCTTTGGAAGGAAAAAGAGGAAATCCCCGAATCAAACCACCATTCCCTGCTGTTTCTGGTCTTTGGGCTAATCCAACAGTAGTAAACAACGTAGAATCAATTGCAGCAGTGCCATGGATTGTCAACAATACAGGTGCTGAATATGCTAAAATAGGTATCGGAAGATCAACCGGAACCAAATTGATTTCTGCTTCAGGCCATATCAAAAACCCGGGCGTTTATGAAATCGAATTAGGACTTAGCGTTGATGAGTTCATGAATTCTGACGAATATTTAGGCGGAATGATTGACGACAGACCTTTAAAAGCATTTGTTCCTGGAGGTTCATCTGTACCTGTACTTCCTGCCAACCTGATTTATAAGACTGCCAATGGTGAAGACCGTTTGATGTCATACGAATCATTAAGTGATGGTGGATTTGCTACAGGATCCATGTTAGGTTCGGGTGGGTTTATCGTATATAACGACACCGCTTGTATTGTTAGAAACACATGGAATTTCTCCAGATTCTACCACCACGAAAGTTGCGGACAATGTTCACCTTGCCGTGAAGGAACAGGCTGGCTTGAAAAAGTATTGCATAGAATTGAAAACGGTCATGGCCGTGAAGAAGATATTGATCTGCTTTGGAGCATCCAGAGCAAAATTGAAGGAAACACAATTTGTCCACTAGGTGATGCTGCTGCCTGGCCGGTTGCCGCTGCAATCCGTCACTTTAGGGATGAATTCGAATATCATGTCCGTTTCCCTGAAAAAATAAAAAACAGAGACCACTTTGTAAATGAGCCTTTTGAAAAGGTAAGACATTTGGTTGGAAAGCAAACAGTTTAAATTTAGTCGAAAGACATAAAGTCAAAAGTCAGAAAGACGAAAGTTAGAAACTTTAAGACATTACAACCTTAAGACTTTAAGACTTTATACTCATCAAGAATAAAAAAATGAAAGTAACAATAGACGGTCAAACCATAGAAGTAGAACCAGGAACTACTATCCTGCAAGCTGCTCGAATGATCGGTGGCGAATCGGTTCCGCCAACGATGTGCTATTATTCAAAACTGAAAGGTTCTGGCGGAAAATGCCGTGCCTGCCTGGTTGAAGTTTCTAAAGGAAGCGATGCGAATCCTACGCCAATGCCAAAGTTAATGGCTTCATGCGTCACAGGAGTGATGGATGGAATGGAAGTAAACAGTATCAAATCTGACAGAGTTACAGAAGCCAGAAAGTCGGTTACGGAATTTTTGCTGATCAACCACCCATTAGATTGTCCGGTTTGTGACCAGGCTGGGGAATGTGATCTTCAGAACTTAAGTTTCAAACACGGAAAATCGCAGACTCGTTATATTGAAGAAAAAAGAACTTTCGAGCCGGAAGATATAGGCCCGAATATTCAATTGCACATGAACCGCTGTATTTTGTGCTACAGATGCGTAATGGTTGCAGACCAGCTTACAGACAACCGTGTTCACGGAGTTATGGACAGGGGTGACCATTCTAACATTTCTACCTGTATTTCAAAAGCAATCGACAATGAGTTCTCAGGAAACATGATCGATGTTTGTCCTGTAGGTGCCTTAACCGATAAAACATTCCGTTTCAAATCAAGAGTATGGTTCAACAAGCCATTCAATGCACATAGAAACTGTGACAAATGTTGTGGAAAAACAACCGTATGGATGTTTGGAAACGAAATTCAAAGGGTAACCGGAAGAAAAGACGAGTTCCACGAAGTAGAAGAATTCATCTGTAACGAATGCCGTTTTGACCATAAAAATGTAGAAGACTGGGTTATTGAAGGTCCAAGAAAATTCGAAAAAGATTCTGTTATCAACCAAAATAATTACACAAGAAAATTAGATACGGTTGTTATTGAAACAGAGAAAGGAATCTTGAAAGGCCGTGAGCAGGACAGAAGAAAAATCAGTATGTCGGCAGTTCCTTTAAGTAAAGAAGAGGAAAAGGAATTTAAGGAAGGTAATATTTAGACAAGATGGACAGTACTATAATCATAGAAAAAGGAGTTTTTATTGTCATAATCTTTGCTATCACAATGTTGATGGCGATGTATTCTACGCTTGCCGAAAGAAAAATTGCTGCCTGGCTTCAAGACCGTATCGGGCCAAACAGAGCCGGAAAAGGTGGAATATTGCAACCGCTTGCTGACGGACTTAAATTATTTTCAAAAGAAGAATTCCTTCCGGATACGCCTAACAAATTTTTGTTTGTAGTAGGCCCTGCCATCTCCATGAGCGTTGCTTTGATGACAAGTGCCGTTATTCCGTGGGGTGACAAATTGCATTTATTTGGAAGAGATATTGTTTTACAAGCTACAGATATCGACGTTGCTATCTTATATGTATTCGGAGTATTGTCTGTTGGAGTATATGGAATCATGATCGGAGGTTGGGCATCCAACAACAAATTCTCTCTGATGTCTGCCATGCGTGCGGCTTCTCAGATGATTTCTTATGAAATCGCAATGGGACTTTCAATCATTGCTTTGTTGATGATGGAAGGAACTTTGAGCTTGCGCGAAATTTCAGCCAACCAAAGCGGAATGCACTGGAATGTTTTCTATCAGCCTATCGGTTTTATTATTTTCCTTGTATGTTCATTTGCCGAAACAAACAGGACTCCTTTTGACCTTGCGGAGTGCGAAGCCGAATTGATTGGTGGTTACCACACAGAATACTCTTCTATGAGAATGGGATTCTATCTGTTTGCTGAATACGCAAGTATGTTTATCTCATCAACTATTTTGGCTGTCCTTTATTTCGGAGGTTACAACTATCCGGGAATGGAATGGGCTGTTGAAAATTGGGGTGTGAATCCGGCTAACATTATTGGAATTGTCGTATTGTTTATAAAAATCTGTTTCTTCATCTTCTTCTTTATGTGGGTAAGATGGACGATTCCAAGATTCCGTTACGACCAGCTGATGCGATTGGGATGGAAAGTTCTGATTCCGCTGGCGATAGCAAATATTTTAGTAACTGCAGTCGTAATGCTGCTGCTTCAATAATCAGGATTAATAAAAAGATTTAGAAAGGGCGTTTCCGCTTCGAAATCTTAAATCATATATCAAAATGAGTATAGAAACTATATCATTATCGGGAAGAAAGAAAGAGGTTTCCAACAAAAAGATGAACTTTTTGGAGAGCCTTTATCTTGTGGCAATCGTAAAAGGATTGTTTATCACGATCAAGCACTTATTTACAAGAAAAGTAACGATTAAATATCCGGAACAGGTTCGCCCAATGAGCCCTGTTTACCGCGGACAGCATATGTTGATGCGTGATGACGAAGGTCGTGAGCGTTGTACAGCTTGCGGTTTGTGTGCCTTGTCTTGTCCTGCTGAAGCCATTACGATGAAAGCAGAAGAAAGAAAACCAGACGAAAAACATCTGTATAGAGAAGAAAAATATGCTTCTATCTACGAGATCAACATGTTACGTTGCATTTTCTGCGGTTTATGTGAAGAAGCTTGCCCTAAACAAGCAATCTATTTGACTACATCTAAAAAGATTGTAAAGGCAAATTATGAAAGAGACGAATTTATTTACGGAAAAGATAAATTGGTTATGCCTTTAGAACAGGCTTTGAATAATACTAAATTGAAAACGGCTAATTAATATGTTGACAACTGTATTTTATATTTTATCTGCAATTACTTTGGCTTCTGCGTTCCTGACGATTTTTACAAAAAATCCGATTCATAGCGCAATTTATTTGGTAATCTGTTTCTTTTCGATAGCCGGACATTATTTGCTATTCAATGCGCAATTTCTGGCTGTTGTCCACATCATAGTATATTCTGGAGCGATTATGATTCTCTTGCTCTTTACGATAATGTTGATGAACCTCAATAAGGAAGATGAAAAGCACAAAAGCGGGCTCACGATACTCGCAGCAGTGGCCTCTTTCTGTTTGGTGGCTTACGTACTTTTGGCTGCTTTTATAAAATCAATGCCAATTCTTGAAAAAGGAGACTATTATGTTTCTGGCGAAGATTATCAGTCGATCAAAGTTCTTGGACAAGTATTGCTTGATGAGAAAAACGGCTTTATGATTCCTTTCGAATTTGCTTCAGTATTGTTGCTTGTATCTATGATCGGAGCTGTCCTATTGTCTAAAAAAGAAGAAAAAATAAGCTTATAGTTATGCAGAGTGTTTTACAGGAAATAGGCATCAACAACTACATTTATCTTTCAACGATATTATTTTGTATCGGGATATTTGGGGTTTTGTTCAGAAGAAATGCCATCATAATGTTTATGTCAATCGAAATTATGTTGAATGCAGTAAATCTTTTGCTGGTTGTCTTTTCGACCTACCATCAGGACGCAGCAGGACAAGTATTCGTGTTCTTCTCAATGGCCGTTGCTGCCGCAGAAGTTGCAGTTGGTTTGGCTATTCTGGTTGGAATTTACAGAAACATTCATTCGATTGATATTGATAAATTAAAAAATTTAAAAGGATAATCCCTAATGGAGACAAGCTTACTCTTATTTTTATTATTGGCGCCATTTGCAGGCTTTTTATTCAACGTATTCTTTGGAAAAAAAGTCAGCCGCAATGTTTCCGGAACTATCGGAACTATTGCAGTTGCTATTTCCTTTGGAATCGCATTAAACTTTTTCTTTCAAATAAACAGTACGAAACAGCCTATACTTATTGAACTGTTTCACTGGATGACACTTGGGAACTTCAACGTAGGCTTTAGCTTTCTGTTAGACCAATTGTCTATTCTTTGGCTTCTTTTTGTAACAGGAATTGGTACTCTGATCCATATCTATTCTATAAGCTATATGCATGACGATGAAAATCTGCATAAGTTTTTTGCTTATTTGAACTTATTTATCTTCTTTATGATAACATTGGTTACAGGTTCGAACCTGTTAATCATGTTCATAGGCTGGGAAGGTGTTGGACTTTGCTCCTACCTGCTTATCGGGTTCTGGTATAAAAACCAGGATTATAACGATGCTGCAAAAAAAGCATTCATCATGAACAGAATTGGAGATCTTGGATTCCTGATCGGAATTTTCACAATGGGTTATCTATTCAGCTCTGTCGATTTCACTACAATTAAAACTGCAGTGGCTTCAGGACAATCTGTTGATTTAGGATGGTTAGGTTTTGGAACTTTGTGCCTTTTCATTGGCGCTTCCGGTAAATCGGCTCAGATTCCTTTATATACATGGCTTCCGGATGCGATGGCCGGACCAACGCCGGTTTCTGCTTTAATCCACGCGGCAACGATGGTTACTGCCGGAATTTTCATGATTACCCGTTTAAACTTCTTATTCGATTTGACGCCAACTATCCAGATGGTTATAGCCGTGATTGGCGCCGTAACTTCTTTGGTTGCAGCATTTATTGCCTTGGTGCAGAATGATATCAAAAAAGTTTTGGCCTATTCTACAGTTTCCCAATTAGGCTTGATGTTTTTGGCTTTAGGATTGGGTGCTTATGAAATTGCTGTTTTCCACGTAATCACACACGCTTTCTTCAAAGCTTGTTTATTCTTAGGTTCAGGTTCTGTAATTCACGCTATGCACGGAGAACAAGATATGAGAAAAATGGGTGGTTTAAGAAAATACATGAAAGTTACTTACATTACTTTCCTTATTGCAACTTTGGCCATTTCAGGTATCCCTATTTTTGCAGGTTTCTTCTCTAAAGACGAAATCCTGATGGTAGCTTTCCATGAAAACAAGGCATTGTGGGTTATCGCCTCTTTGGCTTCGATTATGACCGCTTTTTACATGTTCCGTTTATTATACCTGACATTCTTCAAAGAATTCAGAGGAACAGACGAGCAGAGACATCATTTACACGAATCGCCGGGCTTGATTACTTTCCCATTGATTGTATTGGCACTACTTTCAACTGTTGGAGGTTTTATTAGTTTCCCGGGACATAGCTGGCTTAACGAATACTTGAAACCAATCTTTATTGGTGCAAGAGAAGAACATCATTTAGACAGCACAACCTTTATGTTAATGGGAGTTGCGGTTGTAGGTGCCTTGATTGGAATTGGAATTGCTTATTCTAATTATATCAAAAAATCTCAGGTACCGGCTGAAGACAACGAAATCACAGGATTTTCAAAAGTTTTATATAATAAGTTTTATGTAGATGAAATTTATAATGCGATAATTGTGAAGCCAATCTATGCAATAGCAAGCTTCTCGAAGAACTTTATCGAAACAGCCCTATCCGGATTTATTTTCGGATTAGGCAAGGTCACAAATATGGTTGGAACGCAAGGACGAGTACTTCAAAACGGAAGCGTAGGATTCTATCTTTTTGTTTTTGTTATCGGAACTGCTTCAATTATCGCTTATTTATTTTTAGCTCAATAATTCATCACTAATGGACGTATCTTTATTATTAATTATTTTATTAGTCGGAGCAATTGCTACTTTTCTATCCGGAGACAAATGGGCTTCTAAAACAGCTTTGCTATTTAGCCTTGCTGCGTTTGGCGCCTCTATTTATCTTTTGAATCTATATAATGCCGGACAGAATATTAACCTAATCAAAGAATGGGTAAGAATCCCTAAAATCTATATCGCTCTTGGAGCTGACGGTTTGACTATGGCTATGGTTCTACTTACAACAGCCTTGACGCCATTGATTATATTCTCGTCTTTTGGAAATTCTTATGCCAAATCCAAAAACTTCTATGCGTTGATCCTCTTCATGGTTTTTGCCATGGTTGGAACATTTTTAAGCGCTGATGGCTTCTTATATTATATTTTCTGGGAACTTTCATTAATTCCTATCTACTTTATCGCACTAATCTGGGGTAACGGAAATCCACAAAGCAGAAAAAAGGCTGTCGTAAAGTTCTTTATCTACACTTTTGCCGGATCGTTATTCATGCTGGTTTCGTTTATCTATCTCTATCAAAAAACAGGAAGCTTCATGTTGAATGACCTGATTAAAGCTCAATTATCTACACAAGAACAATTCTGGATATTCTTGGGCTTCTTCCTGGCTTATGCTATTAAAATTCCACTTATTCCCTTCCACACCTGGCAGGCAAAAGTATATCAAAAAGCACCGGCTGTGGGTACAATGCTATTATCGGGTATCATGTTGAAAATGGCACTTTATAGTATTATCAGATGGCAATTGCCTATTGCTCCGCAGGCGGCTAAAGAATATCTGTTTTATTTGGTAGGCTTAAGCGTTGCCGGAGTAATTTACGGATCTATCGTTGCCTTGAAACAGAAAGACATAAAAAAACTATTGGCTTATTCTTCATTGGCTCACGTTGGACTAATCGCTGCGGGTTGTTATACCATGACTTTAGACGGTTTGAGAGGAGCTACTTTGCAAATGATTGCCCACGGTTTTGGAGTAGTAGGTTTGTTCTTCGCAGCTGAAATCATTTCCAGAAGATATGCTACCGGAAAAATTTCAGAAATGGGAGGCATCAGAATACAAACACCTAAATTCACTTCCATGTTCATGATCCTGGTTTTGGCTTCAGTAGCCTTACCGGGAACATTCAACTTCGTAGGAGAATTTGAATTGCTTTACAGCTTGGCGCAAAAAAGCGTTACCGTTTGTATTATTGCAGGAACAACAATTATCTTGGGTGCTTTCTATATGTTAAGAATGTTCCAGAAAGTAATGCTTGGAGATAAAAACGAGAAAATTTTTGCAGATGTTAACTTCAACGAAGGCCTTGTAATGGTAATAATTATCGGTGTATTGATATTCTTCGGATTATACCCAAAACCAATTATCGATTTGATTACGCCAAGTCTTGAAGAAGCGATAAAAGTTATAAACAGAATTTAATTTAGTCAGATATAAAATGTATACATTAGTAGCTATTGCCGTATTAGGGGTTTTATGCCTTTTGGCTGAAATTTTTAACGTAAGGAAAGCAATTGTCCCTGTAACAATTATTGGCTTGCTTGCAATCTTGGGGTTGACAGCGACTGGATTAAATGATTCTGCTGACACCTATAACAATATGATTGTCAGTGATAATTTTTCAACTCCATTCTCTTGCCTGTTTATCTTATTGACAATATTTTTAATTGCTTTGACACCTAGCTTTCACCAGAAAGAGGTACACAAAATATCCGATTTTGTATCTATCAAGTTATTCCTTTTAACAGGAGCCGTAGCTATGGTAGCTTTTGGAAATTTAGCCATGTTTTTCCTTGGAATCGAAATCCTTTCTATTTCATTATATGTTTTAGCAGCCAGCAATCGTCTGAGCCTGAAAAGTAATGAAGCAGGTATGAAATATTTCTTGATGGGAGCTTTCGCATCAGGATTTATCTTATTTGGAATCGCATTGATTTATGGCGCTATTGGTTCTTTTGACATGGCCGTAATCCAGGAAGCAGGAACTTCTGCAGACGTAGAAGATTGGTTTTATATAGGAGCCATTCTGCTTAGTATTGGTATGCTTTTCAAAATAGCAGCAGCACCGTTTCATTTTTGGGCGCCTGATGTTTATGAAGGATCTCCTGCCCTTACAACTGCCTTAATGAGTACTTTGGCTAAAGTTGTAGCTATGGCGGCTTTCTTCAAATTAGTAAGTGCAATGAACATGAATCTTCCTGATTCATCACAAACAGCCTTGATGATCATTTCTATCCTTTCGATGACGATTGGAAATATCATGGCCTTAAAACAAAATAACGTAAAAAGAATGCTTGCTTTCTCTGGTATTTCTCATGCCGGATTTATGCTGATGACACTTTTGGCGGTTTCAACTTCTGCCGGAATTCTTCTTTATTATGCTTCAGCTTATGCACTGGCGGGGATTGCAGCTTTTTCTGTACTGCTTTATGTTACCAAAGACAAAGACAACGAAGATATTTTCAATTTCAACGGATTAGGAAAAACAAATCCTCTATTAGCTGCTATACTGACAGGGGCTTTGCTTTCAATGGCGGGGATTCCAATATTCTCAGGATTCTTTGCTAAGGTTTTCTTATTCGGACAGATGCTAAATGCCGGACATGTCATCTTGGTAATTATTGCCGTGGTAAACTCAATCATTAGCGTTGGCTACTATTTCAAACTGATTTTGGCTATGTACACCAAAGATGCGACAGAAGCGGCAAAACCTGTTCCTTTTGTATACAGTGCGGTAGCAACTGTTGCTATAGTGCTAAATATCGCCATAGGACTTTATCCATCTTTCCTGTTGGATTTGCTTGTATAAAATAAAAACATCATATAATAAAAAGCCGTCAGTAATGTGACGGCTTTTTTCATATGTAATTTTCTTACGATAATATTTTCAACATTAACTTTTGCCAAAGACTAACTTTTAAGGGTTTGCATTAATTTTGTACTATGTATGCTTTAGTCGATTGCAATAATTTTTACGCGTCCTGCGAAAGGGTTTTCCAGCCACAATATAATGGAAAGCCAGTTGTTGTATTGTCTAATAATGACGGATGTATTATCTCCCGAAGCGACGAGGCAAAAGCATTAGGGGTTCCTATGGGAGCACCCGAATTCAAGGCACGCGAGATGCTTAGACAAAACAATATTAAAGTATTCTCATCCAATTATGCCTTATATGGCGACATGAGCCGCCGTGCCATGAATGTCATGAGAACGTTCACTCCACATGTAGAAGTCTACAGCATAGACGAAGCTTTTCTCAATTTTGAAGGAATGAATATTTTCGATTATGACAGTTACGGCAAGCAGATTAAAAGCACACTTCTTAAAGGATTAAGCCTTCCCGTGTGTATTGGTTTTGCACCAACAAAAGCACTCTCGAAAGTAGCCAATAAAATTGCAAGGAAATATCCGGAACATACAAATGGCGTTTATGTCATCGACACTGAAGAAAAACGTATCAAGGCATTGCGATGGACCAAAATTGAAAACGTTTGGGGAATCGGATATCGGATGAAGAAAAAAATGAAAGCCAAAAACATACTGACGGCTTATGATTTTACAGAGCCTTTTCATGAAAGCTGGATAAAAAAGGAAATGGGAGTCATTGGCCTTCGCCTCAGAAAAGAATTATTAGGAGAATCCGTTTTAGGCATCGAAGAACCTGGCAATAAAAAAAGCATTGCCATTACCCGAAGCTTTCCAAAACAATTAACCGAATTTGATGCCCTGAGGGAACGTGTTTCAACTTTTGCATCCGTCTGTGCCGAAAAACTCAGGTTACAAAATTCCTGTTGCCATACCGTAGTTGTAATGTTGGCAACAATGGAACACAAAACACCAACAACCAAGCACTATTATCATAATGCCGTTACGTTGCCATTTGGTACAGATTCTACGCTTACGATAAATCAGGCTGCCCTACGGATTCTGGAAAAATTATATGAGGAACACAAGGGAGAACGATTTCAAAAAGCCGGCGTAATCGTTACCCAATTGATCAATACCAATGAAAAACAGCTCCATTTGTTTGAAGAAGAAAATCCGAAACACCATCAATTGATGCAAGCCATTGACAAGATCAATACCAAAATTGGAGATCGGAAAGTCAAACTGGGCTCGCAAGATTCTAAAACATGGAACATGAAGCAAAATATGCTTTCACCAAAATACACAACCCGATTGGATCAAATCCTGGTAGTCAAATGTCATTAGACCGCAAACATAAAGCCCAAAAACTGACCTTCTTCAAGCCTGACTTACAAAGCGAGCTTAGAATTCCCTATGTTTCACAAGGCGTTTCTGCCGGGTTCCCCTCGCCTGCACTTGATTTTCTGGAAACTACAATCGACCTGAACAAGGAACTGACTGAAAACCAGGATATGACTTTTTATATAAAAGTAGAAGGACATTCAATGACAGATGCCGGAATAAATGATAAAGACATCCTGATTGTTGACCGAAGTATTGAGCCAACCGACAAGAAAATTGCAGTCTGTTTTATTGACGGGGAATTTACAGTAAAAAGACTAAAACTTCAAAAAGATGGACTCTATCTTATGCCAGAAAACAAAGCCTACAAGCCTCTTAAAATTTCTGAAGAAAATAACTTCATGATTTGGGGTATTGTGACGTATGTGATAAAAAAGATTTAAGTTCTTCAACAAGACTATTCTGCTGTTTAAAAAACATATTTTTTATAAGAAAAAACTTTATAAATTTTTCACAATAATCCTTTTGTCAAATAAAATTAATGACGAAGTTTGCGAAATTAATTTTATTTAAGATTTTTTTATGAGGTTTTTACTTATTTTATTATTGTGTATAGTCGCAAGCTCAACTTACGCACAAATTATCAATCCATTACAGGAATTGTCTTTTACATATGACAATGCCGGAAATCAGACAAAAAGAGAATTAATCTGCCTTGGATGTAGAAGAGCTTCCGAACAAAACAACAGTAAAAACACTGTCACAGATAGCGATTTTATACAAAGTGCAGAATACCCACAAATCCAGTATTTCCCCAATCCGGTTTCTTATGAATTGCAGGTAAAATGGACCACAGACAAAACATATCCCTTATCTACAATCAAAATCTATTCAATAAGCGGGCAGCATGTCAAGACTTATCCAAATCTTGAAAAAACAAACGATATTAAGATTCCTTTTTACAACTATCCTGAAGGCATGTACAACATGATTCTGCATTACAGCAACGGGGAACAGAAAAACTTTAAGATTCTTAAGAAGCAGGAATAATTTCCGTTTTTCATACCTATCTATTTTTACGCATTTTTCACAGCAAACGATTTAATTTCAATTAAATGAAAAGACTATTACTTTTAGTAACGCTTTTTTATTCCTTTATAGCTAATTCACAAACTAATAATTTTCATGATACCCAAGGAAAATTAGACATTTCAAATTCAGGTCAGGCAACCTATACGCTACCTATAGCCATGCCTCCGAGTTTAAAAAGTGTGGGGCCGGTTATTAATATCATATATCAAAGCGGAAACTTTGGCGGTATTGCAGGTCAAGGATGGAATATTAATTCCATTTCTGTAATCAGCAGAATTGCCTCCAGAAGAGACATTGATGGTTTTCAGGATGGTGTAGATTTTGACTCTACAGATAAAATCGCACTTGATGGACAGCGCCTATTGTTAGTTTCCGGGCAATACTGGGCAGATGGATCTGTTTACCAAACGGAAACACAATCCAATACAAAAATTGAACTAAAAGGAACAGGAGCAGGAATGTACTTTATTGTAACAGCTCCGGATGGCACACGTTCCTGGTATGGCAATTACAATGGTGTGGATGCAACAGACCTGACTGCATTCTATATTAACCGATATGAAGATCCAACGGGAAATTATATTACTTACCATTATACCAAACCATTTAATAAAAGCTTATGCATAAGCGAAATAAAATTCAGTGCTAATACAAACGGAATTGCTCCGTTAAATAGCATATTGTTTTATTATAAACAAGCGCAAAGAATTGAATCTGCTTATATTAAAGGTATTAAGCATGAAAAAGTAGCGCTGCTGGACAATGTTCAGGTAAAGTCAAATGACCTGTTATTCCGCAAATATGTTTTCACACATATTGCCGACACTAAATTGGGATATGAAAAAGTCTCACAGATTCAGGAATTTAATGCTGCAATGGAGCCTGCCAATCCTATAGTTTTTGAGTATGAAAACACGGAGATGCTTAGTAACGGTTCAGAGGTATTAACAACATATTATAATAACTTAAGTTTTGACGATATCAAGCTTAGCGGTGATTTTGACGGTGACGGACGTTTGGATTTTGTAACCGGCGACAATAATATGCATACTAAGCTATTCCAAGGAACTAGCTCTGCACCTACAGCCTTTACCTATCCGCCCAATAATGCCAGCGGGAGATTTACGGCTACGACAATAAAGAATGGAAAACTCAACCAGTTCCAGTCTATTGTTTATTATAACAATCAATTAGAGAGTACCACATTTGACATCCGTAACTTTACAGGTGTAGCAGGTCCTTTAGAAAATGCTTATAATAAAACTATTGCATTTCCAAATTCTGCCAATTGTATCTCCAACTGTCCGAGTAATCCATGTACAAGTCCGACGTATTTAAAAAATACCAATAAATATATTGAAGGAGATTTTAATGGCGATGGTATCTCAGAAGTTTTGATAATTGGATATAATGAATATAAAGAATACACCCACGAAACCAATCCTCCAACAAACCCTCCAATCAATGAAAATCTAAGAATAGATCCGGGATATTGTAGGGAAAATTATAAAAAATTTACGGCTCCGTTTATAGCCCGAATTTTGGATCTAAACCCAAACAGTTCCTCAACCCTTGGAACAAAAGGTTATGTAAACCTGTCAGATTTCTGGAATTTAGGCGGGGATAAGCATTACGCAATGGATTTTGACGGTGATGGAAAAACAGACATCCTGACGATCTATGACAATAAAACATATAAGGTTTTAAGTTTCAAAGAACTTGACCAGGCACCCTGGACAGAAATTGAAGTATTGGGAGAAGGAACATTAGACCAATATTCTCCAACCAAACAAATCTTATTTGGTGACTTCAACGGCGACGGAAAAGCAGATATTATGCTCCCGCAAACTGAAGGAAAAAACCCTGGAGAAAGCTGGTGGTATGTTTATTTCAGTAACCCAAAACCCGCCGGAGGATCTTTCTTTGAAGTTGATGCCTATAATATAGTAGAATACTGGCCGGATTCCGAAACCTATTTTGAAACCGGAAGACAATTCAACTCTTATTATGCCTTAGATACAAACGGTGATGGTAAATCGGATCTGGTCCGTATCTGGAGAAACCAATATAAAC
Organism: uncultured Flavobacterium sp.; assembly: GCA_964518395.1. Lineage (GTDB taxonomy): Bacteria > Bacteroidota > Bacteroidia > Flavobacteriales > Flavobacteriaceae > Flavobacterium. The sequence continues at coordinate 130,942 of CAZFGA010000007.1, forward strand.
CAGCATGGACAATCAATGACCATGATACCAATTGGAAAATCACTTCTTTCGCCAACAATATTGGAAAAGTGGGTGCAAGCGGCTTTTCACCTGACTATGTAACGCCTTGTGCCAATTATGATAACTCTTGCGACCATCATAGCGATTCGCCAAATATGGTTATTCCAATCGTATCTACTTACAGACATCAGGGTTTAAATAAGGAAATCGTTCTCGTCAGAAGCCATTATAACCAGCTAACTTATATTGACTTCATGAAAGATGTGGCCAAAGACAATCTTCTGAAAAAAGTAATTTCAGCTGGTGGAGCTATTGTAGATGAAATAACATACCAGACTTTAGAACCAACCGATAACAATTCAGGCTATGGAAACCTGAATGAATTTTATTCCTCTACTAACAGCCTTAATTATCCATATATAGAAATTAAAAGGTTGCCATTAACCAAAATGGTTTCCAAATTAACCAACAAGGCATTAGGCATTACCAAACATCAGGATTTCAAATATCACGGATTTTCCGTTAGTATGAACGGAATCGGAAGTTTAGGATTTATCAAGACCGCAAGAAGTAGCTGGTATAGGACTTCATCAGATAAAAAAACATGGAGTGTAATCCAAAATGACCCAACAAAAAGAGGAGCTTTAGCCAGCACGTATACTCTATTAGAAAATACAACTCCATTCTCATTTACGTCAGGAAATACAATTCCATCTGATGCCATAAGCAGTATGGCTAATGAATATTCTATTACAACAACCAACGGACTTTATGTCCCATTGTTGACCAAACAAACCACAATAAATAACCTGACGAGTGTCAAGAACGAAAAGACATACCAATACTTACCGGTTTATAACCTGCCTGAAACAGTTATAACTAAAAATTTCTTAGAAACAACCGAACAGGGGAAAACAACTACTGTTACCGAATATGAAAATAATCCATCCGGTACAGCAAGTAACTATTATATTGGAAGACCTAAAAAAACAACGGCAACAACCGAGGCTTATAATGACAGCCAGACCATAGAAGAACTTTACACTTACAACCCTAACGGAACTTTAAAAAAGACACAAAAGAAACCGATAGGAGAAACTTTCTATCTGACTGAAGAATTGGAATATGATGCCTATGGAAACATCAAAAAGAAAACCTTAAGTGCTCCGGGCGCAGCCGAACCGGTTGCTCCGCGTGTTACCGAATATACCTATGACATATCTGCCAGATTTGTTTCAGAATCCAAAGACATCTTGGGTAAGATAACAAAATACACCTACAATCCTTTATACGGAGTCGTTTTGACAGAAACGGACCATTATAATTTAACGACAACCACTACCTATGATAATTGGGGCAAACCAACTAAAATTACTGATTATTTAGGCAAGAACCTCCTTTATGTATACACAAAAGAAAATGGTCTGTATACTACCCAACTATTTAAAGATGATGGAGGAAGTTCTGTTAGTATAACCAATGCTATTGGCCAGGAAATCAAAAAAGGAGCTAAGCTGTTAAATAATCAGTGGAGCTATACTTCTATCGACTATGATTATTTGGGAAGAAAAGTAAAAGATAATGACAATTTTGTCGACCTGCCATTCCAATGGACTTCCTATACTTATGACGATTATGGAAGATTAATCCAATCTAAATTGCCTACCGGAAAAATTACTGACATTACCTACAATGGACTTAGCGTTACTTCTAATGACGGTATCAAAACTTCAACGGTTACCAAAAATGCAAATGATCATACCGTCAGCACTACTGATAATGGTGGAACAATAAACTATAAATATTATGCGACCGGAGCCTTAAAAGAGTCCGATTTCGAAGGCGTAAAAATAACTACGGAATATGACAAATGGGGTAGAAAAACAAAATTGACCGATCCATCAGCCGGAGAATACAGGTATGAATATTCTGCTTTTGGAGAAACCCGTAAAGAGATTACGCCTAAAGGCACTATATCAAAATTCTATGATGATTATGGGCGAGTTACTTTATCGGAAGAAATTGCAACGGCAGGAGCTTCTTACTACACCCAATATTATTATAACTTCGACCATACATTTTATGGACACATCCGCGAAAATCTTCAGACAGGAGAGGTCGCTGACGAACAATACTTTGAGTATGACAGTTTCAAAAGGCCAACCAAAACAACGCAGATAAGTCCTACCGCAACTTTTGTAAAGGAACTGACATACGATGCTTTTGGAAGAATTGACAAGGAAAAACGAACCGCCACTGTAAATGCAAGCGGAAAAACCAGCTCAAAGACTTTCAAATACGGCTATAGATCGGGTTATAATAACAGTGTTGCCGACGACTCAAATGGCAAAATATTGTGGTCAAACGACAATGTCAACATCAAGGGCCAGATCACCAATGGTTCATTTGGAAACGGACTGTATGTAAATAATTATTATAATTCCTATGGTTTTATAGAAGTGTCCGACACCTATAAAATGGTGCCAAACCCTAATTACGGACAAGGACCTATAGAACCGATAGAAACTACGCAGTCGACAATCAACCTGGCAACCACTTTCCATGCCCAAACAGGGAATTTGATTAGCAGACAGAATACTTTGTTTAATCATTCTGAAACATTCCAATACGATTCTCTGGACCGTCTGGTAAAATGGGATAAAGAAATCCTGACTATTCACAACAACAAATTCGACCAGGGAACAGAAGACTTTGTATCAAAGTCCGGAGCCGGATTAAGCAATCAGAACGGAACACTGAAAGTAGCTGTCACGCCTCAGTATTCTGGTGTGAAAAAAGTATTGCTTTCACAAGCAAAAATTAACGAAAAGCTCAATATCAAAGTAAACGTAAATAAAGGTACAACCGCCAAAGTAAGCATATATATTAAAGAATACAATCCCTGGAACGGGCAGTCTGTACAATCGTTCAAAACTTTTGCCAATAACACGACCGTTGAATTTGAGCATACTGTAACTCAATATCCTGTTATTGAACTCCATATCGAAAAGGTAAATGGGGATTTCCCAACAGTAGATTATCCTACCGAGTTTTTTGTAGACGATTTGTTGGTAGTACGACATATAGCAGAAAATCAGGATTACGATAATAGAGGACGTATCACCCAGAATACGTTAGGGCAGTACAATTATGCAGATCCTGATAAGGCCTACCAAAATACCTCTATTTCTCTTAATCCGGAATCAGGAGCTTATTATGCCAATAGAGAAGGACTCTTCCATGACGGTATGGAAAACCAAAAAGGCTGGTCATTAAAAATGGGTGGTGGAACTGTTTCTTTTAATGATGCTAATTCAAAATCAGGAAGGTATTCTCTAAAATTATCCAATCCGACTGCTAATAAGTTGGCAGCACAACTAAACAAATGGATACCGATAGATAATAATGTTGCTACCCAATATACATATTCGGGATGGATCTATAGTGACAATCCGAATGCTGAATTGGTCCTTGTAATGCAAACAGCCGATGGAAGCATTACGCAGACAGACAATGTGATTAACAGTGTGAAAAATTCATGGACGTTTGTTACCAAAACGTTTAACGTTCCTGCCAATATTAAAAAAATCAGTCTGAGGGTAGTCAATAACAGTACTGGAACGGTTTGGTTTGATGATGTAAATATCAAAAAAACCGCTAATCCTGCTACTGCGTTACGATTGTTGGATGTAACTTATGATATGTTCAAAAAACCGGTAACAATAACAGAAACCGGTGTCACAAAAGTTGATTTCAAATACAATGACAATCACTTTAGGAGTGCTATGTATTATGGCGGATTGGAAAATATGGACCAGCGTCAGTTCCGTAAGGACTATTCTGCTGACGGAACTATGGAAATCACAACCAACCAGCTTACCGGAGAATCAACATTTGTGTTCTTCGTAGGCGGTGATGCATACAGTGCTCCTGTCGTACATAAAGACAATGGAACGGTTAAGGAATACCTATACCTCCACCGCGATTATCAGGGCACAATTCTGGCAATTTCCAATCAGGCCGGTAATTTTGTCGAGAAACGTCTTTTTGATGCCTGGGGCAATCTTTTAAAAGTACAGGACGGACAAGGTAATGACCTGAACGGTTTGACTGTTTTAGACAGGGGTTATACTGGCCATGAGCATATCCAAAGTATTGGAATCATCAATATGAACGGGCGTTTGTATGATCCTAAACTGCATCGCTTCCTATCGCCGGATAATTACGTACAGGATCCTTACAATACGCAAAACTATAACCGTTATGGATACGTCCTTAACAACCCATTAAAATATACCGACCCAACAGGTGAAATTGCAGAAATTGCAGTGGCCATGCTTATTGGAGCTGCAGTTGCAGCAACAACCTATACCTTAACCGCATTATTGGCTGACGTGCCTTTCACTGTTGGTGGAATTATACAGTCCACAGCCATAGGCGCTTTTAGCGCCGCCGTAACCTTTGGTATTGGACAGGCCGCCACGAATATTACCCAATTTGGAGCGCGAATTACTTTCCAATCTATATTGCACGGTAGTTTTCAGGGCGCAATGTCAGGAATACAAGGCGGCGATATTTTTTCAGGATTTGCTTCTGGCGCTATTGGCAGTTTGGCAGCAAGTTTTTATAGTGGAGGAAAAACGATAAATAATCAGACCGTAAAAGGGTTAAATGATGCAATTGGTGGTGGTGATTTTGGCATGATCGCTTTTGGTGCTATTTCTGGTGGTGCCGGTGCAGCATTAACAGGCGGCAATTTTTGGCAAGGTGCTGCAACAGGCCTAGTTGTAAGTGTTGTTAATCATGCATTACATAGTCCCGAAGTCGAAGAAACAAAGAGTGATATCCACAATCCTTTTAAGCGATTCTTTGCAGATCGTTTAAAACAAGTAGGGGAACTTCCAAAATCGATAAGACGATTTATCAATAAAAAATCCTACATGGCATTGCGAGCAACATTTGATGGTATGGAAACACTTGGGGGATATCTAGAAGTCGGAGCAGTAACATCTGTAGTAATTTCAGGAGGCTCGGCAGCACCTGGAGCTGCGGTTGTAGCCCAAATTGGCCTTTATACTTCTCTTACAGGGACAGCCGGACATATTGCGATGGATTTATATTTTCATGGAGATAGACAATCTGCCATATATAGATTCGGGAAAGCCGTAATAACTGTTGGTTCGGGAAAAGTTATAGAAAAAACAGTAGGAATCGATAAATTTTTATTGGAAATACAGTCCAAGTTTTTCGAAAACGTAATCATCCCAAAAATGGATGAGCGTTTTAATCGAAACTACAATAAACTTTAAAAATAAAAAAGGGAAGATATTTTAAATATCTTCCCTTTTTAGTACCTGGAGTGGGAATCGAACCCACACACCTAAGTACACGAGTTTGAGTCGTGCGCGTCTACCAATTCCGCCATCCAGGCAATTGATGTGTTTCAATTGTGGGTGCAAATGTAAAAAAAATAATTTCATTTAAAAGAAAAAATAGTGAAAAATATTCTTTCAGAGTTGGATTTTATTCCTAAATTTGCACCTCGTTTACAACACACAACACTAACTAACTACTAAACAACAATTTAAAATGTCGCACCAAGAACCGGAAGCAAAAATATTTGCATGTTCTCAAAGCGTATATTTAGCCGAGCAGATAGCTAAAAGCTATGGCGTGGAGCTAGGTAAAGTAACGTTCTCAAAATATAGTGATGGCGAATTCCAGCCGTCTTTCGAAGAATCAATCAGAGGATTGAGAGTCTTTTTGGTTTGTTCCACTTTTCCAAGTGCAGACAACCTTATGGAACTCCTGCTGATGATTGATGCTGCCAAAAGAGCTTCGGCTCGTCATATCACGGCTGTAATACCGTATTTTGGCTGGGCTCGTCAGGACAGGAAAGATAAGCCGCGTGTGCCGATAGGAGCGAAATTGGTTGCCAAATTGCTGGAAGCTGCAGGAGCTACCCGAATCATGACAATGGATTTGCATGCTGACCAGATTCAGGGCTTTTTTGAAAAACCTGTGGATCACTTGTTTGCATCGACCATTTTCCTGCCTTATGTAAAGAGCTTGAACCTGGAAAATCTTACAATCGCATCTCCAGACATGGGAGGTTCAAAAAGAGCTTATGCCTATTCTAAATTTTTAGAATCGGATGTGGTTATTTGCTACAAGCAAAGAAAAGCAGCCAATGTGATTGAACACATGGAATTGATTGGCGAGGTAAAAGGAAGAAATATCATTCTTGTTGATGACATGATTGATACCGGAGGGACTTTGGCTAAAGCCGCAGATCTAATGATCGAAAAAGGAGCTTTGAGCGTTAGAGCTATTTGTACGCATGCCATTTTATCGGGCAATGCTTATGAAAAAATTGAGAATTCACAATTAAGTGAATTGATCGTTACTGATTCTATTCCGTTAAAGAAAGAATCGAAAAAAATCCGTGTGGTGAGCTGTGCGCCGCTTTTTGCAGAAGTAATGCAGATGGTACAGCACAACAACTCTATCAGCGGTAAATTCTTGATGTAGAATTTTTTATTAATTATATATATTTACAAATGAAATCGATTACAATTAAAGGATCAGAAAGAGAAAGCGTGGGCAAGTCAGCGACTAAAGCGATACGTAATGCTGGAATGGTTCCTTGCGTTTTATACGGAGGAGATCAACCGGTGCATTTCTCAGCAGAAGAAAAAGCATTCAAAAACTTGATTTACACTCCAAACGCTCACACAGTTGTGATCGAACTTGAAGGTGGCAAAACTTTCAATGCAGTATTGCAAGACACTCAAGTACACCCAGTTACAGACAGACTTTTACACTTAGACTTCTTCCAATTGCATGATGACAAAGAAATCACTATGGAAGTTCCAGTAAAAGTGGTTGGTGTTTCTCCAGGTGTATTGTTAGGGGGAGTTTTACGTTTGAACCAACGTAGATTGAAAGTAAAAGCACTTCCTAAAAACCTTCCTGACTTTATCGATGCAGATATTTCAGGTCTTGAAATGGGTAACAAATTATATGTTACTAAATTAGTTGCTGACAACTATAAATTGCTTCACCCAGACAACACTGTTGTTGCTCAGGTAAGAATTTCACGTGCTGCAATGAAAGCTGCTCAAGAAGCTGCAAAAGCTGCAAAAGCACCAGCAAAAGGAAAGAAAAAATAATTTTCACCTTGAATTATACCAAAAGCATCAGTCTAAAACTGATGCTTTTTTTATTTTACATACCTATAAAAGATTATAAAACAACAAAGCTAATCCGTAGAGAAAAACTATTTTTACGGAATGAAAAATTGGCTTTTCAATATTTTTAGCAAAAAACAAATAACCACAGATTCAGACCCGATGAAAAAATTTTTAATCGTTGGCCTCGGAAATATTGGCGCAGAATATGTAAACACCCGACACAATATTGGCTTTAAGGCAGTCGATCATTTGGCACGAAAAGAAAGCCTCGATTTCCAAACCGTAAAGCTTGGCGCAATGGCAGAATACAAATTAAAAGGCCGGACTCTTTTCCTTTTAAAGCCTAACACCTATATGAACCTCAGCGGTAAAGCGGTAAAATACTGGATGGACAAGGAAAACATACCCGCTTCTAATATACTGGTAATTACTGATGACCTTAATCTTTCTTTCGGGACCATCAGAATCAAGCCAAAAGGAAGCGATGGCGGACACAATGGATTAAAAAGCATACAGCAAACATTAAACTCTTCCGACTATCCAAGGTTTAGATTTGGAATCAGCGATGATTTCAAAAAAGGAAGACAGGTCGATTATGTATTAGGGGAATGGACCGAAGAAGAAACGGCCAAACTCTCCGAAAGATTAGATCTTTCTGCAGAAATCATCCGCTCGTTTGCATTAGCAGGACTTGACACTACCATGAATACCTTTAACGGAAAATAAACTGGCTTTCTTTTTGCTATCTTTAATACAAGAAAAACAAACGTCATGAAAAAATACATACTATTACCCATAATCGGACTGATTGCCTCATGCTGCAGCACTAAAACTTCCCAAACTATGGCAAATAACAGCAAAAAAGCCAAGATTGAAAGCTCTTGTCCGGAACAAGGAATTTGCAGTTTTGAAATTCTTCAAAACAAAAGCATGAATGTAAAAACAGATGGTACCGGCAAAACGTATTATGAACTGGAAGAAAATCCAGATAAGGTTGTTTTTCTTTATAAATATCAGAAAAAAATAGAAGACAAAACATTACAGGATGCCGGTTATTCAGAAGAAATTGTTTTCGAAATGAATAAGGACTACACAGACTTTTCATTTTCTGATAAGGGAATCCAAAGCACCAAAATGCTTTTTGGAGTTTTTTGTTACTGCAAAGGCAAAGCCGGAAATTATAAAGTATCCAAAGGCAACCTGATCAAAAAAGGCTCTGATTTGCAAATCGACATACCATCAATTGTCGACAACCAGATAATCACCCATATAAAAATAAGCCTATAAAAAAAAGGAACTCTTTCGAGTTCCTTTTTTATGATTTAGATTGAATGATTATTGAATCACTATCTTCTTAACTTCTTTCTTATCTCCATCCTGAACAGTAACAAGATAAACCCCTGACTGTGCATTACCTAATTGAAGGCTTTGAGAGAACAATCCTGTATTTTGGTAAGACTGGTTAAAAATCTCTCTTCCTCTAATATCGTGTACGCCAACTTTGATTTCATTACTTGAATCAGAATTAAACTGAATGTTGAAAGTACCATTATTAGGGTTAGGATAAATCTTAAAGTCTGCAAGCCCGAAGTTTTCAGTGCTTAAGGTAGTCGTTTGAGAACAAATTGTTATCGAGAATGAATTTACGCTTCCTGTATCTTGCGCCGCAAGGTCTCTAACTGCAAACAACCAGTTTCCTTGTGGATTGGTTCCATTATAAACAGATAATGGTTCTGCAGGCAGAATATTGCCGGTAATAGCAGCACCACAAATGGCACTTGTACCCTGATCATCAAAGGTTGCATTTAAACTTGTAGTCACACCGTCACATCCATTAAGGAAAAGAGGAACGAGAGTTTGCGCCGGATTAACAAGTACGATTTGTAAATCTGCAAGGTAAGTGTGATTTATATTAACAGCCACATTTACATCAGATACGTTAGCAGTTGTAGGTATGCTTGTTGATCTGACAGTAAAGTTCTGATTGTTATCAGGTATAGCAAAAGCTGTATTGGTAGTATATGTATTACAAGTATTTGTCACAGTATACCCAATTGCAAAGGTTTTTGAGTTAAGTGCATAAAAAATATTCCCAACTGATTGTACCATAATTCTACAAAAAGGAGCTGCCGTATTAGGAACCGTTATAGCTTGCGAACCGTCATTTGGTGTATTAGCAACTAAAACGGTTGGATAAGTCAATCCTCCGTCAGTAGACAACAAAATATTTACATTAGCCGTATTGAAAGGTGCTGCTGTTGTATTCGCAACATTCCATGTAATTGTTTGTGATTGTCCTTGTACCCAAGATATTCCCTCTGTATTTTGTGACGTTACAGTAAACGGACCACCCGTCGCGTTAGTTGTAACCGTCATGTTTTGTCTGGATGTCTGTCCTCCGTTTGGAGTTCTGTTATCTCTTACAGTAAGTGCAAAATTGAATGTTCTTGCCACAGAAGGAATCATTTCCCAAGCAGTGGTAAGACTACCATTAAGTACATTTGCTAAAGACGGAACATATCTATCCGGAGAACTAGAAGGAGCTACAGATCTAAAGTTCGGATTTGAAGTTGTTGTAGTAGCACTAGGTACGTTTGTATTGGCCCCTGAGTTAGTCTGTTCCCAGCAATATGTCAAAGCATCACCATTTACGTCTGTTGCGGCACTTCCTTTCAAAACAAAAGCTGTTCCAACAGGAATTGTATAATTTGTCAAAGCTGGAACCGTAGGAGGTGTATTTCCATTAGCAACACCTGGAACACAGTTTCCAAAAGATCCGGTAATATGAGAAACCATCTGTGCAATGCTTACTGCATGAAAATAAGAATCTGAATTATTTTGTACGTTAGGAGGGCAGATTCCTGCATAACCCATAATTGTAGATCCACTACCTGGCTCTACTGCAGAACCTGTCTGTCTGTTATTCCCGCAAGAATTATTAAATGTATGTGCAGCTCCAAATTGGTGCCCCATTTCGTGAGCTACATAATCAATATCATACGGATCTCCAACAGGAGCATCAGAACCTGTAATCCCTTTAGCTTTTCCTGATGAAATACATACTGCCGGAGATTGTGCCAATCCACCACCACCTGTACTTACGGTATGTCCTATATCATAATTTGCATTACCAATCGCACCATCGATTACTGCCTGACTTTCATCAATCAAAAACTCGGCATCATCATTTGTAAAGCTATCAGCATCAACAAAAATTATGTTTTCATTGTTAGCAACCAATTGCATTCTTAATGACATGTCTCTTTCATACACGCTGTTTACACGAGCAACCGTTACGTTCATTGCTGCCAAAACAGCCGCTTTCTTTTGTGCAAGAGTAGCTGTTTGACTCAAAGTTCCCGCAGCAATCGCTGCATTTATATGAAATGCCGCATACTCTATCGTACAAGCCATAGCCAAACGATACGTTCTGAATCTACTATCACTTGCCGGTGGTGGCAATGGAACATCCATAGATTCTACTGTGTTTTCCTGAACTTTACATTCAAAATTACGTGTTGTTGTTAGATCCGACTTGTCATAAACAATGTAGTTTTGAACATCTTTTGTGTAAGGATCAATATAAA
>CAZFGA010000008.1:0-137011 GCA_964518395.1 uncultured Flavobacterium sp.
AAAGTGCCCTTGAAATAGCGTTCGCTTTTGAAATATATTCGTCAGTTGAAGTCTTAACCCATTCTCCATTATACTTGGTAACCAACGAATCGGGAATGCTGTATTTTTCCTGTTGATGATAAGGAAAATCAAACAAGCGTGTTATTTTGTTCATTGAGGTAAATTTTATCTGCAAATTATAAAAATATATTAAGAATGCCAATATTTTTCAAGAGGCTGTAAGCTATTTTAATATAAGTTTAGTAATATGACTTTCTTAGGCTGGTTATTTAGTTATTTTCTTCTTAAAATTAGAATTGTGCTATTTTTTGATAGAATAATGCTATAATTCGTAATTAGTAATACTCAAATTTGATAAAACTAAAAATATTAAATTATGAGCGATATTCTAAAAAGACCCCAGTTTAAAGAAAGATATGATAATTATATCGGAGGAAAATTTGTACCTCCGGTGCATGGAAAATACTTCGACAATGTTTCTCCAATAGATGGTAAAGTATTTGCCCAGGCGGCACGATCCAGTAAAGAAGATGTAGAATTGGCTTTGGATGCTGCACATGAAGCTTTTAAGTCGTGGAGTAAGACGTCACCTACATACAGAAGTAATCTGCTTATGAAAATAGCCCAGGTCATCGAAGATAATTTAGAATACCTGGCTATTGTTGAAACTATTGATAACGGAAAAGCTGTCAGGGAAACACTGGCTGCAGACTTACCTTTGGTAGTCGACCATTTCAGGTATTTTGCAGGTGTGATTAGAGGAGATGAAGGCACTATTGCGGAACATGATGAAAATACGGTTAGCATTGTCCTGCACGAACCTATTGGTGTTGTTGGGCAGATTATCCCTTGGAACTTTCCGCTTTTGATGGCAACCTGGAAAATAGCCCCGGCTTTGGCTGCCGGCTGTTGCACGGTAGTAAAACCGGCAGAACAGACTCCAATATCGATTATGGTTTTGATGGAATTGATTGGAGATCTATTGCCTCCGGGTGTACTAAATATCGTTAATGGTTACGGCATTGAAGTAGGAAAACCATTGGCAACGTCCTCAAGGATTTCAAAAGTAGCCTTTACAGGAAGCACTACTTCAGGAAGGCTTATCATGCAGTATGCGGCAGAAAACATCATTCCTTCGACTATGGAATTAGGAGGGAAATCACCAAATATTTTCTTTAAATCGGTAGCCGATGCTGATGACGAGTTTTTTGACAAAGCTATTGAAGGTGCTGTATTGTTTGCCTTAAACCAGGGTGAAGTGTGTACCTGTCCGTCAAGAATGCTAATCCATGAAGATATTTATGACAAATTCATTGCTAAAGTGATTGAACGTACTAAGGCAATCAAGACACTACATCCTTTGGATAAATCGAGTATGATGGGAGCACAGACTTCAAACGAACAATATCAAAAGATACAGTCTTATTTGAAAATTGGAAAAGAAGAAGGAGCAGAAGTATTGGCAGGAGGAGAAATTAATCAGTTGGAAGGTGACTTAGGTGGTGGGTTTTATATTGAACCTACGATTTTCAAAGGACATAATAAGATGCGTATTTTTCAGGAAGAAATTTTTGGTCCGGTAGTTTGCGTGACAACTTTTAAAACGGTTGAAGAAGCAATTGAAATAGCAAATGATACATTATACGGATTAGGAGCCGGAGTATGGACTCGCGATGCCCACGAATTGTATCAGGTTCCAAGAGCCATTCAGGCAGGGCGTGTATGGGTAAACCAATACCATTCCTATCCGGCTCATGCTCCATTTGGAGGTTATAAAAAATCAGGTTTCGGGCGTGAGAACCATAAAATGATGTTGGATCATTACAGAAGCACCAAAAATATGCTGATTTCTTATGATAAAAAGAAATTAGGATTCTTTTAATTATTTAATTGTTGGCACCGCATTATTAAATGCGGTGTTTTTATTCTCCAAAAAACACAAGTAAAATTAGTTTACCATGACAAATATGAAAGCAGCCCGCTGGCATGCGGCAAAAGATATCCGGGTAGAAGAAACTACAGTACCGTCACCCGGAAAGAATCAGGTACAGATAGAAGTACAGTTTGCAGGAATTTGCGGTTCCGACCTTCATGAATACACGCATGGACCAATGCTGATTCCTTTTGATAAACCTTATCCGCTTAACGGACATAAAGGAGTGACTACATTGGGACATGAATTTGCAGGAATCGTAAACGAAGTAGGCGAAAATGTAAAGAATATAAAGAAAGGCGACAGGGTAGTCGTTGAGCCTATTTTCAAAAATCCGGAGAGTCCTTTTATAACGAATGGACAATATAATCTTTCAGAACCTCTTGGCTTTGTTGGGTTGACATCCAATGGAGGTTTTGCAAAATATACCGTTGTTGAAGATTATATGGTACATAAAATTCCGGATTCCATGAGCTTTGAACAGGGTGCCTTAGTAGAACCGGCAGCTGTTGCTGTTTATGCGGTTTTACAAAGCGGTCTTAAAATAGGACAATCGTGTGTTATTTTTGGTGCCGGACCAATCGGACTTTTATGTGTGCAGGCAGCCATTGCAGCCGGAGCGACAACCGTTGTAGTTGTTGATGTGGCTGAAAAGCGATTGGAAAAAGCGCTCTCAATTGGAGCCAGTTATGTAATCAACGGAAAAAGTGAAAACATTCCGCAACAGGTGAGAGACTTGACAAACGGCGGTGCCGATATTTTTCTGGATGCAGCAGGAGTACAGGCAACATTTGATGGTGGACTGGCCAGCTTAAAAAATGGCGGAACGGCTGTGCTTGTCGCTTTGTTTGGAAAACCGGTAAGCCATGATGCTTTTACACAGGTTGTCCGTGAAATTACTATCAAAGGAATTATCGCCTACAGAAATATTTTCCCAGAAGTTATCAATCTTATTGCCACAGGAAGAATGCCGGTTGAAAAATTAGTGACCAGCAAAATAAAACTCGACAATATAGTGAAAGATGGTTTTGAAGCTCTAGTGAGCAACCCATCAGAAGTAAAAATATTAGTCGACATTAACAATTAACCCGGTAAATGAGCTTTCCTGAACGGGAAAGCTCATTTCTTAATCAATTATGGCTACAAAAAGAGTACTGGCTACCGAAAAAGCCAAAGAAGTAATTGCAAAGCTAAAAGCTGAATACGGTGAATTGATGTTTCACCAAAGCGGTGGCTGTTGTGAAGGATCGTATCCACATTGTTTTGAAAAAGGCGGTTTTTTGATCGGTTCAAACGATGTGTGTATCGGAGAAATTGAAGGCTGTAAGTTTTATATGGCTAGCGACCAATTTGAATATTGGAAACATACCCAACTCACTTTAGATGCTATGGAAGGCAGGGCTGCAAGTTTTTCGCTTGAATCCGTTTTGGATGTTGGCTTTTTTATCCACTCCCGATTGTATACTGAAGAAGAAGCCAAAGATTTAGAACCTGTAGAACAGTTTAATTGATAGTGAGTTTCTGATATTGCTTAGGTGTAATACCTTCGTGTTTTTTGAACAGGCGTATAAAATAATTACTATCCTCGAAACCCAGTTCATAAGACACTTCGTTCACGTGTATGTTCTGTCCGCTCAAAAGTGCTTTTGCCATCCTGATTTTTTCCTGTACTATGAATTCAACGGGTGTGATTCCTAATTCTCTTTTGAAAAAACGATGAAAGGCCGTCGTGCTCATACAGGCCACATCCGATAGTTTTTTCATATTGATGTTGTTATTGATATTGGCCTTGATATAGGCTATAATTGGAGAAAGTGTAGGATTAGAATCTACAAGAGTATTATCCTGGGCTCCTTTTTGTGTTTGGAGCTGTATAATCTGAATCAGCATTTCCTGTAAGGTCAGATCGGCAATAATGTCTTTGGTTACAGAATTGCTCAAACAGACTTTAATTAGTTTTTGTATGGAGGCAGCCAATTCTATATTGTTGTAAAAAAAGTAATTATTAGCATTTAGCTGCCAGGAATCATCCGAACCTTTAGGATATTTTTCATTAAGCAGGTTTAATATTTCTGTAATTTTAGAATGATCCAATGCCAAAGCAAGACATTGGGTCGGATTTTGTTTTGAAGCTTCTGGAAAATCAATTTTCATTTCTACATTAGAAGGAACAATAACAGTTTCTCCCGGAAGATAATCAAATCCCTCCTTGTCAAAAAGATGCATTACCTTTTTGCCTCTCAACATGCTGGTAACAACCAGATCATTAAATTTTAATGGAACCAACTGTGCTTCCTGGTAGGTTTCAAAAAGATTCAGCTCACAATGATTTAAAGTATGTATCGTTCGATTTTCAACCAAAGTCTTCAACGAATTTTCTTTAGAAAGATCGGGAGCATCGAGAATTATTCCATTTTTTAAAGCCATAACCATGAAAGTTTGTTAGAAGCAATGTCTTTACTTTTTAGAAGAAAAGACATTCCTATAAAAGTAAAGCTTTTTTTCCTGAAGGCAATGGACATTAACTTTTTTGAAGATGGTCAGCAGGCTTCTGTAAAAGGTTCTCTATTATAAAAAGAATCCCGATACCAAAAGTATAGGCAGCGATATCACTCCATAAAAAGCCTTGTCCTAAAATAAGATGTCCTATAGTGGTAGAGCGGATATTTACAATCCAATCTGCCTGATAGAGCTGTAGTGTTTCTATAACATAACAAACTAAAAGCGAGACAAGCGCTATTGTTCTGGCTTTGGCTTTAGGAAAAAGAAAATGCATAACGAAGTATATCATTATAGCATACAGCAAATCCCCCATAAACATTGGAATGCCTTTTATTGATCTGGATAATAAACCCAGACCTATAGTTCCTAATAAGTAGAATAAATAGTATAGTCTCGGTTGTTTCATAGTATAAATTCTGCCCTCTAAAATACGGTGTTTTTACGTAACAAAAACAGGAAATGACCTGATAATCATTCAAATAGCTGTTTCTACATTTGATTATGATTATTGCGTAAGCCGAAAAGCAAAAAAAGAGTAGGCATCATATAAAACATAATTAGTATGGCAATGTTATTTTACTTAGCAATGGGCTGGTGTGGTACAAAATTTCCGGGTTGGTGGCGTTTTCCAGTGCCTCCGCATCCAGATCCGGAACCATGGAGAGATTTTTCTATTTTGTCAGTAATCGGGATGATTGCAGGCGTAGGAGGAGGAACATTATTTAATAATGCAATTTCACAAAATGCCTTGTTTGTTGGTCAGGAAATGATCGCTTCAGGAATGTTTGCCTTTGCCGCTTCGGGTATAGTTACCGGAATCGGATCAGTAATGATGAAAGGAAAACGATAATAAACAAAGAATCCTTTCATAAACGGAAAGGATTCTTTTGTTTTAATTATATTTTATCTTCAATCCACTTTCTTGCATTCACAAATGCTTCATGCCAAGGAGAAACTTCATCGTTTCTATTTTCCGGATAATTCGCCCAGTTCCATTGGAAAGTAGAACGCTCAATATGTGGCATCATGGCCAGGTGTCTTCCGGTCTTGTCACATAACATGGCAATATTAAAGAAAGAACCATTTGGGTTGGCAGGATAATTTTCATAACCGTATTTTCCAACCACATTGTATTTGTCTTCCGTGTAAGGCAGGTCAAATTTTCCTTCGCCATGCGAAATCCAAACACCTAAGGTACTTCCTGCCAATGTGCTTAGCATTACAGAATTATTTTCCAAAACGCTCACAGACGTAAAGGCGCTTTCGTGTTTATGAGAATCATTATGTCTTAATTTTCCATGTACTTCATGTTCCGGATTGATTAATTCCAATTCCATGAACAATTGGGCTCCGTTACAAATTCCAACAGACAGTGTGTCTTCTCTTTTAAAGAAATTATCCAAAGCTGTTTTTGCTTTTTCATTATATAAAAACGCACCGGCCCAACCTTTAGCAGATCCTAAAACGTCGGAGTTAGAAAAACCTCCAACTGCCCCGATAAATTGTATATCTTCTAAAGTTTCACGACCTGAAATCAAATCGGTCATGTGGACGTCTTTTACATCAAAACCGGCCAGGTACATAGCATTTGCCATTTCACGTTCAGAATTACTTCCTTTTTCACGTATGATGGCAGCTTTAGGTCTTGGTTTTGTAGCGTCAATTATTGGTTTTTTTCCTGTGAAATGCTCAGGGAATGTAAACTGCAACGGTTGTTTTTTGTAGTTTTCAAAACGTTCTTTTGCCTTCAATTCTCCCGATTGTTTTTTATCCAATAGATAAGAAGTCGTATACCAGGTATCGCGCGCTTCTGCTACATCAACAGAAAGATTTTGGCTTCCGTTTTTGATGGTTACCGTGTTATCTTCTTTTACTTTTCCGATAGGGAAGAAAGAGATGTTGTTTTGTGCTAAAACAGCTTCTACAGAAGCGTCAGCCTGAAAAACAATTCCTATGTTTTCAGAGAATAATACTTTAATTGTATCATTTTCATTTAGTGCACTTAGGTCAAAATCTGCTGCCAGATTCACATCTGCGAAACACATTTCCAGTAAAGTTGTAATCAATCCACCACTTCCAATATCGTGTCCGGCCTGGATTTTTCCGGCTGTAATCAAATCCTGCAAGACATTAAAAGTTGTCTTGAAGTTTGCCGCATTTTTAATAGTTGGAGCATCGTTACCAACTTTGTTTAAAATTTGTGCAAAAGATGAGCCTCCCAATCTGAAATTATCTTCAGAAAGATTGATATAATAAATATTTCCACCGTCTTTTTTCAGTACGGGCTCGACTACTTTTCTGATATCATTACAATTACCTGCTGCAGAAATGATTACTGTTCCTGGAGCAATAACATCACCATTAGGATATTTTTGCTTCATTGAAAGTGAATCTTTTCCTGTTGGGATGTTGATACCCAATTCTATAGCGAAATCAGAACAGCTTTGTACGGCTTCATATAATCTGGCATCTTCACCTTCATTTTTACAAGCCCACATCCAGTTGGCAGAAAGTGAAACTCCTTGTAAACCATCTTTTATTGGTGCCCAAATAATATTGGATAATGCTTCAGCAATTGCCGTGCGGCTTCCCGCTGTAGGATCGATTAATGAAGCAATAGGAGAATGGCCTACAGTTGTAGCGATTCCTTCCTTTCCTAAATAATCCAGAGCCATAACGCCCACATTGTTCAGTGGTAATTGTAATGGTCCGGCACATTGTTGTTTGGCAACTTTTCCGCCCACACAACGGTCTACTTTATTGGTAAGCCAGTCTTTGCAAGCCACAGCTTCCAATTGCAATACCTGATCCAGATAGTTTTTGAAATTTTCCTGAGTATATTCTAATTCAGTATAGTTTCTATTTATGGTAGTGTCGGTCATCACCATTTTCGGTGAGCTTCCAAACATATCTTCCAAAGCAAAATCCATTGGTTTTGCCCCAGTCGTTTTTGACTCAAAGGTAAATCGGTGATTACCGGTTACGTCGCCTACCTGGTACATAGGTGAACGCTCACGGTCTGCAATTCTTTGTAAGGTGTCGATATCTTTTTGGCCAATAACCAATCCCATTCTTTCCTGAGATTCGTTGCCGATGATTTCTTTGGCAGAAAGGGTAGGGTCGCCTACAGGCAATTTGTCCAAGTCAATCAAACCTCCTGTTTCTTCAACCAATTCAGAAAGACAGTTCAAGTGTCCTCCGGCTCCATGATCGTGGATAGAAACAATAGGATTTGAATCGCTTTCTACAAGGCCGCGAATAGCATTAGCAGCACGTTTTTGCATTTCCGGATTGGAACGTTGTATTGCATTTAGTTCAATTCCTGAACTGAAAGCACCGGTATCTGCTGAAGAAACTGCAGCACCGCCCATCCCAATTCTGTAATTTTCACCACCAAGGATAACGATTTTGTCACCGGTTTTTGGTTTTTGCTTGATAGCCTGGTCTTCTTTTCCATAACCTATTCCTCCGGCTAGCATGATGACTTTATCGAAACCAAGTTTTCGGTTTTCTTCAGCTTCTTCAACTTCTTCAACCCTGCCAGAGTTTTGAACTCTGGCAGGGTTATTTTTTTCTTCGTGTTCAAATGTCAGGACAGAACCCGTAATTAAGGGTTGTCCAAATTTATTTCCAAAATCAGAAGCTCCGTTTGAAGCTTTGATCAGAATATCCATTGGTGTTTGGTACAACCATTTTCTTTCTTCCATTGCTTTCTCCCAAGGGCGATTTTTTTCCAAACGAGAATAGGAGGTCATGTATACGGCTGTTCCCGCCAATGGCAAAGAACCTTGTCCACCAGCCAAACGGTCTCGGATTTCGCCTCCTGAACCTGTTGCCGCACCGTTGAAAGGTTCAACAGTTGTAGGGAAATTATGCGTTTCCGCTTTAAGCGAAATAACAGAATCAAAGTCTTTTGTATCGTAAAAATCAGGTTTGTCTGCTGATTTAGGTGCGAATTGCTGAACTTTTGGGCCTTTTAAGAAAGCTACATTATCTTTATAAGCCGAAACAATATTGCCCGGATTTTCAGATGATGTTTTCTTGATCAGTTTGAATAGGGAAGAGGGTTTTTCTTCTCCATCAATGACAAAGGTTCCGTTGAATATTTTATGACGACAGTGTTCTGAATTGACTTGTGAAAATCCAAATACCTCAGAATCGGTTAGTTTTCTGCTTAGTTTTTTGGATAGGTTTTCCAAATAACCAACTTCTTCATTGCTCAATGCCAAGCCTTCTTTTGTATTAAAGCTGGCAATATCTTCAATTTCAAGAATAGGTTCCGGTTGTATATTTATGGTATATATTTCTTGCCCTAATTCAGAATATTTCTGAGAAAGCATCGGATCAAAATCAGAAAAATCAGTAGTGACTTTTTTAAATTCCTCAATACGGATGATACCTTCGATGCCCATATTTTGAGTAATCTCTACGGCATTCGTACTCCAGGGAGTAATCATTGCAGCCCTGGGACCAACAAAAAAATCCGCTAGCACGGATTTTTCTATTTTATGTGTATTGCCGAAAAGCCAGTTTAACTTTGAAATGTCTTGAGCAGAAAGCTCGTTTTGCGTCTGAACGGCAAAAACGGTATTGCTTTCGTTTCCGAAGAAATGAATCATTAGTTCTTATATTTAGTTGTTGTTGTGGCGCAAATTTAATTCAAAAAGTCCTAAAGTCAAAAGCCTTATGCCAAAACTTAGTAAACATTCTCTGTAAATAAAAAAGACTGTCCGAAGACAGCCTTTTTCGCTTTGTTTTTAGGTGTTATTTTTTTCTTTTAAGCATGATTTCCATACTTTTAAATTCCTTTCCGTCCGGTGTCATGTCAAACATTTCCATTTTTTGAGTGTTAGGGTCGACAACGGTAATAACTTCACGAATTTTTTTGGTTTTTTTAGTCATCGGGTCGGTAACTTCTCCTTCCATTTTAATTGTTTTCGAAGCTTCGTCATAATTCCCTCTCATGATCATAATTCCCGATCCCATATTGTCAATCCATGTAGAAACGTATTGTTTGGCAGCATTGTCATAAGCCAAAGTGCTACGTCCTTCAAAAGGCTGTCCCATCATGTTTCCGGTATGTACCGATTCCTGATAAAGACCATTCATGATCATTTTGGTATTGGCGGTTGCAGTGCTTTTATGTGGCAATCTGTCGCCAGGTCCCATCCAAAAAGTAAGTTCTTCGTCCCAGGTTCCTACGTCGGCGGCCATTTTTTTGTGCATTTCACCCGGTGTCGCGTATTCCTGCCAGGCTTTTTGCATGGCAATAGAATCTATCGGTTCCGCTTTTACTGTTTCTGTTGGAACAGAATCTTTTACTACTGTTGGTGTTTCTTCAACCTTGACTTCTTTTTTGCAAGCCGTCAGACATAGAAACAGGGCTCCCAGGTAGATGTAGTTTGTTTTCATAATTACGTTGATTTTGTTTGATTCGTATAAAATTATGAAAAAAATACATTTAATCGTATTTTAAGGGCGCTATTTTTAAGAATGATTATCGCTCTTCAAAAGTAATAGACTCATAAGCACCTAAATCAGGGCTTGTCGTATTTCGTGCTGTTCCTTTGATATCGTTAGGAACTTCAGCTGCAACGCTTGGATCGCCAAAACCATTTGCACTCGAATCTTCGCCAATCATCAACTTGTTTTTGTTGATATCCAGGAAGTTTTTTTAGTCATCGGGTCGGTAACTTCTCCTTCCATTTTAATTGTTTTCGAAGCTTCGTCATAATTCCCTCTCATGATCATAATTCCCGATCCCATATTGTCAATCCATGTAGAAACGTATTGTTTGGCAGCATTGTCATAAGCCAAAGTGCTACGTCCTTCAAAAGGCTGTCCCATCATGTTTCCGGTATGTACCGATTCCTGATAAAGACCATTCATGATCATTTTGGTATTGGCGGTTGCAGTGCTTTTATGTGGCAATCTGTCGCCAGGTCCCATCCAAAAAGTAAGTTCTTCGTCCCAGGTTCCTACGTCGGCGGCCATTTTTTTGTGCATTTCACCCGGTGTCGCGTATTCCTGCCAGGCTTTTTGCATGGCAATAGAATCTATCGGTTCCGCTTTTACTGTTTCTGTTGGAACAGAATCTTTTACTACTGTTGGTGTTTCTTCAACCTTGACTTCTTTTTTGCAAGCCGTCAGACATAGAAACAGGGCTCCCAGGTAGATGTAGTTTGTTTTCATAATTACGTTGATTTTGTTTGATTCGTATAAAATTATGAAAAAAATACATTTAATCGTATTTTAAGGGCGCTATTTTTAAGAATGATTATCGCTCTTCAAAAGTAATAGACTCATAAGCACCTAAATCAGGGCTTGTCGTATTTCGTGCTGTTCCTTTGATATCGTTAGGAACTTCAGCTGCAACGCTTGGATCGCCAAAACCATTTGCACTCGAATCTTCGCCAATCATCAACTTGTTTTTGTTGATATCCAGGAAGTTTGGAGTTCCATTTCTGATAATGTTGGTATTGTCATTTACGAATGAATAGATGTTGTTGGTCGTATTGATAGAATTGCTAAGCTTAATCTGGCATTTTGTAAATACGACATTGAAATTATCGGTACCTTCTTTTTTATTAAGTAACAATCCGGATTGGTTGGTACTGTAAATAATACAGTTTTTAAAACTAGCTTCTAACGGCTGTACTTCCGGTGTTGCTCCTTGAATGTAGTTGTCAAGTGCAACGGCATATTTTCTGGAACCGGACCAGTTGTTGTTAAATGTACTGTGCTTGAAGTCGTATTTTCCACCGTAACTACCTACAAAACTGGAAGAACCACCCCAATTGATGACTACGTTTTCTCCTTGGATATATCCGGTATTAGCTAAAATTCCTGCATTGGATGAATTGTAAATTTGTACATTCTTCAACTTTAAGTCAGGAGTAGGGTTGGTTATTCCTGAATTTCCGGAAACCAGAATACCTACGGTTGCATTTTTAATGGTAAGGTTGGTAAATTCGTGACCCGTACTTCCATTGGTAAGCCAAACGGCAAGCCATTGTCCGGGCGAGTCAGAAAATGCCGGCTCTAATCTGTCACCTTCAAAAATGACTTCGTTTTCCAATTGGTCAGTAAACGATTGGCTTCCGTTTATTTTGATTGAACTGCCATTATAGGCAATCAATGCAGAGCCGGAGTGGAAATGTACCCGTGTACCTGCGTCGACTGTGAGTGTTTCATTGGCAGGGATTCCTGCGTAGCCATAAATAACATAAGGTTTGTCTTTTGTCCAGTGCCTTTCTGTATCGTCAAGGAAAAAGCCTCTTCCTGTTATTGGATTTCCTTCTTCATCAACTCCAATAGGAATCTGCTCATAATTTCCTTCATTATCACGATTAGGGTAGAGGAATACGGCGTCTTTGACTAAGGTGACTAATTGAACTTTCTGTTGTTTTGTTCCGCTATCGAATAAAATCTGGTCGGTATATAAATATTCGGCATCCGGATTGGCAAATTCATTATAATCGATAGTTGTTTCTATAAAAATAAATAAGCTGTCTTTCGCCAGAAGTTCTACATTATTAAAAATTTTACCTTCTGTTCCCTGCATTCCGTCTACCATCATTCGGTATTTTGAATTTGTTCCTTTTGCAAATTGTATTGTAGGGATGCTAATGTCCTTGTCGCTACGGTTATATACTTTCAAAGTATACGTACTGGATCCAACGTTAGTGAAAACAGTATCCAGGAAAACCGTATCTTTTGAAAATCCAAGATTACCGCTACTAGGCTCAAAATCAAAATCTTTTCGACAAGAAGTCAGTGAAATAACAGCAACTATGAATAAAAATATAAAGGAATTACGCATCGGTTTGAATTTTGGTAAAAATAGTAAAAATCTTATTTGTCGGACAGGTTAATTTTTAAATTGAATGATGTCTTGCATCAGTAACTCAAAAATGTTAAAATTAGTATACGTCTTTTAACTTTTCTACGCTCAATCTGCCGTCATCTTCCGTATTAAATTCCTTAATTTTGGAAAAACAAATTTTTAATAATGGCTTTCGATAAAAATACAATGCTTGAAAACTGCAAGAAATGGTGTGAAAACACTTTGATGCAGACATTAGAAATAGAATTTATTGATGCCGGAGAAGGGTTTTTAAAAGCCCAAATGCCGGTCAATTCAAGAGTCCACCAACCCATGGGGCTGCTTCACGGTGGAGCTTCCGTTGCTCTTGCAGAGAGTGTTGGTAGCGCAGCCTCTTTAATGTTTATCAATCCGGAAACTCACGAAGTGCGTGGAATCGAAATCTCAGCAAACCATGTCAAAAGCAAACGTGCAGGTATAGTATATGGAACCGCAAAAATCATCCACAAAGGACGTATGGTCCATCTTTGGGAAATCAGGATAACGGATGAAAACGATATGCTCATATCATTATGTAAGATTACCAATATTGTTTTGGAAAGAGCTAAAAAATGATGTCCGGATTATATCAAAAAGCTGAAGAACAGCTCAAAAATAAGCTTCCTTTTGTAGTATATTCAAAACCAGGGGAAACTCTTACGGTTGGAATTTTCCAAAAGGATTCTTCGTTGCATTTTACAACGGATTTCACAGAAGAAGGCTTTGTGTTTGCTCCTTTTACAGGCGGGGAATTTATACTGCTGCCGAAAGAAAAATCCAATGTTTACATAGAGGAATATATACGAACTACGATTGAAAATACGAATAAGACTTTTGAGGCTGACAATACTGCAAAAGAGAATTTTGAACATTTGGTACAAAACGGCGTAGACGCTATCTGCAAAGGCGATTTCAAAAAAGTTGTACTGTCGCGTAGAGAATCTGTTTCTTTAGAAAACGCTTCTCCTTTCGCCTTATTTAAAAAACTACTTTCAGCATATCCGACAGCTTTTAAATACTGTTTTTTCCATCCGGAGATAGGAATGTGGCTAGGAGCTACTCCTGAACAATTACTAAAGGTTTCAGGAGATTATATAAAAACTGTGGCGCTTGCAGGAACACAGGTATATCATGAAGGAGAAATAAAATGGGAAAGCAAGGAAAAGGAAGAACAGGAATTTGTCACGGAATTTATTCTTGATGGACTGCAAGATTATGTTGCCGAAAAGAATAGCTCTAAACCCTATACTTTCAGGGCTGGAAATATTGTACATATCAAAACGGATATTGAAGCCCGTTTGCACAACAGGCAGGATTTGGGAGAAATAATAAAAATGTTACATCCAACCCCGGCTGTTTGCGGACTTCCAAAAGAAGCATCGAGAAAATTTATCCTAGAAAATGAAGGTTATAACAGAGAGTATTACTCAGGATTTTTAGGGGAACTGAATCGGGATTTTGCGAAAGATATACAGAATAACTCCGACCTGTTTGTAAATCTCCGTTGTATGAAGTTGCATGATAGTACAGCCAGTTTATATATAGGTTGCGGTATTACAAAAGATAGCGTTCCGGAAAAAGAATTTTTCGAAACCGTGAATAAGTCATTAACACTGAAGAATATCCTTGGATACTAATTATTCTTCGTATTTTTAAAAAACAAACAAACACAAATAATGAAATTAGATATACTTTTTTTTGGTGCCCATCCTGATGATGTTGAATTAGGCTGTGGTGCTACTGTTGCTAAAGAAGTTTCGTTAGGAAAGAAGGTGGGTATAGTTGACCTGACAAGAGGTGAATTAGGAACACGTGGAACTGCGGAAATTCGTGATGAGGAAGCAAAAAATGCTGCTGCTGTTTTAGGAGTAGAAATTCGTGAAAACCTGAATATGCGTGACGGTTTTTTTATTAATGATGAAGCACACCAATTGGAAGTCATCAAAATGATTCGAAAATACAGACCAGAAATCGTGATTTGTAATGCTATTGATGACAGGCATATTGATCACGGAAAAGGAAGCAAACTGGTTTCTGATGCCTGCTTTTTGTCTGGACTGATTAAGATTGAAACTAAAATTGATGGAATAGGCCAGGCGGCCTGGAGACCAAAATTAGTATATCATTATATTCAATGGAAAGACCTTAAGCCAGATTTTGTGGTTGATGTTAGCGGATTTATGGATAAGAAAGTGGCTTCTTTGATGGAGTACAAATCCCAGTTTTATGATCCTAATTCTAAAGAACCAACGACACCAATAGCTACAAAAAACTTTAAAGATAGTATCTTATACCGTGCTCAGGATTTAGGAAGATTAATAAACTCAGAATATGCCGAAGGATTTACCGTAGAGAGATATTTGGCTGTCAATAGCTTAGGAGATTTGGTATAATTTTTTGACTTTTTTGTTTGCAGGAATCAACTTTTGCAGTATATTTGCACTCGTTAAACAAATGGTGGTTGTAGCTCAGCTGGTTAGAGTATCGGTTTGTGGTGCCGAGGGTCGCCGGTTCGAACCCGGTCAGCCACCCATTTTTAAAGCCTTGGATTTTTCCAGGGCTTTTTTTATTTTTTCCCTTTGCCAATTAAAACTTAAATAAGCTGTGCCAGTGGGCATTATTTTTTAATTTAGAGAGAAAAAGGCCATGTCACAGCAAATAGTTATAGGAAATCCGATTTCCTTCAAGTCCATCCGGGATTATATTTTTAATCATAAAGTCAATAAAGGCGATTGTATTGTCCTTAATCCGTTAAACTATAAAAGTTTGATTGAAGAAATCAAACATTACAATGAAGAAACGATTGAAATTCCTATCAATGTTTTTGGAGTATTGCTTGTTCAGGATGAAACGGATAGCATAGAATTAGGGAAAATCCAGATTGTAAAAAATGAAAATCTCAATTCGTGATTGTTTTAAGAAAAAATAATCCGGTATTGTTATAAAATTTGATAAAAATGTTATATTTTGGCTTATATTATTCTTTTGAATTACATAAACTAAAATTAGTATAACTTTTAAATTAAATTTTATGGGGACATTCTTGATTTCAAAAAGAAAAAATGACGAATTTCAATTCGTATTAAAAGCCGGAAACGGAGAAGTTATTTTAACCAGCGAAGGCTATTCGAGTAAAGCTGGATGTACGAATGGTATCGAATCAGTACGAAAAAATTCTCAGGACGATTCTAAATTCGATAAAAAAGAAGCTACAAACGGCAAATTGTATTTTAACCTAAAAGCTACAAATGGGCAGATTATTGGATCAAGTCAGATGTATGCTTCCGCTTCGGGACGTGATAACGGAATTGAATCTGTAAAAAAGAATGCACCAGACGCAGACGTAAAAGAAGATTTGTAGAATAAGTTTTTAGTAAAAATGACAAAAAACAAGAACTTACTAAACTCTAATAAATAAAAAAGCTCCGATTTCGGAGCTTTTTTATTTTCCATCTCTGTCAATAATAGGTCTTTCTTTGCGGTTTGCCAATTCCCATGCCGTTACGAAAACGAGCTGTGCTCTTTTTTGCAGCAGGTCGTATTCAATTTTGTCCGGCGTATCGGTTGCCTTATGATAATCTGCATGGACTCCATTGAAATAGAATAACGACGGAATTCCATTCTTAGCGAAGTTATAATGATCAGAACGGTAATAGATTCGCTCCGGGTCGTTTCTGTCATTGTACTTATAGTCTAGCTTCAGTTTGGTATATTCCTTATTTGCGTTTTCTGATATTTTATGCAAATCGGTACTCAAACGATCAGAGCCTATCAGATAAACATAATTGCCGTTGTCTTTGTGTTTGTCATCACGGCGGCCAATCATATCGATATTCAAATCGGCAATTGTATTTTTTAATGGAAACAGCGGGTGCTCTACATAATATCTTGAACCGTGCAAGCCATGTTCTTCTCCGGTTACATGAAGAAATAAGATAGAACGTTTTGGTCCGTGTCCTTCTTTTTTGGCCTGCATGAATGCTTTTGCTATTTCAAGCAGAGCAACAGTTCCGGAACCGTCATCATCAGCACCATTAAATACCTGTCCGTTTTTCATTCCGACATGGTCATAATGTGCCGAAATAACCAAAATTTCATCCGGCTTTTCAGAACCTTCTATAAAAGCCCAGATATTTTCAGAATCATTTAGTTTTGGACTGAAGGCTCTTGACATAAATTCTGCCGGAACTTTTTGGTAAAAGTCGGTAGCTCCTTTTGGATAGGAAACGCCTATTTTTTCATATTGAGAAATCAGATATTTTCCCGCTTTTTTTTGCCCGGGTTCGCCGGTATTTCGGCCTTCCATTTCATCTCCTGCAATCACATAGAGATTTGTCTTTAAATCAGAAGCAGATATAGCTTCCATGTATTTTGTGGGCTTAACTGAAGAACAGCTGACCATAAATAACGAAAGCATAAAACCGGAAACAAACATTTTTTTCATCTTCAAATTTTTATAAAAATACAAATTTATAATACATGCCACATGCTGTACAATATTAGCAATGTAGTAAAGATAGTGATAAGAAACATGTTTATGAAAAACAGCACAAAGCCTTTTATTCTCGAAATGGCTTTGTGCTCGCCAAAAAAGTTACTATGCGCTCTAAAAAAGTAAAAGAAAACATAGAAAAATGCCGCAATACTATAAAGAGTAGAAAAGATGCTGAAATAGGGGATCAGGCTCATAAGCCAGCCAAAAACCATTCCTATAGCAATGACAAGCAAAAGAAAAGAAAAGTAGTGCAAGGTGAACACGCCACTGTCAAAATAATACCATTTTTTCTTGTCGTGTATGAGCCAGAGGAAAAAAGCAAAAACCGGCATATATAAAAACAGGACTTTTGGCAGTGTATGTACAAAGGATTCAAGAGCCTTGTTTAAAAGTTCCTCTCTATTTTCTCCCTTAATACCTTTAAGGGCCTTAAGTGCTTTTTTTTGAGTATAATATTCCAATCTGGAAAGTTTTTTATCTTCCGGAGCATTTTTTTTTGATGGAATCCGGTTGGTGAACATCTTTAATACCACCTTTGTTGGGAATATCTACTCCCGAAAGTTTTTTTTCCACTTCCTTTTGTATACTGTCCACTTGCTCTTTTAGCTCTGTGTTAGCCTCAGCTTTCTCAGACGTTGGTTTTTCGACAGCTTTTCTTTCATTAAAATTTATAAGTGAGGGACCAGGCAAAAGCGAAGGAAGCAGAAATGTCACGAAACTGATAAAAATATAAAGTTTTACCGGAGGCACGAATTTCTTTCTTTTGCCTTCCAAATAAGTTTTCGTCAGATGGCCTGGTTTAAATAAAAGGCCTTTTATAGTTTTCCAGAAACTACCATCATAATGGGTAAGGTCTTCTATGAAATGCGTAAATAAGTAATGAAATGATTGTCTTGTTTCGGTATTTTCCTGTCCGCAATTAGGACAGTATTTGTTTTCGACTACATAGTTGCAGTTCAGACAAGTTTTATTTTCTCGTAGTTTTTGGTGTCCCATTTTCTATGATGAATGCTTCTGTGTTTTATGGAAGCTAAAACTATAAAAAAAACTAAAACATTTGGGAAAGATTTTAAGAAACTTCAAAAAAAGCAAGGCTTCAACATTTTTTCAATGCTAAAGCCTTGCACATGAATTACAAGCTACTCTAAATTAACGTGATTGCAATTCGTGTTATTTTCTATCGAAATATATCAATAGCCAATACTGAAATATACATTCAGATGAATTGGACTATAAAATTACGTCATAATTCGATTTTTTGAGTAGTAGAAAGTATTAAATTTCTCTTAAAAATTCGCAATAAGCGTAGTATAATTAGTAAATTCAAATAAAAAATTGCTGTAAAAATGATTACTGTTTTTGATTGGGAAAGGCTGCTTACGAACAATCATCCTTTCGAATTTCTTTTCGAGGTAATTTTCAGGTCGGTAATCATGTTTATTGTCCTGCTGGTTACATTGCGTTTTACCGGAAAAAGAGGAGTGAAGCAGCTTTCTATTTTTGAAACTGTCATTATTATCGCTTTAGGTTCGGCTGCCGGCGATCCTATGTTTTATGAAGATGTAGGGCTAATTCCTGCTATCACGGTTTTTATAGTTATCATTTTGCTTTACAGGTTTGTAACCATGCTTACCGGAAAGTTCAAATGGTTTGAAAATTTGGTTGAAGGAAAAACGGAATGTCTCA
Source organism: uncultured Flavobacterium sp. (assembly GCA_964518395.1). Lineage (GTDB taxonomy): Bacteria > Bacteroidota > Bacteroidia > Flavobacteriales > Flavobacteriaceae > Flavobacterium. The sequence goes on from CAZFGA010000008.1 coordinate 18,481, forward strand.
TCGAAGACGGGAAATTTTCGATAGCGAGTTTTGAAAGAGAAGGACTGGCGCAAGATGAGTTTTTTTCAGAATTGCGACTGCGTTCTATCGAACATTTGGGACAGGTCAGGAATGCTTATCTGGAAACATCGGGTGAGGTCAGTATTTTTTTCTATGAAGACAAGGATGTAAAATATGGATTGCCTATCTTGCCGCAATTATTTGAAAAAAAGAGCCAGGCTATCCCTAAAGCAGGTTTTTATTCATGTACTTTCTGTGGACATACGAAAGAAGTTCAGGCTGGTAAAGCACATTGTGAAATTTGCAATAAAACCGAATGGGTCGAAGCGATTAATACTATACGAAAAGCATAAAAATAAATGATTACGATTACCAAAACTACCGATTACAATACCGTAAGAAAAATTGCTGAACAGACCTGGCCTAAAACGTATGGACACATCCTTTCTTCTGAACAGATTGATTATATGTTTGACATGATGTATAATATTAATGCTTTAAAAGAACAGGCAGATTCAAAAGGGCATCATTTTATTTTGGCTGAAGAAGACGGCATTCCATTGGGTTTTGCTTCCTATGAATTCAATTATGGAGGAGAACCAAAAACTAAAATCCACAAAATTTATATTCTTCCAGAAACGCAAGGCAAAGGAATCGGGAAAAAACAATTGGATTATATTGCACTGCAGGCAATAGAAAATCAAAATACTATTCTTTCATTGAATGTAAACCGTTACAATACGGCCTACGAATTTTATGTCAAAATTGGATTTGAGAAAAAAGGAGAAGAGGACATAAATATTGGAAATGGCTATCTTATGGAAGATTATATAATGGAAAAACAGTTGTAGTTTATTTAGGTTTTTGTTGGCAAACATTATGAAATCAATAACATAGCGCCCATTTTATAAGGCGTAACTTTGAGTATAACCCACCAAATACTCAATGTTATGATAGAACAAATCCATAATCTGCCAGATAATATGGTAGGTTTTCGCTCTAGCGGCGAAGTTACGCCAGATGATTTTAAGCTTGTAAATAAAAAAGTTTCTGAGCTTGTCGATACAACAGGCAAACTCAATTACTTACTTTTTTTAGATAACTCTCCAACCGATTTTACCTTTGGCGCCTGGATACAGGATGCCTTGCTTGGAATCAAAAACATTACAAAATGGAATCGGGCCGCTATCATTTCTGATTCTGATACGGTTGACAAATTCACTTCTTTTTTCAGTAAAATCATGCCTGGAGAATTTAAAGTTTTCCGAAAGCATGATATGTCACGTGCCATTGACTGGACTTCAGAAAAAATAGATATAGAAGAATAACCAACTAAAAAAATAAAACCATGGGAGATCATAAAAATTTAAGTAGTGAAGATGCTATTTCAAAATTGAAAAAGCTGGCAGAAGATAGTAGAGTCTGTATGTTTTGTACGGATTTGACACACACGCCGTTTTCAACACGGCCAATGAGCGTTCAGGAAGTAGATGAATCAGGAAATATTTGGTTTTTAAGCGGTGCCGATAGCAATAAGAATTTTGAGATAAAGCAAGATGAGAATGTGCAGTTGCTTTTTGCAAAGAATTCAAGTTCGGAGTATTTGAACGTCTATGGGAAAGCATTTATCTATACAGATAAATCGACCATTGAAGACAAATGGAGTCCAATAGCAAAAGCCTGGTTTTCGAAAGGAAAAGAAGATCCTAATGTTACCGTAATCCGGGTTCAGCCGGAATATGTATATTATTGGGATACTAAAAGTGGTAAAATGGTATCGTTGCTGAAAATAGCAGTAGGTGCGATTATCGGGAAACCATTAGACGACGGTATAGAAGGAAAACTTTCTGTATAATAGACTTATAAAGAAAGAGCAAAAGCTTCTGTAAAAGGAAGCTTTTTTTATTTTTATACTAATCTTCAATCATTTATTGTAAATTTAGGTATTGTTTGCCTGTCAATAGTAATGATACTCTATGCAAATAAAAGCTACAGTTTCCAGATTCCTTAAAAAAATAAACGGCCTGCCTCGTTGGGTTAGGGTATCATTTAGGGTTTTGTCAGGAGTTTTTCTGCTTATCATTATTATGTACATAGGATTAGCCTTGTATGTCAATACCCATAAAGAAGAAATTCTGGTTTCTATCAATCAAAAAATCAACGAAAACATCAATGGTAAATTTACGGCAGAAAGTATGGAACCTACTTTTCTGCAAGGATTTCCCCGTGTTTCGTTAAGAATAAAAAATGCGGTTTTAAAAGACAGCCTTTGGGATTCTCATAAAAATACTCTGCTACAGGCCGAAGATTTTAATGTTTCTATCAACGTATTGGCTTTTCTTAGAGGAACACTGGAAATTAAAAAGATAGATATCAACGATGCAAAGATCCATTTATTTGTTGCTGAAAATGGCTATAGCAATACGGCGATTTTCAAATCAAAGGAAGAGAAGAAAGCCTCTGGTGAAAGCAGTTCTTTTGCGGAAATAAAGGCTTTTGATTTGCAGGATGTTGTTTTTATTTCAGAAAATCTCAAAGGGAAAAAACTTTTTAAATTTTCAATTAATGAGCTGAAAGGTAGATTAGATTATACTTCAAAAGGTTGGGAAGCAGCCGTAAAGTTAGATGCTTCTGCCCAAAGCCTGGCTTTTAGTACTGTGCATGGAAGCTTTATCAAAGACAAAACACTCAACGGAAAATTTGATATTGCTTATGATGAAAAGGCAGAAACGATTGTTTTTGAACCTAATGATTTGAAAATAGGAAGTGATAACTTCAATATTGGAGGAAAGTTCAATATAGGCAAAACCAATTCTGATTTTTCGCTGCACATTAAAGCCGATAATATTCGATGGAAAAACGCTTCCAATTTACTCTCAAACAATATCAGTAGACAGCTCAATCGGTTTGATTTGGAAAAACCTATTGATGTTGGCTGTGATATTATAGGTGATTTAAATGCTGAAGGTGATCCGTTATTTTTGGTAAAAGCGGTAGTCAAAAACAACCGATTTCATATTCCTGACGGAATTATTGATAATTGCAGTTTCAACGGAATGTATACCAATGAACTTGTCAAAGGTAAAGGATTTAATGACCCAAATTCTGTCGTAAAACTTATGGGTTTCAAAGGCGATTATAAAGAAATTCCTTTTGTAATGGATTCCGCTATAATTAGTGATTTCAGTAAGCCAATTGCCTCAGGCATTTTTAAAGCCAACTTTCCACTTGAAAAACTGAACAATTGTGTTGATAAAAATTTGATGGCATTCTCTAAAGGAAATGCCAATGTTGAATTTCAATTCAAAGCCGATATTGTCGATTTTGAAATTACCAAACCATTTGTTTCGGGATTGGTTAAGATTGAAAATGGAGATATGCGTTATGTGCCCAGAAATCTGGTTTTCAAAAACACAAATGTTGCTTTGAATTTTACGGATAAGGATTTATTCATCAGCAATATCAGGCTGCAAAGCGGCAAAAGTATTGTAAACATGGAAGGAAGCATTAAAAACTTCCTGAACCTGTATTATACCGAACCCGAAAAACTGGTATTGAATTGGAAAGTAACAAGTCCTCAATTGTATCTGGGAGAATTTCTAGGCTTTTTGGAAAATCGTAAAGCAGTGAAACGAACTTCTGAGAAAACAAAAAAGGGTAACGCAAATGACAAGCTGGATTTTCTTTTTGAAAAGAGCAATGTTGCCCTGACCGTTCAGATTGATAAATTTTATTACAATAAATTTACTGCTACTAATACAAAAGCAGATCTTTTGCTTTCAGACTCCGGAATTACGATACAGAATGCGGTAGTGAATCATGCCGGTGGACAAGTAAAGCTTAATGGTTCTGTACAGCAAGGAAAAACAAAAAATCATTTTTCAATGAAGGCAAACGTGTCTAATGTGGCGATAGAAAAATTTTTCTATGCGTTCAATGATTTTGATATGGAGTCTCTGAAATCGAAAAACCTCAAAGGTTATCTTACTACATCGGCTGTTATATCCGGAACGATTTCAAATGAAGGTAAATTAGTACCCAAGTCAATGAACGGTACGGTTGGCTTTACGCTTAAAAAAGGTGCCTTAATTAGTTTTGAACCGATTAAAAGTGCCGGAAAATTTGCCTTTCCTTTTCGGGATTTGGATAATATCATATTCAGCAATCTGAAAGGCAATTTAGACATAAACGGAGAAAAGGTAACCATCCACCCGATGCAGATCAATTCCAGTGTACTAAATATGGATATAGCCGGAATCTATTCTTTTGGGAAAGGCACAAATATAGCACTTGATGTACCGCTTCGTAATCCTAAAAAAGACAAAGATATAACGGACAAAGAGGAGTTGGAAGAAAGAAGAACTAGAGGTATCGTAATACATCTTTTAGCTTCTGACGGTGATGATGGAAAAATAAAAATCAGGCTTGTCAGCAAAAAAAGACGAAATGAGGAAGTGGATTTAAAAAAGCAATAGGTAATAAGTTATAAGCTTTGCGCCCTTGCGTCTTTGCGAGCAATTATTTCACGCAAAGACGCAAAGTGCTAGAAAGGATAACCAATCGCTAAGTTAAAAACCAGATTTTCTTTTCGCCAATCCGGATCTCCAAAACGGACTTTATCAATTACCCAGCGGTCGCCTTCCGGTAGATAAGGCTTGCGTAACGGGAAAGCCAAATCCAATCGTAACACCAGAAATGACAGGTCAAATCGCAGACCGGCACCGGCACCTACTGCAAGCTCGTCTATAAACTTACTTGAAAAACGAGATCCGACTTTATTTTCATTGTCATTCATCAACCAGATATTTCCGGCATCCACAAAAAGGGCTCCATGTACGATGCTGAATAATTTAGCACGGTATTCGGTATTTAACTCCAATTTTAAGTCTCCGGATTGGTCAGGCAGGAAGGAACTTTCCTCAACATTTGGATTATAAGTTCCAGGTCCAATAGAACGCGCTCTGAACGCTCTGATACTATTTGTTCCACCTATAAAAAATTGTTTGATAAAAGGTAGTTCTTTTGAATTTCCATACGGTATTCCAACTCCTACAATAATTCTGCTGGCCAGTTGTGAATCGCTTCCAAGTTTTAGATAATGGCGGAACTCATTTTCTAATTTCACAAATTGGCTGAACGGAACGCCTAAAATTTGTTTTGGGTTGTCTGCATTGCCACCCATAATAAGCCCTGTTGCTGTTGCGGAAAGGTCGATGCTGCCTTTGTAATAAAAAGTGTTCGTACGCCTTCTGCGCATCGTATTGGTGTAGGTATAGGAATAGGTAGGGCCAAAGATCAGCTGTTTTTCAATAACTCGTGCTAAGGAAGGATTTCCAGGTGTTTCATCAGTTCCGTCTATTTGCGCCCGGTATTCTGCCGACACATTCCCGGAGCTTACATAAGTGATTTCCGTAAGATTGAGCTGGTGTTCCTTACGTGCATTTTCTTTCCATAGATACCCAAAAGAACCTTTAAAAGTATTCAGCGTATAAAGCCGTTGTCGTTCCTGATGTTCATAGCCAATCAAAGCTCTGGTCTTTGGTACAAATCCGCTACCGGATTGAAATTTGAAAGGCGCAATAAAACGAGGCCATATCAAGCTGGTTTCACCCCCAAAACGGAAAACATTATAGCCTTTGTTTTGACCGGAGACTTGTACTTCCATACCACCAAAAGCAGTAATGGTGAGCAGTTCGGCTCCTTTAAAAGTGTTTCTGTTCAGCCAGTTGACATTCAATTCTGTTCCGGTGTAATTGGCAGAATTCGTTTTGCCCAATACTTCTACACGGATGGATTTTTTTGGAAGCGGCGTGAGGTAATAATAAGCGTCCAACGCATCATCGATTGAATCTGAAACACGGAACTCGTTTTTTACGAACTTAAAGGTTCCGAGATTGACAAGACGATTGAGCGAAAGATTATGGTCGGTTCTGTTATAAACGTCGCCCTTTTTGAAATACAGTGTCCTGTCGTAAATTCTCGGATTAAACGTTTTTGTAGTGTCGATTATGGTCAGGTCTTTGTATTTTTCAGCATACGATTTATCTTCAGCAATACTATCTGTTGTTAAAGTATAATTAGGGTAGATATACGTTTCATTAATCTTATAAATTTTTTTAGCACGCTGAGGCGTCTCATTTTTTACCTTAACGATAAGGTCTACTTCTTGTTTTCCTACTGTACTATCAACTTGTACCAATATAAAATCAGGACTGAAATAATAATAGCCTTTTTCTTTTAGACGGGTATCGATACGTTCTCTTTCGTCTTTGATATTGTCAAGACTATAAGCATCACCCACTTTTAAGCGGCTACGGCGTTGCAGTTGGGCAATATTTTTTGACAGCTCAGAAGAATCAGATGGAAACTTTACACTTTTGATTTTGTATTGCTTGCCTGGACGTACAATATATTCAGCAGTGACTTTTCTTTTACGACTGCTTGCTGTTGAATCGGATGCTGTTCTTACCTTGAAATAACCCTTATTTTCGGTATAGTTTTGAAGGATACTTTCGTTGTATTCCAGGTCAACCTGACTGAATAGCACAGGCGGTTCTCCCACTTTATTGCGAAGCCAGTATCGGAATCCTTTGTCTTTTGTAGGTTCACCGGCAATATTATAAAAATAGAGCTTTGGACGAAGTCCCAGGAACTTTTTATTAGGTAATGGGCGTAGTAAGGGCTCCAGTTCTTTTTCCAGTTTTTTCCTTTCTTTTCGGGATAGGAGAGAGTCTTCTACTTTTACTGTTCCGCCTACATAGAGTGCTTCGCCTTCTTTCAGATATTTCAGGTTGCTACAGCCGTACAAGAAAAGTAAGGTAAAAAAGAGCGTATATTTTAGGCTAGTTTTCATTTTCGGTTTCATTTTCTTCTTTTTCTTTGGCTAATCTTTCTTTTTCTTTTTGCTTTTCCCGGAGTTCTTTTTCGCGTTTACGGGTTTCTTTTATCATTCTTTTTTCTTCTTCTGTTCTGTGAAAAAGCTCCCTGAATTTGTTGTAGTCCATTGTAATAATGAAGGCTACTCCGGTTTCAACAACTTGTCCTTGCAGTGCCACCTGATATTGGTTTTTTCTATAGGCACGAACCATATAACGTCCGTCTTTTGTGATTTGGTAATCTGCAGAAACATCACCTGCAATGTTTGTAGTTTCTTCATTGGCTTGCTGTGGTCCTTCAATACCAAAACTGCTTCCTACGGTTACTTTGAGTCGGTCGTTTAGCAATCGTTTTGACAAGGCTACATTAAGATCGGTTCTGTCTTCTCTGGATCCGGTTGTGTAATCTTCTCTGGATTGCAGGTCAAAGTCAAGTTCTACGCCCTGTATCAGGTCACTAGCTAGATTATTCAACTGTTGTGATAGGATTTTGCTCACACTCTGTCTGGCAAGTGCTCCTGCGCTTGTTCCACCTGCATCGCTGGCAAAAGGATTTTCACCAATAAAACGACCTAACAGCAACAGTGCAAAAACTTGCTTGTTAAGTTCGCCCGGTTCCTGACGAAGCTGTGCCAATTTTGTTTTTGATGCAGAAATGATTTCAGTGGCTACACCATAATTTCCGTCTGGAAGTACGATATCGAAAGTAATTTCCGGTTTCAATAACTCGCCATTCATTTTTAGCAGCGTCTGGAACGGGATTTTTTGCTTGTAGGTGTTTCTAACGGCAGGTGCGGCATTACTGAGCTGATTGTCTAATAAGTCAATAGGAGCGGTTTCTATTTCATAAACGGCAGTAATATTGACATCTGCGGAAGTAGGTTCTCCTGTCCAAAGAATATAACTACCATCCTTGATATCGAATTTTCTTTTAATGAGATTATAGTTCAACTGATAAGCTCCCTCATTAAATTCGTATCTTCCGGTTAGTGTTGTTTTTCCTGATTCGTCTATACCTCCGGTAAGTTGGGCCTCACCTTTCAAATTCAGGTAATCTCCGTTTCCTTTGTCGATAATCATTGTGAATTCTGCCTCTTTTACGATTTCGATGTTTACGGAAACATTCATTCCTTTGAATTCGGTTTGTGTCAGTGCGTCAGTTTGAGCTGTAAATCGTTTGTCGATCTGCACTTGATCCTGGTCGATAAATTCTACGATTCCTTCACGATCGGCCAAAGACGGATCGGATTGAGGAAGTACGATTGTCAAATCAGTATCCTTATTAATTTTAAGTGTTCCGTTAACGACAGGTTTGTTTAGGTCTCCTTTTACACTAAGATTTGTGTCGAGTACTAAAACACCATAATAGAGATCGTTGTCTTTTTCTTCAGAATTGAGTGCCTTGAAATTGTCGGCTTTGATTTTTAAATCAAAACCAAAATCACTGTAATTAGTAGTAAGTACACGACCGTTAACTGTTAAAAGATTGTCTTCTGAATCGGATATTGAAAAATTATTGAAGCCTATTCCGGTATTGGTAAATGAAATCTTATCGTTTATGGATTTAAACTTGGAGGCAAGCTGCTTTACTTTGAATCCGACTTCATTGAACTGCAATTCGCCTATAACGCTTGGCTGTTTTGTGCTTCCGGTAATTTTAAAATCTCCTGATAAGAATCCGGTACTTTCTGTAAGATTACCCATTGTAAACCCTTGAATGGCTTTCATGTTGAGCTTTTCAATATCCAGAGTCATGTCGAAAGTACTGTTGTCAGTTTTGTAAATTCCATCAAGATTTACCTGATTCCCGTCTCCTGTAATAGCAACATGTGCATCTAACGTGTTGGCTGTTTCATTATCTACTTTGATGCTGATGTTTCCCAGTGTGTCTTTTTTGAAACTGAAATCTTCAATAGTCAGATCGGCAGTAAAAGTTGCGTTGCCTGTCAGATTTTTTAGCAATACGTTACCGTCAATTTTTCCGCCTGCAAGGAGCGTGTCTTTTTGAATGGCGCTGGTAATGGTCTCGATTTTAAAATCATTAAAAGTGACATCCAGCGGTGCGTTTGGCTTTTCGGACTGGGATTGGATTTTTATAGAGCTTCCTTCACTGCTTAACTCAAAGTTGTCTGCATAAATTCCTTTATCTCCAAATCGGATGATATTTTCTCTTTCAATATCCCATGGTTCGTAATTTAATATCAATCCGTCTGGTTCCAGCGAAATTTGTGTATAACCTTCGGCTGATATCAGGTTTCCGGCTATCAAGTAATGATCTTCATCTTTTTTGTTTCTTACAAGTAAAGTATAATTGACTTTGTTGTTTTTTACTTCACCCGAAAGGCTTGTATAAGGCAGATTGATTTGAGAATTTTTGATGTCGTCAATAATAAGGCTGTATACCAATGCGTCATCAGCGGTTTCGATATCTAACTGACCGTTTGTGATGGTGTTTGCGCCGTATATTATTTTTGGAATTTTTCCAGTTACGGTAATACTGTCGCCTTCGCTATTGTATCGGCCGTTGATTTGGATAGGTGAGAGGCTTGTCAATTCCGGTACCAATTTTACCAAAACTGGGTCTTCCTTGATTCCTATTTTTAAGTCGAATTGTTGCGGTTTGGTTTTCTTTTTAGGCGCTTTTGGATTGGTATCGTAATATTTAGCAATTGTATTAGATAATGCTGTAGGAGCCTGATCAATTTGGAATTTTCCTATAATCGAGGCATCTATAAATTGTGATTTCAGCATGATGCTATCTCTTTCGGCAGTTGATACGGCAGCGATTTTAATAGAATCGAGGGCATAGGTTTCTTTGGCATCAGCAATCAAGACGTTATGAATATCTATTTTACCGTTTAGGAAAGCAGGATCAGAACTGGTAATATCTGCATATACGTTCCCTCTAATTTTTAAAGGACCGGCATGTAGGTTGAGTTTTTCCAAATCGGCAATGTCCGTATTCAACTTTAATTTTACGGCTGGATATTTGTCTTTAAAGTTTCCTTCAGCGTCCAGTACAAATGTGAGGTTGGTATCATCCATTCCGGCTTTTACATTAAATTTCCCGTTTTGGATGGCGCCTTTTAATTTCAGATCGCGATACGTATATCGGTTAAATTCTGCTTTTACCAGTCTGCCATCAACCGTTGCATTTGCTGTTTTTGGATCTAATCCGGTTCCGTTGACTTTGGCCCTAAGGCTTATTTTTCCCAGCGAATCATTTTTGAGCAGCTTGCCAATATCAAAATTATCAATTGTGGCATCGGCATTGTATTTTTCATGATTTTTTCTTCTTTGGTCAAAAGTGGCTTTGATTTTTGCCTTTCCAAAACTGCTGGCCAAAGCCATGTCTGTATTGAAATTATCGACAGATCCTTTAAAAAAGCCATTTAGTGACAGTTGTGAAGGAAGCTGGATATTGGAAGGAATTGTCCCTTCGGGAACAAATGTATTGATATCTTTTGATGAGGTCTTAAACTCACGTATTTTTAAATCGAAGTACGTTTTCTTTGGATCAGGAAGTCCTGTAATCCTGCCGCTGGCCGCAATAACTGTTGTTCCTATACCACTGATTTCAAGGTTAGGAATAATGATGTCGCTTACTTTTCCGTAAACATCACTGTTTATATACATTACCGCATTCGGGTTCGTTTTGAACGGATTCGTATTTTCAAGTGTTGGAACAAACAGCAGTATATCTTTAAAACCAATGCGGCTGTCTTTAAGCGAGGCCTTGATTCCCAAATTCCCTAAATTGTCTGCAATTGTAGCAATGTTGTCGTAAGTAATATTGATTTCGTCTTTGACTAATGTTTGTGGTGTTTTTAGGTATAATTTTTTGAGGGAGGCTCTTTTTGTACCATAGAAAAAGTCGGTTCTAAAGGATTCAATAGCAACACCGCTGTGATCGTTCATGCTAAAAGCCTGGATATTTCCGGAAATAGTATCGGTACTGTAGTATAGTTTTTCGCCCTTAAGCTGAACATTGTCAAGATTAAGGTGTTTGTAATCGATTCCTTTTTTGGCTCTTACCGCATTTTCATCATCAAAACGGAAAGCAATATTTTTCAGAGAAGTTTTATCCAGTTTTACTTTCCAGTTTGGAGCGGTTGCTTTGAGCGAATCCGGTGTTTTGACCGTAATTTTCTTGTCGAGTTTGCCAAATGTAAGCCCGCCTTTTATGCCATCGATTTCAAAGTTTTTAAGGTCGATGAATTGTTTTTTGAGATCTATCGCATTAAATTCAACCAGTAGTTTTTTCAAGTTTACATCGGTATTCAAACGTGTTCCGGTATTGTCAAAACCAATATTAATATTGGCCAGATTGATTTCACCCAATTTAAGATTGAGTTCTGGACTTCGTACGGCTTCATCTGCAACTTCAACCGTATTTTGTGCCACTTCTTCAATAATTTCTCCCTGTTTCAGCATCAGATTAAAGCCATCAAGGTTGATTTTCGGTACTTCAAAATCCATTTTTTCGAGGTCGAATTTTGTGATTTTTGTATCGAAATGCTGTAAATATGCGGTCAGGTCATTTTTTGAAATCTTATCATCAAAACGAACTTTGATTTTATCAAGGTTCACTTTTTTAATAGAGAACTGCATCGGTTTTGAATCCTCTTCTTTTGGTTCTTCAGAAGCAAATGCTTTGATGATATAGTCGAAATTAAATACGGAGTCTTTGTCTCTTTTTATGGTTGTTGTGATTCCCTGAAGGTCAATTGAATTGATTTCTACTTTATTTCGCAATAATTTGAAAAGGCTAATATCTATTTTTAGCTTTTCGCCAGCCAAAAGAGTATCGCCTTCCTGGCTTTCAAAATAAATACCTTCGACAATTACTTTTTTAGGAAATCCGATTTCGATTCTTTTAATTTCAACAGGTGTCTTGATTTTTTCTTCGAGATAGGAAACGGCCTTGTCTTTAATAAGATTCTGGAAATAAGGAATCTGTATTAAAATTATGATGAGTAGAATCAGACCCAGAATTGATCCTAGAGTCCAACCAATAATTTTGAGTCCTTTTTTAACGTACTTATTCAACCTATTCTGTTTATGTTCACTCTAAATTTATGAATTTAAAAGTTTACTTTTATTAAATACTTGCCAAAATTGACAGAAAAAAACTAACAAATTATGTTTTGAATTGATTTTAATTTTGAAAACGACTTTCTAAATCTGATCCAATATTGATTTTAAATCAATGCTATCTTTAAAAAAGTTTTTCCAAAGGTCGCCTTTTTCTTTAAGGCGTTTAGGAACCGTCCTGATGTTAAAATCGCCGAAATCTAATTTGGAATTAATTTCTTCCCATTCCAATGGTGTACTAATGGTTGCTTTTTCTCGGGGACGAAGCGAATAAATACTTGCCATGGTTTTTCCTTTTCCATTTTGCAGAAAGTCAAGATAGACCTTTCCTTTTCTTTTGGACGGACTTCTTTCCAGGCTCACAATATCCGGAAGTTTTTTGAGTACCATTTGGCTAACAATGTGTGAGAAGGTACGCGTTTGGTTATAGGTATATTTTGGAAGTACTGGTATAAAAACATGAATTCCTTTTCCGCCTGAGGTTTTTAAATAGGCAGGTACCTGCAATGAATCCAGTATTTCTTTTAAAGTGAGTGCTGTCTTGATAATCTTGTCCATTCCGGCTTCATTTGGATCCAGGTCAAAAATGATATAATCCGGATTGTTGAGCGTACCAATACGACTGCTCCACGGATTGATTTCGATACATCCCCAATTGGCTAAAAAAAGCAAGGTGTCCTTGTCTTGACAGAGCAGGTAGGTAATGCTTTCATCGGTTGATTTTGATTTGAGTTTTCTGGTCTTGATCCAATTCGGGACCTGTCCTTCTACATTTTTCTGGAAAAAGCCGTCTTTGGTAATTCCGTTCGGCGTTCGCCTTAATGATTGCGGACGGTCTTTAAGATAGGGAAGGATATATTCTGCTACGGTATCATAATAGGTTATGACATCGCCTTTGGTATATTTCTCTTTGGGCCAAAAGATTTTGTCCAGATTGGAAAATTCGGCCTTGCTTTCGGGAATATCCATAGTTTCTAGATTTACGGGTTCATCAGTTTTTTTGGTTTTAGATTTTAATTCCTTTACGGCTTCTTTTGTAGGTATTTCTTTTTCTCGGCTAACTTCATGTGCCTTTTTGTCTTCCCGAAGACCAAGGAATACAGGATGGCGCATACTGCCTGAGTCGGTCCATTCTGTGAATTTTAATTGAGTGACCAATTCTGGCCTGACCCAATGTGTGGCAGGAAATTTCGGAGTTGTTTTGAAAGGACTTGTTTTTCGTTCTATTTTATCGAGTTTTGAACGAAGTTCTTTTAGTGATGCATCATCAAAGCCGGTTCCTACTTTACCGGAATATAAAAATTCATCGCCTTCAAAATAGCCGCAGAGCAGTGCACCCAGTCCATTCCTGCTTCCTTTTGGTTCGGTAAAACCGCCAATAACCATTTCCTGCTGTTGGGTTGTTTTAATTTTGAGCCAATCTTTCGTCCGTAGGTTTTGATGGTATTTTGAAGTGATTTTTTTCGCAATGATTCCTTCGCCTCCTAATTTTTGTATGGCTTCAAAAGTTGCTTTTCCCTGGCCTATAGTGTGGGCTGAAAAAATAATGTCGTTTAATTTAGGCAAAATGGCTTTTAAAATTTTTTTACGCAATTCGAGTTCGAGTTGCCTAAGGTCATAACCGTTAAAGTAGAGTATATCAAAAACATAAAATTTCAGTTTGCCTTTATCGGGATTTTCATCAATATGCTGTAACCATTGGAAATGACTTTTTCCTTTGGAATCTTCTACAACAACTTCGCCATCTAATACTACATCGTCATTAATGTTCTTTAAGGATTTGACAAGAGCTTCGTATTTGGTGTTGAACGATATGCCGTTTCTAGAGATAAGTTCGACATTGTTTTTATGAATTTGTGCCAATGCACGATAGCCATCAAATTTATTTTCAAAGAGCCAATCGTCATCATCAAAGGGTTCTTTTGCAAGTGTGGCCAGTTGCGGACGCCAATCTTTTGGGAAGGATTTTATTTTTTCTGCTTCGGCAAGGTCTTCAGTAGAAAAGTCAGATTCGTTTCGGATTAAGGTTTGCCTGGGTTTTTTCTTTTCGGAATCTTTTTTGTCTTCTTTTTTTATTTCTGTTTGTGAAAGTTTTTTGCCTTTTTCAGAACTATATACGGCTCCATTTTTTTCTATTCCTTTGAAATCTAGTCCTGAAATGGCAGAGTTTTCATCAAATTTTACTTTTGTTCCTGAAAATTCATCTTTAGATTTCATTAATAACCAGAGGTTCTCTTTGCCTTTCATTTCGACCAGATGCCAGGATCCGGATAGCTTTTTGCCTTCTAATACAATTTTAATGGAACCATCTGCCAATTGTTTTTTCATTATTTTATTATCCTGACTGATTGTTTTTTCAGGATTTTCAGGACGATAGGTTCCATAATCCCATACCATTACGGTTCCGCCGCCATATTCTCCTTTTGGGATGGTTCCTTCAAAATCAAAATAATCCATAGGATGGTCTTCGGTTTGTACTGCCAGGCGTTTGTCTGATGGATTGGCGGAAGGACCTTTAGGTATTGCCCAGCTGACTAAAACACCATCAATCTCTAACCGGAAATCATAGTGAAGGTGAGAGGCAGCATGTTTTTGAATGACAAATGATAGGCGGCCTTTGGAAGCTTTTTGGATTCCTTTAGGTTCTTTGGTTTTAGAAAAGTCTCTTTTTGTATTATATTTTTCAAGTCCCATAGTTTTTCTTTTAAGCCACAGATTAGGATGATTATACAAATTTCTTATGCAATAAAAAGTATAACTTGCAGAAGTCGAGCGGCTACTAATTTTTTATTGCTTCCAGACTTGCCTTTAACTGTTCCAATAAATCGTCAGCAGCTCCTTTTTTTGCTTTTGGTTTGCTCTCGGGTTCTGTTTCTTTTTTTACCGGTTTTCCTTTTTCTTTGGTTTTTTTCTTAATGATTTTCAGCAGTTCGTCTTTGTAGGTGTCTTTATATTTTTCTGGCTCAAATTTGTCTGTAAGCTGGTCAATGATACTTATTGCCATATCGAGTTCCTTTTTAGAGATCTTCACGTCATCGGGAATTTTGGCTTCGGATGGATTACGAAGGTCCTGATCAAAACGGATTTGTATAAGCAGTATAGCGTTGTCTTCTATTTTAAGGATGCCTAGATGTTCCGTATTTCTGAGCACAAATTTTGCCAATCCTACTTTTCCTGATTTCTTTAATGCTTCACGTAACAAGGCATAGGTTTTTTTGGCTTCTTTTGCCGGTTCGACTATATACGGTTTTTCGAGATATTGGGCCGGAATTTCTTCTTCGAGGACAAATTCAAAAACATCTATTGTTTGCGTCTTTTCGGGCATTGCCTTTGCAAAATCAGCGGAGTCGAGTACAATATAATCACCGTTTTCTTTTTTATACCCTTTGGCAATATCTTCCCATGGAACTTCTTTTCCGTCTTTTTTGCAGACTCTGACAAATTCGATAGCACAGTGGTCTTTTTTCCGAATCATATCAAGGTCTATTCGATGCGTGACCGAACCGCTGAACAAACGTACAGGTATGTTAATCAGCCCAAAACTGATGCCGCCTTTCCAGATTGCTTTCATACTATTTTCTTTTAATACTTACTTAAATTTATCAATTTTTTGTAAGAAACGGAATTGCTTTAACATGGTTTTCACGTCCTGTCTGGAATAAGAACGGAGGCTTTTGCCTCCGTCATCTGTGTGAATTATGGTTGTGGGTTGGTATTGGTTCCGGTGCGTTTCTGGTTGCGTTTTGTGTCTTGAGGATCATCATCGTATTCTTCATCATCGGTTAAAGAATCGTTATCGTCTTCGTCAAAGCCATCATCCAGAAAATCATCATTATCTTCTTCCTCATCGTCAAAATCTCTGTCTTTGTCATGCGGATTGTTGTTGTCTCTGTTTAGATTTGGGTTGTCGATGTCTCTTTTGTCGTTTACCATTTTCAGACTGTTTGGGTTTGGACTGTTCTGATCGAGATGTAAATCTTCTTCAGTGTTGTTATAGGTAGGTTTCATAAGGTTGATATTGGATTATTCTTCATTTTCATCAATATCATCAGCAGCATCGAAGTTGACCGTGTTATTGGCATCCTGAGTCAGCATGACGTCTGCTTCTTTTTCTTCGTTCAGTGTAATTTCTAAAAGTCTGACGGCTTCGTCTTCTCCTAAAATTTTGGCAAAGGTGCAGAGTGTTCCATAGCTTGCGATTTCGTAATGTTCGATTTTTTGTGCTGCGGCTATAATTCCGGCATCACGAACGGCTCCGGGTTGGGTTTCTTCCAGAATACTTTCGCCTTCTTTAATAAGTCCTTCCATGGCATCACATTTTTTTGCTGATGCTTTCTTTCCAATACTTTCAAAAACTTGTTCGAGTCTTGTTATTTGTTCCATCGTGACTTGTAAATGGTCTTCGATTGTTGTTTTTAAGTTTTCTGCAGTAGCATTTTTTGCCATTTTAGGAAGTGCTTTTGATAGCGCTTTTTCAGCCCAGAAAATATCTTTTAATTGATCGATAAACAATTCCCTTAATCCATCGGCGGCATTGGATTTTGGTTTTACACTTCGCGAACGGGAAGCCGTCGCCGTTTTGGATTGTGAACTTTTAGTACCGTTTTTTGTTGTAGCAGTCCTGCTTTTTTGTGTTGCAGGAGAATTTGAATTTTTCATAACAGTTGGTTTTTTAAGTCTTTATTTCAAAGTTCCAACATAAACAAGCATTTTTAATTACATAATAGATTGAAAAAATTATATGTTTGGTCAGTTTATAGAAGATTACTAAAGTTGTCAAAAAAGGAACTACTATTTTTTGTGCCATTCTTTTTAAGATAATTTATGAAATGACTTCCAATGATGACGCCTTTCTGAAACTTTGTTGCCTGCTTAAAAGTTGTTTTGTTGCTGATTCCGAAACCGATGATTTGTGGATTTTTTAGTTCCATGAATGCTATTTTTTCAAAATAAGCCTGCTGCTTTTCGTCAAATTCTTTTTTGCTTCCGGTAACGCTGGAGCTGCTGACCATATAAATAAATGTATTTGTATTGTCATCAATCTGCCTGATTTTTTCTTCTGATGTTTGTGGCGTAATCAGAAAAATATTGGCAAGCTGGTATTTTTTAAAAATAGGCTCATAATCAGAGAGGTATATTTCTAAAGGAAGGTCGGGTATGATCAATCCGTCTATGCCAGTTTCATGGCATTTTTTGCAGAAATTTTCAACACCAAACTGCAAGATGGGATTGAAATACCCCATGATAATTAAAGGGATTTCCACCGTTTGGCGAATGTCATTTAGTTGTTGGAAAAGCAAATTGGATGTCATTCCGTTTTGCAAAGCTTTTGTAGAACTGGCTTGAATGGTAGGACCATCGGCTATCGGGTCGCTGAAAGGAAGTCCAATTTCGATCATATCAGCACCTGATTTTTCCAAATCTTGAATAATGGTTTTGGTGTCTTCCAGTTTTGGAAAACCTGCGGTGAAGTAAACCGAAAGCAATTTTTTGTCTTCTCTTAATTTATTTTGGATGCGTTTCATTCTTATAAGTTAAAATAATTGATATACGTATTGAGGTCTTTATCACCACGTCCGGAAAGATTCAGGACGACGATGTCATTTGGCTCAAATTTTTTGTATTCGAGTGAGGCTAATGCATGTGCACTTTCAATAGCTGGGATTATTCCTTCTGAATGTGCCAGTTCCATTCCAGCTTGCATGGCTTCGTTATCTGTTATGGCTAAAAATTGGGCACGTCCTGTTTCGAAAAGATGAGCATGCAATGGACCTATTCCAGGATAATCCAGCCCAGCAGAAATAGAGTAGGGTTCTGTAATCTGACCATCATTTGTTTGCATGAGAAGTGTTTTACTACCATGAATAATACCCATTTTCCCTAAGACAGAAGTGGCGGCACTTTCGCCTGAATGAATTCCTTTTCCGGCAGCTTCGACAGCAATTAGTTTTACGTTTTCCTGATCCAAAAAATGATAGAAGGCACCAGCAGCGTTGCTGCCGCCACCTACAGATGCAATAACATAATCAGGATTTTCACGGTTTTCATGTTCCAAAAGCTGTGTTTTTATTTCTTCAGAAATAATGCTTTGGAAACGTGCAACCATATCAGGATAAGGATGCGGTCCTACGACTGACCCAATGATATAAAAAGTATCTTCCGGATTATTAATCCAATCTCTGATAGCTTCATTTGTGGCGTCTTTTAATGTTTTCGAACCTGAAGTTGCAGGACGGACTTCTGCTCCGAGCATTTTCATACGGGCAACATTTGGCGCTTGACGTTGGATGTCTGTTTCACCCATATAAACAATACATTGAAGTCCCATTAAGGCACAGACTGTTGCTGTTGCAACACCATGTTGTCCGGCACCCGTTTCTGCAATAATCCGTTGTTTCCCTAATCGTTTTGCCAATAGAATTTGTCCAATCGTATTGTTGATTTTATGGGCTCCGGTATGACAAAGGTCTTCTCTTTTCAGATAGATTTTTGTGTTGTATTTGTCTGACAGTCTTTTCGCAAAATATAAAGGAGTAGGGCGTCCCACATATTCTTTGAGCAATGACATGAATTCTTTTTTGAATTCTGGCTCCTGTGAAATTTCGAAATATTTTAATTGCAGTTCTTCTACATTTGGATAAAGCATTTCGGGTATGAATGCGCCTCCAAATTGACCGTAAAAGCCTTTTTCATTGACATTGTATTTTGAGTTCATGATTTTTGTTTTAGTAGTTCTATAAATTCTTTGAGTTTATTGCTGTTTTTTAAACCGGGACTGTCTTCAAACCGACTGTTCAGGTCGAGTGCAATACATTTTTCAGAATAGTCTTTTTCAAAAAAGTCAGAGAGATTTTCTGTAGTTTCCAGACCAATACCACCGCTTAAAAAATATTTTTTATTTAGTGCGTATCTTTCTAGAATATTCCAGTCGAAAACCGTTCCGTTACCTCCAAAATGCGGTCCTTTGGTATCGAATAAAAAATAAGAACAGCTGGCTTGGTAGGTGTCTAAAATTCTGAAATCGAAATGAATATCTAATGCAAATGCTTTGATTACCTTTACCCTGACTTTATTTTCAATCATAGCACAAAATTCAGGAGTTTCATCACCATGCAGTTGTATGAAATTAAGCGCATACCGTTTGGAGTTTTCTCGAATTTCTTCAAGAGAAGCATTTACAAAAACACCAACTTTTTTTATATCAGGATGTATTTCTGGAATTTCTCCTTCAAAATATCGGACTGATTTTCCATAAAAAATAAAGCCTAAAAAATCAGGAGATAGCTGATCGACTTCTTTTATATTTTCTGGAAATTTCATGCCACACACCTTAATTTGTATTTTTAGCATCGTCATGAATTTAGAGTGTTTGGGAATGGATGGAACTAATAAACTCTTTCAGCGATTGACCCGGATTATCTGTTTTCATAAAATTTTCGCCTATAAGGAAGCCTTCAAAGCCAAACTTTTTAAGTTCGTTTACATCTTTTGGATCTCGGATACCACTTTCTGAAATTTTGATAAAATCGTCGGGAATACTATCCGATAAACCAAAGCTATTGGCCAAATCGATTTCAAAGGTTTTAAGATTTCGGTTATTCACTCCGATAAGGTTAAGGCTTGGCATTAGCGACTTATCTAATTCTTTCTGATTGTGAATTTCTAACAGAACTTCTAAAGAAAGCGATTGGGCAAAACTTGAAAGTTCCTTGATTTCTTCTCTGGTTAGTACGGCAGCAATTAAAAGGATGGCATCTGCACCATGAGATTTGGCTTCTAAAACCTGATAAGGATCAATGATAAATTCTTTTCTTAAAATCGGTAGTGAAACACTGGCTCTTGCCAATTGAAGATCTTCAATTGAGCCACCAAAGTATTTTGCATCCGTTAAGATTGAAACAGCAGCAGCACCTCCAATTTCGTAACCTTTCGTTATTTCCTCAACAGAAAATGTATCGCTTATGACTTTTTTTGAAGGCGAACGCCGCTTGTGTTCGGCAATGATTCCTGTTGAATTCCTGATACTTTTTGATAAGGAAATTATAGGCTTTTCAAACAGATCAGAACTTTCCAATTGTTTTACAGAAACAACGGTTTTCTTTAGTTGGACTTCACATTTTTTATCGGTTATTATTTTGTCTAAGATTGTCATGGTTTTCGGCTTAATTGTTGCAATTTTTTTAATTTTTCCAAAGCTTTTCCGTTTTTTAAGCTTTCTTCTGCTTTAGCATAGGCTTCTAAAAAGGGATATCCTTCAACCGTAGCGATTGCGACGGCAGCGTTGGCACATACTACCTGATTTTGGGCATGGGTTCCTCGTCCTGAGATAATATCATGGAAGAGTCGGGCAGCAGTTTCTGTCGTATTGCCTCCTTGTATTTCATCGGGGCTTATTGCCTGCAATCTGAAGTCTTTGGGACTAATCATGCTTTCAGATTTTTTGGCTATTATTTTGGTTTGTCCTGTCAGTGAAATTTCGTCATAGCCATCTAAGGAATGCAGAATCGTATAGTTGACTTCGGTGTTTTGGTAGAGATAGGCATACATTCTTGCCAATTCCAAACTAAACACACCAACGGTCTGATTTTTAGGAAATGATGGATTGACCATTGGACCGAGCATATTAAAAAAAGTTTTTACTCCCAGTTCTTTGCGGATAGGACCTACATTTTTCATGGCTGGATGAAATAGCGGGGCGTGTAGAATTGAAATGTTAGCTTCATCGAGGCAGCGTTTTAAAAAATTGGCATCGTTACTGAATTTCACGCCAAGATTTTCCATTACGTTGCTGGATCCGGAAACGGATGAAATACCATAGTTTCCGTGTTTTGCGACTTTGATTCCGGTTCCCGCCACTACAAAAGAGGCAAGAGTAGAAATATTAAAAGTGTCTTTTCCATCACCACCAGTACCGCATAAATCGACAGTATTATACTCTGAAAAATCAATTGGTATGCAGAGTTCCAGTAAGGCTTGCCTAAAACCGGATAATTCGTCGACTGTAATGTTACGCATCATGAATACGGTTAAGAAAGCCGAAATCTGGCTTGGATTGTATTGACCGGAAGAAATGTTTACCAACACGGATTTGGCTTCTTCCTGAGATAATGTTTCCTGGGCAATGAGCCTATTGAGTATGTTTTTCATTGTAATAGTATTTTTTAAATTGACGTGAATGCTTTTAGTTTAGCTTTCGAGCCAATTTTTTAAGATGGTTTTTCCATCAGGAGTGAGTACGCTTTCCGGATGGAATTGTACCCCTTTCACATCAAAAGTTCGGTGTCTGAGAGACATGATTTGTCCGTTTTCATCTGTAGAAGTTATTTCAAGATTTTTCGGGAAATTTTCTGTAGCCACTACCCAGGAATGGTATCTGCCTACTTCAAATTCTTCCGGTAAATTTTTGAAAAGAGATTCTTCTTTAGCTGTAATTTTTACTTTAGATGAAATGCCATGAAAAACCTTATCGAGATTGACAAGGCTTCCTCCATACACTTCTCCAATAGCCTGTTGTCCGAGACATATTCCTAATATGCTTTTTGTTTTTGCATACTGTTTTATGACTTCTTTTAGGAGTCCGGCTTCATCTGGAATTCCGGGTCCGGGAGATAATAAAATTTTATCATAAGTGATTAGTTCTTCGATGTCAAATTCATCGTTCCTGAGTACGGTTACTTCTCCTGATAATTCTTCCAGATAATGGACAAGATTATAAGTAAAGCTATCGTAATTGTCTATAACTACTATTTTCATTTTTGTTGACTTTTTATATGTTTTCTGCGAGATCCAATGCTTTGGTCAGCGCTCCTAATTTGTTATATACTTCTTGCATTTCACTTTCTTCGTCTGAACTTTCAACAATTCCTGCACCAGCCTGATAGTGGAGCTGATGGTCTTTGCTTAAAAAAGTACGAATCATAATAGCGTGGTTAAAATTGCCTGAGAAATCCATAAATCCGATAGCT
The DNA here is from genome assembly GCA_964518395.1 of uncultured Flavobacterium sp. Taxonomy (GTDB): domain Bacteria; phylum Bacteroidota; class Bacteroidia; order Flavobacteriales; family Flavobacteriaceae; genus Flavobacterium. The sequence goes on from CAZFGA010000008.1 coordinate 40,415, forward strand.
CCACCATAAAATCCACGGTTTGTTTTTTCTATAGTGTCTATTAACTGCAATGCTTTATGCTTTGGAGCGCCACTTAATGTACCGGCAGGAAAAGTACTGGCTACCACATTCATGGTAGTGGAATTTTCTTTTAAATTTCCGGTTACTTTTGAAACCAAATGGATTACATGTGAAAAGAACTGTATTTCTTTATAAGTAGCCACCTGAACACTGTTACAGTTTCGACTGAGGTCGTTTCGGGCCAGATCGACAAGCATGACATGTTCGCTGTTTTCTTTTTTATCTTCTGAAAGTTTTTTGGCGAGGATGGCGTCTTGTTCATCATTTCCGGTTCGTTTGAAAGTTCCGGCAATAGGATGGATTTCTGCTTTGTTGTTTTTGACAATCAGCTGTGCTTCCGGCGAAGAACCAAAGATTTTGAAATTGCCATAATCAAAAAAGAATAGGTAGGGAGAAGGGTTGATGTTTCGCAAGGCTCTATACACATTGAACTCGTCGCCCTTAAAGCCTTGTGTGAAACGTCTTGACAGTACAAGTTGGAAAACATCGCCGCGATGGCAGTGTTTTTTTGCCAGATTTACGTTTTCCTTAAATTCAATATCTGTCAGGTTAGAAGATGATGCGCCTTGTTTTGAGAAAGTATAGGAAGCGAAATTTTTAGATAATAGCAACTGCTCAATTTCTGCTATATTGTCTTTGCTGTCAATGCTGTGGCAAAAGATGTAGGCTTCATTTTTGAAATGGTTGATGGCAATTATATTTTGATAAACAGCGTAATAGAGATCAGGGATTTTTTTGCTGTTTTGTTTTTGTGACACGGTCGTCTTTTCAAAATAGCGCACGGCATCATAGGAAATATATCCAAACAGGCCATTATTTATGAATTTGAAATTGCTTTTTTCTTCTTTGAACTGAGAAGCAAATTTTTGGATAGCCTGAATGACATCCGCTTCATTTTGAATTTCGATTTCTTGTGAGTTTCCGTCAGGGTAAGCGGTGGTGATAATCTTGTTTTCTACTTTGATTGATGCGATAGGATTGCAGCAGATGTAAGAAAAGCTATTATCACTTGCATGATAATCACTACTCTCCAACAGAAGGCTGTTTGGGAATTTGTCTCTTATTTTCAGATAGATGCTCACTGGCGTTATAGTATCTGCCAATATTTGCTTGTGTTTTGAATGTAAATTATATACTTTCATATGTTCAGTTTTGGGAATAAAAAAAGGCTTGTCGTGATGACAAGCCTTATATATTTGGATTTTTAAAAATACAGATAGCAGGATTCGCTCACGAAGTTCGACGTAAGTAATTCCACCACCAAGTATTGTTTAAAATGCAGTTCATATAGCTGATTAATGAGGCAAATGTATAAATGTTTTTTTAATACAGCCTAATTTTAATATAAATTTAAAAAACTGTTCTCGGGAAGAAAACAGTTTTTCAAGATTATTGTTTGGTAAATACTGTTGTAACGCTACCAACTCTGTTGTAGGCAACACCATCAGCATTTCTGTCTGGGTAGGTTGTCAGGGTTGTCGTCTGGGTCAACGTTCTTCCGTTGTTTGATCTCGCAAAATTCAGGGTTATATCAGTACCATTTTCTTGCTCATAAGTAGCGGTTATCACATTATTCGTTGCAGTCCATGTACCTGTTACCGTATTTTCTGCACAAACAGCAACGCCAGTATTGGTGTCAATCAGAATATAATCCATTTCATAGGTGAACGTATTGTCTGAATTGAAATCAATTTTTCGATCATTATAGCAACTACTTTCGTTCATCTGGTTTGTAGATGCTGTTCCGTTTTCATCAAAATCTGTTGGTGCTGATGTGTTGAACTCCGTCAGGTCATACACTCCCTCAATAGTTCCCATGTTGTTGTTTGATGAATCGTCATCACTTGAACAAGCTCCAAAGCCTATAGCTAAAATTGCAAAGACTAAAATTTTTCCTTTTTTCATAACACTGTTTTTTTAGGTTAGTTTTATACTAGTTTTCACAAATTTCAAAAGTAAAGGCTGTTAATTCTTTATACTATTTTCAGTCTTAGTTATATAATTTTTTATAAATGTTAAAAAAAGTTAATTTTTTAAGATATAATTATGAATAATTCAAAAACAAATAAAGATTTGATCCTGTAGAAAGTATCAGACGTTAAAACTTGGTTAATGCTACTTCAAATAAAATGAATCTAAATTTTTAGCCCTATATTTAATAGTAATTAAATTGTTGAAAAATGAAAGTACAAGAAACAATTTCCCGATTATCTGACCTGGAGGTTAATGTTGGGAGTACGGAAAGATTACTTTCTGTTTTATCAGGTTCGGTACTGCTTTATGATGCCTTAGCCAAAAAACCGAAAAACCTGCCCGGCGCATTGTTAGCCGGATTTATGATTTTTAGAGGAACGAGCGGACATTGTTTTGGATATTCTTTACTAAAAGACAAACCAAAAGTCGAGAAATCCAAAACCATCCTGATTAAGGTTCAGATGATAATTGACCGGCCGGTTTCATCTGTATATAGTTTTTGGCGCAATTTTGAAAACCTGCCTTTGTTTATGGAACATCTGGAAAGTGTGAATGTTCTTGATGAAGAAACTTCAGAATGGAGAATGAAAATTCCTGGAAATCTTGGAACGATTCCTTGGAAGGCAGCTATTATTAAAGATGAAAAAGATAAAGAAATTCGTTGGCGTTCCTATTCAGATTCTTTAATTCATACTATAGGAACGGTGCAATTTTACGATAACGGTAAGGGCGGAACAAAATTATCTGTTATAATTGCTTATCAGCTTCCTTTTGGTAACATAGGAGAAACAATTGGAAAAGTACTGGCTCCTATTTTAGAGAATACTGTTGAAGAGGATATTAGAAGATGTAAGTTGCATTTTGAAAGTGGATTGACATAGACATAAAAAATCCCCATGGTTAGATGGGGATTTCAAACAAATAATAAACCTCAAAAATAAATACAAACTCAAGAGTTCTTGAAATTGAAATTTTAATTGTGATTTTTATTATCGGCTTATTACAATAGATTTTTCAATTTTATATTATCAAAGTTACGGTAGCAGATTCCAAATCGATTATATAATTACACTTAATTTTTATATTATTTGAGAAACAGAAAGCTTATAATTTTTCGTGGAAATTCTATAAAAGCGAATCCGATTTAAATTGCCAACTTTAGTGCAAATCTATCTATAGGTATGGAACTTGTGAAAATTTGCTTAGCTGCTTTTGCTGCAACCTATGTCATGACGGTTTTCAGCCGTTATGTATCGGAAAGGTTTCAGCATATTTTTAAAGAACCGGTAATATTGGGTTTGGTTTTATCAAAATTAGCCCATAACAAATCTCCAAATCATATATATACTTGGGAGCAGGCTGTGCGTTATCTCGCCGGATTGTTTGTAGTATTATGCTATCACTATATATGGACGCATACCGATATTGATCCGACCTGGTTCTGCGGTCTTATTTTTGGTATTTTAACCGGATTAACTGCTGTTTTTTACTGGTTTTTTCTCTTCCGTTTTTCTACTGTATCAAAAGCCCGTTTTAAGGATTATTATCTTCCGCTAGTTGCCGCTTATGTTTTATTTGCGCTCACTGTAATTGTAGTATACCGCCTTTTTGCTCTTTTTGAATAAAAAGCCTATTTCTGTAACATTCTATTTTCCACATAAAATAATAAACTTAGCATCTCAGCAACTTATAAGCTTAGTCAGAACCTTATCACCTCTTTTAACAACAAAAAAACACGGCCGAAGCCGTGTAGTTATTGTGGCATTGCGCTTAGATCCATGTAAGCGACTTCCCAAAGATGTCCATCTAGATCCTGAAATCCGTGTCCATACATCCAGCCATGATCTTGCTTGTCTACTGGTGTAGTAGCACCGGCAGCGACAGCTTTCTTTACCATTTCATCAACGGCATTACGGCTTTCTGCAGAAAGGCAAACGATACATTCTGTGTATTTGCGAGTGTCACAAAGCTCATTTTTGGTAAAGTTCAGGAATAAGGGTTCCACTACCAGCATCACAAAAATAGTATCGCTTATAATCATACAGGTTGCATTTTCGTATGTAAATTGCGGATTAAAGGTATAGCCCAGTTTCGTAAAAAATTCAATGGAACGATTAAGATTTTTTACGGGAAGATTTACAAAAATTTGTGTTGCCATAGTCTTGATTTATTATTTTTCGTATTCATAATTAAGCATCCATTGGATACCAAATTTGTCTGTAAACATACCATATAAGGCACCCCAGAACATATTGTCCAACGGCATCTGGATTTTGCCACCTTCAGAAAGTTTTGCAAAAAGATCTCTGGTTTGCTGTTCTGAATCGGTATTAACGGATATTGACATACTGGTTCCGTTTTTAACCTGTTCCATAGTTTCCGGAACATCGGTTCCCATTAGCATATTGCCACCAATAGGCAATGCGATATGCATGATTTTGTTTTTGTCGGTTGCAGGCATTTCTTCGCACCCGGGAGTGTCTCCAAAACGCATTACGACTGCAAAATCGCCGCCAAAGGCAGCTTTGTAAAAATTAAAAACTTCTTCTGTGTTACCATTAAAATTAAGGTAAGTGTTGATTGTTGCCATTTTGATTTAATTTGATTGTTCGTATTTAATTGATTTATGTTATTCTTCTTGAAGCACAGAAAGGATATTTCCTGCCGGATCTTTGAACCAGGCAATAAGCGGTCCGCCTTCTCTACAAATTCCTTTTTTGTCGGTTTTTATATTTCCGCCATACTGTTCGAAAGTTATACCTCGTTTTATAAGATCGTCCACTGTTTGCTCAATGTCCTCGACAGGAAAGTTTAGGATTGTGAAAGTAGCCGGCTCATGGTTTTCTTTTGTATAGATAATTATCGAATTTCCTCCGACTAGTTTTAAGGTTAGCATTCCTTCCATTTCAGGATCTTCTTCTATGTTTAGGCCTAATAGTTCTCCGTAGAATTTTTTAGCTTTTTGGCTATCATCTACAGAAAATCCGCTAAATGCTTTGCTATTACTTAACATAATTGTGGTGTTTTTGATTTACATATCGTCATATCGTAAGGCATCATAGCCTAAAAGTCTCCTCCATAAGGCTATCTGTCCGATACAGTTGGCCTCACGGTAAATAATAAAAGTAATCAGCTCATAATAAGTAAGTGTCATGCCAGGCATCATCTCAAACTTTTCGTCTAGTTTTTGATCCGTTATTTTAGCCAAAAGGTCTTTTAACATCGGGCTGATTTTTTTCCAATCGTCTAAGAATTCTGATAATGATGGATATTTTATATCGTCTTGAATGCCTTTTCCTTCTTTAAACAATTCGGCTGCTTTTTGTTTTTCAGGATACCCAAGCAGGTTTGCAATTTCATAACGCTGCTGAACCAAGCTACCAGAAAGCCAAGCTATATGGTTTGCTTTTGTGTCTAATCTTTTGTGGGCATCGTCATCTGAAATTTTTTCCAAAGCTCTTTCAAAATAGAGCGTCTGCATGTCGTATAAAACAAGCAGGGAAAACATTCTATTGCTTGTGGTTGTGATTTTCATATCGTTAAATTTTAGTGTTAAAAATTGAATTAAATATTGTCTTTTATAATGTTTGATAAAATTAATTCAAAAAGCAGTGACGTGTGGAGTGAGTTAAAGTCATTATAAGGGGGGATTTAAGACAAAATATTTTATATTTGTTTCTCCTAAAAAACTAGCTATGAAATTAGGTATTTTGCTTACACAAGAACACAGGCTTTTGAGCGTCGCAGCAATGCTTGATGTGTTTGAAACCGTTAATAAGTTTTATGTCGAAGATGGGCAGGCTCCTTTTTTTGACATTACGCTTTTGCATATGGATGAGGTGTCACAGACCTATTCTGAATACAGTCTGATGCAGCCTGATTCGGAAAGAATTTATGATATTTTACTAATCCCTGCTTTTAAGCATGATATTGTACCAAAAGCAATTTCACTCAATATGCAATGGATACAATGGCTACGGCAGCAATATGAAAGAGGAGCTTCCGTTGCGAGTTTTTGCACAGGTGCTTTTCTTTTAGCTTCAACAGGTTTGCTTGACAACAAGCCGGCAACCACACATATTAATGCAGAATATGCTTTTGCCAATGCATTTCCGGCCGTAAACCTAAAAGTAAATGCAGTCGTTACAGAAGAAGGAAGAGTATATACAAGCGGTGGTGCTACAAATAGTTTCCATCTGATGTTACGCCTTATTGAAAATTTTTGCAGCAGAAGAATGGCGGTTAGAACCGCAAAGGTGTTTTCGGTAGATTTGGATAGAAACCAGCAGACCTATTTTGGAACATTCACTCCGGCTGAAGATCATGGTGATGATTTGGTGAAACAGGCACAAGATGTCATCAAGAAAAATTTTCGGGAAGCCAATACTATTGAAGAGATTATTACGGATGTTCCTGCCAGTAGAAGAAATCTGGTTAGGCGTTTCAAACAAGTAACCGGAATTACACCTATAGAATATTTACAGAAAACCAGAATCGAGGCCGCCAAACAAATGTTGGAGCATTCGAGACAGAGCGTCATGGAAGTAATGTTTGAATCAGGTTATAATGACCTGAAGTCATTTCGAAGCTTATTCAAGAAAAATGTAGGGATGACTCCAACGGCTTACAGGGAAAAATTCAATAATCTTGTTGCCTGATTATTCTGCGGGAAGGTAAATTGAAAATATTGAACCAATGCCAGGTATGCCTTGAGCGCGTATGAATCCGTCATGTTTCTGTACTATTTTTTTACAGATGGCAAGACCAATTCCGGTGCCTTCATAGTCTGATTTACCATGAAGCCTTTTGAATAATTCAAAGATTTGCTGTTCGTATTCTTGCGGAAAGCCAATTCCATTATCAGCCACATCGAGTTTCCAATATCTTTTTCCTGCAAATTCTTCTGAAGAAACAAGTTCGGCATTTATTTTTATGATTGGAGAGACATCTGCCTTGCTGTATTTGATGCCATTTGAAATCAGGTTTGTGAGCAGCTGCTGAAACTGTATGGGAATAATGGATAGCATAGGGAGTTTTCCAACTTCAACACGTACATTCTTTTTTTCAAGGATATCGGTCATATTATTTTTAATATCATCGATTGCGATATTGAGGTCAGTAGGTACAAAATAAATGTCTGCAGCATCCATGCTCGAATAGTTTAGCAAGGATTCGATCAGGTTTTGCATCCGATTGGCAGCATTTGTAATACTCTGAAAATAGGCCCGGGAAGAGTCGCTAAAGTTTTCTTTTTCTTTAAAAAGGATACGGCTTGCAAAGAGCTGTATTTTACGAAGCGGTTCCTGAAGATCATGAGAGGAAATGTAGGCAAATGAGGCAAGTTCGATGTTTTGTCTCTCGAGTTCCTTATTTTTCATTTCTAAAAGCTTTTCATTCTGCAAGCGCTCAAATTCCATTCCGCCTCTTTTTGCCGCAATTTTTAGTAAGGATTCGATATAGGATATGTCGAGTATTTCGCTTTGATGTAGTACGGCTATGAGTCCAATTACTTTTCCTGAAGAAGCAACAAGCGGATAGGCAACATAACCTTCAACATCCAGATCGGAAAGCGTCTTGCTTTCGGGAAAAAGCTTTTGACTATCGCGCGGATGGCATACATAATTTCCTTTGATGACTTCATCACAGGGTCCGTCTTTTATTTGGTATTTGAAATTATCGGCAACTTTTCCAAAGGCTATAACTGAAATACTTTTGATAATTTCTTCTCCTGATTCGTTCAGTTGTACTTCACCCAGGAGCACGTAGTCCATTTTTGTTTTTTGGGCTATTTCGAGTAGGAGGGAATTAAAGAAGACTTCTCCGCTGCCATACGAATAAAAGCTATCGGAAAATTCATGGAGTAATTGCTGCTCGAGTTCTTTGTTTTTGTTTAAGAGTAATGTATTGATGGCTTCGATTTCTAAAGCTGCTATTTTTTCAGAAGTTATGTTTTTTGATGTTACTGCAACAGCATTGCCTACTTTCTCGATTGTAGCGCTCAGCCACATTGTTTTATCATTATGGCTGACAGCAATTTCATAGCCATCGCGTAAGCCAGTCTGCATACATTGGACCATCTTTTCAAAAATTCCATTTTCAAAAATTCCGGGATATACTTCCCGACAGGTTTTTCCAATAACATCACTGGGATTGAGTCCAAAATTTCTAGGGACTTCAGGATTGGTATAAGTAATCCTAAAATCGTTAATGCTACCAATGTTGTCATAAATGGCCTCATAACTCGCAATTCCGTAATTTGTCGAGTTCAGTACTGATTGCAGAAAAGATTGCAATTGTTCTCTTTCTTTATAATTGTTAAAAGCCAAAAGCAGAAAAGTTTCACCTTCTGTATCTATAGCCTCTATGTTGAATGTAATTGTGTGGTTTTGGGAATTGGAATGAATTTCATAATCAATAACGGTTTCTTTCTTTTGCAAAACATCTATAAGAAGGAGTTTTAACGAAATTATATCAAAAGATGGGTCTACAATATCAAGAAAATTCAAGTCTTTAACGGGAGCAGATTCAGGTAGACCAAATGTGTATTGGAAAGAAGCATTTGCACCTATAATAGTAAAAGCTTTGTCTAACAGAACCATAGGTTCGTTGGCCATGGCAATTATCCTTTCAATAGCTGGGAGTATCTTTGATATGGACATGTTGAATGTGGTATTTAGGGTCCTAACAAAGTTAATCAAATCTTAAAATATTGCCACTGGAATTGTAAAAATTTTGCTATTCTTTCAGAATATCATGTCAAATATTCCCTTAAATTTGATAGAAATGAAAAGAATGACCCTATGGCTATAGAAACCTGCAATTTTTCAGAGAGTGCTATTGTTTGGACCGATATTACAAATCCGACAAAGGAAGAGCTTGAAAAAGTGAGCAAAATATATGATTTAAATCCTTATACACTGATTGATAGCTTAGATCCGGACCATCTTCCCAAATATGAAGAGCATAACAAAACGCATTTTTTTATTGCCAGGATTTTGCATCAGTCCCATGAACATGAGCAGACTATTAGAGAATTGAGCAGTAAGATTGCTGTTTTTTTTAATTCTGATTTTATCATAACCATTCACCGCACGGCGCAGCCAATCATGCAGGAAATACGAGAAACTTGTATACAGACTGGAAAACTGACAACAACGGCGGGGATGGCGATAAAAGTCATTTGGGAAATGCTACATTCGTACGAACTTCCGGCTATGAAACTTTCGGAAAAAATTGATTATTACGAATCGAAAGTTTTTCTAAAAAAGAATATTCCTGCCGATATGATCGAAGGAATGTATTATCTGAAAAGAAAAGCAGGACTTTGCAAAAAGCTGCTGTTGCTCACAAACGAAGTTGTTAATTCGGTTAAAGTAGAAGAGAAGAATTTGCCGGCCTTGCAGGATGTTAGGGATCTTCACCTGAAATTACTCACACTATACGGGCAGGTTCAGGATGATGCTAATAATTTGCTGAATATTTACTTATCACTGTCGGCCAGAAAAACAAATGATGTGATGAAGATTCTTACCATCTTTTCAGTTTTTTTTATGCCGCTGACTTTTATTGCGGGTATTTACGGGATGAATTTCAAGTTTATGCCTGAATTGGATGAAAAATTAGGGTATCCGCTTGCTTTACTGGCTATGGTAATCGTTTCGGTCGTTATTTTTATCTGGTTCCGAAGAAAAAAATGGCTGTAATAAAAAAGGCGGAAGTACTACTTCCGCCCCCTAACTAAACTCAAATTTGTTTATGGTATCCCCATGGTTTCATTGTTTTCTGCTTTCGGCTGTTTTGCTTCTTTTAGACTAGGATTAGTTACTTGGTTATTTTTATCGTCTGTAAAGTTGGCATCTTTATCCAACTTTTGAACCGGTATTTCTGAAACATGAATGTATTTTTCGCCAGCTGTATCCTTTTGCTTTTTTTCGCGATTTTCCATGGCGTTATGTTTTTACCAAAGTTAGACTCTTTGGTGTTTTTTTGTGTTATATTATTCTTGAAAAAGATTATGTAATTGAAATACGGGGTCTAAAGTTCCTTTTTAATAGCTTCCATAAATTCCTGTAATGGAAAAGCATCACCTTGGTTTGTCAGTAGAATAATAACAGTTTTATCATGGAGTTTTCTCCAAATACAGGCTCTATAACCGTTTAATCCACCTGTATGGCTTACGATTTTATGACCGCTTTTTTCTTCTATATTCCAGCCAAAACCATAATTTGAAATACTTCCGTTATTTAACGTTGCGGATTTATAAGCGTTTTCCATTTCTTTTAAACTGAGTAGCTTTTGGCTGTAAAGTGCTTCTTCCCAAACAAACAAATCTTCGGTGGTTGAAAAAATACTCCCATCACCAGTGGTTAAAATCAAATAATCGTCGAGTTTTTTGTTTTTATCATATCCTATGGCTCTGTTTGTAATTGTGGGTTTGGTTGTGTCATAGACGATGGTTCGGTTTAAATTTAATGGCTTAAAAATGGCTTCTTTTAAATAATCAGCATAGGATGAACCGCTTATTTTTTCAATGATGGCTGCTAAAATAATATAACCGGTATTGCTGTATTCGAATTTGTCTCCAGGTAAAAAGTTTAGTTTGTTTTTAGTAGCAAGCCATTGCAATACCTGTGCATTCGTAAGATTTTTTACAGGCGACATTTCTTTTTCATAATCAGGAATACCAGATGTATGATTGAGTAATTGGCGTACGGTGACCTTTTTTGTAAATGTTGGTAAGTTGGAGATATATACCGAAATTGGATCTTCATACGTTAATTTCCCCTGTTCTTTCAATTGCATGATAGCTAAAGCAGTAAAAGGCTTGGCAAGCGAGGCAATATAAAATGCAGTAGCGTTGTTTAAAGGCTGTTTTGTTTTGAAGTCGCTATAACCCAAAACGGTATCGCAAAGAATCTTTCCATCTTTGGCAACTAAAAGCGATCCGTTAAAAGCTCCTTTTTTGTTATAGCTGCTTGCTATTTCTTTGATATTGTTTTCCGGGATATCATTACATGACATGAATACAGTTACTGTGAGAACCAGAAGAAGGAAGTTTTTCATAGTTGTCTATTTTTTGGTCAGGACTAATTTTTTTAGGATTATAATTTGGGCAAGATGATAATAGTTGCATTCAATAATTCCATTGTTCCATCGGTTTTATATAATGTTATTTTTTGATTTTTGAAATGGTTTGCCAAATAGCTTTTGAAGGCTTCTCTAAATCATTAACTGCAAGTTTCATTAGAGTGGTAGTTTTGTTGTGAAATTTCCATATAAAATAAGTTATAAAAAAAATGCACCGGCAAAAGAAAAGCTTTTACAGGTAATTTAATTCAAGGATTGCTATGTTATTGTAGCGAATTATTTCTTTTTGAAGAAGGTTGCTTCAAGCGCAGGCAGTTCTTTTTTATACTGCTCAACATTCCAATTTAACCCGATTTCTGCCAGATATATTTCGAGCTTTGGAAGGCCAACCTCGGCTCTGCGTTTGTCAACGTTGTCAGGATCTTCCAACGGAGCAACAAAACTTATATCTGTTTCCATATTCCAACTGACCTGACTGCCATAAATTTGTTTTTTTCCTTGTTTCAAAGCGACACGATCTTCAAGCAATGCCAATGAACTAGCTTTTGCGTTCCCCTGTTTTACAGCCGCTTTCATCATTGGAAGGTATTTTATCTGTGCCGGAAGATCTGAATGTTGGATGACCATAAACAGAGTAGTGTTGGCTTGGCTGCCAATTTTATCAGAACCGACCCATCCGTATTTGCTGAGTATTTTCTCTACCTGAATCAAATTTAGAGAATCGGTAGTTTTCATGTTTTTGAAAAGCTCTTTTGCTTCCTTTGAATTGTTTCCAAAGCGACTGATTGTTTCGTCAATCTTGTTCCGGTATTTCTGGTCTAATTCATCGATTGATAAAAGCTGTTCCGTAATGTCTTTGTAATTGACGTCTTGTCCAAATGTGGTAAGCGGGCAGGTGATGAAAAAGACCACTAAGAATTTTAATTTCATGAGTTTTTTGATGATGATGATTTTCTTGAGCCCTAAGCTATGAAAAAATGCCTTTAAAAAAGAAAAGCCTTTAAAAAGGCTTATTCTTTGTGATTATTGATGATTATTTTCTGACTGAATTTCTGATTATCGGAGGAGATAAGATCTACGATATACACACCTTTACTCAGGCCATTGGTTGAAAATAAATAGCTATCATGGATTCCAAGATTGTCTTTTTTGAAAATACTCTTTCCTGTAATATCAAACAAAGCAACCGAACGAATGTCTGCCAGATTTGGATTTTGTAACGTAAAAGTTTGTGCTGTGTTATCCTGCGTAATTCCAAAAGTACTTTTGACCACTTCACCTACACCTAAAACAGAATTTACGAAAGTAACAAAGAAGCGGTCATTATAAATTCCGGTTGGCAGGTTTACTTGATAACTGCTGTTTTTTATATCATGATAAGAACCATCTGCCGCATCATAAATATAGATCATTTGATCCGGGTCAAAACTTGTTACTTCCGGTACATAAAATTTAATCGATGCGTTATTGGCAGCCTTTACTCCCAAAGGAATTCTCTTACCCAAATCAAAACTTGTTCCCTGGATTACATATTTGTTGTTGTCCAAGAAAAAATAAGCGTCATTTGGTAGTTCTTCCGGAGCTATGCTTAAGGCATCAATACCAACATCAATACCGTCTGTAGCTTCGGGAAGGAATACTAAAGCGATTTGTCTGGTAAATTCGTTATTGAGAATAATGTTGAGTTTGAATTGCGCTTCAGTAATTATTGTTTCACTTTCCGTTGAATTTGTTTCACCCGAATTTGTTGTCTCATTAAGTTTTTTTGGAGTCTTTGGTTTGTCAGGGCGCTCAAACTGAGATAATGGACCGCTTTCTTTATAATAAGAACGGTGCGAATTCTTTAAGGTTACTGTACCATTAGAAGCTCCTTTAATCATAAATCCCTGTCCAACAGGAGCATATTTTCTTTCGATAACCAAACCCGAAGAAGTTCCTACACCATTCAGTGAACCGTCAGAATTATAAGAGTTAAATGTGGCAGGCACATAGATTCCATTCGAGCCTAGACTGATAGGGGAGTATGAGCCATAACCACCTTTATAAAGTCCAACGTTGTGGGAATTGACAGTTTTGTCTTGTTCCCAATAATAGGCAATACCGGTGGCAGCATTATTTGTTGCGTCGAGAAGAAATGCATTCACGTTTAGTGCAGATGGATATGGATTTCCGGTGAGCGTCAGATTATTGGTCGCTACGGTTACAGAAATGTTTCCGTCATTAGGTTTGCCTCTAAAATCATAACGTTGTGCGCCGCTTCCTCCCGGATTGTTTTGTATGCCGTTTGCTTCAACTATAGTTACATCGCTACCCGAAGTTCCTTTCATAGAAAATCCTTCTCCGGGAGCCAGGGTAGAAGCTGCCCCTACATATATCCATTGCGAATAGGAAATGGATGATAGGAATTTATAGATCCATCGGGACGATATAGCCAATGGATTTGCTGTACCGTTAGAATTGCTTGATGGAAGTATTGTCGCCGGAGTACTGGCTGTTGATGTTGTTGGCCTGTGGATCATTGAAATTCCAAAATTTTCATTTCCGGTAGCAGTTGAGGCATTGCCTACCGGAGAACACCAATAATTATAGTCGAAATTATCTGAGGTTCCTTCCTGGAAAACAGAAACTTTTCCTAGCCCTTTGTTTGCGGAAGCAGTTGTTGTTCCCTGTAGCAGTTGTGACTCGTTTCTCAGATAGATATTTCCGTTGTTTTGCAGGTTAATATCCTGTTTTACATATAAAACCTGGTCTTTAGCATACATATAACTGTTGGTGCTGACATATAATTGTGCATAAGTAGCAGATGAAAGCAATAACGGTAGTAGGTATAAGAGTTTTTTCATGACTTTAAGATTAGGGTTATTTAACACTCATATTGAATGATCTTACCATGAAGGTTTGTGCAGTGGTACCGGTACCTTGGTTGAGTCTTCTTATCCACAATTCTACTGAGTCTCCTGTGTTTAGATAAACAGAGCCTTGTACAGGGAAGGCTTGGATATATCCGGCATTGGTATCAATTATGGTTTCTGTGGCTACTTGCGGATCGGTTCCACCGGCTGCCGGTATTCTCATAATTAAAAAGGCATATTCTGTATTGTTTGTCCCTGCAATATTTCCAAAGGATATGGAGCAGTTTACCTGAAATACTCTACCTTTTTTACCGGAGTAGGTAATCCGGTTGGTTTGACTAGACGTTGTCCTGTAAAGATTGGAACTCAGTCCGGCGGCAATAGCAAGTTTTACATTAGTCGCTAATGTTCCTACAGGGGTCTGGCTTTGTGCTGTTCCTGTTCTGTCGAGATAAACAGTTCCGCTTGCTTGTGAATCTCCTTCATTAGGTATGCCGGTGCATCGCACTGACCAGCTATTGTTGAAATTAAAACCGGTATAAGTTCCTACCGTATATGGATTGATATATTTTCCGGTTGTAACTGTTCCGGTAAAGACTACGGTTTCCATTACTGCATCGCCCGTGATGGTTGGGTTGGAAGAAACGTCAAACCCAATTTTTGTTCCTGTTACTTCGCTAAAACCGCCTTGCTTTTGTACCAATCCAAAAGTTCCCTGCAAGGTTTCATAAGTTCCGGAATTGTTGGAAAACCATCCGGCATTGCTTATGAGCAATCGGCTGATATCCTTATAGACGATTCCGGTCGTGTTATTGATATATTGTACAATACTTGTAAATACGAGTGCAAAGTTTTCCAACTTTCCAACATTTGCCGAAGAGCTTATGATACAGTCCCTGACAATCATGCTTTGGGTTTGAGTACCCGCTACAATCGATCCTGTTCCGGTAATATTAAAAATGTTGCCCGTTGTTGCCTGTAATGTCACTACACGCATCGAGCCACCTGTTGTTCCGACAAACAGATCGCCGGTGGCCCTGACAAGTTTGTCGTCCGATGAATCTTCACCAACAATGTAGGCATTATTCAATTCTATAGGAAGATCTACGTTAATTATTCCGTTGATTTCATATAATGTAGTGGCATCCAGAAGGTATTTTGTGTTTGACCCTGCTGTTTTTTCAGCTGCGAGCACGGTAGCCAGTACATCTGTTGATCGGATGAGCTTGTATTTTAATCTGCCATCTTTACCATTGTTGATTTTTACCCATGTAGTATTGGGAGTGTCGTAGAAATAAAATGACCCTAACGTAGTGTCATAGACCATCATCCCATTGGCAGGAGTTGTTATTGCCGTCCTTTGGGCTGTTGTCATTCTTGGAGTTACGAATCCTTGTGTGGTAGATTCTACATGAAGTGCAGCTGTTGGTTCTGGAGAGATAGTTCCAATCCCAATTTGCGAATATCCGATCGTGCTTAGCAATAGCAAAAGTACCATCGGAATGGTTTTAGTAATTCTTTTCATAGCGATAGATTTGTAGGTATCTCAAATTTAAATAAAAATTATTGAAGAATTGTTGTTAAATCAATAATTAACAAATTTTTACTCTGTAATTTACTTGTTTTATTGGCGATTATGTAATTCGCGTTTGGTGACATTTATGGATTTTCTAACTCTTTTAATGCGAAAAATTATACAAATAAAAAGACCCATAAAGGGTCTTTCAAAAAAATAGAATAAGATTGTTTTAGTCATGGAGATGGAATGCTTCAGGGGTATTTTCCTCTCCGTTTACGATTAGTGAAAGCTTATGTTCTCCGGGGTAAAATTTACGTGTTGTAATAGGCTTGAATGATTGTTTTCTCTTGATAATTTCTTTTTGTCCGGGAAGATAAGTCCTTTCACTTATTTTGAAGACTTTTTTAGAGAGATGGCCATTGGCTTTATTGTAATAAACAGCATACTCCAGGCGAATGTGTTTGGGTTCTGTATTGTTGTTTGCAACAAAAAAATCAAACTCAAGACTTTCCGGTAATTTTACTTTTGGCGTTATAATCCTAAAACCAGAAATTTCAAGGCCTTTGCTGTCAAGTCCGTAATGGCTGAGTATTTCCGGATGTCCCTGTTTAAGTAATGTGCGACTGCCGTGTTTTATGATAGCATCGGTTTCTTTACTATGGCCTTTCCATTTTTGCGCTATAGCCAGTACAATATGCGGATGGTCTTTGGCAATATCATTCAGGTTGTTTGCTACGCTGCGTCGTACATATTCAGACGGGTCGTTTTTAAGATTTTCCAAAAGCGGCAATATGGCTTCCGGATTCTTTTTCAGTTCCGGTAAAGCCATTGCCCACGGCAGTCTTGGCCGGCTTCCTTCGCTGGCCAATCTTCGTACTTTATGGCTTTTGTGTAGTGACCATTCTTCCATTTGTTTGATCATCTGGTTGCCATACTTAATAATAAAAGGCCTTACGGCAAATTCACAAGATATAAACTGCGTTACAAATTCGATTGATTTTACAGCATTGTTATAGTCGTCGAGCCCGTAGGTTTCGATATAATCCGGAATAAAAATATAGGCCAGGCCGTCTTCTCCATGTTGGTTCTTTCGAAGCAGATGGATGGTCTGCTCTAAAATATCAGAAGCCCTTCCAAAATCATCGGGCATAAAATTGCGCAGTACTTTTGTGGTATGGCGCATACGTTCTTTTAGCTCTTTTTGCGAAAATGAATCGTCAAAAATTTGTGCAACAAAGCGCTTTTTTTCAAAAAAAGGAATTGTTTGCGCCAAAACATCGGCAAGTCTGTCATAGAAAATAGGAGAGTAAATGTTTTTTAGGGCACTCATGCAAATCGGTTATTTTATGGAGTAATTGATGCTCCGGTTTTTGATTGTATTGTAAGACTTATGATTACCAAAAGTAAAGAAATTACAGAAGCGACGGTTCGGATCTTATGGAGATTATTCCAGGGAACTTCGAAATTTTTACGTGCGAGATTAATTTCTCCTGCGGATGCGTTTTTTAATACGAAAGCATCGAGTGCATCGTTCAAGGGCACATTCCCGAAAATGGTGACGCCAAAAGTTCCACAGGCATATAGGATAAAAGCCGCAAGCATAAGCAGGAATTTTGGCGAATCCCAAGCCGTAAAATTAAGGAACAGGCTAATGGGAAGAAATAATAGGGTTCCCATAAAACTCAAAAAGAACAGGGGATTTAATATTGCCCTGTTAATAGATTGCATTGCTGCAATGTACTCAGAATCTCCCAGCTGTTTAAGTCCCGGATTTACGGAGCAGGAATAGCTGTAAAATAAGCCTGCTATCAGAGCCAGCATCATAGTCGAAATGATTAAAGTAAGATCTGCCATAGTCGTTTTTTTCATGATTTTTGTTTTTATTTTCGTAATGATTTTATGTAGGCGGCAACAGATTCGATTTCTGCGGACGATAATTTTCTTTCCCAACGAGGCATTCCTCTTCTGCCTTTAGAAATTATTGAAATAAGCTCTGTGTTTTCCAGACGGCTGGTTTGAAGGTTTTTTGCCCCAAAAAGCCCTTTTGTGCCGTCACCACCATGACATCGTTGGCATTTGCGCTCAAAAATAGCTTTACCATTTTCGATGGTGTTGTTCTGGGTTTCAGCCTGATTAATAGTTAAGATCAGAAAGCTAATATGAAGGAATGTTTTCATGCTTTTTTTAGCAAAGTTGCCAGGAATCACATGAAAAAAATAGAATCAAACCGACACGATTGGTTGTGCCTCAAAATTATTTTCAAATTCGGATAGATATAATTTTGGTGTCACTCCAGTAAATTCCTTGAATGTACGAATGAAATGCGACTGATCTGAAAAACCATTTTCATAAGCAATATCAGAAAGTTTCGTGAAGTCATATGAATGGAGCTGTGCAAAAGCGGAACGAAATTGGCAGACTCTCGCAAAGAGGCGAGGCGATACGCCAATAGAATTTTCAAATCTTCTTTCGAATGTGCGCTCCGACAAATCGAATTTTTTATGTAAATCCGTTAAAATGACTTTGCCATTATAGTGGATGATTGTTTCTGTGGCGTGCTGTAACATCAGATCGGAAGTGTCTTTTGATGCAATAGAAGTAAGAAAATCTGAGATGAGTCTGATTTGATTTTCAACAGAAGCAGTCTCCGATAATTTTTCCAGCAAAATAGGCGTTTCCTTCGGCTTTAGTAGCGAAATGTCCAAACAAGTGTCTGTAATTTCGCTGGCATTGATTTTAAAAAGCGAGCTAAGCACATGCGGCTTTAGGTAAAAGATAATCTTGGTGAATTGCCCGAAAGAAAAAAAATTGATTGGTTTTATGGTTTGTCCGTAGAGATAGAAGCTGGAAAGTTTTTCATTGCAGGCATTTGTAAAAAAGCCTTGGTCGGATTGGCTGAATATAATACCAGGACAACCATCAGCAAAAAAACGTAAATAGCTTTCAGATTGCAGGGAAGCGCCTGAGGTGATTACCTCGATATGTTTTACAAATGCCGATAGCTGTAATGTTGGTGCTATGGAATTAAAATTCATGGTTACTTCTGTCTAATGGTACATACAAATATACTAAATGTGTGTTGTGTTTTGGACAAAATAAAAAAGGAGGAAACTGCAGTAGCTCAAAAATAAAAAAAGCCTGTCTCATTTAGTAACATGAGAATTGTTATGGCTTCATAGCAAATTATAATACTGAGCTACTATTACTTCTCGTTAAATCTGAGTATATTTACGTAAAGTAAAAAGTATCGTTAATTCCCTTTAAACTAGAATTTATGGATAATAACAAAAGATCTTTTGAGGAATCTTTGGAAAGCCTGTTTATTGAAGAA
Source organism: uncultured Flavobacterium sp. (assembly GCA_964518395.1). GTDB lineage: Bacteria > Bacteroidota > Bacteroidia > Flavobacteriales > Flavobacteriaceae > Flavobacterium. Next base: position 59,238 of record CAZFGA010000008.1, read on the forward strand.
AGTGCTATTCCGGAACAGTTCCGAATTGAGGAGATCCACCAAAAAGAATATCTGAGCAATGGAGAAATGAAGAAGTGGACAGGAGAAGTCCATGAAGTCTATTCGCCAATCTATACAAAAACTCCCAATGGACTGCAACCCAAATTAATAGGCAGTTATCCGATAGGAACAGAAAAAGAAGCACAAGCATCACTCGACGCTGCTGTCGAAGCTTATAATGATGGCAGGGGAGAATGGCCGACTATGAGCGTATCAGAAAGGATTCATCATGTAGAGCTGTTTACAGGTAAGATGATAGCCAAAAAAGAAATGGTTGTCCGGCTTATTATGTGGGAAATCGGAAAGTCGTATGCCGATTCTGTAAAAGAATTTGACAGGACTGTAGAATATATTTATGCGACAATCGACTCGCTGAAAAACCTTGATAGAGATTCTTCTCGTTTTGAAATTGCAGAAGGTATAGCGGCACAAATTCGCCGTTCACCACTTGGAGTAGTACTTTGTATGGGACCATTTAATTACCCGTTGAATGAAACTTTTACGACATTAATTCCTGCGTTGATTATGGGGAATACTATTCTCTTTAAACCGCCTAAGTTTGGAACCCTTTTGCATTATCCTTTACAGGAAGCTTTTCAGGAAAGTTTTCCAAAAGGCGTGATTAATGTGATTTATGGAAGAGGAAGCGATATTATTCCGGGATTGATGCATTCAGGAAAAATTAATGTACTGACACTCATAGGTTCCAGTAAGGTGGCGAATGAGTTGAAAAAGCAACATCCTAAAGTAAATCGTCTTCGTGCGGTATTAGGTCTTGATGCTAAAAATGCTTCAATCATTACTTCAAAAGCGGATATTGGTTTAGCTGTTAAAGAAACTATTACGGGTTCGTTATCGTTTAACGGACAGCGTTGCACGGCCTTAAAAATTGTATGGGTACATCGAAGTATAGCCGATCAGTTTTTGAGCGAATTTAGCAAGGCGGTAAGTAATTTGAAATTTGGTCTTCCGTGGGAGGATGGTGTGTCCTTAACGCCGCTTCCTGAGCCTTATAAAATTGATTATCTAAATGATTGCATTAAAGATGCTGAAATGCACGGTGCCAAAGTTGTGAATGAAAATGGAGGTGTTTCAAAAGCTTCTTTTTTCTATCCCGCGGTGGTTTATCCTGTAAATGAAAAGATGAAACTTTACCACGAAGAACAATTCGGACCTATAATTCCGGTTGTTCCGTTTGATGATGTTGAGGAAGTAATTCAATATTTGATAGATGCCCAATACGGGCAACAGGTAAGTATTTTTAGTACCGATGCTTCGGAAGTTGGTTCGCTTATCGACCCATTGGTCAATCAGGTTAGCCGTGTCAATATCAACAGTCAGTCGCAACGTGGACCGGATATTTTTCCTTTTACAGGAAGAAAAGACAGTGCAGAAGGCACCTTGTCAATTCCAGATGCTATCCGTTCCTTTTCTATCCGTTCGTTGGTAGCTTTTAAAATGAATGACGCCAATAAGGAATTGATTAATGAAATTGTAAATTCGGATAAATCTAATTTCTTAAGCACTAAGTTTATTTTTTAGTGGAAAGTTGAAAGTGGAAAGTCTATAGTTGAAAAGGTCTGCCTTGGGGTGGGCCTTTTTAACTTTCTTCGTTTTCAAGGATCTTGATCATCTTGAATGATTTCAGTAAATGGAAAAGTCCGGGAAGGATTATCAATCCACCAATTATGAGTGAAATACCTAAAATGCTTATGGTGCTTTCGGGAGCCATATTATCCAATAAGCTAATTTGTCCTGATTCTGTAATGATAAGGTTTGGGAAATGAGCTCCAACAGCAGCCGTAAGAATCAATACTACCTGTAATCCTGCTAAAAACCGACACAAAATGATTTTTCCTTTGCGGATGCTTTTCCATAGTGGTACAATTAGTAATGCGGATAATACTACAGCACCAATGGCATAATAATTTTTAAGCACATCCAGAACAAACTTATTTTCTTCAAAATAAGCTACGGCAAGCGTAATAAAGCCTAAAATTACAACAACCCAAGTAGCTATGCCTGCTTTGCGGATATACATTCTTCTTTCGTATTCTGTGGCTTCACCAATCAGGAAAGTTGCAGAAAGGAAAACGCATAAGGCGCTGAAAAAGAAGCCAGTCAATATTGGGAACGGTTGTAGCCAAGGTTTTATATAGACCGAAGCAAAATCAGCATTAGGATGATTTTCAAGTAAAATGATATTGCCGCTAATGAGAGCTCCATAGGTCATGCCTAAGAAGATAGGGGTAACGAGACATGAAAATTCAAACATACGGTCATACAGCAGCTGCGATTTATCTTTTACGGCATCATAATGGCGAAAAACAAACGCAACACCGCGAAGCGTAATGCCTAATAAAATTAAGGTCAGCGGAATGTGAAGATAGATGATGATGATATTGTAAAATCCGGGAAAAGCAATCCAAAGAATTACGATTAGGATAATAATCCAAATGTGATTGGCTTCCCAAACTGGCCCCATAACACTGTATACCCTTTTTTTGATGGATGCCTGATGGTCTTTTGAAGAAAACAATTCCAATATACCGGCACCGAAATCTGCCCCGCCCAGTAAAACATATAGGAAAAACGAAAACAACGTAAAAAATAAGACGACGTATAACATAATCTTTTAGTTTTCAGAGTTATTAAGTACTTTGATTTGACGTATCATCAGCCAGGTTACCGCAACAGAAAGCACGGCATAAAGGATTACATATAGGTAAAAGCTATAAATCATTCCCGGCATTGGTGTTACGGCATCTTTTGTACGCATCACATTATGAATAATCCAGGGCTGTCTGCCAACTTCCGTAACAATCCATCCGGCTTCCAGTGCCAAAAAGCCTACAGGTGCCAGACAGGCAAAATACAGCCAGTACTTTTTGGAAGTCTGCCATTTTTTCTTTTTAAGGCTTATAAAATAGAGTAAACCCGAAAACATGAGCAGTGTTCCCAAACCTACCATAATCTGGAAAGCATAATGGGTAATGGTAACCGGCGGATGGTCTTCTTTTGGAAAATCATTCAGCCCTTTTACTTCAGCATTGAAATCTCCAAAAGATAAAAAGGAAAGCGCCTTCGGGATTTCTATTTTATAACTTACTGTTTGAGTTTCTTCGTCTACAATTCCGCCAATATATAACGGAGCCCCTTTTTCTGTTTCGTAGTGGGCTTCTAAGGCTGCCAGTTTTACAGGCTGTCTTTTGGCAATGTCTTTGGCTGAAAGGTCGCCGCTCAATGGCTGAAGCAACGCCGCAACAGCTCCAAAAACAATGGCTATCTTAAAGGCCTCAATATGAAGCGCTGTATTTCTGTTTTTATAAATCTGCCAGGCATGGATTCCTGCTACCGCAAAAGAAGTGGCAACAAAAGCGGCCAGCGTCATGTGTAATGCCTGTGTAAACCATGCCGGATTAAGAAAAGCTTGTATCGGATCGATATTGAGGAATTCACCGTTTATATAATCAAAACCGGAAGGCGCGTTCATCCAGCTGTTAGCCGAAACCACCAAAATCCCCGAAGCGACACCGGAAAGTCCCACGATGATTCCTGTAAGCAAATGGAACTTTTCGGGAAGTTTGTTCCATCCATACAAATAAAAACCTAAGGCCAGTGCTTCAACAAAAAAGGCAGCTCCTTCCAGAGAAAAAGGCATGCCGATAATCGGGCCGGCATGTTTCATGAATTCAGGCCATAATAATCCTAGTTCAAAAGATAAGGCAGTGCCCGAAACGGCACCCGTCACAAAGAAAATAGCGACGCCTTTTTGCCAGGATTTTGTCAGTTTCAGAAAGACAGGTTTTCTGGTCTTTAACCATTTGTAATGTGAAATTACCATAAAGAAAGGCATCACCATTCCAATACAGGCAAATACGATATGGAAAATAAGGGTGAATGCCATCTGCATTCTAGCAGCATCTAAATTATCCATGAGAGTTTCAATTTAGCCTAACAAAGATAGTTCAGAAAATGCAGGAATCCTTGTTTTTTCGGGCTTAAATTGCTTGAAAAATAAAGATTCTATATAGAAAATAGAGGGAGAGATGAAAATAGTTTTTTAACAAAAAGAATGCTTTGGGACGGAATAGGGAAGAAAAAAATAATTCATATCAAAAAAATCATAAAAGAGCCAATTTTATGAAAGGATTTAGCGTTTATAGGGAAATGAAAAATAACAAATTTTCATATTTCTGTTTTTTGGCATGATTTTGAAATCGGCAAAAAATAGTATCTTTGGAGCAAATAAATAGCATAATGACCACAACCGAAATGTCCACCGAACTTGAACAGTATTTTCAGCAATTCCGAAACAATATTATAGGGATTGATCAGGAATTTATTTCTCCTTTTGGAAAAAAGAAAATCATTTATACGGATTGGACAGCAAGTGGCCGCCTTTATCGCCCGATAGAGGAAAAGCTTATGAATGATTTTGGACCGTTTGTGGCTAATACGCATACAGAAACGACTGTTTCCGGAACTGCAATGACAATGGCTTATCATGAAGCACGACATATTATCAAAAAGCATGTCAATGCCAACGAAGATGATGTTTTGATTGCAGACGGAACCGGTATGACAGGCGTAATTAATAAATTTCAAAGGATTTTGGGATTGAAGATTCCTGAAAACCTTCGTGAGTTTACAGCGATTCCGGAAGAAAAGCGACCTGTTGTTTTTGTTTCGCATATGGAACACCACTCTAACCAGACTTCATGGCTGGAAACCATTGCTAAAGTAGAAGTTATTCCGGCGTGCGAAAAAGGATTGCTTTGCATGGATAGTTTTAAGGCACTTTTAGATAAATATAAAAACCATACCCTAAAGATTGCTTCAATTACTTCGTGTTCGAATGTTACAGGTATCAGAACGCCTTATTATGAAGTGGCAAAATTAATGCACCAGAACAACGGTGTCTGTTTTGTAGATTTTGCCTGTTCGGCTCCTTATGTAGATATCAATATGCATCCGGAAGATAAAGAAGCCTATTTGGATGCTATTTTCTTTTCTCCGCATAAATTTCTTGGCGGACCTGGTACTTCAGGAATTTTGATTTTTAATAAGAAACTGTACAAGAATATGATTCCGGATCATCCGGGTGGAGGAACGGTTTCGTGGACAAACCCATGGGGGGAACATAAATACCTTGACAATATTGAAGAACGCGAAGATGGCGGAACTCCGGGTTTTCTACAGGCAATTAAGACAGCTTTGGCAGTTCAGCTAAAAGAAAGAATGGGTGTGAACAACATATTAAAAAGAGAACACGAGCTAATTGATTATGTTTTTTCTGAACTGGGTACAGTTCCAAATATAAATATTTTGGCTGATCAGCATAAAGATAGGCTAGGGGTGATTTCTTTTTACATAGACAATTTGCATTTCAACTTAGGAGTTAAGTTGCTAAACGATAAATTCGGAATACAGACACGAGGCGGATGCAGTTGTGCCGGTACTTACGGTCATTACTTGCTTCATGTTGATGAAGAAACATCGCATGATCTTACCAATTTGATTACAGCTGGTGACCTGATCAGAAAGCCGGGATGGATTCGAATGTCAATTCACCCTACGACTACCAATGCTGAGATTCAGTTTGTGTGTGATAGTATCAAAGCGGTTGCAGAAAACCACCAAGAGTGGGGTAACGAATATGGATACCATAAAAAATCAAATGAGTTTACTCATAAGAATGCTTCAAATCCTGAAAAAGACCTGGTAAAACAGTGGTTTAGTTAGGAGATTGATTGCGGAATTTCCAACGCTTGTGTGTCCACAGATAATATTCCGGAGCTTTTAATATTTGCTGTTCTACCATTCTGAGAAACATATCAGAAATCTGGTAGTTGGGTACTTCTTTTGGATTATCAACCATTTCTGCAAAAGTGGCTTCATAGTAACCGCGTCTGATCTTGACCACATCAACAAAAATTACATTCAGATCCATTCGTTTGGCAATCATTTCGGCTCCCGTATGCATTGGTACGTTTACGCCAAAAAACTCTGCCCAATGAAAAGCTTTAGATGCTTTTGGAGATTGGTCGCTGGCAAAGCCATACACACCCTTTATATCATTTTTCTGATTTTCATGGATGACATTGATGGTTTCCTTTGTATCAATAAGATGCGCATGGAATTTCGCTCGTATTTTTCTTACCAGACTATCAAAATATTTATTGCGTATTTTTTTATAGATGGCATAACCTTTAAAAGTGATTTTTCGGTTCATTGAAATCAGCCACTCATAACTTCCATAATGAGAACAGAATAAGGCGATACTCTTTCCTCTTTTTTCCATATTTAAATAGACTTCAAGATTGGTGAATTTGAAACGTTTCTCAATTTCCGAATCTGAAATAGTCATTGTCTTTATCATTTCAACAAAATTGTCACAGAAATGATGATAGAATTTTTTTTCTATGATGCGTTTTTCCTGTTTAGAAAGATGGGGAAGAGCAATATCAAGATTTTCCCGAACCGTTTTTTTTCTGTAACCGATAATGTAATAAACCAGAATATAAACACAATCAGAGAAAAAATAAAGTACTCTAAAAGGCAATACAGACATCAGCCACAAGAATGGGTAAAGGAAAATAAAAAGTAGTAACTGCATTCGAGGAATATTTTATGCAAATATAAGGCTAATGCTGTTAAATAGTATAGTGCTTTTACAATTGATAAAGAAAGGGTTTGTATTTTTACGCTCAAATCATCACTTATGAATATTTTTCTTATCGTTATCATTGCCCTTAATTTGATTATTAGTTTCAAAGGATTCAACGATTTGTCTTTTTTTAGGAAATATGAATTTCACGTTGGCAGTATCCGTGCCGGTGAACAGATTCGTATGTTTTCGTCAGCATTTCTTCATGTAGATATTGCCCATTTGGCTTTTAATATGCTTACGCTTTACCTTTTTGCTCCTGATGTCATAGATGGATTGGGTTGGTTTACTTTTCTTGTAATTTATACAGGGAGTCTTATTTTAGGTAATTTGTTGACCATGGTCATGCATAAAAATGATTACAGCTACAGAGCTGTTGGAGCTTCAGGAGCGGTGATAGGAATAGTGTATGCTGCTATTTTGGTAAATCCAAATTTGGAAATTTATTTCATGCCGGGTTATGTTTTTGGAATTATCTATCTTCTGTATTCGATTTACGGTATGAAGTCTAAAAGTGATAACATTGGGCATACAGCACATTTTGGAGGTGCTATTGGCGGTTATGTCATTACTTTATCAAGAGCACCGATTATTATCTCTGAGAATACCTTTACAGTAATTATGCTTGCTATTCCTATTGTCATACTGTTTATCATGGCAAAAACAGGAAAATTGTAATTTTTTCTAAAATTTTGTTTTGTTGTTTTCTGAACTTTATAGCGCTTAACTTTCAGTCTTTTATGATGGAAAATAATTAGTTATTTATTTTTAAAACCTGTATTTTTATGGTGGTATTGTAAAATTAATCCTAAAAATCAGAAGGCAATTTTGATATTGGCACGTAATTTGAAAATACTCAGAAAAAAAATAAATACAAAACACTATGAAAAAAACAGTTTTAATCTTGATGACCATTTTTGCAACAGCCGCACAGGCGCAGGAAATTAAACAAGTTCCACAGATCAATGTATCTGGAGAAGGAAAAATCAAAGTAACGCCAGACTATGCCATCATCTCTATTGGTGTTGAAAACACAGGAGCGGATGCGGCTGAAGTCAAAAAGAAAAATGACGTGACTGTTGATGCTGTAATCAAATATTTAAAAGGTTTTAAATTGCCTGCATCTGATTACCAGACAAAACAGGTGTACTTGCACAAAAGCTACGATTACAACAAAAAGAAAAACACTTTTATTGCGTCACAACAGATTACAGTAACTCTTAAGGATCTGTCTAAGTATGATACGTTGATGATGGGATTGGTTGATACAGGAATCAATAACATTAATGGAGTGGAGTTCAAGTCTACAAAAGTAGCACAACTCGAATCTGACGCAAGAAAAGCGGCTGTAGTTGATGCTAAAGCAAAAGCTATGGATTATGCTTCAGCTTTAGGACAAAAAGTAGGTAAGGCTATCATGGTTTCTGATAACTCTCAAACACACTATCCTGTTCCGGTAATGTATGCTATGAAAGCTGGTGCTGCTGAGGATGCTATGTCAAGAGAAACTTTGGCAATCGGAGAAATCGAAATTACGGCTAACGTAACAATTAGCTTCTCTTTGGAATAATAATCAAATAGAATAAATAAAAAAGCCTGAGGATTTTCTCAGGCTTTTTTTGTAGTGTAATTTAAAGTTTAGATTGCGTAATTGTGAAAGGAGTTAAGAAATGTATTTTTTAGCGTATTCATTTGGATTTTCAGACTATAATTGTTTTGTCATTTTATAGTTTATGATTTCAACTCCTTGTTTTATGTTTGTCTGCTCTTTAAGTACTATAAATCCATTTTTTTCAAAAAAAGGTTTTGCAGTTTTGCTGATATCTGAGTTTATAACGTTTTGATGTAGTCGTTTTGCTTCGGCTTCAATATTATCAAGTAATAGTTGTGCAATTCCTTGTCGCTGGTGTTCTTTGTGAACATATAAGAAATCAAGATAATTCCCATTATCAAGTGTGGCAAAGCCGACAATTTTACTTTTATGTTGAGCCACTATAATAAATTGCTCTGTCATAACCTGATGCCAACGCTGTCTGTTTTCTACACCTGATGCCCATACTTTTATTTGTTCTCTGTCATAGTCTGCAGTGCAAACTGTGGTTATAGTATCTACATACAAATTTTGCAGTTCAGCTAAATCATTTATGTGTCCTTTTCTGATTATAAAATGATTTTGCATTAGCTATTTTTAGGATTAATAAATGTTTTTTAGCAGTTAAACAAAGTTAAAGGGTATTTAAAATCTTTTACTATTTGACCCCTAAAACAAAAAAACCTGTAAAACTAAATTTACAGGTTTTAAGTTTGTTGTGGGGGGAGCAGGATTCGAACCTGCGAAGGTTTCCCAACGGATTTACAGTCCGTCCTCGTTGGCCGCTTGAGTATCCCCCCGCCTTGCTTATTGCGGTTGCAAATATAGCACTGTTTTTAGTTTATGCAAGTCTTTTTTGTAGATATTTTACAACAAAATTTTAATGTATTGGTAATGAATAAAATAAAAAAATCTCCACAAGGGAGATTTTTATGATTTGATTCGGAATACGGAATTAAGCGCCTAAAAGCTCTTTTACTTTTGCTTTCAATTCTTCTCCACGAAGGTCTTTTGCTACAATTTTTCCTGATGCATCAAGTATGAAAGTTGCAGGAATTGAAGTGATGTTGTATTTCTTAGCGATAGGATCTTGCCAGAATTTCAAATTTGAAACATGTGTCCAAGTCAATTTATCAGCTTCAATAGCCTTTTTCCAGCTTTCTGCTTCACCTTCTCTGTCTAAAGATACTCCGATAATGTTTAATCCTTTATCGTGGAATTCATTGTATAATGCCACAACGTTCGGATTTTCTTGACGGCATGGTCCGCACCATGAAGCCCAAAAATCTATGATTGTTACCTTTCCTAAAGATTCTTTTAGAGAAACTGTCTTTCCTTCCGGATTTTTAGCTGAGAAATCTGGAGCTTTTTTACCAATTTCAACTGCCAAACGGTTATCTAGTTTTTCTTTGATAGCTTTCCCTGACTTAGTGTTTTTCAGTTCAGAAGTAAGGGCGTCGTATATTTTTTGAATTCTTACGAAGTTAGGCTCAGGCGTATTGAAAAGACTTTGTGTAACCAAAGCACTCACATATGATTTTGGGTTTTGCTCAGAATAAGTGTAATACTTCTCTATAATAGGATCCTGAATTTTTGCAAATTCCTTCATCAGCTGATTGATTACGGCAGTATCTTTAGTTTGTTGTGCCGTTGTCATTTTTTGCATGTTTTCCTCTTGGAAAGCCATGGCTTTTTTCTGAATCTGTTTCTGAATAACTAGAGTTTCGTCTTTGAATTTGGTTAATTCTTCATTGTTGTACGTTCCGGTAACTTTTGATTTTGCAAGAGTATCTTTATCAACAGCAATTTTAATATCTCCATTTTCAAGAACGAAATCAATTTGTCCTTGTTTTGTTTCTATTTTTAAGAAGTGGATCGATGGCTCAGTGGCAATACCTTTAATCTCAAATTTTCCATTTTCGACTTTTACAGTATCAACAGGAATCATTTTTCCCATAATTTCTTCATCCTGCTTTTGCAGGACAACAGTTTTTCCATTTTCGACACCAGTTACAGTACCAGTAATAGTATATTCGCCATCACCTGATTTTTTGCAAGAAACCATTAATGCCGTAACAGAAAGCAATAAAAGGATTTTTTTCATTTTTAATTTCATTTTTGAATTTAGTTAGCAAAAGTATTTAAAATTATAATCTGATTGCGGCAAACTGCCTAAATTTTAAGAATTATTTATTGGTTGAAGGACACACGAATGAGGTCAGTTTTATATTGGTTTTTCGGACACCGGCCATGCCTTTTTCCACGTTAATCATATTATGATAACCTCTTGATTTTAATATGGATGCCATGATAACCGAACGATAACCACCAGCACAATGCAAGTAGAAGCTTTCTTCCTTTGGAACCTCAGATAATTGTTCGTTGACAAAATCTAAAGGAATATTTAATGCATTTTCAATATGTTCAGCCGTAAATTCACCTGGTTTACGGGCATCGACAATAATACTTTTCTCATTTGCTTCGGATTCAAATTGTTCCGGAGAAATCGATTCGATGCTATCTGTTTCAAAGCCGGCTTCTTTCCATGCTTCAATTCCGCCTTTCAGGTATCCTAATGAATTGTCAAAACCAACTCTTGAAAGTCGGGTTATTGTTTCTTCTTCTCTTCCTTCAGGAGTGATTAAAAGCAATGGTTGTTTTACGTCTCGGATCAAAGCGCCAACCCAAGGTGCAAATCCGCCCTGAATTCCAATAAAAATAGAACCGGGGATGTGACTTTTTACAAAATCATCTTCATGACGCACGTCCAATACCAGAGCTTCGGATTGGTTTGCAATGGTCTCAAATTCTCTTGGAGTTAATGGTTTGGATGATTTTTCAATAATATTGTCAAGACTTTCGTAGCCCTGAATGTTCATCATTACATTTTGTGGGAAATAAGCAGGAGGTATTCCCAATCCATCAAGAAGTTCTGCCGTAAATTCTTCACGAGTCATGTCGGCTCTTAATGCGTAATTTGTTTTTTTCTGGTTGCCTAATGTATCAGTTGTTTCCTTGCTCATGTTTTTTCCACAGGCACTGCCGGCGCCGTGGCTTGGATAAACAATTAATTCATCAGGTAGTACCATGATTTTGTTTCTCAACGAATCATATAGATAAGATGCCAGCTTTTCCTGCGTTAGGTCGCTAGACATTTTTTGAGCCAAATCAGGACGCCCAACATCTCCGATAAACAAAGTATCTCCGGTTATAATTCCGTGCTGTTTTCCATTTTCATCCGTAAGAAGGTAACAGGTACTTTCCATTGTATGTCCCGGCGTATGGATTGCTTTTATGGTATAGGCTCCAACTTTAAATTCCTGTCCGTCTTCTGCTATAATTGCTTCAAAATTAGGATTTGCTGTTGGTCCGTACACAATCTGTCCACCTGATTTTTTAGCAAGATCAAGATGTCCGGAAACGAAATCGGCATGGAAATGCGTTTCGAAAATATATTTTATTTTGGCATTATCCTTTACTGCTCTGTCAATATAAGGTTGCACTTCACGCAGAGGGTCAAAAATAGCCGCTTCGCCGTTGCTTTCCAGATAGTAGGCTGCCTGGGCGATACAGCCGGTATAAATTTGTTCTAATTTCATAATTTTTATATTTGAGAATCTAAAGGAGTAGCTCTTTGGCCAGAATTACTATTGACATGGTCAACACAAACCACCCAAAGCCTTTTTTCAGATTTTTTTCGTTGATGAACTTATTGAGGTATATTCCTGCAAAGATACCTAAAATTGAAATAAAAGAGAAAATAAATAGGAAACGCCAATCGATGTCGATATTACCTATATCGCCCGTAAATCCGATAAGCGAATTGATAGCGATTATAAATATAGAAGTTCCTACCGCTTTTTTCATAGGCAGTTTGGCAAGATAGACCAAAGCGGGAATAATCAGGAAGCCTCCACCGGCACCTACAAGCCCAATAACAACACCTACCATACAAATCTGTATTACGGTTATAACAGGGTTTGGAAAAACATCTGGTTTTTCGGATTTCTTATTCCTGATCATGGAAAGGGCTGCCATCAGCATTACGATGGCAAACAACAGCATGATAAATAAATTTTTTGTGATGGAAATTTCTCCAATTGAAAATAAAACTTCAGGAATATTTGGAACGATGAACTTTCGGGTCAGATAGATGGCCGTTAAAGAGGGAAGGGCGAATTTTAATCCGGTTTTCACTTCAACTAATCCTTTTCTGTAATTCTGAATGGTTCCAAAAGCCGAAGTAGTTCCAACGATAAATAAGGAATAGGCAGTAGCCGTAACAGGATGGATTCCTAAAAGATAAACGAGTACAGGGACAGTGAGGATAGAGCCACCTCCACCGGTCAGACCTAAGACCAGCCCAATTACGAGCGCTCCTAAATAACCAAAAAATTCTTCCATTACAAAAGATTGAAACTATCCCGTAAATATATTAAAACTATTTTATCCTTCTTACAGGCTCTAAATTTAACCGTTTTGTCAATCGTTAATTAGTTTCATTTAATGTTAAATAGGAGTTTTAAAAATATTAAATGCTTAATTTTGACAGTTTAATCAAAATTACATATGACAAAAAATTACCTTTCGATTATATTATTACTTTTTTTGGTTCACTTTTCTTATGGGCAGGTAGTAATAAATGAACTTGATTCTGATACTCCAAGTATTGACGATAAAGAATTTGTTGAACTCAAATCGGTTACGCCAAATTTTTCATTGGACGGCTATGTACTTGTCTTTTTTAATGGTAATCCGGAATCTGCCAGCACAGGGAATAAAAGCTACCTGACAATTTCATTAAATGGTCTTACAACAGATGCAAACGGATTAGTACTGATTGGTAGTAATGCAGTTTCTCCTGTTCCTCAAAGAATTATTGCCGATAACCTGATTCAGAACGGGGCAGATGCAGTTGCAGTTTATTTAGGATCTGCAGCCGATTTTCCAGATGGTACTTTGGCAACAACCACAAACCTGATTGATGCTTTGGCTTATGATACCAGTGATCCGGATGCAACGCAGCTCATGGCATTGCTGGGACTAACCATACAGATTAATGAAGATCAAAATGGGCAAGGAGCAACCCAATCCATACAAAGAAAACCTGACGGAACTTATGAAGTGAAGGCGCCAACTCCGGGAGCAAATAATGACGGAAGTGGTATTGTTTTTAACGGAATATCTATCAGCGTTCCATCACTGATATATACTGAAGGCGAAAGTTTTCCTATTACGTTTTCAACACAGACAGCCGTAACCAGTGATTTGACTTTTACCTATACGTTGACAAATGGAAGTTTTAATGCAGCCGATTTTACAGCCAACACCACTGTATTGATTCCTGCCGGTTCTACCACATTTACAACTACCGTTCAGCTTATTGATGATGCAATAGATGAAGGAGATGAAGTAATGAAAATTAAGTTGGGGACTTTGCCAGCGGGTTATGTAAGACTTAATGACAATATTGAAGTTAGAATAATAGATAACGATTTTTCGGTTTCGCCTTGGGGAACGCCATTAAATCCGACACATGGTGTGGTTGCAAGTACAGCACCTGCAGGATATTATGCTTCACTTGAAGGAAAATCGGGAGCTGTACTAAAACAGGCTGTTCAGGATATTATTGCCAATCCGGCTGTAGTAAGAGCCCATAATTATGGCGATATTATCACTATTTTAAAAACAGCAGACCAAAATCCATTAAACAGTAATGAGGTTTGGTTGATGTATAAGGAAGTAAGCCGTTCCAAATTCTTGTTTCAGGATACCGGAAGTGGAGTAGGAAAATGGAACAGGGAACATATTTATCCGCAATCCAGAGGCGGATTTACAAATGGAACTTCTGATACTCCTGATGGAATCAATGTATGGGTGCCTTCTGATGCCACTATGTTGAGTCATGGACATGCAGATGCCCATCACTTAAGAGCTGAGGATGGTCCGGAAAACAGTTCCCGAAACAATAAAGATTATGGACTGACAGATTATAACGGTTTTTCAGGAAATGCAGGAAGCTGGAAAGGTGATGTTGCTCGTGCCGTATTTTATATGAGCGTTCGCTATAACGGACTGAGTGTTGTAAACGGAAATCCGCCAGATTCAACTGTTGGCCAATTGGGAGATCTTGCTACTTTGCTTCAGTGGAATGTGAATGATCCTGCTGATGATTTCGAAATGAACAGGAACAATTATATCTATACCTGGCAGCAAAACAGGAACCCGTTTATCGATTATCCTTATCTGGCTGATTATATTTGGGGAAGCAGAGCTGGTGAAGCTTTTTCTCTTTCGGCTCCGGATTTTTCTGAGCTTAAAGTGTCAATATACCCTAATCCGGCAAAAAATCATATCACTATTGCAGGTTTACATAATCCTGCAACTTTGGAATTGTTTTCGGTTTCAGGGCAAAAACTGTTGACGGCCGATTTTTCCGGAACATCAACATTGCAGGTCAATCTTGCTTCGGGATTATATATTGCTAAAATAGTTTCGGAAGGAAAAACAGCCATCCGAAAAATAGTAATACAGTAAATAATAAAAAGTATATAGGCAAAGAGCTAATGATTTTTCATTAGCTCTTTGCTATTTCTAAGACATTCTGAAGCGTAACAGGTTTTGTAAAATAACCAAGAATCCCATTGTAGGATTTGGACCTTTCTTTATCGGAATGGGCAATAGAAGAGCTCACAATATAAATCGAGACTTCTTTAGGGAAGATGGTTTTTATCTTATGAAATTGTTCCATAAAATTCCATCCGTCCATAACAGGCATCTCGATATCGAGCATAATAATGTCTGGAAATTCCTCAGGTAGATGTACTAATCCCGTTAATCCGTCAATAGCTTCAGCGCCATTTGGAAAAGACAGGATTTTGCTTGCCGTTTCTGATTTGTGGATGATTTTTTTGGTTATCGTCTGATAAATAGGGTCATCATCGATAAGACAAATTATCTGATTCATTTAAAGTAGATTTTGAAGGTAGTTCCTATATTGGGTTCGCTTTCAACGGATACACTTCCGCCCATAGCATCGATTTGGTTTTTAGTAATGAAAAGTCCAATTCCTTTAGAGTCGGGATTTTCGTGAAATGTTTTGTACATCCCGAATAGTTTGTCGCCATATTTTTTCAAGTCAATGCCAAGTCCATTGTCAGAAATTTCCAAAACAGTTCTGTCATTTTCTGTATAGCTGTTCAGGATAATGACAGCATTGCGCTTAGGATGGCAATAACGGATGGCATTAGAAATAAAATTAAGCAATATACTTTCCAGATAGGCAGGATTGTAGTGAACAAAGATTTCCGATGATACGTTATTTTTTATAACCGCTTTTTTAAATGCAATCTGCTCAGAAACAATATTGATTATCCTGTCAATATTATCTTTTATATTCAGGTTTTCGATAATCAGGTTGATATTGGTCTGAATGTTAACTACTTCATTAAGATTCAGCATGGTTTCGTTTAGCGTATTCGAAACATTTTGCAACATTTTGACCAGCTCGTTGCGTTCCTCTTCAGTCTCTGCCGTTTCAATCAAAGTTGATATGGACTGAATGTTGCTGGTGTGCGAACGCAAGTTGTGTGAAACGATATAAGAAAAATTCAATAACCTTTTATTCTGTTCTGTAACCAGATCCAGAGAATTACTCAGGTCATTCTCTGCCTCCTTACTTTTTGTGATGTCAATCATGATACCTTTAAGCGAAACCGGTTTACCATTTTCGTGAATCACATTTACGATATCCCGAATCCAGAGTATAGAACCGTTTTTGGCAATCATTCTATATTCAAAATCGTATTGCAGGCTTTTCTGGGATTCTATTGCGCAATAATTTACAGCCCAGTGCTTGTCATCCGGATGTATGGTATTGGCCCAGAAATTGCCATCGCTACACCATTCTTCTTTGGTATAACCCGTGATTTCTTCGGCTTTTTTATTGACATAGGTAAAGACATAGGTGTTATAATCACATTCCCATACAATTCCGTCAATCGTATTGATTAACGATTCCATTTTTTGTTGCGATTGTATCACGATTTCTTCTGAAATCTTTCGTGCTGTGATATCTTCTGTTGATATGATTATCCGTTCCAGTGTTTCTTCATAGCCAGGCATAACGCTCCAGCGAAGACTGATGTCACGGTATTCGCCATCATATTTTTTGACTTTTGAATCGATTGTAAGTCGGGTTTCGCCCTGAGTAATGGCAAGAAGCTGTGCCTTGAAAGAATCCATGGCGTCGTTGTTTAGGACATCTCCCAAACGTTGCATAAGGTCTTCCTTTGTTTTAGGATAATGCAATGTCAGGCATTCATTGTTTACATTGATGATTTTTACGAGCGTGATGCATTTTTGGACTACTTCGGGATGTGCTTCAAAATAAGCTTTTACTTCTTGCCTGCTTTTTCCAATCAGCCTTAATTCTTCCAGATAATTTTTCAGATAAGAGAAGTCTTCTTCCCACAAGGCAATAGGCGAATCTTCAAAAAGACTTTTGAAGCGTATTTCACTTTTTCGGATAGCATCTTCGGCTTCTTTTTTTGAAGTAATATCCTCTACAATCGAAATATGTGAACTTGGTTTTTCTCCTTCTTGCCAAAGAGGCGAATAAGTAATGTTTACCCAAATAAGATTGCCATTTTTATGGATGTATCTTTTTTCTATATTGAGCTCTCGGATTTCGCCATTTTTAAGTCTTTCCAGCTGTTTCAGATTGTCCTCGAGATCGTCTTTATAGGTAATGTCTTTGAAGCTCTTATTTCTCATTTCCTCAAATGTATATCCGAGCATTCGGGAGTACTGTTCGTTTACTTCGATAAGGCATCCGGTTATAGAGTCAACGTGGGCGATACCAACGGCAGCCTGATCAAAAATGGATTTGAATTTTATTTCATCATTAAGAATCTTATTCTCCTGTTTCCGAACCAGCAGTTGTAACTCTGCAGGTTTTTTTAAAACATTGGTTAAAAAAAGAGAAAAGATAAAACAGCACAATATGGTCAATACTAGTGCGGGACGTATTTCGGTAAAAAGCCCATATTTGTTTTTGCTGATAAGGTATACTTTCCAATTTCCGTCGGGAATTGACAGCACCTGGAAATATTTATCGCTAAAGTCTTCTTTGTTGGGAAGGAAAAACTCGGTTTGACCCGTCTTTGGATTTTCTTTTGAAAACTGAAAGTAATATTGGGACTCTTTGATGGAATTTATTCCGGAAGATTTAAGTAAGGTTTCCAGCTTTACGATCACGGCAGAAAATCCCCAGAATTTTCCTTTTCTATATATAGGAAACCGTCCTATAACTCCAAGTCCGCCTTGTCTTAATTCCAAAGGACCTGCAAAATGGATTTTCTTTTTTTGAATAGTTTCTAGGGCCTCTTCCTTGACCGATTTTGAATTTAATATGTCATAATTAATGAGGTCAGGGTTATTGGGATACGTATATTTAATCACTCCGTTAGGGACTAATTGTACGGCATCAATATTTGGATTGGAATCGACCAGTACTTTTGCCAAAGCATCAAAATTTTCAGGTTTGCCATCCTCATTAACGATCATAGCCAAAGAAATTGTTGTCGTTTGGCAGTTTTTAAGCGAATGATTCAGATTTTGCTGTACGACATGGAGAATATTTGACATTTCTCTGTGCCTGTTTTCCTTGACAACTTCAAAACGTTTTAAAACGATAGGACTAATTAAGGCAAGTAGTATAAGAAAAACTATAAAGGTACTTAATCTGGGCTTTGATATAAACCAGCCAGTTATTTTTGACCATTTGTTCTCTATTTTCATCTGGGCTGGAATCTGTTTATTCGGGAGACTAAAATATAAATTAATATTTAATTCTGAAGCGATTAGCAGGATTTCCGTTAAAGTATAAGGCAATAAAAAAATAGCCCGAGGGCTATTTTTTTGTAGTTATTTGTTAATAAGTAGATTAGCTTTTTTTATAAAACCAGCTCAGAAAACAAGTGTTCAGAAATTTCTTCCAAATTATTGCATAGTCCGGGATGTGGTCTTGAGGTTTGGATTACGGAACTTCTTACAGCCGTCATCCAACGGAAGCGAGAAGGGACATCAAATGCCGCAATTGGGCCTCCATCTTTAGCTCCTTGTGCAATTTTTACGAATGCCTGTAGATTTTCTTCCAGCTGTTCATAATCGAGTTCATCTGAAAAAAGTCCAAGCTTGGTTATGTCTATCTTATAAAGAACTTTGATGTACTGCTCTTTCTTACAGAAGACGATGATTCCCGTATTGACAAATTCTTCGCGCTCTACCTTAGGCACGATACGAATTACGGCATATTCATATAAGTGTTTGTCTTGCATCTTGAGCAGCTTTTATAAAAATTTCTGAATTGGCTAAACGTGTAATCAAAAAACTGGAATAGGTATTTCGTATCTGTTCCGGCGTTTCTTCCGAACCTTCCCATTGCAACCATTCTTCAGGAACTAAAGAAACAATGGAACGAATCTTATCTTCTGTAAGGAGAGATTTAAATTCTTTATCTGTTTCTTCCAATCGCGAAGCTTTTGGCAATAAGACGTGGTCTTTAATCAAAGCAAATGGGCTTTTGGCGCTATTTTCCCAATTGCTCCATGAATGGTGGAAATACAAGCAGGCACCGTGATCAATCAGCCATAATTCTTTATGCCATATAAGCATGTTCGTATTCCTGAACGTTCTGTCTACATTGGTTATAAAAGCATCCAGCCATACAATTTTTGAAGCCAGTTCGGCATCTGTTTCTGTAACAACAGGATCAAAAGTGATGGCTCCGGAAAGAAAGTGAAGCGCAAGGTTTAGTCCCTGGCTTCCTTGCAATAAGTCTTGAATTTCCTCATCGCCTTCAGTTCTTCCAAAAGCTTCGTCAAGATTTGCGAATACTAATTCCGGTACCGCTAATCCAAGTGCTCTGGCAATTTCGCCTCCAATTAATTCGGCTATTAATGCTTTTACGCCATGTCCGGCACCTTTGAATTTTAATACATATTTAAAACCGTCATCTGCATCTGCAAGAGCAGGAAGCGAGCCTCCTTCCCTCAGAGGAGAAATATAGCGGGTGACGTTGACCGTTCGTAACGAAAATGGATTATCCATAAATTTTTTCTTTGATACAAAAATAGCGCATCGAAACGGATGCGCCATTTTTTTGAAAACATATTTTTAAAGCTCCCATAAGGAGTTGCCTGTTTAATCCTTTGGATTTAGTTTATGATAGCTGATGTAAGAAAGCATAAGTACTCCCAATACAATTAACGGAAAAATAGCCTGAAAGCCAAAGCCATCTACAGCTGCATGGCTTGCGGAAGCGCCAAGAAAATCGAAAGTAAATCCGGCATAAGCCCATTCTTTCAAACGGCTAGGTATGGCAGGAATAATTAAGACAAGTGCTCCCAATACTTTAAAAACAGTAATGATAACACCAAAATATTCAGGATATCCTAAATGACGAATACCTTCTTTGGCTAATTCGGTTTGTGATGTTAGAGCCGGCATTACGCCTTCAAATAAAAAGATCAAGATGGTAGTAATCCAAAAGATAATTTTATGTTTTTTCATGGTAATTTTAATTAAGGTTAGTTTTGTTTTTCTAAGGAAGCAATAGTTTTTCTGACTTGTTCTGTGTGCCTTTGTGCATGAAATAATGTGAAGTTAATCCATTCCAGGCAGGTCAGAAAGCCAAAAACAGGTAATTCAAAACCCTTACAGGTCTTTGATAGATCAGCTGATTCGATCAGTTGTAAGGTGTCATTCTTCAAAACCTTCACTTTGTCCAATTGCTGTTGTTTGTTGTGTATGGTTTCGGTTGGAATAATGAACCCAGGCGCATCCAATTTGGTGCTGAAATCTAAAAAGATAGATTTAATAAGAGGCACTCTTTCATCTATCGGTCGGTCTGTTTCATCTATGTTTTCTGCAAACAGATTTTTGAGTCCTGAATTTGCTTTTAGGATATGTTCCATTATCTGACCTACAGACCAGCTGTTTTCCGCTGGATTCTTATCCCATAAACTAGTATCAATAGATAAAAGAAGTTTTTCTAAGCCGTCATAAGTTGCATTGGTTTCTCCAATAAGTGCGGCAGTATTAAAGTTGTTAGTCATAGGTTTTACTGTTTGTTATTTTTATTCAAAATTAAGGTCGAAGTTTCAATTGTATGCTGTGTAAAAAAGACAATTGGAAGGGGAGATTGCGACAAGCTATCGTTTTGCCGAATTCGTTATCTTTGTAGGGTGATAGAAAACCTTTATGTATGGGACGACGCAATGAGGCCAATAGGCTGGAACATAAAAAGAAAACAGACCAGAAAAAGAAGCGGGAGCAGGACGCTGAAAAGCAGAGAAAAAATAAGCTGAAAGAAATTATCAAAAAAAATAATGCTTCAAATGAAGCACAGACAGAATAAAATGGATAGCAAAGCCTTCGAAGAATTAAAGAAAGACGTACAGGAAATCATTGACTTGTTAGCAAGTAAACAAAACAAAGAAGCTAATAATAAATTGGTTGAAGTAAGCGAAAATTTAGATGAATTATTAGACCATGCCGAAGAAGATGAGGATCTTGTCGAACTCGGTCGTTATATGGTATTGCTGAACCAGCTGCATCAAAAGATTAATGCCGAATAATATGGCAGCGCTAATCTGTCCTTGTGGTTCGGGAATGTTATTTGCCCAATGTTGCGAACCTTTCATCAAAGAAATTCATAATCCTCCAACTGCTGAAAAACTAATGCGGTCACGTTACAGTGCCTATGCTGTACAGGCGGCTGACTATCTAATTGCAACTACACATAGTTCTACAAGAAAGAACCATTCAAAATCGGATATATTGGAATGGTCCAAATCCAACCAATGGCTGAAACTGGAAGTATTGGAGGTGACAGAGAATACAGTAGAATTTAAAGCCTATTTTTTAGACAGCCATCTCAAAGCACAAATGCACCATGAAAAATCATTTTTCAGGAAAGAAAATGAGAAGTGGTTTTATGTAGATGGTGAATTTTTCGAATAAAGTTTTATTAAACTATAACATAACGACTCTGCGACTTTGCGAGCAATTATTTTCACGCAAAGTCGCAGAGCCGCAAAGAGATTAAAAAAGAAATGCCCTTCAAAAGTTTGAAGGACATTTACTAACTCTCAAAATAACCCCCTCTTATTTTAAGGTCTTAGGGCTCTTTTTTGGAAAAAAATTGGCTCCTGATATTATAACCCAATAATAAATTCAGGAGCCGGTGTATAAACTAGTAAAAAATATGAACTACTCTTTAGCTCCGTTGAATAAATAAGTAATATCTGAAGCGGACTGTTCTTTTGTAAGAATCGTTAATGCCTTGCTACTATTCTTATAAAGTATTGTTCCTTCTGGAATATTTCCATCAGATATAATATCGCCGGTGTTATTGTATACTTTCATTGTTTTTTCGGTCACACCCGAGTAGGCTTCACCGCTTTTTGCTACTATTTTTAATTGTGTGCCGCTAGCTTTAGTAACAATTATTTTTGCATTAAAGAATTCCTGACCCGCATTTGGACCATTACCTATTGTAAGTTTACCAGTGAAAGTACCTACAGCAGCGTCAATACTTCCACCACCACCAGGTCCATTGTTATTGTCATCGCTACTGCAAGATGCTAAACCAAATAATGCAATTGCAATAATTCCGGCTGTTTTTAAAATTGACTTTTTCATTGTTTTAAATTTTTTTTAGGATTTGAAATACAAAGTTAGAATTGTGCTTTTCGGCTTCCTATACCCTTAAATAGGTAAATTTTTATACCTGATTTCAGGTATTTTTTCGTCGAAAATTTAAAAATTTAACATAAGATATTGTTTAAGTTAATATTTTTGTGATGCTATGAAAAACAAATTATTACTCCCGCTTATCTTCTTGATTTCGCAGGCGTTATACTCACAGAGAGTGTATACGCTTGATGATGATCAATCCTATACTGATAGTCTTATACAACTTATTAAAACAACCCGAGTTGACAGTATTAAGGGCATTACCAGTTTTCGGCTTGCTGATTTGTACAGAAGAGGCAAAAAGAACGAACTGGCTGACGAGTATCTGGCCATTGCCAATAAAATTGCTCCCAAATATCCTTTTTTAAAAGATGTAGGTGTTTATTATAACTCTACAACCTACTTAAGTAAAGGAGATATCGAAAATTTCGGAAAACAGTTAAGTCTTGCCAATACGACACTTAAAAAATATAAGACAAAAGAGGCGTATGCCTTGCGAGCCTATATTGTAAGAAACCTGTCAATACTCCAGCAGATTAAAAACAACGAAAAGGAGGCCATGCGAATGCTCATAGAAGAAGCGATGCCATTAGCCCAAAAAAGTGGAGATTATGAGGTGTTAAGCGGCTTGTATAAGTCGGTGGGTATTATTTTTATGAATAGCAATGAAAGGGAAAAGGCAGAAGAATATCTTGAATCCGCAAAAGAATATATTGAAAAGGCATCCAAAAGAACCAATACCTATAAAGAAACCAAAGCGGAAATCTATATCATAGATACAGAAAATTTGTGCCATCTTGAAAAACTAGTTGATGCGAAAAAATCATTAGACAAGGCTTATGCGATTGTTAAAGAGTACCCGAAGTCCAATATGAACGGAGGTTATTATTTTTCTGAAGGTTATTATTTCTATAAGGTAAAACAATATGAAAATGCACTAAAAAGCTATGACAAAGGGATAGTTAACAGTATGCTTTTTCAGGATGTATATTCTGCAAATCGTCTGAAATATGCCAAATACCTTCCATTTAAAGCCATGAACAGGCATGAGGATGTCAAAAACACATTGTTGGATCTGATTGAGAATAATACGTCTTTCGCTATAGATGAAAAAAGATACAGTCTGGAACTGGCCGATGCATTTGAAAAGTTGGGAGATATTAAAAATGCATATAAATATAAATCGAGATATATTGTTCTTAGTGATAGCATTAATGAAGAATATTCTAAAGATAAGATAACCGCATTGGAAGCAAAATTCAATAAGGCTGAAAATGAAAGAAAAATTGCTCAGCTTGAAGCTCAGCGGGAACGCGATAAGCTTATTGCAGAAAATAATAAGTTGTATTATGGCTTGCTGGTTGCCATTTCAGTTTTATTACTGTTATTGGTAATCTTCCTTTGGATCAATTCAAAAAACCAGAAAAAAATAGCTGTAGAGCACGCTAAAAATTATGCGCAAAATTTAAAAAGTCTTAAAGACCAGAAAGAAATTGAGGTAATGCAGGCCATGATTAAAGGCGAGGAAGAAGAACGAAAAAGGATTGCGAGAGATCTTCATGACGGTATAGGAAGTATGCTGTCATCATTAAAAATGAGATTTATGAAAGTAAACAGCGCATCTGAAACGGTCGATCTTAATGAAATTGAAAGTATGAACAAGCTGCTCAATAATTCGATTACTGAATTGCGACAAGTTTCCTATAATCTCATTCCGGAATCGCTTCTTAAATTAGGGCTTGAACATGCACTCAGCGATTTGTGTCATATGCTAAAGACTGACGATATTCATATTGACTTTCATGCTAACAACATTAAAGAAGATATTCCGGAAAGTATTCAGATTACTATTTACAGAATCGTGCAGGAACTTCTTAACAATGCCCTGAAACATTCTAAAAGCAGTGAGATTTTAGTGGATTGTAGCCAGAATCAATCTGTATTTTTTATCACAATTGAGGATAACGGCGTTGGGTTCGATCTTGAAAAAATGAACGAGTTTAATGGCCAGGGTCTTAAGAATTTGAAAAATAGGGTGGAGCTTCTTAACGGAAAAATAGAAATTGATTCTTCAGACGAAAGAGGAACGGCATTCAATATTGAGTTATCTATTTAATCAGACATGATCATGACAAAACCTTATAAAACAGTAATCGTTGACGATCATCCTATAGTAAGTGAGGGATTACAAGTGCTTTTTTCGCAGTCTAAAGAAGTAGAAATAATCAGGAGTTTTAAGACAGGAGCTGCATTGCTGGAATATGGAGGTCTGGGAAAAGTTGATATTATTTTATTGGATATTTTCCTTCCGGATATCAACGGAATCGATTTGTGCCTGAAAATTAAAAAAAGCCATCCCAAAATTATCATTCTGGCCATGAGCAGTCAGTCGGAAAGGAGTATTGTGCTTCAGATGATCAAGAATGGGGCTAATGGCTATTTGCTTAAAAGTGCTTCGCTGGAAGAATTTAAGAATTGTATTCATAAAGCGATTGACGGTGAATTGGCTTTTAGCAATGAGGTGAAGGGAATTGTGCAGAAAACCAATATTCATGATCTTAAAGCTATTCCGAGACTCACACGAAGAGAAAAAGAAATACTGCTGTTGCTGGCAGATGGCAAATCGACTCAGGAAATATCAGATACATTGTTTTTAAGTTATCTGACAGTCCAGACACACAGAAGGAACTTACTAAACAAATGTCAGGCTAGAAATCTGGCTGAACTTTTGAAATTCGCAAAAGAAAATGCCTTATAACTTACTAATTCTTTTTTGAAGAAAGCTTTTCATTGGTAGGTGAAATAAAAAATAAAAAGAAAGCAACAATGAGCAACACGATAGTATTTGCAATCGTAGCCTTTCAGACGCTTGTGCATTTTTTGGTAACCGGACAAACAATAAGAGAAAGAGTGGCGCTATGGGTTGCAACAAAAGCTGCCGGAAAACAATTCATCCAGGTACATCGCAATTCTGTGGTTAACATGAGCCTTGTCAAAAAACTGCATTTGTCAGATAATGACATAGAACTTTTGTCGGGAAACAGAATACCGATGAGCCGAAGGTTTAAGGAAAAATTCATGGAATATTATCCCATTCTCCGATAAGCTTATTTCCTTGACGTAATTGTAGATCCTGCCGATGCGGCAACCACAAAAATAACGGCAAGGATTTCATTGAAGGAAAGGTATTCCTGTAAAAATATAAAGGCACAAATGGCCGCGGCAGCCGGTTCTAAACTCATCAAAATACTAAAGGTGCGTGCAGGAAGCCTGCCTAAAGCTTTCATTTCTAAAGTAAACGGAATAGCACTTGATAGAAGGGCCAAAGCGATTCCCATGCCTAGAAATTTTGGAGTAAGGCCATCTAATCCATCGCCAAAAATTCCGAAAGGCACGACAAGACATGCGGCTATAAGCATACCCGTTGCAACGGCTTGATTGCCATCCATTCTTTTTGAAATTTTTCCTCCAAGAACGATATAAGCTGCCCAAAAAACACCGGCTAGTACGGCTAGAGCCGCACCTAAAATATCAACTCCGTTAGTTTTCCATGGAGCAATCAGCGCAATACCTATAGCGGCAAGTAATACCCACAAAAAATCAACTGCCCGCTTAGAACCCAAAACTGCTACCATCAGCGGACCTATGAATTCCAATGTCACGGCCAACCCAATAGGAATTCTTTCAATTGCAAAATAAAAAACGAGATTCATGGCTCCTAAACAAAGACCGTAGGGAATCACAAACTTCCATTGCTCTTTGGTGAGTTTTGTCAAATTTGGTCTGTAGACTGCCATTAAGATCAATGCCGATATACCAATACGTAGTGATGCAGTTCCCGCCGCACCTATTGAAGGAAAAAGCGTTTTGGCAATTGCTGCTCCTGACTGTACACTGATTATAGCTAAAAGAACAGCAGGAATAGGAGGTATGTTGATGTTTCTGAGTCTCATAGAAGGTTGCATTTGGGTAAGCAAAATTACAAAATTGCAAGGTATAATAACGAGTTGTCAGGATTTTTACGAATTTGTTATAAAACTATATAAGTTTGTTGAAGGAACTCTTATATTTGGCAACGAAGACAGAAAATAATATTCCATGAAGAAAATCTTGTTTGCACTATTTGCTTTTGCATCTGTAAGTGCTGTCGGACAGACTAAAAATTCATTAAGCGATACTATTCCCTTAGTTATCAACAGCCAGAATACAATCTATGTTAAGGCTGTTTTTAATAAAACCGATACCTTAAACCTGAATTTTGATACCGGTACG
The DNA here is from genome assembly GCA_964518395.1 of uncultured Flavobacterium sp. Classification (GTDB taxonomy): domain Bacteria; phylum Bacteroidota; class Bacteroidia; order Flavobacteriales; family Flavobacteriaceae; genus Flavobacterium. The sequence goes on from CAZFGA010000008.1 coordinate 85,571, forward strand.
ACAGAATTGGTACTGACAAACGATGTCATGAAAAACAAGTTAAAAGTCGCACCTAAGCTTTACAATACGTTTTACGATGTCAGAATAGGAGAACATGATTACACTACAAAAGTGTATGATGCGGAATTGACAGGTCATGGCACGGATGGAAGATTTGGTTGGGATTTATTCAAAGGCAAAGTAGTAGAGCTCAATTATAGCAAGAACATTATGGTTGTTCATTCGCAATTGCCTGAATATGTTTTAAAAGACAATGCATTTTCAAAGCTTGGAATTACCTTTTTCAAGGGACTTGTTTTTGTAGAAAGCAAAATCTCGCATGATGGAGTAGACAATACAGCTTTGTTTTTATTTGATTCCGGATATCAAAGAACAGCCATGCTCGACAATGATTTGCTCAAAGAAGGCAATTTTCCTGCCGGGAAGATGAAAGTGATAAAAAAAGTAATCATGAGAGGTGCACAAGGAAACGAAGTTCCGGTGATTACATCTGATTTGCAGCTGCTGAAAATTGGGAAATATGAATTAAAAGATGTGCCTGTACAGCAAATCACATCAAATAAGCCATTACATGGTGCCAATATCCATATTCTAGGGAATGAAGTATTGAAAAGATTTGACACCTTTCTTGATTTTCAAAATAACGTTATCTACCTGAAGCCAAATCATCTTTTTAAAGCAGAATATATTGAGAAAACCTAAAAGGTAGCCATTCACTTTTGATTGCTTTTTATGTATTGGTTCAGAATAAATTACACTGAAAAAAACATTTTTGGAATCAATGATAACGTTTTCGAAACATTTACTTGTTAAAGCGTAGTGAAAATTCTTTTTTTGTTTCAATACTTTGTTTACTTTTGGCGGCAAATGAGAAAGCTATTTGCATTATTCGTATATGTCTCTTTACTTCTGCTAAGCGGAGGGCAATACCTTAATGCAGCTACGCAACCAACTTCACATTCGTCTCATAGTTTTCAGAAAAAACACAGGGTAAAATATACCAATCAGGACACAAGCAACACTTTAATTGAAGATGCTGACCTAGATCTTGATGAAGGTCACCCCGGCGGAGACGATCTCAAAGATGGGATTTGGAATAAACTTTTCATAGGAAATTATAGCTTATCTGATAACTGGTACGAGACAATCTACTGTCAACCTATCGTAGGCCGTTATCAAAGGAATTTTAAAACCTTCGCGCCATTTTGTGGCCAATCAAATCCTATTTACATAACCCATAGGGTATTACGTATTTGATTAACTCGAATATATCGGTCGCCTAAAGTGTGATCATTATATTTTGTAGTTGTTATTTACTCACTTCTTCAGATATGGCTGTTCATGCGTAACCATGGTTACTGATGTTTTATTATACCTAACGGAATCATTGCATTCCAAGCATTCAATCGCTTAATTTCCATTTTTCACCTAATGAAGAAAATCATCCTAACAGGCATCATTGCCTTGTTGTGCCTTGCTAGTTGCACAACTAAAAAAGTAGAAAAAGAAGAAGCCGATAAATTTACAGTTACCAGCCCTGTGAAAATCGACACTACTTTTACTAAAGAATACGTATCGCAAATCAGATCGGTACGTAACATAGAAATCCGTGCTCAGGAAAAAGGATTCTTACAAAACATTTATGTTGATGAAGGCCAATTCGTAAAAGCAGGACAATTGTTATTTAAGATTATGCCTAAAATGTATGAGGCAGAATTGCTTAAAGCTCAGGCAGAACAAAAATCGGCCGAAATAGAATTACAGAACACCAAAATTTTAGCAGATAAAAACGTAGTTTCAAAGAACGAACTGGCAGCAGCCCAGGCAAAACTTCAGGCAGCAAAAGCAGAAGTTTCGTTGGCTAAACTTCACTTGTCATTCACAGAAATCAGAGCTCCGTTTGACGGTACTATCGACCGTATTCCATTAAAATTAGGAAGCCTTATTGATGAAGGCGAATTGCTGACTACTCTTTCAGACAACAGCCAGATGTTTGCGTATTTCAACGTGTCTGAACCAGAATACATACAATATCAGACCAACGTAAAAGACCGCGCGGAAACTAAAGTAAACCTGATTTTAGCCGATGGACAGCCGTTTAAATTTAAAGGAGACGTAGAAGTAATCGAAAGTGAATTTAATAACGAAACAGGAAACATCGCCTTTAGGGCCCGATTCCCAAATTCGACCAAACTCCTAAGAAATGGAGAAACAGGACAAGTCCAAATGCTTGTGCCTTTAAAAAATGCCATCGTAATTCCACAAAAAGCTACCTATGAAATCCAGGACAAAAAATATGTTTTTGTGGTAGGCAAAAACAATGTACTGAGCTCAAAGGAAATTACTATTGGTGGTGAAATGCCAGACTTATATGTTGTCAATAAAGGCATTAACGAAAATGATAAAATCTTATTGGATGGCGTCCAAAAAGTAAAAGACGATGACAGAATCGCTTACGGTTATGTGGCTCCTAAAAAGGTAATGAGTAATCTACGATTAAAAGCAGAATAAACGAATTAGTTTATAGGGGATAGTTTTTAGTTGACAATGGATAGTTTTTAGTGGATAGTTGACAATTGATAGTGTATAGTTATTAGTCTATTCATCTATCATCTATTCTCTATTGTCCAAAATCTAAAATCTGAAATCTGCCTTCCAAACTCATCCTTCTTTAATCATTAAAAAATCAAAATAGATGTTTAATAAATTTATACAAAGACCTGTATTGTCGATAGTAATATCGCTTATAATTGTCTTTTTAGGAGCCTTGTCAGTACTCAACCTGCCAGTGACCCAATTCCCTTCGATATCGCCTCCAAAAGTAAATATAACAGCAGATTATCCGGGTTCTAACGGGGAACTTATGATCAAGTCCGTAATTATTCCTTTGGAAAGAGCGCTGAACGGAGTACCCGGAATGAAATACATGACCTCAGATGCCGGTAACGATGGTGAAGCCAGTATTCAGGTCGTATTCAACCTCGGGACGGACCCCAACCTGGCGGCCGTTAACGTGCAAAACCGTGTAGCCTCAGTAGTAAACAAACTACCGCCATTGGTAGTTAGGGAAGGAGTTAAGATTACGCGTGAAGAATCAAGTATGCTGATGTATGTCAACCTTTATAGCGATGACAAAAATACCGACCAGAAGTTCTTATACAACTTTGCCGATATTAACATCCTGTCAGAATTGAAAAGGGTAAATGGTGTTGGTGTTGCCGATATTTTAGGAACGCGTGAATATGCCATGAGAATCTGGCTAAAACCGGACCGCATGCTGGCTTACAAAATTTCTGCCGATGAAGTGATGGAAGCTTTGGCGAGCCAAAGTTTGGAAGCTTCACCAGGAAAAACAGGTGAAAGTTCCGGAAAAAGATCTCAGGCGTTTGAATATGTATTAAAATATTCCGGTCGTTTTACGACTAAAGAACAATACGGAAACGTAGTATTACGCTCCAACCCTAATGGAGAGTTATTACGACTAAAAGACGTGGCCGATATTGAACTCGGAAGCTCCATGTACGATATCTATTCCAACCTGAACGGAAAACCTTCGGCGGCAATCGTATTAAAGCAATCGTACGGAAGTAATGCGAGTCAGGTTATTAAAGACGTCAAGGCTAAATTAGAGGAAATCAAAAAAAGTTCTTTCCCAAAAGGAATGAACTATGAAATCAGTTATGACGTTTCTAAATTCCTGGATGCCTCTATTGAAAAAGTAATCCATACGTTGGTTGAAGCCTTTATCCTGGTAGGTATTGTAGTATTTATCTTCTTAGGCGACTGGAGGTCGACGGTTATTCCGGCAATAGCGGTACCGGTTTCTCTTATCGGAACCTTTGTTTTCATGCAGTTCTTTGGAATTACCTTAAACCTTATTACATTATTCGCTTTGGTATTGGCAATTGGGGTCGTCGTCGATGATGCCATTGTCGTCATCGAGGCCGTCCATGCCAAGATGGAAGAGGAACATCTCTCGGCACGAAAGGCAACCAAACAAGCGATGCATGAAATTGCAGGAGCTATTATCGCAATTACATTCCTGATGGCAGCGGTATTTATTCCGGTAGCCTTTATGTCGGGCCCGGTAGGTATATTCTACCGTCAGTTCTCGATTACTATGGCAACTGCAATTATCCTTTCGGGTATTGTAGCCTTGACGCTTACTCCTGCGCTTTGTGCCATCATGTTGAAAAATCATCATGGCAAACCAAAAAAGAGAACTCCTGTAAAAATCTTTATTGATGGTTTCAATAAGACCTTTAACATTGCTTCTGATAAGTACCAAAATGTATTAGGGAAAATAGTAAACAGAAGAACAGTGACTTTTGCCGCATTGATTGGTTTCTGTGCCGGAACCTGGTTCATAAGCAGCACGGTTCCTTCCGGATTTATCCCGAATGAAGATCAGGGAATGTTTTATGCCATTATTCAAACGCCACCGGGTTCTTCACTGGAAAGAACAAACAATGTTGCCGAAAGACTTCAGAAAATGGCAGAAACAGTAGAAGGCGTTCAATCGGTTTCAGCTTTGGCGGGATATGAAATCCTTACAGAAGGTACGGGTGCCAACTCCGGAACCTGTTTGATTAACCTGAAAGATTGGAACGAAAGAAAACATTCCGTACAGGAAGTAATGGAAGAGTTGGAAGAAAAATCGAAAGATATTCCGGGTGCGAATATCGAATTTTTCCAACCGCCGGCCGTTCCGGGTTATGGAGCTGCAGGTGGATTTGAATTACGTCTGTTAGATAAAACAGGCTCGGGTGACTATAAGAAAATGGAAACCGTTACTCAGGATTTTGTTAAAGAATTGAACAAGCGTCCAGAGCTTTCTTCTGTATTTAGTTTTTACAGTGCGAGTTTCCCTCAGTTCATGCTAAAAGTAGATAACGATCTGGCACAGCAAAAAGGAGTTTCTATTGAAAATGCCATGAATACACTTTCAACATTAGTAGGTAGTAACTATGAAATCAGTTTCATCAAATACGGATTCAACTATAAAGTAATCGTTCAGGCGGCGCCACAGTACAGAGCTTTGCCGGATGATATTTTAAAGCTGTATGTGAAAAATAATAAAGATGAAATGGTGCCCTTTTCTGCTTTTATGAGAATGGAAAAAGTATACGGACTCTCTGAAATTACAAGACACAATATGTATACTTCTGCTGAAATCAGTGGAGCTGCCGCGGCAGGATATAGTAGCGGTACAGCAATTAAAGCCATTAAAGAAGTGGCCGAGAAAAAACTGCCAAGAGGTTATGGAATCGACTGGGCTGGTATTTCTGCCGATGAAGTGGCGCAAGGAAATCAGGCTATCTGGGTTTTCCTTATCTGTTTGGGCTTCGTTTACCTGGTACTGGCTGCACAATATGAAAGTTTTATTCTGCCATTGTCAGTTATCCTATCGCTTCCGGCAGGTATTTTTGGAGCGTTCCTATTGCTGAAAATCATGGGACTGGAAAATAACATTTATGCTCAGGTTGCTATGGTAATGTTGATTGGTCTGTTGGGTAAAAATGCCGTGTTGATTGTCGAATTTGCCATCCAAAGGCATGCCGCCGGTAAGTCGGTTTTAGAATCGGCTATGGAAGGAGCAAAAGCGAGATTCCGTCCTATTTTGATGACTTCGTTTGCCTTTATCGCAGGTTTGATTCCGTTGGTTTTTGCCACCGGACCCGGAAAAATAGGTAACAGAACCATTGGTACTGCAGCAGCAGGAGGGATGCTTCTCGGAACGATTTGCGGTGTGTTTGTGATACCCGGATTGTATTACATTTTTGCCCGAATTGCCGAAAAGCACAAATTGGTGAAAAATGAAGAAGAAAACCCATTAACAGAAGAAATCGATAACAATCATGTTTAAATCCAAAATATACCAATATAGTATTGTCGTAGCGCTTTGCCTTGCCGTAGTTGGCTGTAAGGCGCCACAGACAATAGCTGAGACTCCAAGCAAGCCTGTTCCGGAATCTTTCGGAACCAGCAAGGATACGACGAATATGTCGACCGTTAAATGGAATGAATTCTTTAAGGACCCGAATCTGGTGGAATTGATTGACACGGCATTGAAAAACAACCAGGAACTGAATATCACTTTGCAGGAAATTGAAATCGCAAAAAACGATGTGCGTGTTAAAAAAGGATTATTGCTGCCAACCGTGGGACTTCGTGCCGGAGCCGGACTCGAAAAAGTAGGAAGGTATACAAGCCAGGGTGCGGGTGATGCCACAACCGAAATCAAACCCGGAGTTGAAACACCAGACCCGTTACCGGATTACACGATTGGTGCTTACGCCAATTGGGAAGTTGATATCTGGAAAAAGCTGCGCAATTCTAAAAAAGCGGCAGTCAACAGATATTTGGCTACTGTTGAAGGAAAGAACTTTGTGGTTACAAACCTTATTGCAGAAGTTGCCGATTCGTATTATGAGTTGCTGGCTTTAGATAGTCAGTTGGATATTGTGAAACAGACTATTGCTTTGCAGTCGAACGCTCTGGAAATTGTGAAAATCCAGAAACAGGCAGCCAGGGCAACAGAATTGGCAGTTCAGAAGTTTCAAGCAGAAGTACTGACTTCAAAAAGTCTGGAGTTTGAGATCCTGCAAAAAATCAAGGAAACGGAGAATAAGATCAACTTTTTATTAGCGCGTTATCCGCAGGAAATCAAAAGGGATAAGACCAATTTTGCGGATTTAGTTCCGGCTACTGTAAATTCTGGTATTCCATCGCAATTGTTGACCAATCGCCCGGATATCAAAAAGGCAGAATTGGAATTAGTGGCTGCAAAATTGGATGTAAAAGTAGCCCGTGCCGAGTTTTATCCGTCGCTTGATATATCGGCGGCATTTGGTGTAAGAGCTTTCAAACCGGCCTATCTGTTTACGTTCCCGGAATCGCTTTTGTATTCTGTGGCAGGTGATTTGGCAGCACCGCTGATTAACAGAAATGCGATTAAAGCTGAATTTAAAAGTGCCAACGCAAGACAGCTTCAGGCATTGTACAATTACGACCGTACGGTTTTAAATGCCTATCTGGAAGTATCTACACAGCTTTCTAAAATCGAAAACCTCCAAAAAGGCTACGATTTAAAATCGCAACAGGTAGATGCCTTAAACCGATCTATTGATATTTCAAACGATTTGTTTAAATCGGCAAGAGTCGATTATTTCGAGGTACTGATGACCCAAAGAGATGCTCTGGAATCGAAACTCGAACTGATAGAAACCAAAAAAGAACAACTGAACGCTGTTGTTCATGTATATAAAAATTTAGGAGGAGGCTGGAAATAGGTTGATTTGTTAGGTTGATTGGAGAACTAGTCAAGGGGTATTATTCCTTGGCTAGTTTTTTTTTGTTATTTGATGAGACCAGAGGTTTAAAAAGACTTTAATGTGTAAACTGCTTCTGAAATTTTCTCAATTTGTTCTCTAATTAAGTTTATGACATTCATTTATAAGAATTTATTTTTATGAGACTTGTACAAGTGATATATTTATAAAATTATGATTATTAATTTTATTAACAATTTTTATAATGACCAAAGAAACAACTATTGGAAATAAATAAAAACACAATTGAAAATCAAAAGAACAAGAAGATGAATTACTCCAACGAACCTAAACCGGCAAAAATTCTAAACCTTCAATCATTAGATGACATCAGCGACACTATTTTTCTAAGGAAAGAACTTGACGTACACCACTTCAGTGCTAAAAAGCCTGAAAATAATGTAAATAGATTAGTTTTTCATATCGAAACGGCAAATATTAATATAACGCCAAATGTGAGACTGGTTAAATATAAGAGAAAAGGTATAGAAGTAGGCGATTATCATTCATTTGTTATCGAACCCAAAGAAAAATCAACAGGAATTGTTGTTATATCCGTTAAATCTGATGGTGATAAAGTTTTCAATTTCAATATAAAAATACTGCCGCTAAATACTCTTAACGATATAGCTGAACCTGAAGTCGATACAAACCTACTTGCCATAAATCTGGAAAAGTCCAATCTTGTTCTAAAAACGGATATCAGTATAGCGGGGTCTGATACAGGTCAAGCGCTATATTCGGTTCTGGATATAGATGTAAATGCTGTTTCTGATCTGATTACACTATCAGGAATAGTTGAGTTAAAAAGAGAATTAGAATTTCAAGGGGCTAAACTCATGGCTCATTATTTAAATGAAGTTATGTGGCTTTTCGAATCGAATACCAAACAAGTTCTGGAGCTTCCTACTGACCAATTAAAAAAACTATTATTGGCTAACGCCATAGCAGGTTGTATCGCTTTGGAAATAGTAGGGTCAACTGCTATTCTGGATTTAAACAGAGACTGGACGGCAGCTTCTACCTTTATTGGGAATCTTCTTTAGTATGTATTTTTTGTGTAGAAATTGAATATGTTTTTCAGCTTCTCACATAATCAAAACCATCCATAAAAATAAAAACCAGTTAAAGTGCTTTAACTGGTTTTTTTAAATTACTTTTTTAGGAGTTGGTATTATGTATCACTTTAGCTTTCATAAATATACGGAACTTCAAAAGCAACTTTGGCTCCTTCTATAGTTCCGTCTGAAGCGATTACGTTATTGGTTTCCACTATAAAATCCTTATTTTTTGTGTATGAAACCAAACGTTCTTTGGTAATCGTCATGGCCAGTGATTTGTGATTGCTGACCTTTTCATCTGTGCCAAATCCTTTACCGTTATCGGTTACTTCAAAATAGAGTTTTTCTTCTTTCAGATAATAGTGGATATCGATTTTGCCATTTACTGTTGTGTTGCTTAAACCGTGTTTGATGGCGTTTTCAATGTAGGGCTGCGCCAGCATTGGCGGTAAAAATATGGATTCAGTATCAATGTTTTCTTCTATATGGATATTGGAAGTGAATTTGTTTTCATATAAAAGCTGCTGTATGGCGAGGTAATTCTCAAGCATTGAAACTTCTTCTGCCAATGAAATATAGTTCTGGTTGGAGTGTTCAAGAATTTGTCGGGTTAGTTTAGAAAACTTGCCCAAATAGTTCACGGCTTCATCGTTTTGCCTGTTGTTAATCAGGCTCCTGATGTTCTGAATCGAATTGAATATAAAATGCGGGTTCATCTGGGTGATGAGCAGCTTTTGCTTGATTTGGTTTTTTTCCAGTACCGTAATGGCTTGTTTCTGCTTATTGTTTCGGTAGTAGAAATAAGCACCCAGCAACGAAAGCAGAAATACAGAAGAAACGGCAATCAGCCAGTTATTTTTAACGGCCGTTTTCTTTTCGGAACTTAATTTGATGGCTGCTGTTTTCTTTTCAGAACTTAGTTTGATGGCGGCTACCTTTTTTTCCTGACTGAGTTTCTGGTTCAGCTGTTTTTTTTCAAAATCGTATACTAACTGTTGTCGGGCTAATTTGTTTTTTGAAGTTTCCAGTGCGATTTTCTTTTGGGCTTCAAGCTCGAGGGCGGTTACTTTCTTTTGCTGGATTATTTTTTGCTGCAGTTCTTTTTTCTCAAACTGGTATTTGAGTTCCTGTTGCGCCAATTCGTTTTTTGAGGCTTCTAAATTTGTAGAATCTTTTATAACGATATTCGCTTCATGCATTTTTAATGCTTTTTCATACTGTCCGCTTTCTTTATAAATTTTGTACAGCAAGGAGGTGATACCGGACTGCGAATTGATGTTTTTATTTTTTTTTGCCAGGCTGTAACTCAATTCACCGTACTCCGCAGCCTTATCATAGTTTTTATTTTTGTAATTAATGCGTGCTGCACTTCCATATACTCCTTGCCTTGAAGTGTCATCATTACATAAATCCAAGGCTCTTTTTAAATAATCTTCCGACTCAGCCAGTTTTCCCAATTCACTGGAGGATTGAGCCAATTGTACTAAAATTATCGATTCTGCCTGCGGATCTTTATTCTTTTTGATATAATAGTACGCTTTTAGAAAATTGTTATGGGCTTCGGTAAAGTTTTTAAGACGGTTATAAGCTGTGCCTATGTTATTATGAATGACCGCTAAACTATGGCGGTCTGATTTTCTTAATTCTGACTCCGGGACATCAAAGTAGGGCAATGCTTTTTTTAGATGAACAATAGCTTTATTCCAGTCCTGCTGTGCCAAACAAGCAGTTCCTATTTCCATATTTACGGTTGATATTCCGCTTTCATTATTAATACTCTCGTAGAATTTTAATGCTTCAAAAAAGTATTTGAACGTATTGGGCCAGTCGGCAATATGGCGGTAGTACGCACCTTTACCAACCATCGCTAATGCCATAGGCTTATAGTCTTTTGAGTCTTTCCAATACTTTATAGCTTCATCAAAGTGCATTGGCGCATTTTTGTTACCTTCACTTGTTTCTTTTTTTGCGGTATTGTAGTAATACACTCCCGCAGCAAATTGGTATTTTTGCTTTACTTTTGGGTGAAGTTTGGGCATTGCCAATCCTTTGGTAAAAACAGGAAGTAACTGATTGAAGTAAGCCACATGTGCTTTGCTCAACATGATTGTGTTATCCATACCCGCAATAATTGTATTAATGCGTGTCGTATCACTAATTTTGCGATTAGCTAATATCGTTTCTATAGAATCAATTGTTTTATTCTGGGAATAAACAGGGAGACTGATATAGAGAAGAAGTAAAAAAAGTGCTAAATGCTTGCAATTTAACATAAATACAAGGGATTTAATTAAAAAACGGAGGTAAAAATAATCAATTGATAGATACATACTACCCAACCAGCGGAAATAAAAAACCAGTTAAAATACTTTAACTGGTTTTTTATTACTTTTTTAGGAGTTTGTACTATGTATCACTTTAGCTTTCATAAATATACGGAACCTCAAAAGCAACTTTAGCTCCTTCTATAGTTCCATCAGAAGCGATTACATTATTGGTTTGCACCACGAAATCTTTGTTTTTAGTATAGAATGTTAAACGTTCTTTGGTGATGGTCATGGCCAGTGATTTGTGATTGCTGACTTTTTCATCTGTGCCAAAACCTTTACCGTTATCGGTCACTTCAAAATAGAGTTTTTCTTCTTTTAAATAATAATGAACATCAATTTTTCCGTTTTCCGTCGTATTGCTTAACCCGTGTTTGATGGCATTTTCAATGTAAGGTTGTGCTAACATTGGCGGTAAGAATATCGATTCAGGATCAATATTCTCTTCTATATGAATATTGAATTTGAATTTATTTTCATACAAAAGTTGCTGTATGGTAAGATAGTTCTCAAGCATTTCAATCTCTTCCTCTAATGAAATATAGTTTTGGTTCGAGTGTTCAAGAATTTGTCGGGTTAGTTTGGAAAATTTGCCCAGATAATTTACCGCTTCATCATTTTGTCGGTTGTTAATCAAACTCCTGATGTTTTGTATGGAATTGAATATAAAATGTGGGTTCATTTGAGTAATCAGTAATTTCTGTTCTAACAGCAGCTGTTGGTTCTGCATTTTCACTCGTCTGATTTTTAATAAAGCAATTAAAAAACCCAAAACAATCAGAAGACCTATGAAACCGGCAATCAGCCATTTCTTTTGTAATTGAGAAACGGCTACGGTTTTCTTTAAAGAATTCACACTTTTCTTTGCCGTGGTTAAGGTGTCCTTATAAGCATATTCATATTTTATTTCTGCCAGTTTATCAAAGGTTTCTTTTTTATACAGGCTGTCGTTCAGTTCCTTATGGGTTTGACTGCTCTCAGAAGCTAACTTATATTCTTTTATCGCATAATAGATTTTTGAAAACAAAAGAGAGTAATCGGTTTGCAGACTCAGGAGTTTGAGTTCATTAGCAATATCACTTCCTTCTTTGGCAAACTGCATGGCTTTATCATATTCCTTTTTTGCAAAATAAATCCTGCCTATGTTCAGGTAACTGCTAGAAAGTTCGCGCTGAGCTCCTACTTGTTTATATGTTTTTGCTGCTTTTTCATAATAACGGAGTGATTCATCGTATTTTTCAAACATAAAGTAATAAGCCCCAATATTGTTATTGAAATAAGCAGCCGTAAAGTCATCATTGGCTTCCTGGCTTAGTTTTAAACCTCTATTAAATATTTTCAAGGCTTTAGGATTTTTTTCATACATCAGAATAAGACCGATGTTACTTAGGGAACCCATAACCTGCTTGTCTTTTTTTAGCTTTTCAAAGATGGCTAATGCTTTGTTGAAATAAGGAAGAGCGGCTTTAGGGTTTTCCATTTCCTGATACATCGTACCAATATTGTTTAAATTGGAAGCAATGCTATATTCGTCGTTAAACTGTTTGCTGATCTCTATTGATTTATTATAGTATTCTAAAGCAAGAGTGGGCTGGTTTTGCTGTTTATAAAGATTTGCCAAATTGATATACGTAATGGCGAGTCCTTTTCGATCTCCTAACTTTTCATCAATTGCTATTGTTTTTTTATAATATTCAAGGCTTTTGTCATAATCTCCCTGAGTATTATGTATCAGGGCAATAATCATCAAAGCGTTTGAGGCTACCCTTAACTTACCGGATTGTTCACTAAGTTCTGTAGCAGTTTTAAGATGTTCCAGAGCTTTTGGAAAATCAGTAAGATAGTAGTATGATGTGCCTATATTCAAATGACAATTAGCAACACTTACCTTAATCTTCAAATCCTCATAAACTTCCAGGGAATTTTGAAAATAAGTAATGGAAGTTGCATAGTCACCTTTTTTTGAATAGGCTCTACCCGACATTAGTAAGCTATACGCTTTCCCTTTTTTATACTGTAGGGCTTCAGAGAGTTGTTCCGATTCTTTATATAACTGCAATGCTTTATCAGTATCGCTATTTATTAGTTTAAGTGCTGCTGCATTTAATAGTTTGACTCTTATAGTATCCTTTTTTGTATAGGTCTGTAAGCTGTCTGCTGTTTTGTTTTGTGAGAAACCATTGGATAGGTTGGCTAAAAAGAGTATAAGAAAAATTCGTTTTATAAATTGAGAGGAATTGATAGTAAACATTAGTAAGGTGGTGGTTTGTTTTTGGGTTGTTACGTTTTAGAAAACCAAAAATAGAATAATTTTTGTAGTAAATTGACTAAACCACTATCTAAACCAATTTTTCTCTACATTTGAAAAAATCAATCCAATGAATATCCTAAAAATCAAAGACTACATATTTCCCATTAATATTGAAAAATCATTCATAAAAGAATACAACCAAGAAGATTCAGAGCCCGTTTGCACCGTATGGGATATTTGGGTACAAAGTGATGAAGCTCCTTTTATAGAAGGAAATCGTAGCGGGAATATCCGTTGTGAGCAAATGATGGCTACACAGGGCAATCTGCAATCGCTCGTTGGTAAAACAATCCATATAAAAGACGCCTATGACTATGTGACAGATGAACATCTGTTTACCTTTTATATGTTTAGACACAACGGTATCAAGGACAATGAAATCACATTTGAAAAAATTGAAAACAATAAAGCCTCTGTACACTGGAAAGGCATAATTGAAGAACTGGGTTTTGAAGGTGAATACAATACCAATGTGCCTTTTGAGCTTTCCTGCGTATTGGAAATTAAACAAATGGTGGATAACAAAGACTATAAATCACCATCTGTTGAAGCGTTAAGGCTTATCGCTACTGCTGATGACGATTTTGAAAACAACCGGGAGCTACTTGATGCGATTACGGATATTACTGACGAATACCGACTTGATGACGAAGCTTATAATGCGATCATAGGCCTTTTAAGTTCTGAATCTTTTCTCGAAACCTTTGAAGATGAAATTGACAGTCTGGAGGATTTTATCTCAAATTTCACCCATTTCAGCAACGACCGTACTACTCCAGTACCACAAAACATTTCAAAAAAAGCCCTGAAAAAGTGGCGTAAAATAGCAATGCTGGCTGAAATTATTGGAGATGAGGAATAACCGCGAGTATCAATTGACAGTAGCAAAATAATGAAATATCCTATACCTTATAGAAAAATTGACAAATGGGGCTTTTCAGATGCTGAGAAGTCGATACTCATTGACTGTATTTATGATGATGTGATCTTTCCGTTTAGTGAAGAAAATTTTGATCTGGCTCTTGTAAAAATTGCTGACAAAAAATGTTGGATCAATACAAACGGAAAGCAGGTATCACCACTTGCAGACAGTGTATTCCCATTTACCAAAAAAGAAATATCGGTACTGATTATTGATAATAAAAATGTGGAAGAAAGACAATCAATTGATAATTGTTTATTCATAAATCGCTTTGGCGAGAGTGTCTTTACACTTCAGGCAATAACTGCAAATGGCTTTCAAAATGACAAGTGTATTGTTTATTTTCCAAACCATCATTATGGTGCTGTAAATTCAAAAGGAGAAATTGTTGTGGAACCCAAATTTGACGATCTTAATGCTGTTTGGAATGAAATAGGGCGACCTTATTCTGATGATAGAAACCGAAAGCTTAAGAAAGATCAAGAGCTGATAAAATTTGAAAAAGACAGGTACTTTGGATTTAAAAACAGGGATGGAAATGTGATTATTGAAGCCCATTATTTTTCTGCCAGCGAGTTTGATGAAGGAACATCTATAGTTGCAAAAAATTCCAAAGCATTTTATCATATTGATAGTAGCGGACAAAGACTTTACAATAAAGAATATTACTTCGGATTTAATTATGAATATGATATTGCAAAAGTAGTAACCGACATGCCGGACGTTAACCCATTTGTTCATGAACGATGGGGCGTTGACTACTATATTCCGGGAAATTCAAAATGGGGATATATTGATAAAAAAGGACAGGAATTTTGGGAAGACAGATAATTATGAGACACGAAAATTTATATAGCAAAGAGCTGATGGATAGGATAGAATGGACAGCCATGGTATATTTTTAGTAGAAAAATTTTCTGTTATGATTTATATCGATAAAACAACAATTCCGCATTGTTATATAGAAGAAAAAAAATTTGAATGGGGCGAAACTTATACCTGTACCACACCGATATTCAACGTAAGTATAAACCCGGAACTGCCCAATATCGAATTTACGATTGAATTGTTGGGCAAAAATAACTTTAAAGACACCTTGTTGAAGCTGTATAACATTTTGCTTAACCTGGAAGAAAAAGAGCGCTTGGATGATCTCAGCGATGCCATTACCAACAGGGAATCTTTATTGAAAAAAATAAACGATTATTTAGCAAAAAATACTAATAACAGGGCACCTTGGAAAGATAACTATGAAGTGATAGATGAAACATACTATCTTGAAATGATTGAACACGACTTGCAGCGGAAATTATGCTATGAAACAAAAAACTATTAAATGAACACCAAGGAATTATTAGAAAAAAAAGATTGGCATTATTATGTTTATGAAGAAAACAATAGTATCACATTATCTGTTCCTATTCCTAAACCAAATCCGGGATTTGATGTTCTATATACCTTGAGTGAGTCTGAAAAGGAAAAATATTTAAGTACAGGGATTAAATCCTTTGAAAACAGGATAGAAGATATGAAAACAAACTTTTTAAATTATGAAATGAATTCCTGGAGATAGGAAGTTATTGATTTAATAAAGGGAAATGGAAGCAGATCTATTATAGTAAATATAACAAAACCAACCTACTACAGGTTGGTTTTGTTATAAGGTATTGATTTAAAAATTATGGAGATAACAGTAATACAGGGTAACTTCTGCAAAATTTAGTTCGGGAATCGAGAGCATAAAATGTTCTTTTGGCTTTCAATACCATGTATGCCTAATGAATAGGCTCCCTTAGCCTGATAGAGTAGAGAAAAAAGATTAGTTTTTTGAGATAATGCATTTTCGTAAACACCTAATGACAAATCATATAGCCCAACCATTCCTGAATCAAACATGAGAATTTCAGTTGCTTCAGTATCATTATTTTTTATGTCAATCTTTAACTAAGGATTACTTTGAAATTTGTCTGGTAATAAACCGGCACTTTTCTTTTTATCAGTGCTGAAGTTTTTCAGTTTATCTGTAAAGCTAACGGTCTTGTCCTTATATGAAATTTCACAATGCTGTTACGCATCATATTGCTACCAATAAATCAGTCAATTCCTAGGCAATCAAAGAAAAAAATGTTATCGGTAACCACTGCAGGAACATCAGCAAGGGTAATATCGCGCAAATTACTGGAGTCGCCAACATCAAGCCCATTAACCGATTCCGCCCCAATTCATTATACAACTCTTGCGAAATGGCGCTCAGTGCTCCGGCTGTTAAAGTAATTATTAAGGAATGCTCAAGATTTTATAAAGGTTGGCTATTGAGGCAAGAAGCCTGTTTTCTGTATTAATTTCGGCCAGTCTGCTGCTAACCACATTATTTTCTCTGGAATTAATAAGGAAAAGCGAGCTTTCCCCATAGGCAAACAATTTTTCTTCCGATGAAAGCATTACGGTATAATCCTTTACAAGTTCAGCCGCGGTTAGCTGCTGTTGGTTAAGCGATTCAATTTCTGCACTATAGGTAAGGATTTTATTTTTTAGCGCTACACGTTGCAATTCCAGATCAAGTTGGCTATCCTGAATTTTCAGTTTGGCTAGCTGCAATGCGCCTCTTTCTTTACGAAGGAATAGGGGGAAACTGAAATTTAGACCTATCTTATAATCCTGAAACCTGTAATCTGTAAAATAGGCAGGCTCAGAAAGATAATTGTAGCTTACGTTGACTTCCGGGAGTAGCATGTTTGCCTTATAATGACGTTCAATTTCGAGCATACTCAACTTACTTTGCAAAGACTGTATTTTAGGATGGCTGTCTAGAGCAGCAGATGGGTTTACTTGTAAGTTGGTGTTCAGGCTGGCATCGACGCTGTTTCTGACATTTTCTTCCGGAGTGATATTCTCTTCTAGCTCAACGGGAACGTCATCAATCCATAGAAAATTGGACAATTCCAATCGCGACTTAGTAAGTTTTAGCAGGGCATCTTTTAGGCTTAGCTCGCGTGTCTTAACCAAAATGCCTGCTTCTACGCTGTCGATTGCCGGTTTGTCACCTGTTTCTATAAGACGTAAAATCCCATCGTAGCGCTTCTGTGCATATACCAGATAGGTTTTATATAACTCCGATTCGTCGAATGCCCTTTTCCAGTTAAAATAGGCTAGGGATGCTTCATATATGACATCTGTTGTCTCCATTTTTTGCTCTGCGGCACTAAGCTGAAGTTGCACCTTTGCCATCCTAACATCGGCCATGCGTTTATTGATAAAAAGTCCCTGTCCCAAAGGGATGGATATTCCTATGGACGTCAGGCCATTGTTTGGTGTCGTATTTTGTGGATTCACATATAGTCCTTCGCTGTTGTCAAATGCAGCCTTAACCTCAATTCCATACCAGGTGGGTATCTTAAAAGTACTTTTTAGCAGTGAATAATAATTCTTATCCTTAAAATCCTTCTGATCATAGTCTACCTCAATCTTAGGGTCAAATCCACCACGGGCTGTCAAAAGCTCGGCTTCTGATTTGCTGAGTATTAATCCGGACTGCCTGACAAGCGGATGGTATTTCTTTACATAACCAATATATTCGCCAAAGCTAAGCTCTTTTTCTTTGAATGATTGAGCTTTAATGTGATAGCAGGTCAGTGTCAATAAGATTATAAAAGCTCGTTTCATCATTTTTCTTTAGAATTCTGATTTTGGGAATGCTGATAATAATTAGGAGGAAACCCGTTAAGCGTTCTCCAGATTTCAAACCATATCGGTACGGTATCGAGCAGGGTTATAGTCTGTACTCCGGCACCAATGCTGAGTTGTTTTGGCCATGGAGCTTCATTTTTGTCTGGTGCGATCAGCACTCTGTACTTGCCATTCGTACTGATGAAATTTTCAATAGCAACTATTCTTCCGCCAAATGTGCCATAGGACATGCCCGGCCACCCAGAGAAAACGATGGTTGGCCACCCGTCAAACCACACGCGTACTCTGTCGCCTTTTTTAAGCAGGGGAAGATCAATAGGCTTGACATAGGTCTCAACCGCAATTTCGTAGCTTGCCGGCATTATACTTACAACAGGCATTCCTTCTTTTATGGTTTCGCCAATCCCTGATTGTAGGGCACGGTTAACAAAGCCACTTTGGGGCGCTTTTATGTAATACATGCCATTGCGTATACTATAATTGACATACTGGTTCTCAAGCTTTGATACCTGAGCCTCCGTATCATATTGGCTGCTTAGTGCCGTAAATTTATCACTGCTTGACTTTGCAATTTTTTCATTGTATTCTGCCGTTATCCTTCCAATCTCGACTTTCGAATTAATGAGCTCATTTCTAGCGGTAAGCAATTTATTTTCCTGTGTGATAATCTTGGCCTGCGCATCCTGGAGCTTAAGGCGTTTTTCTTCCACATCAGTAAGAGGCTTCAGGCCATCCTTATTGAGCTGTACAGAACGGTCAAATTGTGTGTTGGCAATTTTTAGCTGTGTTTTGACCGCCTCCAAATCAATACTGTCGCTTTTAACCTTTAGTGCTGCCTGCCTGATTTTGTTGGTGGCCTGTTGTATTTTTAAAGTCTGCTCCTTTGAAAGTGCACTCATTTGTGATTCCAGTGATTTGACCTTACCATCATAGGACTGCAGGGCGCTTTTTTTTGCATCTACCTGTTGTTTGGTATTTTTTACCAGGTTCGGATCAAAATAATCTTCCTTAATTTCTGAAATATAGAGTATCGTATCGCCTTTCTCTACAAAATCTCCTTCCTGGACATACCATTTTTCGATTCTACCTGCTATGGCAGTATGGATGGTCTGCGGACGCTGATTTGGCTTTAGTGTTGTGACTGCTCCGTTGCCGGAAACATTTTGTGTCCAGGGAAGGAATAGCAGCACTATCCCCAATAAGCATAGTCCTATGATTATTCTTTTCAATATCTTATAATGCGGCCTTTCTGACAATTGCTTTATTGTACTTAAGTGCTCCATTGACTCAATTCGCACTTTTTTATTATTTGAAATATTTAGCATGGCGTGAAGTATTGATCGTTAATTATCTTACCGTTTTCCATTGTAATGCGTCTTGTGGCTCCTTCTTCCCAATGTAAACTGGCAGAGGAAACCACCACGGTCCAAGGATTTTTATCTGAAAAAATAAATTTTATGATTGCTTTTGTGGCTTCGTTATCCATACGGTCTGTCGGATCTTCATAAAATAAAATCGATGGCCTGTGTACAATACTTCGGGCAAGTAATATTTTTTGGGCATTTGAAGAAGAAAGGTGTCTTCCTTCCGGGAAAATTTTGGTATCGAGACCATCCGGCAGCGATTTTACAAAATCTGTTAATTGTACCGCATCGAGTGCCCAACGCAAATCTTCCATACTAATTGAAGGATTGTTAAAAGTAATGTTTTCACGAATAGTTCCTTCAAAGGGCGTTTCACCCTGAATAATGTATCCAATCCTTGCACGGTAGGAGGCCGGATCAATCTTTAGCAAGGAATCATCATTTATGGATAGCGCACCTGATGTTGGCTGTAACAAGCCCGATAGTATCCTTATTAATGTGGTTTTACCTGCTCCGTTATTTCCTTGTAAAAGTATTTTTTCACCATGTAAAATCTGAAGATTCACATTTTTGATTGCGTCTTTTTTTGCATCAGGATAATGGAAGCGGATATTTTCTGCTGCAATAGTCATTTCGGTTCCTTCCGGAAGGACATCGTTGTATTTTTCATCGTCAAGATCCATGTCAGATACCTGGCCAATCTTTTCAACAGAGGTAAGCACATCATAAAAGCTTTCAAGTCCTATAATGATTTTCTCAACAGAATTAATCACGAGGAGGATTACAATTTCTGCTGCGACAAACTGCCCTATATTCATTTGCTGATTGATTACCAGAAAACCACCAATCAGAAGGAGACCGGCTGTAATAATAATCTTAAAGATAATCAATTGGATGAACTGCCTACGGATGATATTAAAGTGCTGTTCGCGATATTTGAGGTATCCTTCTACAAGTGTGTTATTTTTATCCAGTGCAAAGTTAAAATTCAGGATTGTCCTGAAAGATGAAGTATTTCTGGCAATTTCCTGTAACCAGTCTGCCGCTTTGTACTTAAACTTTGACTCACTCAAACTCGTTTCCAGACCCGGCTGGTAGGAGAATTTAAAAATAAGATACAATAATACAATCAGCAGTATTCCAAAGAGAATAAAGAAAGGATGGTATAATGACAGTAGAATTATACCAAAGGAAATTTGCAGCAAGGCGGAGGAGAAGTCAATGAGAAGTTTAGAAACGCCTTTTTGTATGGACATGGTATCAAAAAACCTGTTGGCTATTTCAGGAGGATACATATTGGTGTGCGTTTCTCCAAAACGGATTTTGGGAAGTCGGTAGGCAAATTCAAACGACGACCTGACAAAAATCTTTTGCTGTAAATTTTCGGTTATTCGCAATTGCATTAATGACAGTATGCCTACAAGAGCTACACCGGCAATAACGAAAATTACGAGGACAATCCAGGAAACACTGACTCTTCCGCTTTGTATAAAGTTGATAATTGCCTGTATGCCGAGCGGTAGTGACAAGCTGATAAACCCTGCAAACAAGGCATAGAAAAATATCTGTGAAACGTCCTTACTGTCGAGTCGTAACAGGCTGAAAAATCGTTTGGCTGGTGTCATTTTTTACTTATTTAACGATGTGATGAGATATAAATAGAAATCAGTAGGGCTGACTTTTTCATTGCAGTCCGTGATTGTTTTAAAATGGTCTTTAATAAAATGCTGATGAAGCGAACCTTCCACAATGCTTGATGCAAAAGATTTCGGATAAGGAAAATCAGGATTTAAATCAATAATCATAGTAACAATCCTATTAATCACCTGCTTGTAAATTAAGAAAAAACCTTCCTTATTTTCTTCATCAACTTCTTTGGTTAAAAAAGTCTTGGTAAACTCTGCAATAATAATACGGTTTAATACAGATTCATCAATATAGTCTGTGCTGGCGTCATCTTTTATTTGTTCTGTTACAAGTGTTATCGCCTGACGCAGCTTTTCGGAAGGATCAGAAATATTGGCCGTGGCAAATACTATCCTGTATTCCATCCAGCTCCAATACCAGGAAGAAAGATATACCAGTAGTTTATGCTTGTTTTCGAAATAACGGTAAAGCGAACTTTCATTAGAACCGATGCGTTCTCCAAGTTTTTTAAAAGTGAAATTATCAAACCCGATTTCATCAATAAGTTTGATGCTTTCCTGAACGATTTTTCGTCCCAGTTTAGAGGTTTCCGGATCTTTAAGATAAATTTTCGGGTTTACCTGAATTTTCAAATATGCTAGTAAACTTTTCATTTTGTAAACTTTACACGCAAATTTAATAGCAATACTATTACTTTTGAAATTATTAGTGTTATTTAACTTTTGTTTAAGCTATAGGTTAGCGTTTTAATGCCATTTCATTTCGCTGATAAATCATGCATTTTGTTTCCATAAAGTAAGACTTATAATATGTTGGTCCCTGAAGTTCACTGATCCTTTCCCTTTTTTACATCGCTCACTGCAATATTTTACGTTCTCCCAATCTTTTTTCCATTTTTTTCTCCAGGTGAAAGATAATCCACAGTGTGCGCATATTTTTGTCGGCATATTTGATTTTTCGACCCTTTTCAACGTTTGGAAATTTTATTGTTAGTAATGATTCGTTGTCGGTTAGACTTAAAGCGGGTAATGCTTTTGACACGTCTGGCAGCATGTTTTGTGCTGCATTGTTCGACCCGACTTCGCCAGTTCTTATAACTTGAAGGTCGAAGCATTTTACGCATCAGGCTACGAACTTCTCCTTCCGTAAGTCCAAATTGAAATGTTATGGCCTCAAACGGAGTGCGATCTTCCCAAGCCATTTCTATAATCCGATCCAGATCGAGATCGTTGAAAGTATTTGATTTATTTTTCATGACGCAATCTTTTTTATCATGCCATTAAATATAAAATAATGAAATGGGAGTACCAGATACCAGTACAACCTGCCTAAAAGACCTAAAGGACGGAAAGTTGCAGTTTGTCTGACTATGCCATTTACGATAGTAAATTCCAGCCATGCTTCACCAGGGAGACGCATTTCTGCATAGAGAAGAAGCCGCATCTCCTGACGGTTGGCATATAAAACCCTCCAAAAATCCAGTGATTCCCCTGTCGATATTCGGGAGGCATTTCTGCGGCCTCGTTTTAGGCCCACGCCTCCAAAAAGCTTGTCAAGAAAGCCTCGAAAGCTCCAGAGCCAGTCTGCATAATACCAGCCCGCTGTGCCACCTATTGCAAAAATCCTGTTTGCGGCCAGTTGCGAATCTGCGGCTTTCATGGTTTTGACATCTTTGAAAACCCCAAATTCCGGTACCTGAACTGTGGAATAAAGGTGTGCTTGGCGTTCAGAACCCAGAGCGTCTTTCCATGTGGACAATACCATGTCTTGTTCAATCTTTCCAAATGCTATGGCTATAGCCTCACGATAAGATAGGAGTCGGATTTCCAACAATTGGGCAAGGTTGTTTGGAATTGCGACCACATCTACTTTCATGCTTTCTACGAGGTTTTTGGCTAGTGGATATGAGGTCGATGTGACAAAATAAAGCCAATAGGAGGAGAGCTTCGGTGTCATTACCGGCAAAGTAATAATCCGGCGCTGTAAACCACGCTCGGCTGCAAATTGCATCAGCATCTGTTTGTAGGTTAGTATATCAGGGCCATAAATATCATAGTGCCTGTCAAAGGTTTGTGTTTTAAGCAATACTCCGGCAAGAAATTCTATAACATTGCGTATGGCGATAGGTTGGCACCTGGTATGCAGCCACTTGGGAGCTATCATTATAGGCAGTTTTTCAACCAGATCACGAATTATCTCAAAGGAGGCACTGCCGGACCCTACAATAATACCCGCACGCAATGTGGTAAGCGGAACACTACCGGAAGCCAGTATATCTTCAACATGCTTTCGTGATGCAAGATGTGGTGATAGCTTTGTGTCATTGATAATTCCACTGAGGTAAATGATATGTTGAGCCTTTGTCTTGGCCATCGCCTCAGAAAAATTACGGGCTGCTTGTTCTTCCAACGATGTGAATTCGCCGGAGGCACTCATTGAATGTACCAGATAATAAGCGGCATCAATATCCTCAGGTATTATAGTAACGAGGCTTTCAAGCTCCAACAAATCTGCCTCCAAAATTTTCAGGGATGTAGTTCCTGTAAATTTACCTACGTCAAACCTGCGACTGTCACGCACCAAACATAGTACTTCGTGTCCTTGAGCCATCAGTACTGGAAGCAACCGTTGTGCAATGTATCCTGTCGCGCCCGTCAAAAGTATCTTCATGTCTATTTGATTATGGTACCAAGACCTCCATTAATATTATAAACTTGTCCTGTTACCCAATGATACTGGGTTAACACATGAAAGGCAACCTTGGCAACTTCTGCAGATGTGCCGAAGGCATTCAGGGGATGCCGAGCCTTGGCAGCCTGAATTTTTGCTTCGGTGTTTAGCAATCCAGCTGCAAGTGGCGTGTCTGTAAGCGAAGGCGCTATGGCATTTACACGCACTTCAGGTGCCAGTTCCGCTGCCATGGCAAGAGTTAGTCCTTCTACCGCACCTTTGGCCATAGCAGTTGCAGCATGGAAAGGCATTCCTGTCCGAACGGCTACGCTGCTAAATAGAACTATAGAGGGATCTTGAGTATTTTTTATATTAGCTAGATAGTGTTGCACAAACAACAGTGCAGCAGTAGCGTTTAAAGTCATAGTTTTGTTGACATCTTCTTTTGATATCCTGGTTAAAGGCTTGAGTACAATACTTCCCGGACAATACACCAGTCCTGCAGCTTTATCGGTAATATCCGGTAGTGGTTCCTCACTAAGGAAATCGTGAGTGTAGTGCCTGTAAAGTTTGTGACCGTTAAGTGGTCCGGGATTGCGACTGATGCCACATACTTCAAATCCATGCTGTGTGAGCAAAATGGCAAGTTCAAGACCAATACCGCTGCTTGCGCCAGCTACAATATAGGTGTGGGCTGTATTTTCCATTGTATTTATTTTGTATTGGACAATTGTAATTGCTAAAATAGGAATCAGCTCCCAGGAAATAATTCGGATTTGGCGCATAGGTCTGAGTTTCAATAGTGCCGATTCGCTTTTTGAGATCGCTAAATGCCATTTCAAACTCCTTTTCTCTGTTTTTCTCCTCGGAATGTTGAATACAATACAAATATACATAAACATTTTTTCTGTTTAACTTTTTAATGTATTACGTTAAACAAATTTGTTATTTTTGCATTGTGAGACAGGATATAATGGCTTCACAATTATCTATAAATCCTTAACCGATGAATAACATTAAGACAGTATTTTCTATAGGTGATCTGGAAGGACTATCAGGGGTAAAAGCCCATACGATACGCATCTGGGAAAAAAGATATGGTCTTCTTTCACCAGAGCGGAGCGAAAATAACCTACGTTATTATGGTCTTGATGAGTTGCGTAAACTTCTTAATGTGGTACTTCTGACAGGTTACGGAGTGAAGATTTCTAAAGTTGCCAAAATGAGGACTGAGGAAATTGAAATGATGGTGGGCGAAATCCGCGTTGGCAGGCAGGACATCAAACATACGCTTCATCTTTTCAAGCTTTCCATGATGACTTTTGATCAGCCGCTGTTTCTGGATGCCACAGATCACTTAGTGGCAAAGATGCCGTTTGAAAAAGTTTTCAATGAATATTATATACCTTTCTTACAAGAGATTGGCCTGATGTGGCAGGCCGGAACTATCCAGCCGGCTCACGAACATTTTATCAGTTGCCTGATACGTATGGTATTGATCCAGCAGATTTCCTTATGCAGCAGAAGGGTCAGAAAAGGCACGGTGCCTGCGTATGTACTTTTCCTTCCCTTTGGCGAAATCCATGAGTTGGGTCTGATGTTCCTGCAATATTTAATCACTTCCTACGGTCATGGCTGCGTATATTTGGGCAGCAGTATTCCGTTGGATAGCCTTTCAGAAGTTACAAAACTATTCAGGGGTGTTACTTTTATCACCTATATGACTGTGCTTCCTGAAGAAAAACCGCTGGATCAATATGTTGATGCTTTGCTTGAAAAGGTGCGCGGCAACCATTCGCAACTTTGGATAGTTGGCCGCCGTGTTGCCGAACTGGAAATGGATGATAGGGATAGCCTCACTCTTTTTAATACGTTGCAGGATATTACTGCAAAATTATCATAATTATACTGCAAAATTATCATAATTATACTGCAAATAAGTGTATTAGATTTTAAATCTAAACTTTTACATTGGCAAATAATATGGTTTTGTTCAACTTTTCTTCCTGTATTTTAATCGCTTTAAATTCAATTACCTTCTGTTTACAGACTTTCTGTAATTTATAGTGCAGCTATAAATGACTATTACCTAAACAAAAATTAATTTTTTGTTTAAATGTTTATGTCTTTTTGTTAAACAAAAATTTGTATTATAATTTTGAGACACTAACCTAAAAATAGAACTTATGAAAAGAAATTTTTTCAGAAAGGGGATTGCAATACTCACCCTTGCTTTTATTCCAGTTGTGTCATCGTGCAGTGATGATGATAATGAGCAAATGCCACAAGGCAACACCATTGTTGATATAGCTTCATCGAATGCTAACCTTTCCTTACTTGTCGATGCTCTTGATAGAGCGGACCTGACAGCAACGCTTGACGGAAACGGAAGTTTTACAGTATTTGCACCAACCAATCAGGCATTTACAGCATTTCTTCAGCAAAAAGGATTTGCAAATCTGGATGCTGTTCCGGTTCCGGTTCTTAAGGAAATACTGCTCAACCATGTCATTTCAGGTGCTGTAACCTCTTCGTCACTAACCACTGGCTATGTTAAGACAATGGCCAAAGGAAGTGCATCTGCAACCAACACATTAAGTATGTATATCAATACAGCTAATGGGGTTGTTATCAACGGAGGTGCAGCCAATGGAGGTGCTACAGTAACCACAGCCGATGTGATGGCCAGCAATGGTGTAGTACACATTGTAGGAAACGTTATCGATTTGCCTACTGTAACAAGCCATGCCATTGCCAATCCTGATTTTTCGATTCTTGTTCAGGCGCTTACAAGAAATGACCAGCCTGATTTTGCAGGGATTCTATCGGGTACGCAAAATTCGCCTTTTACAGTATTTGCGCCATCCAATTCAGCTTTTGTCAGCCTGTTGACCGAACTTAACCTTCCAGGTCTTGCACAGATTCCACAGGCAACACTGGAAAATACTCTAAAATATCATGTTGTGGCAGGACAAAATATATTGGCCGCATCGCTTACGAATAATATGAGCGTGACTACATTCCAGGGAAGCAACTTTACAGTCAATCTTCAGGGAGGAGCTTCTATAACAGATGCTAACGGTAGGGTATCTACTATTACAGCAACTGACATTCAGGCGTCTAACGGAGTTTTGCATGCCATCAATAAGGTGCTTTTACCGCCTATGTAATAATAAAAAAATTAAGTCAATATTTGATTTATAGAAAAGGGTGTCTTTTAAAGGCACCCTTTTCTGTTTATTGCCTTTATTTTTTAGTCAACTCTACATTTTTGATTTCACCGGTTTTTATATCTTTCAAAACCATTACAGCGGTATCCGTCTGAGGCTTTCTATTCAGTTTGAATGATTCGCAGGGATGCATATCTGAAAAATCAAATTCTCCAAACTGTAGTATTTCATCTCCTTCATTAATCCTGTCATTCAATGCAGCATCCCAGACTATACCCACAACAAATTTATCGTCTTTGATTACAGACTGTACCGGCCAGTTTTTTTCGGCCAAATCTATTGCCCCATCCTGGTAAGGATTGAAATAAAGTTGTCTACCCGGATAATCGACTATAATATCTCCATAGGATAGTATTTTGCTTCCTATTCTCGATTTGGTATCACTGGTAGTCGTCGCTGTAATATTTTTAAAGCTAACTCCTGCAAAATTGATTTCGGGCGTCAACAGCATAAAATGCTCTTTTTGGCTTTCAATACCATGTATACCTTGCGAATAGGCTCCCTTAGCCTGATAGAGTACAGAAAAAAGATCAAGCTTTTGAGACAAAGTATTTTCATAAACAGCTAATGACAAATCATATAGCCCAACCATTCCTGAATCGAACATGATGGTTTCATTTGCGTTAATATCATTATTTTTTATGTTAATTTTTAAGTAAGGATTGCTTTGTGTTTTGTCCTTTAATAAATGGGCACTTTTCTTTTTATCAGTACTGAAGTTTTTTAGCTTATCCGTAAAACTTACCGTCTTATCTTTATAAGAAAACTTCACTACACTGTTACGCATCATATTACTGCCAATAAACCCGTCAATTCCAAGACAATCAAATAAAAAAATGTTATCGGCAACCACGGCAGGTACATCTGTAAAAGTAATACCTCCCACCTGAACAGGCGGCAATGTTGTGCGTTTCATATTCTGGCGTAGATTACTGGAATCGCCAACATCAAGACCTGTATCCGATTGTAGTCCCAATTCATCAAACAACTGTTGAGATACGACACTCATAGCCCCAGTGTCTACAATAAAATTATAAGTCTTACCTTTTATAACTGTTTGTACTATTACAAGACCGTTAATATCTTCGTAAGGAACGGTAACATTATAATTCTTTTGGACAACCTTGCCTTTATTGAAGGTTTTAACAGTTTGGGCAGTAGATAAATTAAGGCACAAAAGTGCAGAAAAGAGATAAAGGAGCTTCATAAAGTAATTTTTTAGATGAATACTCGATTACACAATTTGTGCCAAAATTTTAATATTTCTAAAAAATTACTATTTTCTTACGTATTGAGCATTTATCTTTTCTTGAAAAACAAAGCCCTATTATATTCATAATTCATTCTTGCAATATTCAGGACAGAGATACCCTGTGGACATTCGACTTCGCAGGCTTCTGTATTTGAGCAGTGTCCGAAGTGTTCAGTATCCATTTGGCGTACCATATTCAGGACACGTTCACTTCGTTCTTCCTTTCCTTGCGGAAGCGAAACCATATGAGTGATTTTTGCAGATGTAAATAAAGCCGCACTTGCGTTTTTACAGGTTGCAACACAAGCTCCGCAACCAATGCATGCTGCGGCATCAAATGCTTCTTCCGCAGTTTGGTGAGTAACAGCAACTGCAGTGGCATCAGGAGCCTGACCTGTGTTTATTGAAACAAATCCACCGGAAGAGATAATTCGGTCAAATGCAGATCGGTCAACCTTAAGGTCTTTTTTGACAGGAAAAGCCTCTGCCCGAAAAGGTTCTATCAAAATTGTTTCGCCGTCTTTGAAGGACCGCAGGTGAAGCTGGCAGGTGGTTGTTTGTTTTAGAGGGCCGTGTGCGATACCGTTAATCATCATCCCACATTGCCCACAAATTCCCTCACGGCAATCATGGTCAAATTCTACGGGTTCATCGCCTTCAAGAATCAGTTTTTCATTTAAAGTATCCAGCATTTCCAGAAATGACATATGGGGATTAAGTTCCTTAAGATCATAATTTACCAGTTTCCCTTCACTTTGATGGTCTTTCTGTCTCCATATTTTCAGGTGTAAATCCATAATTCCTGTGTTTTTTTCTTATTTATAACTTCTTACCGTAGGCTTTATTTCTTCAAAAATCAATGGTTCTTTGACAAGCTCCGGTTCCTTATTTTCACCTGTCCAATTCCAGGCAGAAATAAATTGAAATTCGGCATCGTTACGTAACGCTTCTCCGTCAGGAGTTTGAAATTCTTCCCGAAAATGGGCACCACAAGATTCATTTCGGGTTAATGCATCATAACACATCAGTTCGCCAATTTCGAAGTAGTCTGCCACACGGCCAGCCTTTTCGAGCTCGCTATTCATTGCATTTCCTTGTCCTGAAACTTTTACATCGTTGTAAAATTCCTGCTTCAATTTCCTGATTTCTTTGATGGCAAATTTTAATCCTTCTTCATTCCGTGCCAAACCGCAATAATCATAGAGCAGTTTTCCTAAAGTTTTATGGAAGTAATCCACCGTTTTTGTCCCTTTGATAGTGATAAAGTTTTCAATTTGCTGTTTCACATTCTTTTCAGCTTCTTCAAATTCTGGAGTAGTGGTCGCTATTTTTCCGGTATGGATTTCGTTGGATAGATAATTTGCTATGGTGTAAGGAGCGATAAAATAGCCATCGACAGAGGCCTGCAATAATGAATTGGCACCCAATCGATTGGCTCCATGGTCTGCAAAGTTGGCTTCTCCCAAGGCAAACAGCCCCGGAATGGTTGTCATCAACTCATAATCCACCCAGAGTCCGCCCATTGAAAAGTGTGCAGAAGGGGAGATCATCATCGGTTCCTGATACGCATCATATCCGGTAATCTTAAGATACATATCAAAAAGGTTTCCATATTTTTCCTGAATCTTTTCTTTTCCCTGTTCTTTGATTGCTTTGGAAAAATCAAGATAGACCGCATTTTTTAACGGACCAATCCCAAAACCCGCATCAATTCTCTCCTTCGCAGCCCTTGAGGAAATATCCCTAGGTGCTAAATTTCCAAACGCCGGATATCTTCTTTCCAGATAGTAATCCCTTTCCTCTTCCGGAATATCATTCGCTTTTCGGGTTTCATTTTCCTGGGAAGGAACCCATATTCGTCCGTCATTTCGTAATGATTCGGACATCAGGGTTAATTTTGACTGATAATCGCCAGATTGGGGCAGGGAAGTAGGGTGTACCTGTATCCAACTTGGTGATGCCATTAGTGCGCCTTTCTTGTGTGCCCTCCAGATCGCAGAACCGTTGCATCCCATGGCCAGAGTAGACAAATAATATATTTTGCCATAACCTCCGGTTGCCAAAACTACGGCGTGTGCGGCATGTCGTTCCATTGCTCCTGTATCCAAATTCCTGACAATAATTCCCCTTGCTTTTCCGTCAATGACAACCAGATCGAGCATTTCGTGTCTTGAAAACAGCTGAACACTTTTCTTACCGACTTGTCTCATCAACGCCTGATATGCACCCAACAGCAATTGCTGTCCGGTTTGTCCTCTTGCATAAAAAGTACGGCTAACCTGAACGCCACCAAAAGAGCGGTTGTTAAGATAACCGCCATATTCCCTTCCAAAAGGAACACCTTGTGCAACCGCCTGGTCGATCAGGTTCAGCGAACATTCTGCCATTCGATATACATTGGCTTCACGAGCCCTGAAATCTCCGCCTTTCAATGTATCAACAAACATTCGGTAAACACTGTCGCCGTCGTTTTTGTAGTTTTTTGCAGCATTTACACCACCTTGTGCGGCAACAGAATGCGCCCTTCTCGGACTGTCCTGAAAACAGAATGTTTTTACATTATAACCCATTTCGCCCAATGAGGCTGCAATGGAACTCCCGGCTAGTCCTGTACCAACAACGATGATATCCAGTTTTTTTCGGTTGGCAGGATTTACAAGTTTTGCTGTTTTCTTATAGTTCTCCCATTTTTTTTCTAAAGGACCTTCGGGTATTTTTGAATTTAAAACCATACTATTTCAATTTAGCGGTAAGTGAAGAATATGTAAACAGGCATCAACGCAAATCCTATACTAATGATAACAGAATAGGCTATACCAACTCTTTGGAACCCTCTTACAAACTTCGGATGGTACAATCCCAAAGTCCTGATAGCACTGTGAATTCCGTGAATCAAATGATAACATAAAGCAATCATTGAGACGGCATAAATAAGGACATACCACCATTCTTGGAAAACAGTCACGACTATTATATATAAGTCTTTATTTCCATTGGCATCCAAAGGCGGATTTCCAAATTTATAGACATACCAGAAATTCTGAAAATGGATGACAAGGAAAATTAAAATCAGTGTACCTAAAACTCCCATATTTCTTGAATACCATTTGCTAGCCCTTCCTCGATTTTCTTTTTGGTAGTTTCCACCTGCCTTTTTGTTTCTTACGGTAATAATCAATCCGTCAATTGCATGGAGGAGAATGCTTGCATACAGTACGTACGAAACTAATTTAATAAGGATATTTCCAGATAGAAAATGGGAATAGGCATTGAATTGAAGATGTGCTTGCTCCTGCGGTAAAAACAGTTGGAGGTTACCCAGAAAATGAATCAGGAGGAAGAAGCTTAGGAAAAGCCCTGTAAGGCATAGTAGCATTTTTCGAGATAAAGTTGAAAGCATACTTTTCAGTTTAGATTACTACTAACCAAGAATTAGTATTCAAAGTTCTTCGATACCAATAAAGATAATCAATAAAAAAATAGGATTTTCAGATGTATGATTTTTTTTACGTTTGATTAATTAAATGATTGAAATGTTGATGATATAGAAGTAAATATCTATAAAATGAAAAGCCAGTTAAATGCTGTTTTATGAGCTTTTAACTGGTTTTATTATGATATTTTGTTTTTGCTTCCCGATGCAAAAAATATTATATCAACAAAACGAAGGTTTTTAGAATATTAAATTACAAATAGAATATAAAAACTTTTGAATAAAGTTTATGTCACTTCTACTTTGTCAAAAATAATAGAATTACTTTTTCAATGGATTTTTATTTTTATTTATTTCTTGACTTAATTGAATTAGTTTTTTTTCACGGTCATTATAAAGTCTTTCTAATGCAAATTCGAGTAATTCGTAAGCATCAAGTACATCATTATTTTTTAGACCTGAATAGTGACTGCCAGCGTTACCAATCCATTTTATTGCGAGTAAAAATCCACCAGTATCAGTATTGGTTTTTTCAAATTCTTCAAGTCTTTTATGTAAAGTCCATTTCTTACCTCCATTAGAATCTGGAACTCCTAATTCATTTAAAAGTACTTCAATAGCAATCCTAATTTTATTTGCACAAGAACTTATATCTAACCAGTAAAGCCCGAAAGATTCGTTTAAGACTTTTTTTACATTGTTAGGACAAGATTTAGGGATTTCAATTATTTTAAGAGCTGGAAAAAAAGATATTGGTCTTATACTATGTTGAAGTCCAATTTCTTCGTTAGAGGGGTAGTTTTCTTCACTTCTCAAACCTGTTATTGCTACGACTTCATCACAATTATTACATTTTAAATGCATTGAAAAAACATAATCAGAATAATAACTCCCTCCATAAGCATCCATCTCACGGGAAGAAGCAGTTTCAGTTTTTAAAATGCCTTTGTCATTTGGAATGTCTAAAGTTCCAGTATCACAAGTTGGACAAGGTTTTTTAGGTTTCCAACTTAACCATAGTTTTCTATTAAATGCCATATTAAAATATTTCGTTCTTAAATTCTCGTAACAAAAGATTATTAAAAATATTATAGTTTTCATCCATATTTGGATATTGTTTTTTAAAGTCTTTTATTTCATACATCATTATACTTTCAACAAAACGTTGAAATGCTAATGATGTCTTTTTATTAAAAAATAACTGACCGTCCCAATGATATTTATCTAATGCTTTTCTTTTGCTTAGTAATTCTTTATGAAATCCTTCTGTATATTGTTTTCTGTCAATTAAAATTTTAATCTCAATAAGTTCAGAATGAAGTTCAATTATTTTTTTTGCTTTTAATTCATAAAAGTATTTATTTCTTAATTCTCTATTTCTTATCGTATAATCAAAAATAGTTTTCAGAACATAACCGAATAGGCCAATAACTATAGCTATTTGCGACCAATATTTTATCAAATAATCCATAAATGATGTTGTTTTATAATAGAGTCCAAAATAATGTTTCTGTAATAATATAAAAAAAGACTCAATTTAGAGTCTTTGATATGTTTAAAACTTTTAAGTTATTTCTTAGATTTTATTGTAGTCTCTTTTAAATGTTTTTCTGAATAGATAATTTAAGGTTTAATAATATATTGTTTGTTAGATGCTTAACCTTATTTTTAGCTTAATTGATGAACAACTAAAAACTATTAAAAAAACTCTCTTAGTATAAAATAGACCTGCTCATTCTAAAATCTTAACTAAGATTTCTTCTTTATTACTAATTGCTTTGCATTCCATCTATTTTAATATCGTTTTATTGAAATAACGCTAATTGATTTGATTCATATTTATGAACATAATTGTAAAAGATTAAAGAATTTGTAGAAACAAATTGAACATTTTTTGAACCAGTGGTTGGACATTTTCCAAAAGCAACTACTTTTAGTATCCCTTTTTTCTCGTAATATGCTTTACAAATACATAAATATTTATGTGGTATTCCAATTGCTTTTGAAACAGCTGCAACTGTGGTAGTATTTTCTTTCAAGTATTCAAAGAACCTATTTCTGTACTCATTTTGAAAAATATATTTCAAGTAAGGCAAACCAAAGTTTTTGCAAATATTTGGATGTTCTTTTACATCAATATATTTTGATTGTTTTACAAATGCTATTAGTTCTATAACATTTTTTGTCTTTAAAGCAATGCCTATTTCTGGTTGAGCCCCCTTTTTTTGAACTAAAAGTTTTTTTGTTATTTGAGCTTCATTTTTTAGATCTGCAATTACGTTTTGTGATTGCGTAAACTTTAATGTTTTCATACAGTATTTTTTAATTGTTAAATAATACTGCAATATTAATTGGGGCATTTTAGGGCATAAAGGAAGGGGTACGCCCTAATTACAACAATGTCGTATAATGTTGTTTTACTTTTTCTATGTGTTGATATGCCGTATAGCGCTTTCTATCGACACTCTTCTCATTTTTGATACCATTTATATTACCTCTAACAGCTCTTTCTGTTGTGTTAAGGATTTCAGCAATTAACTTATGAAGTGCTACAAATGAATCACAATAATTGTCATAAAGATAATTGATAAAACCTAAATAGTCTAAATATGCTATTTGAAATGGCAGGCTATTATTAGCAATTTTATTAATTAGATGAGTTTTATTGTGATTGTTAACTTTTTCTAAATTGTCAAAATTATATTTGTTGAATTGAATCTCTAATTTTTGGGTTTTTGTTGATTCATGTTTTGATGTAGAATTCTGCTCAATTTTGTTTATAAAAGGAGCTATTTCTGCAATAAATTTTTTCTCAGATTTAAACCAACCCTTTAAAATTTTTATATACTCAGTTTTGCTTTTATTCTGTTTTTTACTTAATTCGTATAGTTCAAGTTTGCGGTTGTTAATGATTAAATCAATTTTTATTTTTTCAGAATCATTTAATAATCCTTTTTCAAATAGAGTTGCTCCATTTATACTAGATATGATATTTTTAGTAATTTGTAGTAATGTAACGGTTAAACTATTTTTTGTGTGAATTTCGTATTTTGTAACTTTAGAATATCTGTTTGTTCTTTCTCTTCCTGTATGGATTGGAATTATATTTTTGAATTTATCTTTTAAATGTTTGAAATATGGCAAATCAAATGGAAATATTTTATACCAGTCATTGTAAATACTTAATAATAGATTCAAATCTGCAGAATTTTCTTCTGGATTTTTGATGGGAGTCAGTAGGTATTTTATTTTATTCATTCGGGTTTTGACCTCAATATTTGAAATAATTTCAGAGCTAACCTTATTTTCGATTCCATCTATTAAGTGTAAAAGGCAATTGTAAAAATTACCTAACTCTAACGGTTCTCCGTACCCAGTTGGTAGACTTCCATAACTTTCAATCGTATATTCTAAATAATCTTTAATATCATTATACCAGTCCTCTGAATCAACATTATTAATAATATGATGATATGAAAAAAGTATTTTATTTGCAGTAATGTTGACAAAATCCTTATAATCTTCTTTTTTGAAAAGATCTAATTCCAGTAATTTTTTGTGAAAATCACAGCAATTGGGGAATTTTTCAAATTTTTTGGTTAATTCTTCTACTAACAGGTTGTAATGATTTCTACAATTTTCACAACTTTCTAGACTATGTACTCCTTCTGTTTTTTCAGTTGAAAAAGGTATTTCATATTCAGCACCAATTAATTCGACCATCTTCTTATCACAAAAAGAATACTCTTTTAAACCACTAACCAAAAAAGTTTTACGTCTATTCATTATCTAGATTATTTAGTCAATAATTATTTGTCAATTGTTTCGTTCTTATCAACGAATTAGGTAAAAATCATAGTAATTTTTACTGTATTATATAGCTGTAAAGTGATATATGTGTTCCGACAGTTATATCCTACATTTTAGTGACGAACTAAATGATTACTTCCCGATACAAAAATTCGCAAAAATATTCCCCAATAATTCATCATTAGTAACCTGTCCGGTAATCTCACCAAAGTAATACAAAGACTGACGGATATCAATCGCCATTAAATCACTTGAAATACTCGATTGAAGTCCGAATTTTACTTTTTGGATTTCTTCCAATGCCTTTAATAACGAATCATAATGTCTTGTATTAGTCACAATAGTTTCATTGTTTCGTAAAGCACCCGTATTTACAAAAGAAAGAAGCTGGTTTTTTAAGGCTTCGATATTGATGTTTTCTTTAGCAGAAATTAAAAGGATTTCTGCGATTTCTGATTTGAGATTTAAGATTTGAGATTCGGTTAGCGTATCAGCCTTATTTCCAATAATCACCAAAGGTTTTAACGGAAACTGATTTCTTATCTTTTCAACTTCAACTTTTACATTTTGCAGCTTATCTGAAATCTGAGAGCTGAAATCTGAGGTCTGGGATCTGAAATCTAAAATCCCAGAGCTGTCCAAAAGATAAACAACAACCTGAGCCTGCTCTATTTTTTCAAAAGTCTTTTTGATACCGATACTTTCTACGACATCTTTAGTCTCACGGATTCCGGCTGTATCAATAAATCGGAAGCTGATACCGTTAATGACCAATTCATCTTCAATCGTATCGCGTGTTGTTCCGGCAATTTCTGAAACGATAGCACGTTCTTCATTTAATAAGGCATTTAGAAGCGTAGATTTCCCTACGTTAGGTTCGCCTACAATAGCCACCGGAATTCCGTTTTTGATAACATTGCCCACGGCAAACGAGTCAATCAGTCGTTTCAATACAAATTCAATGCGTTCCAGTAAATCATAAAACTGCGTTCTGTCGGCAAATTCCACGTCTTCTTCGGCAAAATCCAATTCCAGTTCAATAAGAGAAGCAAAGTTTAGCAGTTCTTCACGGAGTTTTGCAATTTCATTCGAAAAGCCACCTCTCATTTGTTGCATGGCAATCTGGTGTGAAGCTTCGTTTTCTGAAGCGATAAGATCGGCTACGGCTTCTGCCTGTGAAAGATCCAGTTTACCATTGATAAAAGCCCTAAGCGTAAATTCGCCCGGTTCGGCCATTTTACATCCTTTACGTAGCAATAATTGTATAATCTGCTGTTGAATATATGTCGAACCATGGCATGAAATCTCCACTACATTTTCGCCTGTATAAGAATTTGGGCCTTTAAAAATAGAAAGCAATACCTGGTCGTATACTTTAGCACCATCGACTATATGTCCCAAATGGATGGTATGCGTCTTCTGTTTCAGGAGCTCTTTTCCTGAAACCGACTCAAACACGGATGCAGCAATAGCCAAGGCATCTTTACCTGAAACCCTGATAATTGCAATCGCTCCAGCTCCGGATGGAGTAGCTAAGGCAACGATAGTATCTTGTGAAACCATAATGTATATTTTATGCAAAGATAGGAGTAAAGTTGCTATGAGCAAAAAGGCGGACCTATGTTAAATAAAAGCAAACTTGCTTCTGCGATTTTCTTTAGGTGGTACTTTTTTGTAACTTTATATGTACAAAACAACTGAAAAATGAAACGAATCCTTTTTCCAACCGACTTTTCCGAAATCGCAGACAACGCATTTCTATATGCGCTGAAAATGGCAGATTCGCTGGAGGCAGAAATTATTCTGCTACACACTTTTGATATGCCAATTATTGACGGTGCCGAAATTCCGATTAATTTTAAAGAAATGTATGACACGCTTGAAATACAGCAGATGTCGCATTTCAAAGATTATATTCCGCATTTGAAAGAAATTGCGGAGAATAACGGAATGGGACATATTCAGATATCCCATTTGCTCAAATCGGGAGATTTGACCTATGCCATGCAGGATGTAGTTCAGGAACACAATATCAGTTTGGTAGTAATGGGAACAAGTGGCACTTCGGGTTGGTTTGATTCGCTTTTTGGTTCGCAGGCTGGTGAGGCAATTACTTCGCTGACAGCTCCGGTGTTAAGCATTCCTATAGAAGCAAAATATAAAAAAATAAAAACGATTGCTTTTACGAATCTGTATCGGGAAAAGGATTTTGATGCTTTGCAACGTCTGGTTGAAATCGCATTGAAGTTTGATGCTACGATAAAAAGCCTATACGTTAAAAAATCATTTACGTCACTTTCAGACGAAGATATAAAAGCATGGGAAGAAAGATGTGGTGCCTGGCCGGTTCAGTTTTTTGTTATTCCTCATGATGATGTCAAAGAAACCATACAAGACTTTATCAATAACCAGCATATCGACCTCTTGACAATGCTTACAGAAAAAAGAGGATTCTGGGAAGACCTTTTTACATCCAGCCTTACCCAAAAGATTTCGTATAAGATTGAAATCCCTATGCTGGCACTCCATGAAAACGGCTTGTAAAGCACAGACTATATACTCCTAAAATATTTAAAATGGCTATTAAGACAATCAATCCCTATAACAATAAAGAAATCAAATCCTTTGAAGAGTTTTCCGTAGAAACGGTTGAGAAGAAAATTACTCAGGCAGATACGACCTATCAGAAATGGAAAACTGTTGCCATAAAAGAGAGGGCCGAGCTTCTAATGAAAGTAGCTTCCATTTACAGAAAAAGAAAAGAAGAACTGGCAAGGCTGATTACGCTTGAAATGGGAAAACTGATTGCCCAAAGTGAAGCCGAAGTTGAAATGTGTGCATCGGTTTATGAATATTATGCCAAAAATGCAGCCGACTTTTTAGAAGACAAACCCATAGAAATAAAAGACGGAAAAGCCTTTGTCCGTTATACCCCCATAGGAATTATATTAGCTGTAGAGCCATGGAATTATCCCTATAATCAGGTAGCGAGAGTTGCGGCGCCAAATATTATGGCAGGCAATGTAATTATGGTAAAGCATGCATCTAACGTACCGCAATGTGCCGCTGCCATCGAAGAAATTTTTAAAGAAGCTGGAGCAGAGGAAGGAATTTATACAAATTTGTTTCTTTCAAGTTCAAGAGTAGCAGGTTTGGCAGAAGATCCAAGAATTGTAGGATTGTCTCTAACCGGAAGCGAAAAGGCAGGAGCCAGTTTAGGAGAAGCGGCCGGGAAAAATTTAAAAAAATCGGTTTTGGAATTGGGCGGTAGCGACCCGTTTATTATTCTGGAAGATGCCGATTTGGAAAAAGCAGTAAAGAATGCCGTAAAAGGACGATTCGGCAATATGGGACAGGCTTGTACTTCCTCAAAAAGAATTATAGCTGTTGGAAAAATTGCGGATGAATTTCTTGAAAAATTCAAGGAGAAACTCACAGGACTAAAAGTAGGCGATCCGATGGAAAGAGATACAGAAGTTGGACCGTTAAGTAGCGAAGATGCGGCACAAAAAATTGAAAAACAAGTAAACGATACCGTAAAGTCAGGAGCAAAAATTGTATTGGGAGGTAAAAGAATTGATAGGGAAGGTGCCTTTTATGAGCCAACTATATTAACAGACATCAAACCCGGTATGGTTGCCTATCATGAAGAGATTTTTGGACCGGTAGCCTCATTCTATAAAGTGAAAGATGAAAAAGAAGCAATAGCCTTGGCAAATGATTCTACGTTTGGATTGGGTGGTTCTGTTTTCAGCGAAAATATAGAAAGAGCGGTTGAAGTAGCAAGCCAGATAGAAACCGGAATGGTTTTTATAAATGAACATGTGGCGTCGCGTCCGGATTTGCCATTTGGAGGAACCAAACGATCCGGTTACGGTAGGGAACTTTCGGAATTGGGAATTGAAGAATTTGTGAATAAGAAGCTCATTAGGATAAGTAATAAGTAAAATAGTTGCTAAGATACTAAGGTTCTGAGTTGCTAAGTTTATTCAAAGAGGTACTAAGTTGCTAAGGCACTAAGTTTATGCTTTTTGTATGTAAGAGATAAGTCATTGAAAGTAAATTTTTGTAAATTTTTTATTTAGTGCAAAAACTTCATATTAGTCACTTACAACTATCTACTATCCATTATCAACTATCCATTATCAACTATCCATTATAGAGGTGCTAAGGTACTGAGGCTCTATGGCGCTAAGTTTATGTGTTTTGTATGTAAAAGAGTAAGTTATTGAAAGTGAATTTTTGTATATGTTTTATTTAGTGCTAAAACTTCATAATAGTCCACTTACCACTATCAACTAACCACTATCCACTATCCACTATCCACTATCCACTATCCACTATCAACTATCCACTAAACACTTCCACTATAAAAAAAGCCGTAGCTCAAAGAGACTACGGCATTTTGGTATAAAGGGTTGGTTATAGCTTATTCGGTACTGCTCAGGTCAGTAAATAATCCGTTATACTTTCCGGTAAACGTTTGTCCGTCTGCTCTGGTAAATTGGAAAGTCAAATCGACTTTATTTTCCGTTACAGAATTAATCGTAATGGTTTTTTCAGTAGCAGTAAGTCCCGCTTCCGAACTTTTTAGCAGGAAAGTACCATCAACATAGGTATAATTCTCATCATCTGCATTCTGTACATAGGCACCGCCTGTCTGTATAGAATAATTAGGAATATCGGTTATTGTTCCGGCTTCCAGTTTTACGCCATTAAAATCAAAATAGATCTTACTGATGTTAGACACGGCAGTAGAATCGTTTAGATTTACATTGGAAAGTACGACTGAAATCGGACTTGGAGTTTCATCCACAATATTCTCATCCGTAACAAAAGAGTTATTCAATACGTGAAACGCACCATTAAAAGTAAAACCATTTTCGCCCAATTTTCTGCCATCGTCATTAGAACAAGACAGCAAAAGAAATACAGCCAGGAAAGGAAATATTTTGATGATAGAGCGAGCCATGGAAAAAGTTTTAATTATTAAGCATTACAGGCATAACAAGCATAGTAACTGTTTCGCCATCTTCAAGACCATCAACAGGAGTCAGGATACCTGCTCTGTTTGGTAGTGACATTTCCAGCATGATTTCGTCTGATTGAAGATTGGTCAACATTTCAGTTAAGAAACGGGAATTAAATCCAATCTGCATATCATCTCCTTGATAGTCGCAAGTCAAACGCTCTTCAGCCTTGTTTGAGTAATCAATATCTTCAGCAGAAATATTCAATTCAGCTCCGGCAATTTTTAAACGGATCTGGTGCGTTGTCTTATTAGAGAAGATAGCAACACGACGAACCGAACTCTGGAATTGTGAACGGTCAATCATCAGCTTATTTGGATTTTCTTTTGGAATTACAGCCTCATAATTCGGATATTTCCCGTCAATCAATCGGCATGTCAATACGTAGTTATCAAAAGAAAACGTAGCATTCGAGTCGTTGTATTCAATCTTAACTTCAGCTTCAGAAGTTCCTAAGATATTCTTTAAAATAGTCAAAGGTTTCTTTGGCATGATAAAATCAGCTACCTGCGATGCTTTAACATCGGTTCTGGCATATTTTACCAATTTGTGAGCGTCAGTAGCTACAAACGTAAGCCCTTCAGGTGAGAATTGGAAAAACACTCCGGACATTACCGGACGCAAATCGTCATTACCGGCAGCGAAAATAGTTTTGCTTACAGCAGTAGCCAAAACTCCGGCAGGAACTATAGTTGAAGACGGATCGTCAAGATTTACAGATTTTGGAAATTCTTCACCTGGTGCGTATGCCAAGGCATATTTACCAGAGTTAGAACTGATTTCAATAGTACTGTTTTCCTCTACAGTAAAAGTAAGCGGTTGCTCCGGGAAAGTCTTTAAGATTTCCAAAAGCAGTTTTGCAGGAACAGCAACGCTTCCGGTACTTGTAGAATCAATTTCTAAAGTAGCAGACATTGTGGTTTCCAAATCGGATGCAGAAACGGTCAATTGTTTGTTGTCCAATTCAAAAAGGAAATTATCCAGAATTGGCAAAGTATTGCTGCTATTGATAACGCTTCCTAAAACCTGCAGTTGTTTTAATAAGTAGGAACTCGATACTATAAACTTCATTTTCGTCTTTTATTTAATAAGGATTGTAAAACTACAAATATTTTACATTGCACAAATATATCTTAAACTAATTCTAAAACAAAACCAATTTATTAACATTATTTGCTATAAGCCCGCTTTCTAAGGTAGGTAAACACTAATCCGAAAATAGCGAGAATGAGGATTGGTAATCCAACAGTTAGGAATTGGGTAAAGGTATAATTCTCAGAAACCTTTTTCTCATTCAGTAATGGAAGTTCTACATTTTTACCTCTTATGTTGATAAGTCCTGTATCATCCAGCAAATAGTTCATAGCGTTCATCAGGAAATCCTTATTGCCATAAACCTGCTGTGTCCATTGATCGATTCCATTCATCAAAGGTTTTTTGTTGACATACGTATAATTGATAATATCACCATCAGCAATCACAATCATTTTGTTGTCTTTTCCTTCATCAGTAGCCTGATTTGCTTTAAATGGCTTCACGCGGTTTTTAAAAGCAGAGGTGAATTTTCCTTCCAACAATACGCCCAATGTTTGGTTTCCTTTTACAAACTCAGCTTCATTCAGTTCTTCCATGAATTGGTGGAGACTGATTTCTATTGGAGTTCCCACAACTTTAGATTGAGGCGAGCTTTTAAGAAGTACTGTCTTTTTGATGTTGTTTTTCAGGGTATCAATCTGATTGGCAAATTCTAACTTAACCAAGTTAACATTTTTATTGATAGGATGGTTTTCTCCAGACTTTACAATTGGCGAATACAGCCAGTCAATAGGGAAATCGCCTTTTTCAGAACGCGCCGTAATTGGTGTTGACAATAAATCCTGTACTAGATTATAGTTGATTCGGATACCATATTTAAAGAACATATCGTCAAGATTCAGTTCCAACGGAAAAGCCATAGCCGACTGTGATTCGTTTTGTAGGTTGTCAATATCAGCGACTACCTTATCGATAAGCCAAAGCGTTTTACCGCCATTCATGACATATTGGTCAAGGATATACTTTTCAGAATCGGTAAAAGCTTCAGTAGGCTTGGCAATAATTGCTGCATCAAAATGTGCAAGGTTCTGCATGGTCTTGTTTGGATCGTTGGCAAGCGAATCCAGGTTGAATTCCCCAATTAGGTAATATTCTTTTAAATTAAGAACAAAATCAGACAGGTATTTGTCGTTAAGTTCTCCGTTTCCTTTCAATACGGCAATCTTTTTCTTTTCGGTTACGGCTAGTTTTGTGAGTGCATCTGCAAAAGCAAATTCAAGTAATTGAACAGACTTGCTGATATTTTCATCAGCATTGTTTCCAAAATTATTAACCAGCAAAGGAACACGAACCGATTTGGTACCGTAATTTGCAATAGCCCATGGAAAGATCTGTATCATAGATTTTTTTCCATTTTTATTGCTTTGGATATTAGTAGGAGTGAAGCCAAGCCCGGACAATTCAGATACAAATTGCTCCGCTTTAGACTCATCAGCTAACGGATCCGTAAAATTAAAGATGATGTTTGAGTTATATGCCCTGAATTCTTCAAGCATTTGTCTGGTTTCTCCTTCAAGACGCTTAAATTCTGGTGGAAATTGACCATCGAGAAACACGTCAATATATAGTGGCTTGTCGACCTTTTTGATCATGTCAAGCGTGCTTTTTGACAAGGTATAACGTTTATCTTTCGTAAGGTCAAAACGCTTAAAAAAGAAATTTCCGGCAATGTTTGCTACAATCAGTACAAGAATAATGATTCCGAGCTGTTTCAGGCTTTGTTTCTTAGACGCTTTCATTAGGATTTCAAAGATTTAAGTTTAAAAGCGGTAAGAGATAAAAACAATACCGTAATACTTATAAAATAAAGGATGTCTCGTGTGTCCAAAACGCCACGACTCATACTTTTGAAATGATAATCCATACCAATAGAAGAAACGATAAGGTCAAATGAACCGGCATAAGTTGAAATACCGTCAAAACCAAAGTAAAATACAAAGCATAAAAGCACAGATAGGATAAATGCGACAATTTGATTTTCAGAAAGTGTCGAAGTAAAAATCCCGATAGCAGTATACGAAGCAATCAGGAATAATAATCCAAAGTACGAACCCAATGTGCTTCCAAAATCCAGATTTCCTTCCGGGTTTCCAAGATTGGAAACAACCCATACATATATAAGAGTAGGAATAATTGCAATTACAATTAATAAGAAAGCACCAAAAAACTTACCGTTAATGATTTCCCAGATACCTAATGGTTTTGTAAAAAGCAATTCAATTGTTCCTTGTTTTTTTTCATCCGAAAAACTTCGCATTGTTACTGCCGGAATAAGGAAAACCAAAATCCAGGGAGCTAATGTAAAAAACGGACTCAGATCAGCAAATCCGGAATTGGGGATATTAAAATCACCTTC
This sequence comes from uncultured Flavobacterium sp., assembly GCA_964518395.1. Taxonomy (GTDB): domain Bacteria; phylum Bacteroidota; class Bacteroidia; order Flavobacteriales; family Flavobacteriaceae; genus Flavobacterium. Next base: position 129,097 of record CAZFGA010000008.1, read on the forward strand.
AAAAACCCAAAGGAAAAGTCCGTTGAGCAGCAGAAAAATTGCAATCACCAAATAACCAATCGGCGAACCGAAAAAGGATTTGATTTCTCGTAGTAAAATTGATTTCATCTAATAGTTTATAGTTGATAGTGTTTAGTGGATAGTTGATTTCTGATTTCTGATTTCTGATTTCTGAATCTTCGATAACGGGGCAAGTTACACCAAAAATCTAAAATCTTAAATCATAACTCTTAAATTCCCAAATCTTAAATCTAATATCCTAATTCTTAAATCCCAAATCTTAAATCTAATATCCTAATTCTTAAATCCCAAATCTAAAATCTAAAATTATTCAAGAGACGCAAGCTTATCCACACTCCATGCCTCAGGCTTGTCATTAAATAATTTTTTGGTAAACGTCCAGATAGTATCAAAAAGTGCTGATTTCCTATAGTTTTCTAAATCCTCTTCGGTTTCCCAATAACTATAGGTAAAAAAAATACTCTTATTGTTTTTGTCCTGATACAATTCTAGAAAACGATTTCCTGGCGCATTTCGTATTTTTTCTTTCATCAATTCGAAATTTTCTAGAAAAGCAGGAATGTTTTCTTCGTGGAAAGACAGTTTTACAATTCGTACGAACATAGTTTTTTGATGTATGATTTTTGATTTAAGATTTCTGATTTCTGATTTCTGATTTGTCTAGTGCGTAAAGCCTAAAGCCTACTGCCTACAGCTAAATAAAATTAATACTTACAAAATCCCGATACTTTAATCCCAATAGGCTTGAAGCACCGCCAACAGAATTAGGATTGCTGCGGTATATTGCGATTTCCAGGAATCCAGCTTCATTAAAAATAGCCAGTTCTTTTCCTTCATAAAATTTGATCGAATTCTGCTCAAAATTAACAATCGAAGAATAATTCGGAAGAATGGTCCGTAACTTATAATTCTTGAAGATTACCTCATATTTCCTTCCTTTTCCAATTTTTGTAAAAAGCTGCTTGGAAATATTGGTTACTACATTGCCAAAATGATCAATATAGATAGCATAGCCTTTTATGCTACTGCTATCTTGACTAACTACGGCTTGCAGTTCTGTGACTTCTTTTATTTTAGTAATCTCTTTTCCAATAACATTTAGCAATCCACCCCGAGCCAAGTGACATGCCACGGTTACAAAAACGTCCATTGCCGTAGCGTTAATCCCTAATCTATCATGTATATTAATCGATACAATTTTCTGTGGAATGATTTTTTGGATCAGAAGGCTCAATATGCCATTATCAGCACAGATAAAGTACTGATCGTTCCATTGCATTGCAACATGTTGCGTTTCGGGATGCAGTTCAGAATCTACACCTATAATATGTACCGTTCCTTTTGGAAAGCTCTGATAGGAGGAGCCAATCATATAACTGGCCTCAGAAACATTAAACAAATCAATTTCATGTGAGATATCTACAATCCTGGCTTCAGGATATTCAGAATAGATTTTACCCTTTAAAGAACCGACAAAGTGGTCTTTGTATCCAAAATCGGTTGTGAGGGTAATTATTGACATAAAATTGTTTATAACATTAACGCCAGTGCGCCTAAATTTTTATTAAATTTGAGATATGCAAAGCTAAAGTATTTAAGTTTTATATAAAGTGTTTTTTTAATCGATTTAACCCCAAACTATGGCAAAACCGTTTTTTATTTTTCTTCTTTTATGTGGAAGTTTTCAAATGTTTTCACAAGAATTAATTTACAAATCAAATGGCAATATTACTGATTCTGATAAAAACAGGATTTCACCTCAGGAAGTCAGAGAGTTACTGTCGAAAAATGAAAAATTGTTGTCTGATTATAACTCCGGAAGAACAAAAAAAACCATCGGAAATATTTTACTAATTGGGGGAGCAGGTTTAATTGCTACTGATATATTAATAGGATTAACTGCAGACGTTGATTATCCTTCTGCCTTAACTATTGTGGGTGGCGCTTTTGTTTTAGCAGCAATTCCTGTTAAAATTGGATTTTCAAAAAAAATCAAAAATGTTGTTGACGAATACAATAATCAATCAAAGATTGGTATGAATAGCACCGAAATTAAACTTATTACAGATAAAAACGGTGTTGGATTTAGAATTGCTTTGAATTAATAATCTTAAAATAAATAGCTTTTGAACGAAAGAACAATCGAACTCGTAGATATTGCGCCAAAAGATTTTTGGGGCGCCCAAGATTCTCATCTTGAAACCATTAGGAAATACTACCCTAAATTAAAAATTGTTGCCAGAGGAACTACGATTAAAGCTTTTGGAGAAAAAGAAGTTTTAGACGAGTTTGAAAATCGCTTCCAGCGCCTGATGCTCCATTTTTCACGATATAACAATATTGACGATAATGTTATTGAAAGAGTTATTGAAGGTGGCGTCCAACAGGTTGAAAGGATGGCCGACCATGATAAAATTCTTGTACATGGAGTTGGCGGAAAGATTATCAAGGCAATGACGCCTAACCAGCAGCTGCTTGTTGATAACGTAAACAAAAACGATATGGTTTTTGCCGTAGGTCCGGCAGGAACAGGAAAAACCTATACGGGTGTGGCAATGGCTGTAAAAGCATTAAAAGAGAAACAGGTCAAAAGGATTATCCTTACACGTCCTGCTGTTGAAGCAGGCGAAAACCTGGGATTCCTTCCGGGTGATATGAAAGAAAAGCTAGATCCTTACATGCAGCCTTTGTATGATGCGCTTCGGGATATGCTGCCAAACGAAAAACTGGAAGACTATATCACAAAAGGAATCATACAGATTGCGCCTTTGGCTTTTATGCGTGGGCGTACACTCGATAATGCATTTGTAATTCTCGATGAAGCTCAGAATACGACACATTCACAGATGAAGATGTTCCTGACACGTATGGGGAAAAATGCCAAATTCATGATTACGGGTGATCCAGGACAGGTCGATTTGCCAAGAAGAACAATTTCCGGATTAAAAGAAGCCTTGTTGATATTAAAAGATGTCGACGGTATAGGAATCATTTATCTTGATGATAAAGATATTGTTCGTCACAGATTAGTTAAGAAAGTAATTGATGCCTATAAGAAAATTGAAAATCACGATTGAGACATAAGAGTGATATTTTAACAAAAAAGCAAAGCAATACGCAAATAAGTGTATTGCTTTTTTGTTTTTTATTAACTTGAAGGGTGATTCTTTGCATTTAATTCATAATCTTTAAACCCTATCATTATGAAAAAAATTACTGTATTACTTTCTATGTTTTTTCTGGGAGCACTGGCTTCTTATGCACAGTACTCCTGCGCTAATGCTGTTCCCATAACCAGCGGATTTACACAATCTAATATTGTCACACCGGGTCTTGGTAACGGAAGTCCGGGAAATTGGGTGACTTCATCACCAGATTGTCAGGGTACAGGAGGTTATAGCAGCACGCTAAATTTTAATACCACCTGTTTTGACGATGTATTTATGTTTCAGGGTGATGATTATTTGTTTAAGTACACTTCCGGTCCTGTGGCAGGAGAAACAGCTTACTTTGAAATCCTTATCAAAACAAGATATATGGGATTAATGGCTTTTTCGGATTGCAACGGATCTGTAATTTCAGGATGCTTGTCTGGAGCTTATTCAGGATCATTTAATACCGCAACAGGAACTTTATCGGTTACGGTAACTAACCTTGCTGCCAACCAGACCATTTATTTTGGTGTCGGAATTTGGGCAGACCCGAAAGTTTTGAATTTTGATTTGGCAACTTTACGATAATACCGCCTGCATTAGGTGTTGAGGAATTAGCCGAAGAAAAAGTAAAGCTATTTCCTAATCCTGTCACCGACATACTAAACATATCCGGGTTAAATGAGGTTTCTGATGTTGCTGTTTACAACCTCTTAGGGCAAGAAGTTATTAAGCAAAGCAAGTTAGAAAATGATCAGATAGATGTTTCAGGTCTAGCACCGGGGCCTATTTGGTTAAGATAAATGCAGATGCTAAAACGGAAACCTATAAAATTGTAAAAAAATAGCTTGTAGTTTAAAACAAAACTACAAAATGATTAAGACTCGAAAGTACCAATTATAGGTATTATTTCGAGCCTTTTCTTTTGTGTATCTCTGCCAAACGAATTACTTTTGCATCTTTACAAACAACAACACAACAACCATAAAATGAACAACACCATAACTGCTACCAATTTTAATTTTCCGAAGCAAAAATCTGTTTATAGAGGAAAAGTCCGTGAAGTATACAATATTAATGACGAACTTTTGGTAATGATTGCTACTGATAGGCTTTCGGCTTTTGACGTAGTATTACCAAAAGGTATACCATATAAAGGACAAATCTTAAATCAGATCGCAACCCGATTTATGGAAATGACTTCACATCTTGTTCCAAACTGGTTGATTGCATCACCAGATCCAAATGTAGCAATTGGTCATTTATGCGAACCGTTTAAAGTAGAAATGGTCATACGTGGCTACTTGTCGGGACATGCTGCGAGAGAGTATGCCGCGGGCAAAAGAGAAATATGTGGAGTTGCGATGCCTGATGGCATGAAAGAAAATGACAAATTTCCGGAACCGATTATCACTCCAACAACTAAGGCCGATAATGGAGAGCACGATGAGGATATTTCCAGAGAAGCAATTTTAGAAAACGGAATCGTATCTCAGGAAGATTATGAAGTATTGGAAAACTATACAAGGGTACTTTATAATAAAGGAACGCAGATTGCAGCCGACAGAGGTTTGATTCTGGTCGATACTAAATATGAGTTTGGTAAAACCAAAGAAGGAAAAATTGTGCTGATTGATGAAATCAATACACCGGATTCTTCGAGATACTTTTATAAAGAAGGTTACGAAGAAAGACAGGAGAGCGGTGAGTCGCAAAAACAGCTGTCGAAAGAATTTGTAAGACAATGGCTTATCGCAAACGGTTTTCAAGGTAAAGAAGGACAAGAGATTCCGGAAATGACAGAGGAATATGTTGAATCGGTTTCAGAAAGATACATTGAACTTTACGAGAATATTTTAGGAGAGAAGTTTTTTAAAGCAGATATATCCAATATAAATGAACGTATCGAAAAAAACGTACTTGAATTTTTAAACAAATAATCTAACAAAACCATAATTCTCAGATAACCACGCTTTGCGTGGTTTTTTTGTTCTTTGTGGTGTCGAATAATAAGAAGACTATCAAAGGCTGAATGTTAAAATTTTGTTAGAAAAAGAAAATGCTGTAACAAAAGAAAAAAACGGTCGTCTATTAGTTAACAATCAAATCAAAAAATAATTTAAAACACAATCATCATGAAAAAATCAATCGTTTATTTAGGAATTGCATTACTTGCATTTGGAAATGTTGCTATCGCAGCTAACACTAATTCCCTAACAGAAAACACTGTTGTTGTAAAAGCTAAAAACGTAAGTCCTTTATGTCAGGCTATCGCTAAAGGAGATGTTGAAACTGTAAAAAGAATGATCGAATTCGGTACAGACATTAACGCTACTTCAAATGGAATGACTCCATTAATGTTTGCTGCACGTTACAACAAGGTAGAAATTGTAAAAGTGCTTTTAGAAAACGGAGCGAAAGTAAACACTAAAGATGAAAAAGGGTTTACAGCATTAAAACACGCTGAATTGTCAAATGCTACCGAAGCTGCAGAAGCTATAAAAGCTCATAAAAAAGCATAAGAAATCATCAATCAAAATAAAGTCCCGTTATTGATGAGATAACGGGACTTTTTTGTTCTATATATAAAGGTATTATTTGAAATAGGTAAACGTTTCTTCGTTCTTAATTTTAAGCAAAGATTCGTAAATAAGCTTTATTACATTTTCTACGTCATCACGGTGAACCATTTCTACTGTAGTATGCATATAACGAAGCGGTAAAGAAATTAAAGCCGAAGCTACACCTCCGTTACTGTAAGCAAAAGCATCCGTATCTGTTCCGGTAACCCTTGAAGAAGCCAATCTCTGGAATGGGATTTTCTTTTCTTCGGCTGTATCCAGAATTAATTCTCTAAGGTTGTTTTGAACGGCTGGTGCATAAGTTACAACTGGTCCTTTTCCTATTTGTGTATCGCCTTCAATCTTTTTGTCAATCATAGGTGTAGTCGAATCGTGGCAAACATCGGTAACAATTGCAACATTAGGTCGGATTGTTTTGGTAATCATTTCTGCACCACGTAAGCCTACTTCTTCCTGAACAGAATTAGTAATATACAATCCGAAAGGCAGTTTCTTTTTGTTTTCATGAAGCAGTCGTGCTACTTCAGCAATCATAAAGCCGCCAATTCGATTGTCAATCGCCCGACAAACAAATTTGTTTTCATTCAATACCATAAAATCATCAGGATAGGTAATGACACAGCCAACATGAACGCCAAGCTTTTCAACCTCTTCTTTTGTTTCGCAGCCGCAGTCAATGAAAATATTGTCGATTCTTGCGCCTTCTTCTTTACTGCGATTTCGGGTATGAATGGCAGGCCAGCCAAAAACACCTTTAACAATTCCGTTTTTGGTATGAATATTGACACGTTTTGAAGGAGCAATCATGTGATCAGAACCACCATTGCGAATTACATAAATTAAACCGTTATCAGTAATATAATTGACATACCATGAAATTTCATCAGCATGACCTTCGATTACGACCTTATAGTCTGCTTCAGGGTTGATGATTCCGACAGCAGTTCCATAGGTATCCGTAATAAAAGTATCAACGTATGGTTTTAGATAGTCCATCCAGATTTTTTGACCGCTGGATTCATATCCTGTAGGCGATGCATTATTAAGGTAGTTTTCCAAAAAGTCAAGAGAAGACTTCTTTAGTATAGATTTTGATGCCATATGATTATTTTTTGCTAAAATATAAATTTGAAATTACAGTTATCCATATATTATATAATTTTACACAACAAATCAAACTTAATGAAAGCTATAAACTATTTCTTCCTCCTGTTTCTTTTGTCAAATGCGTTGCATGCGCAGGTTGATAAAAATGATGAGTACTTAAACGAGCCAGATACAATAAAAGTTGTTCAGCTTGATGAAGTACTTATATTAAAAGGAGAGATTGATGAAGAAAGCAAAAAGAACTTCCTGGTTTTGCAAAGAAGAGTGCAAAGGGTGTATCCTTTTGCAAAAGCAGCAGCGGATAGATTAGTTGCGCTGGAAAAAGGAATGGCAAAATTAAAGACGGAGAAAGAAAAGAAGAAGTACTTTAAGATTGTAGAGAAATATCTCGAGAATGAATTTGAAGGACAACTCAAGAAATTATCAAGAAGAGACGGTCAAATTCTGGTAAAGCTTATCCATAGACAAACGGGTTCAACAACCTTTGACCTTATTAAAGAGCAAAAAAGCGGGTGGAAGGCATTTTGGGCCAATAAGACCGCTCGTGTTTTTAGCATAAATTTAAAAACACAATACAGTCCTTATAGTGTACCAGAGGATTTTCTAATTGAAACTATATTAGTAAGGGCTTTTGAAGAGGGCCGACTTCCAAAACAAAACCCAGGTATCAGTATCAATTATCAGGAATTAGCCAAATCATGGAATGAGAAAGTAGCAAAATCTAAAACATAATAGGTTTCTTATAACCAAAATTGAAGAAGGCAGCTGTTTAAAGCTGCCTTTTTTATTGTTGCCTGATAAAATTTATCCAGATTTCGTCCATATACCTATATATATGTATATAAATTCATGTGGTTTTCTATTAGAATTGGCCCACTTACCAATATCTTTTCCTTGATTTTACAGGCTTCGGAGATTGAGCCGCCAAAAAGGCTCAAAAAAATTTAGATGCATGGTTCTGTTTTCCAGCATCTTGCAAAAAACTTCAAAAAAAAGTTACCATAAAGTTTGCGAAAGCGGAAAAAGGTGCTACTTTTGCACCCGCAATAAAGG